>CAZRGV010000082.1:21180-28426 GCA_964599655.1 uncultured Isosphaeraceae bacterium | reverse complement strand
TGGGCCTTTGTCTTCAATATCGGAAGATGCGGGTTGGGATTTCTAAGAAAAGCAGGGAGGAATGGAGGTTTTTTGGTGGATTGAGTGATTAGGGGTGATGGAATCGGATGTGGGGAGGCGGAGGATGTCGGGGCGTGCTTCGGCGCGCTCCGTTTTGTTTGCGCTGGACACCGGTCCGCCGACCGCTCGCCTTACCGAAAAAAAAGTTGGTCCCTGAACCGGTCCGCGGGCACTCCTCTCTCGGAAGGCCCGGCCCGCAATGGCCCGACCCTGAGACGACGTTTCATTTCTCGGCGTTTTCGCGACGACTCGTGGTTGGGTTGGGTTTGGAGGCCGCTCGCTCGATCGTCCGTTCACGAACCCAGGAGCAGCGCCCATGTTTCCGAGAGCCCTCGCGATCTCGATCTGCGTCCTCGTTCTGGGGGCCGGCTGGCCGGCCGGCGCTCAGACGTTTCTGAGCGATCCGATTCCGGAACCGATCCCGCCGAGTCCGATCCAGGTCAAGCTGACCCCGGTCCTGACGGGGCTGACCGCGCCTCTGGAGCTGAAGACCGCTCCCGGCCGGCACGACCGGCTCTATCTCCTGGACCAGACCGGCCTGATCCTGGTTCTGAGAAACAATGGGCGGATTCCGCCCCGGACGTTCCTGGACCTCAGGGGGGTGATCGCGCAGCTCGCGCCTGCCTTCGGAAGTGGGCCCATGGGCCTGAATCCGGGATACGATGAGCGAGGGTTGCTGAGCATGGCGTTCCATCCCGGCTTCCACGACAAGAAGAGCCCCGGTTACGGCAAGTTTTACACGTTGCACAACGTGCCGGTGACTCGGGTCGCCGACTTCCCCCAGGCCCAGCCCCCGCTCGCGCCGGCGGGGAATCCCAACTGCCAGGAGGTCATCGCCGAGTGGCAGGTTAGCCGGCAGGACCCCGACGTCGCCGACCCGAGTTCCTACCGCGAGCTGTTCCGTTCCGACAAGCCTCAGTTCAACCACAACGGCGGCAGTCTCGCCTTCGGTGCCGACGGCCTGCTCTACGCCTCGCTCGGCGACGGCGGCGCGGCCAACGACGTTGGCCCTGGACACCTCCTGGGCACGGGCAACGCCCAGAGCCTTGCCTCGATTCGCGGCAAGGTGATCCGGATCAATCCTCTGCATCCCGCCCTGACGTCGCCCCGCCACGGCTTCGTCAGCGCCAACGGCCAGTACCGCATTCCCCGCGACAACCCGTTCGTCCATCGGCCCGAGGCTCTGGGCGAGATCTACGCCTACGGGTTCCGCAACCCCTACCGATTCAGCATCGACCTTGAGAGTGACGAGGAGGACGGGGGACGCATCCTCCTGGGCGACGTGGGCCAGAACCAGATCGAGGAGGTGGACATCGTCCGGCGCGGCGGCAACCACGGCTGGAACCTCAAGGAGGGGACGTTCCGCTTCGATCCGTCGAATGGCAAGGTGTTCGACGGCCCCGATCCGGTCCCGGGGTTGATCGACCCGGTCGTCGAGTACGACCACTTCGAGGCCAACGCCGGCAAGGTGACCCGCCAGGCCGTGATCGGGGGCTATGTCTATCGCGGCTCGAAGATCCAGGCGCTTCGGGGCCAGTACGTCTTCGGCGAGCTGAACGGCCAACTGTTCGTCGCCGACCTGGAGGCGGGGCGGTTGGCGGAGCTGATCCCGAACGTGGGGATGTTCATCAAAGGGTTCGGCCAGGATGACAAGGGCCAACTGTACCTCCTGGGCTCAACCATCCTGGGCCCGAGCGGCTCGGGCGGCCGGGTCGTGCGGATTGACCGTGTGGGCGACGATGACGACGCGGATGACGAGGATTGAAAGGAGGGGCCAAGGAGGCCGGAGTTCCGTCAACGGTCTTCGGTCCTGGCAGGCCGGGGTCGCTTGACGCGGTTGCGGGTTCCGCCGACAATTCCAGGTGTCGGAGCATCGGCGATGGGGTTCGCCACGAACCGCCGCCCAAGGCGGCTGATGACCCCTACCGGGAGATCTTCTCTCCGTGTGGGGTGCCGAATCACGGCCAAAGCCCTCGGGGAAATCCCCGGGGGTTTTTTTTGGTTCTCGTCCGCACCCGGTGCCTGGACCCGACCGGAACGTAACGGAGCATACTGGCCCATGGCTTCGCTGAACGAGCCCCAAAAGCGTGCCATTCTCTGCGGCTTCCTGGACATCCATCGGCGGATGTCGGAGTTGGAGTCGCTTCTCGTGCCGGACGCCAGACCCTCGCCGTTCTCGCCGCACGTGAACGACCTATCGCCCACCGAGGCAAAGGTCGTCGGAGATTACTTCGCTCGCATCCGTGAGGCGATGCTGGCCCATCTCCGGGAGTGCGAGATTGCCCTCGAGGTCCGACCGACGAGCCGGCGCTGGGCCCTCCAGTGCGGCATCAGCTTCGTCGGCATTACCATCGACGAACTGAGGCCCGAGAAGCTTCGGGGCTACGGGCCTCTGGAGGAGTCGGAGCGGCTGCGGCTCCTCAAGATCCATGATGACCTGGAACGATTGATTGATCGGGTCGGGGCGTATGTTCGCCAGGGCCAGGGACGCGACCT
Organism: uncultured Isosphaeraceae bacterium; assembly: GCA_964599655.1. Classification (GTDB taxonomy): domain Bacteria; phylum Planctomycetota; class Planctomycetia; order Isosphaerales; family Isosphaeraceae; genus CAZRGV01. The sequence goes on along the minus strand of CAZRGV010000082.1, from coordinate 25,870 downwards.
GGCGCAGCGACTGGCGCGCCTGGACGCCTCGCCGGCGAGCCGGGCCACGCTCGACCTTCTGGAGCGGATTACCTCGCGTTGGCGGCTCGTCGAGTTCCGGCCCGCTCTGGATATGATCATTGGCCGGATCGAATCCCCGACCTTCGAGGTGGCGGTCTTTGGGCGGGTGAGCTCCGGGAAGTCGTCGCTGCTGAATCACATCGCAGGGACGGACGCCCTCCCGGTCGGCGTGACTCCCGTGACCGCCGTGCCGACCCGCCTGGCCTACGGCGAGACGCCGGGCGTCTCGATCGCGTTCGCGGAGTCCAGCCCGCGGTCCATTTCGCTGGATCAGCTCTGGGAGTACGCGTCGGAGGAAGGAAATCCCGGCAACGCCAAGCACGTCACCAGCATCCTCGTGAGGCTGCCGTCACCCCGCCTGCGTGACGGCGTGGTGCTCGTGGACACGCCGGGCATCGGTTCCCTTGCGCTGGCTGGTGCCGCCGAGTCGCTGGCGTACCTGCCGCGCTGCGACCTGGGCATCGTTCTCGTCGATGCCGGGTCCACAATCAATCAGGAGGGCCTGGCGCTGCTCCGGTCCCTCTACGAGGCGGGTGTTCCGGCGATGGTGCTTCTGAGCAAGGCCGACCTGCTCGCGCCGGGCGACCGGGCGCGCCTGGTGGACTATACTCGGGAGCAATTCCGCCGAGAACTGGGCGTCGAGCTGCCGGTCCATCCGGTAAGCATCATCGGGTCTGATGAGTCGCTGCTCAATCAATGGTTCGACGAGGACTTGAAGCCGTTACTCGACCGTCACCGTAGTCTGACGGAGGCGTCGATCCGGCGCAAAATCGCCCACCTTCGCGAGTCGGTCATCGCCGTCCTGGAAACTCTTCGCGCCAAGCAACAGGGAGCCCAGGTCGCCGGAAGAGCCCAGGTCGATACGGACACGGCCCGGCGGCTACTGGATGCCGCGGACGAGGCGATCCGACAGGCTCGAGGCCGTGCGTTGAGCTGGTCCGAGGGCCGTCGATCCCTCACCGAGACGATTCCCCACGCCACCGCGGAGCGCCTGATCTTCCGCGAGTCCTCGGAAACGGATGGAGCACTCGTCCGGACCATCGAGGACGCGCTGGCTTGGCGAGGGCGTGAGGCCCTGGAACTCGTCAACCGCCTCCAACAGGTCTTGGCCGAGACCATCGATCAGCTGGGAAGAGCGGCCCCGGTGGCGACTGCCGAGCCCGCGACGATCCGGGATTACCATGTCGGCGGACTGCCCGTTCCCGACCTCGATCGTCGGGTCGCGAACGTCTCCGCGACCCGGCCGTGGTGGGCCGGTCTGGCGCGTCCGCTCGCCGTTCGAGCCGCCGAGCGCGCGATCTGGGAGCGGCACGGCCCGGAGATCGCCGATGTCGTGGAGTTCCACGATCGGCGGCTGGAAGCCTGGGTAAAGGCCAACGTCGCCCGCGTGGTCGAGCTCTACGAGGCTCAGGCCACCGCGTTCCGCGAGCAGGTGCGTCGCCTGACCGCCACCGCGGGTAAGCCGGACGCGGATGGCGACGTGGCCGACCTAGAGGCCGACCTGCGCGCGCTCCGGGAACCTCAAAGGGCCGAGCCGGGAGGGCTCGCGGCCTCGTGGGACGGCAACGGCAGGACCTCGCCTTCCGGAGTGCCGATCGACCCGTGAAGATCCACGGGAAAACAGAAACGTGTGTTATAATGATTTTTTCATTATCAATAATAATTTGATTTACCTTAAAAGAAAACGACGTGACGAAGATCCGGGGCGGGGATCGCCCCGGAGGCGGGCGGGCTGTTCGGCACTCTGTGAGACTATCCTGATTCCTGTCACAGGAAAAAGCGCCGGTTTGTGTGGCTGGGGTCTCGGCACGAGACGCCGGAGTTTCGGCTTGGGTTTGGGGGCTTGTGCCGATTCCCGGCCGTCCAGGTCCTACGGATTGGCCAACGTCGTCCCGCGCGGTTTCTTAGCGTTTGAGCTTTGCCTCGAACTGGGCGAGGGTTTGGCCGAGGGCGGTTACGGAGTCTTGCTGTTTGGGGTCCTTGAGGGTGCCGTCTTCGTGGAAGGCCTCGGAGGCGCGGGGGATAGCGACCTGGTCGGGGAGGACGATCATGCCGAGGTTCGCCAGGATCGACCGGAGGTGAACGAGGCCGCGGAGGCCGCCGAGGTTGCCGGGGGAGGCGCTCATCAGGATCGCGGCCTTGCCCTTGAAGGCGACGAGGGGCGGCTCGCCGGGGGCGGGGCGCGAGACCCAGTCGATCGTGTTCTTGAGGACGGCGGTGATCGAGCTGTTGTACTCGGGCGAGGCGAGGAGCAGGCCGTCGTGCTCGATGTGCATCGCCTTCAATCGCTGGGCGTTCGCGGGCATGCCGTGCGCCGCTTCCAGATCGGCGTCGAAGAGGGGCAAGGGGAAGTCCGCGAGGTCGATGAGGGTGACTTCGGCCCCGGCCGACTCGGCGCCCCTGGCGGCGATGCGCACCAATCGCTTGTTGTACGAATCCTTCCGCGTGCTTCCCGCGAACGCGAGCAGGCGAGGTTGAGCGTTCATGAGGTCACTCCTTCCTGGATCAAGGTGGTGGTTGTGGCCGATCGTGGCCGGGCCTCGAGGCCAAACGGGCCGGTGCCGTTGGCGAGGATCAGGAGCAACGCGCCCATCAGGGCCGCGTTTTTCAGGAATGGGATCATCTGCTCCTGTTGGGCCTTGGGGTCGTTGAGGGTCCAGAAGTCGTGGAAATCGTACGTCGCCAGGGCCAGGAAGACCAGCAGCAGGGCGGCTCCCAGGCGTGCTTTGTACCCGAACCGGAGCGAGACGCTGCCGGCGACGAGGAAGACGATGGCCGTGAGCGAGACCCGGCCCAGCACGGACGGAATTCCTTGAACGATTCGAGGCATGTTGGGATCTCCGTTCGTAAGTTAAACGAGGTCGAAGAGCAGGACTTGGGATGGTTCCACGGCCTGGAGGTTCAGGGCCGGTTCGTCGCGGATGGCGGCGCCGTCGCCGGCGGCCATCGCGTGTTGGTTCAGGTCGATCGAGCCTTGGAGCACCTGGAGCCAGGCGTGCCGGCCGGCTCGGAGGTTTTGCGTGATCGACTGGCCGGGTTCGAGCGTGGCCAGCGAAAGGGTTGCGTCTTGCTGGATGCGAAGCGTGCCGTCTCCGCCCTCGGGCGAGGCGACGACGCGGAACCGGCCTCGCGTCTCGTCGTTGGGGAACGACCGCTGTTCGTAACTGGGCTCAAGGCCGCGACGCGAAGGCAAGAGCCAGATCTGGTAGAGGTGGACCGGCTCGCTGGGCGAGGGGTTGAACTCGCTGTGCCGTACGCCGGTTCCCGCCGTCATGCGCTGGAGATCGCCGGCGCGGACCAATGAGCCGTTGCCCATGCTGTCGCGGTGTTCGAGCGTCCCTTCGAGCACATACGTGATGATTTCCATATCACGGTGTCCGTGCATGGGGAACCCGGTCCCGGGCGCCACGCGGTCCTCGTTCAACACGCGGAGCGAGCGGAAACCCCTGAACTCGGGGTCGTCGTAGTCGCCGAACGAGAACGTGTGGAACGTGTCGAGCCACCCGTGATCGAAATGCCCTCGTTCGAGGGACTTGCGGATGAGGATCATGGTCGTCTCCTTGATTGGAGTTCGGATTGTTGACGTGTCAAGTAAATGGGCAAAAACAACGGGCTCTCGTGGACGTCAGGCGTCGTTCTGGCCGAGGGGCTCGCGAGCCTTTTCGAGGAGTCGGATCAGCTCCTTGAGCTCGGCCTGGGAGAGGTGGCCGATGAGCGCGTGGTGGAGTTGTTCGACGGGTTCGTCGAGGTCGGCGAGGATCTTCAGGGCCTTCTCGGTGATGGCGACGTAGACAACGCGGCGGTCGTGAAGACAGCGCTCGCGAGTGACCATTTCCAGGGCTTCGAGCCGGTCGATGAGGCCGGTGATGGCGGGAACAACGGTCACCATCCGGCTGGCGATTTCGAGCGAAGGGAGCGGCTTTCCCTCTCCGCGGAGGATGCGCAGGACGTTGTATTGCGAGGGTGTCAGCCCGTGCTCGCGGAACAGGCGCGTGAAGCGGATCTGAAACTGGTCGTTGGTGCGAATCAGGTTGAGCATGGCCTCCTGCTCGAGCGAGCCGAAGGGGCGTTTCTTTTTGATCTCGCGCTGAAGATGGCCGCCGGACATGGGTCAGGTTCCACTCGCGAATTTCGTCGTCATGCTGATAATTTAGGTATCGTCTAATGACCTGTCAAGGGTTCAGGAAATTTTTTTCGAGGGAGAAACCGGGGTTGGCAATCGGGGGTTGGATGAGAGAAGTTCGGGGGGTGGATGCGAGGGGATGGAGGTCAAGGGGGCGGGGAGGGGTTTCGGATGGACGAACCGGCGACGCTTTTGCCGGGAGCGAGGTCGATCCTGGTGTCGGATTTCGACGGGACGATGACCCGTCGCGACTTTTATCAACTGGTGATCGAGCGGCTGGGAAGCGAGGACAGCTTGCGGTTCTGGGAGGCGTATCAGGCGGGGCGGATGACGCATTTCGAAGCGCTCAACGCGACGTTTGGGGCAGCGGAAGCGGACGAGGCAACGTTGTTGGGTCTGGTGGATCGGATGGAGCTGGACCCCGACCTGGCGGCGGAGGTCGAGGCGTTGCGAGCGACGGGCTGGGAGGTGGTGGTCGCGTCGGCCGGTTGCTCGTGGTACATCGAT
>CAZRGV010000082.1:13765-21170 GCA_964599655.1 uncultured Isosphaeraceae bacterium | reverse complement strand
GAGCGGTTGTTGGCGGGGGCGGGCGTGTCGCTGGTGGTGCTCGCGAATCCGGGTCGGATCGAGCGCGGTCGGTTGGTGATGGAGTTGCCGACGGGGTCGCCGTTTTATTCGAGGCAGACGGGGATCGACAAGTCGGCGGTGGTGCGAGCGGCGAGGGCCGGCGGGCGGCGGGTGGCCTTCGCGGGGGACGGCCTTCCCGACCTGGCCCCCGCGCTTCTCGTTCCCGAAGGGGATCGGTTCGCGAAAGGGAACTTGGCCGAGGCGTTGCGAGCGAAGGGAGAAGGGTTCCGACCGTTCGATCGCTGGGCGGAGGTCGCCCGGATGCTCCGGGCCGAGCCGTCGGAGTGAATGCTCGCGCGGCCCAAGATCAGAAAACGCTTCCTCGTATCAAAAGGTTCATTATGCTATTCTCTAACGGCGCGTTGACGGTTGCGACCGATGACCTCGTCCCAGGGGCGGACGCCGCAATGTTGGGCCCACTGGTCGTAGAGAGCGGCGAGCTCTCGAACCTTGTCGGGGTGGGTGGCGGCCAGGTCGTGGAGCTCGGTGCGGTCGGCCTCGATGTCGTAGAGTTCCCAGGGGCCGGGGTATTGGGAGACGAGCTTCCATTTGCCGTGGCGCAAGGCGCGGTTGCCCTCATGCTCCCAGCCGATCGTTTCGTGAGGGGTGCGGGTCCGGCCTTCGAAGATGGGCCGGAGGCTGAGCCCTTCGAGGGGGATGATGGGCTGGTCGTGGAAGGTTTTGGGGTAGTCGGCGTGGGCGAGGTCGGCGCAGGTGGCCATGATGTCGATGATGTGGCCGGTCTGAGGGGTGATGGCGCCGGGTTTGGTTTTGAGGCCGGAGGGCCAGTGGGCGATCAAGGGGGTGGAAATGCCGCCCTCGTGGACCCAGTGCTTGTAGCGTCGGAACGGGGTATTGCTGGCGTTGGCCCAGGGGAGGCCGTAGCTCTGGTAGGTTGGCTCGGGGCCTGGAAGGACGTCGGGGTTGTTGCCGACCTTGACGGGGCGGCCGTCATGCGTGAGTTTGGGGATATGTAGACCCTTCCAGTCGGCCTGGATTTCCTCGGCGCAGCCGCCGTTGTCGGCGAGGAAGAGGATGAGGGTGTTGTCGAGCCGGCCGACCTCGCGGAGTTGGTCGACGATGGCGCCGACGCCGCGGTCGAGGCGCGTGATCTGGGCGGCATAGACGGCCATGCGGCGGGCCTGCCAGTCGCGATCGTTGGCGTTTTCCCAGGCCGGAACGCGGGGATCGCGGGTGCTGAGGGGCCACTTGGCGTCGACGATGCCGAGTTCGATCATGCGTTGACGGCGCTCGGCGCGGAGGACGTCCCAGCCGTTCTGGTAGCGGTGTTCGTACAGGGCGATGTCGTCGTCGAGGGCGTGCAAGGGCCAGTGTGGGGCGGTGAACGCCACATAGAGGAAGAACGGGTCGGGTTCGGTGGCGAACGCGTTGAGGAACTTGATGGCATTCGCGGCGATCGCGTCGGTGAGGTAGTAGCCATCGGGCTGAGGGGTGGGGAGCAGGTCGTTTCCGTCGACGAGGGTGACGGGATCGAAGTAGCTGGCGCCGCCGTGAATGATGCCGTAGTAGCGCTCGAAACCGCGCTGGAGGGGCCAGTTGTGCTTCGACTCGGTGACGGGAGTGATGTGCCACTTGCCCGACATGGCCGTGTGATAGCCGGCGGCGCGAAGCACCTCGGCGATGGTGACGGCGCGGTTGGAGAGGTCGTTGAGGCGATTGGGATTGGCGTCGACCATGTGGGGCATGCCAGCCTGGTGCGGATACAGGCCGGTCAAGAGGCTGGCGCGGGTGGGGCAGCAGCGTGCCGCGTTGTAGAATTGCGAGAATCGGAGGCCGTTCTTCGCAAGCCGGTCGAGGTTCGGGGTGTGGATCTCCGAGCCGTAGCAGGCGACGTCGGAAAAGCCCATATCGTCGGCCAGGATCAGAACGATGTTCGGCCTTGCGGGCGACTGGGAGCTGTTCGCCCGGGCGAGCGAAGTGATCATACAAGAAGTCGCGAGAATCCACAGACAAAAATGGCGAAACATAATCACCCAATCTCCGATGAGGACGGTGGTCCTTGAGACCGAAGCAACGACTCGCCCGTGCCGACCGGTCAGGGTAACATGGCGTCAAGGGCGGGGGAACCGGTCGCCCGCCTTCGCGAAGGCCCCCATCCATGTGAGGCATCGGGGTCGTCGAGGGCGGCCATCGTCGGCATCCACACATCAAGCCACGAGAGGGAGCGGGGACCGTGAGGGGAAATTCGAACCGATCGCGTCGGGCGTTTCTGGAACGTGTGGGTCTGGCCGGCACCGGGGCGTTGCTGGCGGGCGCGATCACGGAGACGGCCCGCGGCTTCGCGGCGAACGACACGATTCATGTCGGCTGCATTGGAACCGGCGGGCGCTGTCGAACCTTGATGAAGAGCCTCGCGACGATTCCCGGAGTGCGGCTTGCCGCGGTTTGCGACATTTACGACGCCCATCTTGAGGAGGGACGCAAGCTGGCCGACCCGAAGGCGGCCGCGACGAAGCAATACCGGGAGCTCCTCGATCGCAAGGACATCGACGCGGTGCTGATCGGCACGCCCGACCACTGGCACGGTCCGACCACGGTGGACGCCTGCAACGCGGGCAAGGAGGTGTACGTCGAGAAACCCTTGACGCACGATCTGTCGGAAGGCAAGGCGGTGATCGAGGCTCAGAACAAAAACCAAAGAATTGTTCAGGTCGGCATGCAACAGCGCAGCATGCCGCAGTTTCAGAAGGCGAGGGAGCGGATCAAGGAAGGGCGCGCGGGAGCGGTGTTCAAGGTGCACCTGACCTGGAACCGCAACGTTGGCCGCGCGTTTCAACGCACGCCGCTGGGCATCGACCCGAAGACGGTGGACTGGAAGATGTTCCTGGGCTCGGCCCGCGAGCAGCCGTTCGACGAGTTCCGGTTCCGCAACTGGCGATGGTTCTGGGACTTTGGCGGCGGCTTGCTGACCGACCTGATGGTGCATTACATCGACGTGGTGCACTGGATTCTTGACGTCGAGCATCCGGAGCGCGCGACGACGATCGGCAACCACTTCGCGTCGAAGGGTGTCTGGGAGACACCCGACACGATTCAATGTTTGCTGGCCTATCCCAATGACCTGCAAGTTTATTATGAAGGGACGTTCTCGAACGCCCGCAACGCCGCGATGCTGGAATTCATGGGGACCGACGCGACGGTTTACCTTGACCGCGGCCGTTACGAGATTCACCCCGAGCGCGATCAGGGGCACTATGAGGAATGGATTCTCGGCTCGAACCCGAAGCGAGGGGCCGACTTCTACGACAAGCCTGATGGCGAGCTGTTGCACCTGAGCAACTGGGTCGAGTGCGTGCGGTCTCGCCAGCGTCCGAACGCACCGGCGGAGGCCGGAGTGCACGCCGCGGCGGCGGCCCACCTCGGCAACCTGGCGTACCGCAGTGGGCAGGTCGCCACCTGGTCCAACACCTGAGCGGGACAGGTTTTCCTGACTCGTTGAGTGATAATAGAATATGGTGTTATGAATTTTCGGTGGTGGTGAGCGTGTGGATGGCCGATGGAGATGGCGGATGAATCGCACAACCGGAGAGAGTCCACCAGCGGATCGAGCGAAGTCGCGAGGGCCCTGGCGTCTCGTCGTGATGGGAGGGCTGGCGATCGCCTTCGCGGCGGGGATCGTCCTGGTGATGTTGGCGCTGGCGGGCGTGTTTGAACCGAAGGTGAAAGGCGAGCGTGGTCCGGCCCGTCGGGCCGCGCCCCCGGACCTGCCACTGGCGGAGGTCGCGCTCGTCCGAGTGCCGAGGGAAGAAGCGGCCGTGGGCACGGTTCGGGCTGTCTACGAGGTGGCCATCGCGTCGAAGCTGCTGGCCCGGGTCAAGGAGGTTCGGGTCAAGGCCGGTCAGGAAGTCAAGGCGGGCGAGATCCTGGTCTTGCTTGACGAGTCGGACCTGAAGGCCCGACTCGAACAGGCGCAGGCGGCGCGCACGGCGGCGGAGGCCCGGCTCGAACAGGCGAAAATTGACCTCGATCGGGGCAAGCGGCTGCGGAGCCAGCAGGTGATCTCGCAGTCGGAATTCGACCAGCTTGGCACGGCGATCCGCACCGCCCAGGCCGAGCTGGAACGGGCCCGGCAGGCCGTGAAGGAGGCCGAGATCATCCAGGATTACGCCACCGTCCGCGCACCCATCGATGGGGTGATCGTCGATAAGAAGGTGAATGCCGGTGACACCGTGACGCCGGGGCAGACTCTGGCGACGATGTACGACCCGACCAAGATGCAGATGGTGGCCACCGTCCGCGAATCGATGGCGCAGCGCCTCAAGGTGGGGGACGTGATTCCCGCTCGGCTCGACACGCTCGATTACACCTGCCACGCGACGATCAGCGAGATCGTGCCCGAGGCGCAGGCCGAGAGCCGGTCGTTCCAGGTCAAGGTGACGGGGCCCTGTCCGCCCAACGTGTACAGTGGCATGTTTGGACGCATCTTTATCCCGCTGGAGGAGGAAGACGTGCTCGTTGTGCCGCCCGAGGCGGTGCGGCGGGTGGGTCAGCTCGACGTTGTGGACGTGGTTGAGGATGGGCAGGTTCGTCGGCGGAGCGTACAACTGGGGCGATCAGGGACGCGAGGTCCTCGCGGGGCTGAAGGCCGGTGAGCGCGTCGTGCGACATGGATCGAGCCGCGCGGAGGAGACGCGTTCATGAGCGACAAGGACGTTGCCTCACACCAGGGTGCAACCGGCGAGGCGAGCCATCACGACCTGCTCAACGGGATTGTCCGGGCGTTTCTTCAGTCGAATCTCTCGATCATCCTGATCGTCGTGTCGCTCCTGATCGGGCTGGCCGCGCTGCTGGTCACGCCTCGCGAGGAAGATCCGCAGATCGTCGTACCGCTCGCTGACGTTTACGTGAACATGCCAGGCTATTCAGCCGAGCAGGTCGAGCAACTGGCGGCCACGCCGCTGGAGAAGGTGCTTTATCAGATCGACGGTGTAGAATATGTATATAGTATGTCACGAGAAGGCCAGGCGATTGTCACGGTCCGCTTCTACGTCGGACAGGATCGCGAGCGCAGTCTTGTCAAGCTGTTCAAAAAGCTTGATGAGAACACGGACATTCTTCCGCCTGGCGTAACCGACTGGGTGGTCAAGCCGGTGGAGATCGACGACGTTCCGATCGTGACCTTGACGCTGACGAGCGAGCAATCCGACAGCTTCGCGCTGCGACGTATCGGCGAGGAGGTGGTCCAGCGGCTCTCGGCCTTGCCGAACGTGTCGCGGGCTTACGTGGTCGGCGGCGAGCCAAGGCGGGTACGGGTCGATCTTGACCCGCAGCGAATGCAGGCGTTCAGCCTGAGCCCGATCGAGGTCGAGCGAGCCCTTCGAGGGGCCAACGTGACGCGGCAGGCGGGCGATTTCAGCCGCAATGACGCGATGGTCTGGGTGGATGCGGGCGTGGCGATCGAGCGTCCCGAGGAACTTCGGGATCTGGTTGTGGGGGTGTTTCAGGATCGGCCCGTGTTCCTCAAGGACGTGGCCGCGGTGCATGACGGACCGGCTGAGATCGTCAGTTACGTGCGGCACGGCTGGGGTCCAGCGCGTGGATTTGAGGCGCACGAAGGGTCGCCTGGCACGGTGATCGGCGCGCGCGAAGCGGCGGATGCCGGGCCGGCGGAATCGCCTGTTGGATCGGACACAAGCCAGCCCGCGGTGACGATCGCGATCGCGAAGCAGAAGGGAACCAACGCGGTGCTGGTGGCCGGCGCGGTGCTGCGGGCGGCCGAGTCGTTACGGCGCGAGGTGGTGCCCGACGACGTGGACACGGTCATCACGCGAAATTCGGGGCTGACGGCCGACGAGAAGGTCAACGAACTGGTCGAGGCGCTCTGGGTGGCGATCCTGATCGTGATCGCCTTGTTGACGTTGAGCCTCGGCTGGCGGGAGGCGCTGATTGTCGCGGTCGCGGTGCCGGTCGTGTTCGGTTTGACGCTCGGCGTGAACCTGCTGTTCGGATACACGATCAATCGCGTGACCTTATTTGCGCTGATTCTGTCGCTGGGATTGCTGGTCGATGATCCGATCGTGGATGTGGAGAACATCACGAGGCACTTTGAGCAGAAGCGGCGAGCGACCCGAGGGATCGTGCTCGCGGCGGTTGCCGAGATTCGGCCGCCGTTGATCAGCGCCACGCTGGCGGTGATCGTGAGCTTCCTGCCGATGTTCTTCATCACGGGCATGATGGGGCCTTACATGGCTCCTATGGCCCTGAACGTGCCGGTGGCGATGCTGATGTCGATGGTCGTGGCGTTCACGATCACCCCGTGGCTGAGCTTTCAGGTGCTCAAGCGAAAGTTTGGCGAGGGGGCCGATCACGGCGAGACGGAGCGGCATGGTGGACCGCACGAGGAGGATGATCCGGAGGCGATTCGAGGCACGTTGCTGTACCGGATTTTTCGGCCGCTGATGGCCCCGTTGCTCGCATCGAGGCTGCATGCCGCGGCGTTTCTGCTGATCATCGCCGGCTTAACGGTCGCGGCGATGGGCCTGGCCGCGACCCGGTCGGTTCCGCTCAAGATGCTACCGTTTGACAACAAGAACGAGTTGCTGCTGGTCCTCGACCTTGACAAGGGGACGACGCTAGAGCGGACGGACGCCGTGGTTCAGGAGTTCGAGGGGGTTCTGGCTCGGGTGCCGGAAGTGACCGACTTCACGAGTTACGTGGCGTTGCCCAGCCCAATCGACTTCAATGGCCTGGTACGGCATTACTACCTGCGACGCGAACCACAACAGGCCGAGATCCGGGTCAATCTCGTCGGGAAGAAACATCGGGCGCAGCAGAGTCACGCGATTGGTCTTCGACTTCGAGACGAGCTGACGGCGCTGGCGGAGAAGCATCACGCGAAGCTCAAGATTGTCGAGCTGCCACCTGGCCCGCCGGTGCTGGCGTCGGTGGTGGCCGAGATTTACGGGCGGCCCGACCAGTCGTACGACGACCTGATCGCGGTTGCGAAGACCGTGGAAAAACGGTTTCTGGCCGAGCCGGGGCTCGTTGATCTCGATGATGTTGTGGTGGCCCCGGCGGAGAAACGGATCTTCGTGACCGACCAGGAGAAGGCCGCGCTCAACGGGATTTCGGTGGACGAGATCGCCCAGACGCTCCAGATCTGCCTCGCGGGGACGTCGCCGGGGACCGTTCGGCTGGGCGGGGAGCGGAACCCGCTGGCGATCGAGATCCGGTTACCGAGGGGAATTCGATCGAGCCCGAGCGACCTGTCCTTCGTGCGCGTCAAGGGGCGATCGGGGCAACTGGTGCCACTGGCCGAGCTGGGGCGCTGGCAGAACTCGCGGGTCGATCAGACGATCTATCATAAGAACCTGGAACGTGTGGT
>CAZRGV010000082.1:0-13755 GCA_964599655.1 uncultured Isosphaeraceae bacterium | reverse complement strand
GACTGAGTTCAGACGTGTGCTGGTTTACGTGTTTGCCGACACGGCGGGCCGGACGCCCGCCGAGTGCATCGCGGACGTGTCGTTCGACCGCAGGCCGATCGATGCGCCGGAAGGGGCGAAGGCCGTCGCCGGGTCGAGCGAGGCGGCGAGGTCGGGCTGGGTGGCCGAGGTGTCACCGAGACCGCTCGATTCGCGAAACTATTTCCGCAACGGCGGCGGCGTGGCCTGGGCGGTACCCGAAGGGGTCCGGGTCGCTTTTGCCGGTGAAGGGGAGTGGAAGATCACGGTGGACGTCTTCCGCGACCTGGGCCTGGCCTTCGGCGCGGCGATGATCATGATCTATGTGATCCTGGTGATTCAGACCAATTCGTATCTGATTCCGATCGTTGTGATGCTGGCCATTCCCTTGACGGTGCTGGGGGTGATGCCGGGTTTCTGGTTCCTGAACGCGGTGGCGGGCCAGACGGTCGGCGGGTATTCCGACCCGGTCTTCTTCACGGCGACGGCGATGATCGGCATGATCGCGCTGGCGGGGATCGTAACGCGAGACTCGATCATCCTGGTCGATTTCATCCATCTGTCGGTGGCCCGGGGACGTTCACTCTTTGACGCGATCATGGAGAGCCGCGTGATCCGGCTGCGACCGATCTTGCTGACGGCCAGCGCGGCGATGCTGTCGAGCATTCCGATCACGCTCGACCCGATTTTCTCGGGCCTGGCTTGGTCGTTGATCTTCGGGTTGATTGCTTCGACGGTGTTCACCCTGTTCGTGATTCCAGTCACCTACGGGCTGATTTCCAGCGGGCGAGCGACGTCGGGCGAGGCCGGATCGGGCCGCTCCGCCGGATCGTGACGGCGCAAGGAAACGGCCGGCGGGAGGGGCTTCGAGGGCCCGACCCGCCGGTCGTTCGTGGTTGAGTGACCAGGGCGCGAGGCGCCCTGGTCACGCGTCTTACTGGCCGTTGGAAATCACGTAATTCAGGAGGTCGAGAATCTCGTCCTCCTGAAGCGTGTTGAGCAGCCCTTGAGGCATCAGGGAGACTTTCGAGGCGACTTGCTCGTCGATGTCGTCCGTCTTGATGACGACGGCCTCCTTGTTCTCCTTCTGTTCGAGCGGGTTGGCGAGAACGCGAAGCTCGGTCTCGTTCCGCGATTCGATGATGCCCGTGAGGAACTTGCCGTTCGTCAGGGCGAAGACGTGGGTGCGGTACTTGTCGTCGATGACCTTGGAGGGTTCGACGACCTCGGTCAGGACGTCAACGAGCGTCATCTTGCCGTCGGCCAGCTTCTCCTTGACTCCCTTGAGGTCGGGACCGACCTTGCCGCCCTCTCCGTTGATGGTGTGGCACTGGACGCAGGAGAGCGTGGTGAAGAGTTGCTTGCCGCGCTCCTTGTCGCGCTTCCCGTGACCGAGGTGCTCGACCTTGCCGGCGAGATCCTGGATGGTCCAGGCCTTGACGAACGGCCGGACGGTTCCGGTGGCGGTGTTGCTCGGCGTGCCGGCGAGCACCTCGGCGGGGATGTCGTCGAGGCTGGAGACGACGTGCATCACGCCTCGCATCCGCTGCCAGTGGCCGGGGAAGGTGCAGACATACGGATAGTCGGCCACCTGCGAGGGCGCGGTGAAGTCGAGCTTCGCCGTTTCCTGCGGCTGGAGCAATCGGGTGGCGAAGAGGACGTCGGGGATGTTGGGAATGAAGCTCTTGGCGAAGGCGTTGGGGTCCGCGGCCATCTTCTCGGCTTCAATACCCACTTTTTCGAGCATGCCTGGTTTGGTGACGACCAGATTGTGGGGCATGATGTCGATGTTTTCGAAGACGACCTCGACGGGCTTGCCGGCCTCGACGTAGAACTCGGTGCGGTCGTAGAGAATCTGGTCGACAATCGGCCGGATGACGATGACCGGCACGCCAAGCTCGCGGATCGCTCGGCGGATGGTCTGCGCGCGGTCGCTCGGCAGCAAGGCGGCCAGATCGTTGGCGAGCTGGAGGGCGTCTCGCGCGGCGGTCGTTTTCCGATCCTCGGTCGAGAGCCTGCCGACGTAGCCGAGGATGCCGTCGATGAGGGGCGAAACTTCGTTGCGAGGCCAGTGGTTGCGTGGGATTCGGCCGATGGCGCGGATGGCCGCCGCGCGCTGGTCGCCGTCCCGGATGAACTTCGCGAGGGTCGCGAAGGAGGTTTCTTCCTCGCGTCCGGTCATGACGATGGCCTGGATGGCGGCGCGTCGGATACCGGCCGCCGGGTCGGTCTGGAGCACGAAGCGGACGTTCTCGTCGGGCGCCTTGGGTGTGGTCTTCTGGAAGACCACCTGACGGTCGGCGTCGAGAACGGTGAGCTGGAAGCCGTCGAGCCGCCTGGCGAACTGGCCCCGGCCCTCGCTCCGGTTCCAGACGACGATCTCGTCGATGGGCCGTTCGGACCCGAGATCGAGCTCCCACCAGGGGTTTTGGGAATTCTCGGCGGTGTGGGTCTGACCGCCGTCGCCGAAGGAGCCGCTGGTGTTGCCGTCGAGGGCGCGGGCGGCCTCGCCGCCGAAGGCGGTGCTCGACTGACTGGCCTTGCCGGTCGGGGCGATGTTCACGCCGTCGCTGAAGACCTGCACCGCGGCGAGCGGGAGCGTGCCTCGTCGTGGCAGCTCGATCCGCACGAAGCGGCCGAGGTTTTCCTTCTGGTTCTTCAACTGTTCGGCCAGCGAGGCGGGTAGACCCTGAAGCAACGGTTGGATGCGGTCGTAGGTGGACGCCCGAAGTTTCTCATCGGGGATGAGCGGGACGGCGTCGAGGATTTCTCGAAGGCTGCGGACCGACTGCTCGGCCCTGGCCCAGGTTGGGTCGATGGCGCCGTCGGCGGTCATGAGGGCGACGAAGGCGATTTCCCGGGTAAACGGTCGGCGCGCGCCCGACGCGAGGTCGGAGAGGTGGCCTCGGGCCGCCTTCAGCTCGGCGGCGGGCCGGGCGTTGAGCAACTGGGCGAGGTCGAAGAGGACGTGCTGGTTATGCTCGCCGTCGGTGCGGTCGAGGCGCTCAATGGCGGCGAGAAGCTCGGCCAGGACGCTGGTCTTTCGCAAGCGGGCCAGGCCTTCGAGGGCTTCCGTCCGGGTCTCGGGAAGGACCTGCGGGCGAGAGAGCATGGCCTGGAAGACCAGCGGCGTGCGCGGCAGCTTGGACAGTTCGGCCGTGCTCACGCTGGTAAGCAGGTAGTCAACACCGGCCGGGTTGTCGGACGCGATCGAAACGCCGTCCTGGATGGCCTTTTTCCAGTACGGTTCGAGCTGCCGGATCGTTTCCTTCAAGGTGTAGTTCAGGTAGTAATCCATCGGGTAGTTGAGCGCCTGCAAGGCGACGTCGGCGGCCCTGGCGTCGCGGAAGAAGCTGCAAGCGCGGACGGCTTCGAGCCGGACTCGGGGATACTCGTCGTTGACCTGCTCGGTCAAAAGCGCGAGCGGGTCGGACACCTGGTCTCGCCAGTAGCAGAGCACGCGAGTGGCCGCGGCCCGGGCACGGTAGTCGGGCGAGCGAAGCATCTGCTTCAACAGGTTTTCATCGACCTGATTGTGTGACTGATGGAGCCAGAGGGCTTCCAGCATGTGGTGCGAGTAGTCCTTGTCGTTGCGGTCGAGGGCGGCCATCCAGGCCTTCACGGCCGGAATGACCTCATCGGTCTTGCGGCCGGTCAGCTCGATGCGGGTCCGGTATCGGACGCTGTCTTCGGGCTCCTTGAGCAGGTCGAGCAGTTTGGGAACCGGCTGACCGGCGATCTTGGCGGGTGTCAGCAGGGGACGGCCGGGATAGGTGACGCGGTAGACCCGGCCGTGAATCCGGTCGCGGCTCGGATCGCGTAGGTTGTGCTGCATGTGGCCGATGACGGGATTCTGCCAGTCGACGAAATAGAGCGCGCCGTCGGCGCCAATCTCCATGTCGACGGGGCGGAAGTTCGGGTCGGCCGACTGGACGATCGGCTCGACCTCGACCCCCTCGAAGCCGGAATCCTTTTCGAGGATCTTGTACTGCAGGATGCCCTGGAAGCCGATCACGTTGGCGTCGAGATAGTTGCCCTGCATCTCGTCGGGGAAGTGGCGGCTGGAGAGGATCATGGTGCCGGGGCAGGGGCGGGTCCACTGCTTGTAGAACGGCTGCATTCCGGGGTGCTTGTTGGGGAAGTCGAGGTGCCCGGAGAAGGCGGCGGCGAAGTAGTTGACGTTGCCGGTGCCGTCGGTCACGAAGTCTTCGCCCCAGCGGTCGAAAACGTGTCCGTGGGGATTGGCGAAGCTGTAAGGAACGTAGACCTCGAACTTCTGGGTGCGAGGCTCATAGCGGTAGACCGCGGCGTTGGCCGATCGCACGGGAGGGCCGTGAGGCGTCTCGACCTGGGTGTGGTGGAACGTGCCTTCCTGGAAGTAGAGCGCTCCGCCCGGATCGAGGGTGAAGCTGTTCATCGTGTGGTGGGTGTCGGCGGTGTCGAGCCCGTGGAGCATGCGCTCTCGGTCGTCGGCCTTGTCGTCGCCGTCGGTATCTTTGAGGAACATGAGGGTCGGACCCTGGCCGACGAAGAGGCCGCCGTTCCAGAACTCGAGGCCGGTGGGGCAGTGAAGATGATCGGCGAAGACGGTTCGCTTGTCGGCCTTGCCGTCGCCGTCGGTGTCTTCGAGGATCAGGATCTTGTCGTTCATCTCCTCCTTGGGCTTCCAGTGGGGGTAGGTCTCCCACGTGGCGACGAACAACCGGCCCTTGGGGTCGAAGGCCATTTGCACCGGGTTGATCAGGTCGGGGAACATCTCCTCGGAGGCGAAGAGGTTGACCTTCAAGCCCTTGTGGACCTTCATCTTCTCGATCGCTTCCTCACCGCCCAGGAAGAGGTGCTCGCCGTTGGGCCCTGGGCCTGGGCGATTGGTTTTGACGGTGAGGAAGGGCGGCGTGTTGCTGTCGTCGACCTTGAGATCGCCCCCCTGGGCCACGGCCCAGATTCGCTTGTCGCGGTTGGCGGTCATGACGTCGAGGACCTCCATCTCGCGGTCCATGACCACGCGGTTGGTCTGCCCGTCGACGAACTTCAGGTCGGCTCGGCCGCCGTAGATCGAGTAGCCGTCGACCGTGCGATAGCGGTTGTACCAATAAAAGTTCTTGTCGATCACCGCCTGGCGGATGGCTTCGAGCGCGGCCTCGTCAGGCGCTCGGTCCGGAGCGCCGAAGAGGGCCGTCGCGATGATCGTCGCGAGTTCCTTGTTGCCTTGCTGGGTGAGGTGGATGCCGTTGATGGTCAGGGGAGTGTCGGATTTGCGGAATAAATTGCGGGTGGGCGTGAACAGATCGACGAACAGGACGTTGTTGGCTCGGGCCACCTGGGCCATCGCCTCGGTGTAGAGCGCGAGGTTCTTGTTCGTCGCGGTGCCGTCGGGCAGGTTGCGATCGCCCAGATTCTCGTGCGCGATCGGCGAGAACAGGACGAGCCTCGGGGCGCTCTTGCCGTTGTATTTCTCGGAAAGCGTGTGCTTGATGAAGCCGTCCAGGTCGCGTTTGAACGCGTCGAGCCCTTCGGGACCACCGAACGACTCGTTGTATCCGAAGAAGGCGAAGACGACGTCGGACTTGTTCGCCGTCAGATGTTCGTCCGGGCTTCCGAAGCCGGCCGACCGGAGCCGGACGGTCAGTTCGTCACCCGAGTATCCGAGGTTGCGGATGACCAGCTCGTGCCCTGGAAAGCGGCTCTGGATCTGGGCTTCCAGCCACCCGTCGTGCTGCATCCGCTCGGCCAGCGTGTTGCCGATGAAACTGATGTGGTCGCCTTTCTTCAGTTCCAGGGGACCCGCCTGAGCGGTTGTCGCTACGAAGGCGAGCAGAAGCGTCGCGATGCTGTTCCACCTCATGAAGTCGTTCCTCTGGTCCTCGTACGGGCGTTCGATTCCATCGCGGAGCGTGTCGGCGTGGATCTCTGACTCAAGGTCGGCCGAAGTATTCATGATGTCGTCGGCGTTGGGGGTTTGCCACCCCTCAGCGGTTTCAGGCCGGGGCAGGCACTCCGCGTGGCGGATCGTTCGGAAGCGCCGACTCCGGACGATGTGTTCCTTTATCGGTCGTTGCCGAGCCAATCGCAACGGGTCCGGCTCCGGCCGCATGGCTCCGACTCCGTCGCGTCGGTCGCCCCTGCTGGGTTGCCGTGCATTCATGCGTGTGGTGAAAATGGGGATTACCTACTAGGAGGCGCGTGGGGAGATGGGGTATCGTATTATTCAACACAGCGCAAACCTCCCGCATGCCAACCAACCTGATCGACGCCTTCGAGCGCGCTCCCGTGATCGGACGATGATGAAGAACGTCGTGGGATCGCTCGTCGTATCGATGGTGGGTTATGTCATGGGTTTTTCGGATGGTCAGGCCATCGCTTGCAAGGCCGAGTGACGTCGGGGAGCCGATTGAGATGCCCGCGATGAAACGATGGACTCTTTACGTCGGTGCATTCGCCCTCACAGCCCTCTTGCCGATCGCGGCCCTGGCCGTGGACGAGACGGCGAAACCGGCTGAACCGGTTTCGTACTACAAGCAAATTCGCCCGATCTTCCAGGGGCAATGTCAGGGCTGCCACCAACCGGCGAAGCCAAGCGGTGGTTACGTCATGACGGCCTTCGACCAGCTTTTGGCGGGCGGTGAGTCGAAGGTTGCGGCGGTCGTCCCGAAAAAACCGGCCGAGAGCTATCTGGTCGACCAGATCACGCCGCATGAGAACGAGGCGGAGATGCCCAAGGGCAAGCCTCCGCTTTCCCAGACCGACATCGACCTGATCACCCGCTGGATCGCGGAAGGGGCCATCGACGATACGCCCCAGAACGCCCGGACTCAGTACGACATGGACCATCCGCCGGTCTACACCAGGCCGCCCGTGATTCCGGCGATCGCCTTTTCGCCCGATGGTCAATGGCTCGCGGTTGCCGGATTCCACGAGGTGCTGCTCTGGAAGGCTGACGGTTCGGAGCTGATCGCCCGGTTGGTGGGCCTGTCGGAGCGGATCGAGTCGCTGGCCTTCTCGCCCGACGGCGGCCGCCTGGCCGTCATCGGCGGTCTGCCCGCCCGGATGGGCGAGGTTCAGGTCTGGGATGTCGCGAAGCGCAAGCTCCTCCTCTCGGTTCCGATCACCTACGACACGGTTTACGGCGCAAGCTGGTCGCCCGACGGCACCAAGATCGCCTTCGGTTGCGCCGACAACAGCGTGCGGGCCATTGATGCCAAGACCGGCGAGCAGGTGCTGTTCATGGGCTCGCACAACGACTGGGCCCTGGACACGGTCTTCTCGACGGATGGTTCTCACCTGATCTCGGTGGGCCGCGACATGGCGGCCAAGCTGACCGAAGTCGCGACACAGCGGTTCGTCGATAACATCACGTCGATCACGCCCGGCGCGCTCAAGGGCGGAATCGGCGCGGTGGCCCGGCATCCGAAGCGGGACGAGATCGTGGTGGGTGGGTCGGACGGCGTGCCCAAGCTCTACCGCGTCTTCCGTCAGACCGCTCGCGTCATCGGTGACGACTCGAATCTGATTCGCGAGTTCGAGCCGATGCGAGGGCGGGTCTCCTGCGTGGACGTCAGCGCCGATGGTCGACGGATTGCCGCCGGCAGCAGCCTGGATGGCACCGGAGAAATCCACGTCTACTCCTACGAGTTCGACACCAGCCTGCCCGACAAGATCAAGGCGATCATGTCGAAGGTGTCGACCACGCGAAGCCAGGAAGAGGTCGCCGCGCTCGAAGCCTACTACAAGGACGGGGTCAAGCGGATCTCGAAGGTGGAGCTGCCCCAGAGCGCGGTCTATACCGTGGCCTTTCGGCCCGACGGCCAGATTCTTGCCTCGGCCGGCGCCGACGGCGTGGTGCGGCTGATCAACCCCGAATCCGGGGCGATCGTCAAGGAGTTCTCCCCCGCCCCCTTGAGCGCGGAGGGCCCCTCGACCGCGGCCGAGGCGGTCGCGGCGGTCACGCCCAAGCTGGAAGAGCCGGTCGAAACCGAGACACTTCCCGAAGGGGCCAGGCTCGTCGCGATCGAGGTTCAGCCGTCCAACGTCGAACTGATCGGTAAGTTCGCCTATAACCAGTTGCTCGTCACCGGCCAGCTCGAATCGGGCGACCGGATCGACATCACCCGAATGGTCGAGCCGCAATTCTCGGCGAACGTGGCGCACCTGTCGCGCTCGGGCGTCATCACGCCCGCAGCCGATGGACAGGGCATTCTCGAACTACGGCTCGCCGGTCAGAAGGCCGAGGTGCCCGTCACGGTTTCGGGAATGAACAAGCCGGTTCACGTCGACTTCGTTCACGACGTGGCCCCGGTCCTTTCGAGGCTTGGTTGCAACCAGGGAACCTGCCACGGCTCGGCCCAGGGCAAAAACGGCTTCAAGCTCTCGCTTCGAGGCTACGACCCAATCTTTGACGTGCGGGCGCTGACCGACGACCACGCCTCGAGGCGCGTGAACCTGGCCTCGCCCGACGACAGCCTGATGCTGATCAAACCGACCGGCGCGGCGCCTCACGTGGGAGGTCAACTCATCATCCCCGGCGAGGCGTATTACCAGATCCTCCGCAACTGGATCGCCGAAGGGGCCAAGCTCGATACGACGTCACCGAAGGTGAGCAAGATCGAGGTCTTCCCGTTCAACCCGGTCGTTCAGCGCATCAATTCCCGACAGCAGATCCGGGTGTTGGCCACCTACGCCAACGGCGAGGTCCGAGACGTCACCCGCGAGGCATTCATCGAGAGCGCCAACAGCGAGGTCGCGACGGCCGGCCGCCATGGCCTGATGACCGCGATTCGCCGCGGCGAAGCGCCGATCCTCGCCCGCTTCGAAGGTTCCTACGCGGCCACCACGCTGACGGTCATGGGCGATCGCACGGGCTTCGTCTGGGAAGATCCGCCGTCGTACGGCCGGATCGATGACCTGGTCGCCGCCAAATGGAAGCGCCTGAAAATCAAGCCGTCGGACGTCTGCACCGACGCCGAGTTCATCCGCCGAATCTACCTCGACCTGACCGGCCTGCCCCCCTCGGCCGACGCCGTTCGCGCCTTCCTGGCCGACACGAGAGAGTCTCGGGTCAAGCGGGAGGTTCTGGTCGATGCCCTGATCGGCAACCCGGAGTTCGTCGAGTACTGGACGAACAAGTGGGGCGATCTGCTCCAGGTCAACCGCAAGTTCCTCGGCGTCGAGGGCTCGGTGGCGTTCCGCAAATGGATTCGCGACCAGATCGCGAACAACACCCCGTACGACCAGTTCGTGAAGACCATCTTGACGGCCAGCGGCTCGAACCGGGAAAACCCGCCGGCCTCGTACTACAAGATCCTTCGAGAACCGACGGCCACGATGGAGAACACCACGCAGCTGTTCCTGGCCATCCGGTTCAACTGCAACAAGTGCCACGACCACCCCTTCGAACGATGGACCCAAGACCAGTATTACCAGACCGCCGCCTACTTCGCGCAAGTCGGCCTGAAGCCTGACCCCGAGAGCAAGGGCCGCAACATCGGCGGTACGGCGGTCGAGGGGGCCAAGCCGCTGTACGAGGAGGTCTTCGACAAGAAGGAAGGGGAGGTGATTCACGACCGGACCAAGCTGGTCGCTGCCCCGAAGTTCCCCTATCCCACGCACTATGAAGCTCCCGAGAACGCCGACCGACGGGACGTCCTGGCGGCCTGGCTGACCTCGAAGGAAAACCCCTACTTCGCCCGAAGCTACGTCAACCGCATCTGGGGCTACATGCTCGGCGTGGGCATCATCGAACCGCTCGACGACATCCGAGCGGGCAACCCGCCGACCAACCCCGAATTGCTTGACTACC
The DNA here is from genome assembly GCA_964599655.1 of uncultured Isosphaeraceae bacterium. Lineage (GTDB taxonomy): Bacteria > Planctomycetota > Planctomycetia > Isosphaerales > Isosphaeraceae > CAZRGV01. The sequence goes on along the minus strand of CAZRGV010000082.1, from coordinate 3,941 downwards.
TGACCAAGGAGTTCATCGACAGCGGCTTCGACGTGAGGCACGTGATGCGGCTGATCGGCAAGTCGAGGACCTATCAACTCTCGGTCGCGACCAACAAGTGGAACGCCGACGACAAGATCAACTACTCGCACGCGATCGCACGTCGCTTGCCGGCCGAGGTGCTGTACGACGCCGTTTACCGCGTCACCGGATCGGTGTCGAAGATCCCAGGGGTTCCTCCAGGAACGCGAGCCGCCGAACTGCCCGATTCGGGCGTCGAGCTGCCCAGCGGCTTCTTCACCACCTTTGGGCGCCCCGCGCGAGAAAGCGCCTGCGAGTGCGAACGGACCAGCGGCCTCCAACTCGGCCCCGTCATGGCGCTGGTTAGCGGTCCGACCGTGGCCGACGCCATCGCCGACTCCAGCAACGAGCTGACCAAGCTGGTCGGTCGCGTGCCGGATGACGGCGCGCTGATCAACGAATTGTTCCTCCGCATCTTGAACCGGCCGGCGACCCCCGAGGAAATCAACGCCTGCCTTGAGTCATTCTCGGGAGTCGCGAACGATCACAAGACCCTCGCCGAGAACCTCGGCAAGCTCGAGATGGAATTCGCGCTGAAGCGTCCGCAACTGGAACGCGAACGCGAGGCGGCCATCGCCGAGGCCCAGGCCGCGCTCGAGGCCTACGAGAAGGAACTTGCTCCCAAGATCGCCGAGGCCGAACGCCAGAAGGCCGAGAAGACGGCCCAGCTCGAGAAGGAGCAGAAGGAGTACGAAGCGGCCCTCCTGACCAAGATCGCGGACTGGGAAAAGGCCCAGTCGACCGCGATCAAATGGGCGCCCATCGTTCCGAAATCGCTGAATGCGACCAACGGCTCCAAGCTGGAGCCGCAGCCCGATGGCTCGATCCTCGTGACTGGTGAGAACAAGAACGGCGTTCTCACCATCGTCACCGAGACCGACCTGACCGACATCTCCGGCATCCGCCTGGAGGTGCTGACCGACGACAAGCTGCCCAATAAGGGCCCGGGTCGGGCGCCCGACGGGAACTTCGTCCTGGGCGAGTTCGAGGTCAGCGCCGCGCCCAAGGCCGATCCGAAACAGGCCAAGCCGGTCAAGCTGGTCAAACCGCTGGCCGACTTCAGCCAGGAGAATTTCCCGGTCGAGAAGGCCGTCGACGGCAACTCGGTCGACCGGAGCGGCTGGGCCGTTTCGCCGTCGACCGGAACCCTGCACTGGGCGACCTTCGAGACCGCCGAGCCCGTCGGCGCCTCGGGTGGCACGGTGTTGACGTTCCGGCTGCATCACAAGTTTGAAAACGTCTACACGCTCGGACACTTCCGGATCTCGCTGACGCGGGTCCCCAAGCCGATCGGGTTGAGCCTGGCCGAGCCCTTGCGTGAGATCCTGGCCGTGACTCCCGAGCTTCGAACGCAGGCCCAGCGTGACGCGATTCTGGCCTACCACAAGGCGGTCGACCCCGAGTGGCGCAATCGGGTCAACGCCGTCAACGCCAGCAAGGCCCCCTTGCCGGTCGATCCCCGGCTGAAGGAGCTCCGCGATCAACTGGAGGTGGCCAAGCAGCCGGTGCCGGTTGATCCTCGGCTCGCCCAGTTGCGCAAAGATGTCGAGATGAGCGTTCAGCAGGCCGCCTCCCGCCGGCTGACCGCCGCCCAGGATATCGCCTGGGCCCTCATCAACAGTCCGGCGTTTCTGTTCAACCATTGATCACCTGGATTGACAAGGCCCGGGAAGACGCGGTGCTTTCCACCTCCAACTCGTCGTGAAGGAGCCAAGCGATGATCATCGTTCCCGGTCAAGCGGGGAAAGATCTCTGCGACCGCAATCTCGGCATCACGCGCCGTGACCTGCTGCGCGTGGGCGGCTCGGGACTGCTGGGGATGAGCCTCGGCACGTTGCTGCAGCTCCAGGCCGCCTCCGCCGCCGAGCAAACCGGCGGGGTCTCGGGGCGAACGGGCTGGGGCAAGGCCAAGAGCATCATCATGGTTTACCTTCAGGGCGGGCCCAGCCACCTCGACCTGTGGGATCCCAAGGACAACGTGCCCGACAACGTCCGGAGCGTTTTCAAGCCGATCGCCACGAAGGTGCCCGGCGTCCAGGTGACCGAGGTCCTGCCGAAACTCGCTCAGGTGAACGATAAGTTCACCTTCATCCGGTCGATGAGCTACACGCCCAATGGCCTGTTCAACCACACGGCCGCCATCTACCAGATGATGACCGGCTACACGACCGACAAGGTCAGCCCGTCCGGCCAGCTCGAGCCGCCCAGTCCGAAGGATTTCCCCAACTTCGGGTCGCAGATCGTCCGGATCAAGCCGACCACCGAGCCGATGCTCCCGTTCGTCATGCTTCCCCGCCCGCTGCAAGAGTCGAACGTCGTCGGCAAGGGAGGAACCGCCGGCTTCCTCGGCAAGGCGTACGACCCCTACACCCTCTTCCCCGACGGCGACGACATGGACATGAACAAGATGGACCGGATCAAGGTCGATGACCTTCAGCTCCGGCCTGAAGTGTTCTCCATGCGGCTGGAACGCCGTGCACGCCTCCGCCAGGCGATCGACTCGGGCATGCCCGAGCTCGAGGAAGCGGTCTCCGACTACAACCTCAACGAGTATTACGACAAGGCCCTTCGCCTGATCATCTCCGGCCGCGCCCGTGAGGCGTTCGACCTGGCCCAGGAACCCGCCAAGATCCGCGACCTGTACGGCCGCAACACCTTCGGGCAAAGCTGCCTGCTGGCTCGCCGGCTCATCGAGGCCGGCACGCGCGTCGTCGAGGTCATCTGGCCGAAAGTCGCCAACTCCGACAACCACTCGTGGGACCACCACGTCGACCTGAGCAACCGGATGAAGAACCGCTCCGCCCCGATGCTCGACGCCGGCCTCTCGGGACTGCTGATCGACCTCGACAACCGCGGCATGCTCGACGAAACCCTGGTCGTGGCCGTCGGTGAATTCGGCCGCAGCCCGCAAAAGGGCGTGAGCACCTCGGGCAACGGCAACAGCGCCGATGGCCGTGATCACTGGCCGTACTGCTACACGGCGGTGGTTGCCGGCGCGGGCATCAAGCGCGGCCACGTCCACGGCAAGTCGGACAAGACCGGCTCCGCCCCCGTTGACAGCCCGGTCCACCCTGGCGAGCTGCTCGCCACCATCTACCACGCGTTCGGCATCGATCCCGCCACGATCGTCTACAACCACCTCAACCAGCCTCGCGAACTGGTCAAGGCCGAAGCGGTTTCCCGGCTCTTCGCGTGAGCCAACCGAAGATCATTCGATTCGCGAATCGCCTTCCGAACCGATGGAGCGGCGTCGCGGCGTGGGGAATTCCCGGCCGCCGGCGCCGCTCGGTTGCTTTCGTACAGCGGTTCGGATGAGGCCCGAGAAACGCACCGTCGATCGCGCCCGACGCCTTGAACCGATTCTGTTGCATAAATAAGCGAAATTAACCTCTTTTATATATAAAGATTCGAAGATTCTCGCAGAGATCTGCATGACATCCTCGACGCCGATTCGCCGCCACTCGCGAGTCGTCGAGAGGGGTTCCTTCGAGGGGTTTTCCAGGGATCCTCAGGCCATGGCTTCGAGCGCCTCCCATTGCTCGTACGCCAGGGCGAGCTCTTCCTCCAGCCGTTCCAGCTTTGCCTTGAACTCCGCGATGGCGCTGCCGTCCTGGCGGTAGAACGCCGGGTCGGCCATGGCCTCGTGCAGCGCCTGGCGTGTCGATTCCAACGTCTCGATCCGGCCCGGCAGGGCATCGAGCTCCCGGCGCTCCTTAAAGCTCAGCTTCCGAGGGGTTTCCCGGGGCGGGCTCGGTCGACTGGACGACGAACGCGGCTGGGCGTCGACCTTCGCCTCCGACGGCCGTTGCCGCAGGTAGTCGTCGTAGCCGCCGTCGTACGACTTCACCCGGCCGTCGGGCTCGATCGCCAGCGTGCAGGTC
>CAZRGV010000081.1:22678-28508 GCA_964599655.1 uncultured Isosphaeraceae bacterium | reverse complement strand
GCTTGTCCACCAGTGCTCGCCCACTCATGCCCATCGGGTGGCACAGTTGGCTTGTCGACCAGTGCTTGTCGGTCGTCGTCGGGTGGCACTGGTGGCTTGTCCACCAGTGCAGGTCCACTCATGCCCATCGGGTGGCACTAGTGGGTTGTCCACCAGTGCTGGTCCACTCATGCCTATGGGGTGGCACTGGTGGTTTGTCGACCAGGGCTTGTCCGCCCACGGTCGGATTCCAGACCGGCGGCGGATCGGCCCAAACGGTCGTTCTTGGCGGCGACGGATCCACAACCTAAAGTTGGGTGGGTTGAGGACGTTCCTCAAATCGGGGGCGTCGGACCCCTTTTCCCACCTCGAATCGGGATCGAGCCTTGAGACAGAAAAACGCCTGGGATCGCCCTTACGCGCTTGTCCCCAAGGGGGGCAAGGTCGACCGCCGATCGGCCCCCCGGTATCCGGCGAACGAGTCGCGGATCAACCTCGCGTGGTCCACCGGAAACGACTACCAGAACACGGACGCCCGCATCGTGAACATCAGCCAGACGGGAGCCCTGATCGAGGTCGATCGCTTACCTCCTGGCAATGGCCCACTCTGGATGCGTCTGGGCGAGCATGAGTTCCACGAGTGGGTGGAAGCACGACTAGTCGCGGCCAACAAACCCTGGTTCGGCCGGGGCCGGCTGCGGGTTCACTTCTCCGCCGGTTGCCCGTTCGACTTCTTCAAGACGGTCGTCATCGGTCGCGAACGGAGGTCGTTGAAGCGGATGCCGGAGGACGGCTCGAGCGATGCGACGTCCTCCGTCGAGACACCGAGCAAGGGCGCGTAGGCCCGCACGGACGAGCCAAGCACCGGGACGTCGCGCCGACGACGCCAACGCCCGGCCCGTTGGTGGCTCCACGATCCTCCCGAGGGCCTCGAGCGGCATCGACGCGGCCCAGGCAGCGCGTCGAACGCCGAACGCTCAGCGCGACCTGACGCCGATCGATCCGACAAGGTTCACCAGACGACGGATCAGCGCGTCCACATTCATGGCCCCCTTTTGCACGATCTCTTCAATCTGGCCGTTCAACCGGGAAATTTCGGAGGCCGTCAGTTCCTTGGCGGTCAGAACCAGGATCGGGATTCCACGGGTGGCCTCATCGTCCTGAAGTCGGGCCGCCAGCTCGAAGCCGTCCATTCGAGGCATCATCAGGTCGAGAACCACCACGGCGGGCCTCGACTCGCGCGCCTTGCGCAGTCCTTCCACGCCATCGCTGGCGGTCTCGATGCGATCGAATCCCGCGCTACGAAGCTCGACGTCGAGCATCCGACGGATATCGGGGTCGTCGTCGACGACGAGAATCGTTCCCTGGTTCCGATCCGGAGCGAGTTGATTCAAGACGTGAATCAAGCGGTCCCGGTCAATCGGCTTCGTCAGATACTCGGACGCCCCGAGGATCAGACCGAGTCCCTTGCGTTGGAGAACGGTCAACAGAATGACCGGAATGTCGATCGTGGCGGGATTCGCCTTCAACTGGCTCAGGACGCTCCAACCGTCCATGTCGGGCATCATCACGTCGAGCGTAATCGCGTCGGGCCGGATCTGTTCGGCGAGCGCAAGCCCCTCTCGACCGTTCGTCGCGACCCGGAGCCGGAACGGCGTTCCCTGAAACGCGGCGCGAAGCAAGGCCAGAAAATCCGGATCGTCGTCGATCGCCAGAATCAGGCGGCTTTCCCCGTCCCCGTTCTGGATCGGGCGCTGGATCGGCGAGGGAGGCACACTGGGCCGCATCGTGGCGGAACCCGGAGTGATCGGGATGCGAACCAGGAAGCGAGAGCCCTGACCTCGCTGGCTTTGGACCTCGATCGAGCCGCCCAGAAGCTCGACGAGCTTCTTGACGATCGAGAGACCCAGGCCGGTTCCACCCGACTTGCGAGTCGTTCGACCGTCGAGCTGGCGGAACTGCTCGAAGATCTTGGGGATATCTTCCGGGTCGATGCCAGGCCCCGTGTCGCGGACCTCGATTTCCACCTGGTCGGCCCCCCGAGCGCGCGCCGCGAGGACCACCTTCCCCGCTTCGGTGAACTTGACGGCGTTGGAAAGCAGATTCGTGACGATCTGCTGGATCCGCGTCTCGTCCGAAATGACACGGCCGGGAAGATCCCTCTCGAGCGCTTCCTCCAGGAAGAGTCCTTTCGAGGCCGCCAGCGCCTGGAAGTTGTCGAGCGTCGCATGCAAGCAGGACGCGAGGTCGAAGGGCTGGAAATCGACTTCCATCTGCCCCGCTTCGATCTTGGAGAGGTCGAGAATATCGTTGATCAGACTGAGCAGATGCCGGGCGTTTTCGTGGACACGGCGAAGGCTGTCGGCCTGATCCTCGTTTAGCGCGCCCTGAGCGCCCCGGAGCAACGTGCCGCTGAAGCCGAGGATAATCGTGAGAGGCGTGCGGAGCTCGTGGCTCATGTTGGCCAGAAACTCGCTCTTGAGCTGGGAGGCGATCCGAAGCTCTCGGTTCTGTCGCTCGATTTCCGCCTGCTGCTCCGCGAGTTTCGTGTTGCGTGTCTCTAGCTCCACAGCCTGTCGTCTCAGGAGCTGGTGAAACAGCGCGTCCCGGATCGATGCGCCGATCTGACCCGCCACGATTCGGAGCAGGTTCTTGGTCTGGTCATCGAACCGCCCGGCGGACGCCAGCGTCAGGACGCCGACCAGCTCCGGCCCGGCCGTCAACGGGACATACGCCAGCTCCGACGGTCGCCGCTCGCCGATCCAGTGCTGGATCATCAAGGGGGCGTCCTCGGAGTCGGCCTGGGTGAAGTAGGCGATCTGCGTCTGCGCCACGCGGCCCAGAATCCCTTCTCCAGGCCGAACGGCCCGGTCCCCCAGCTTGTCTCCCGTGCCGATCGCCGCCAGGGCCCGAAGCGCCTCGTCCTCGTGCGAGCGGATCCAGATCGCCCCGGCCTCGCAGTGGGAGACCTCCAGCACCCGCGCCAGGGCGCGATCGAGCAGGTGTGGCAGGTCGTTGGACGCGGCCAGGACCTCGGCGACCTGGAGGATGCCCGCCTGCACGTCGCGCTTCTGGAGTTCCCAAGCGTTGCGCTGGAGCGAGGCCGCCATGGCGTTGAACCCATGGCCCAACTGCCCGAGTTCATCCTGCCCTCGAGCGGTCACTCTCGCTCCCAGATCCCCCTTCTGGATCCGCTCCATGGCCTTCGTCAGTTCCTGGATCGGATCGATCAGCGATCGCGTCAACCAGACCGTGAGCACAAAGAAGGTCAGGATGGCCACGCTGCTTCCGATCAGGACCACGGCCATGTTGCGGCGTCTGGCGGCGTCGTTGGCCTGGATTCGCTGCTCGAGCAATCCGTGTTCCTGGGCCACGAACTCCTCCATCGACGAACGGATCTGGGCCAGATCGATCGACCCGTGGTGCCCCTCGATCAGCTCGATCAGCTCCTTCTGGCTGGGCACATGACTCGGCTGGTTCACCGGGGAACTGTTCAACCAATCGACCACACGATGCTGGAGCGAAACCGCGCGCTCCGACTGGCCGGCGTCATCGTCCACAAGTCCGGGGAGCTGAACAGCCAGAACTTGCAACCGCTGCCTCAACCGTTCGAATTCCGACTTGTAGGAGTTGTCCCCGGTGGCGGCGTAACCCATCTCGACCGCCTGGATATCGCGGAGCAGCCCCAGGATCTCCTGAACATGGGCCCGCACGCCGATCGTATGCATGACCGACCGGTGCGTCTCGAGCTGCTCCTGGGCCGACCATGCGTAAAGAACCGGAAGCGCGACCATCGCCAGAATGGCGATGAGCGAACCGGCCGTCAGTTTGCTCCGAAGGCTCTCACTCGGCCACGCCATGGGTGCGGGTTCTCAGGGAAGGTGGGCCGGGTCGCTCGTGGAGCCGATCCCGAGCCCGAGACTCAAGGGGTTTCGCTGGGGGAATTCTCCCCAGCCGTCTCCGGGGGCCTCGACGGCCAGTGGACGGTGAACGTGCTCCCCTGGCCGATCTGGCTCTCGACCGTCAAGGTTCCGCCGAGCCGGTTCACCAGGTGCCGGCAGATCGCCAGCCCGAGGCCGGTCCCCGGCGCATCCGCCGGTCGTCCGACCTTCGCCTGCTCGAACTCCTCGAAAATCCGTTCCGTGTCGTCCGGAGAAAGGCCCACGCCCGTGTCCTGAACGTCGACGGCCCAGCCGCCCGAGCCACAGGGCCTCATGCGAATCAAGACCGTCCCACGCTCGGTGTACTTCAACGCGTTGGAGACCAGATTGAAGATGACCTGACGGCACTTGAGATAATCACTGACCACTTCCGAAGGCAGCGCCGGGTCGAATTCCTCTCGAAGTTCCAGCCCTCGGTGGGCCGCCATCGCCGCGAAGCTCTCCCCAACCTCAACCGCCAGGTCCCGAGGGTCGAATCGCGAAAGCTGAAGGGGCTGTTCGCCCGCGACCGCCTTCGAATAGTCGAGCAAGGTGGTCAGAAGCTGATCCATCTGCCGGATGTTCTGCGACAGGATCGCGAGGTCCGCGGCGAGCTCCTCCAGCGGTGGAGGCGCGAGCCGAACCGCGTCGACGATCAGCGACATCGCGTTCAGCGGCGTGCGAAGATCGTGAGCCACCGCCGCGATCAAACGCTGCTTGCTCTGGTCCAGCCGTCTCAGGGCCTCCGCCTGTCGGCGGGCTTCCTCCACCGCGTCGCGGAGCCGGATCAGGCTCCGGACACGAACCAGGAGCTCGCCCCGGTCGATCGGTTTGCCCAGGAAATCATCGGCGCCCGCCTCCAGCCCTCGCTCGCGATCGAGCGATCCGGCCGTGACCAGCACCACCGGCAAGAACGCCGCGCTCGGGCGGTTCTTGATCCGTTGCGTGATCTCGTATCCGTCGAGCCCGGGCAGCATCACGTCGAGAATCACCAGATCGGGCGCGTCGCGTTCGATGCAGTCGAGGGCGCTCGCGCCATCGGCCGCCTCCAGAACCGCGAACCCGGCCGGCTCGAGATACTGGCGCATCAACCGCAAAAGGTTCGGGTTATCGTCGACGACCAGAACGCGACGGGGCCCCTGCTCCGCGGGCCGCGCCCGCGCCGGCGCGTCCACCGATCGCGTTGACGGTTCCCGCGTTGGGGCCGTTGCCGCGGAGTCCTCCGGGCTCGATCGGGCGCGAGCGTCCTCGTGGCGAGTCAGGAACGCGCGGATCGTCGCCGGGAATTGCTCGTCGTCGAGCGGCTTGGCGATAAACCCATCACAGCCGCTGGCCAGAGCGCGTTCCCGGTCGCCCCGCATCGTGTGGGCCGTCAGCGCGACAATCGGAATGGAAGCGGTCTCGGAATCCGCCTTGAGCAATCGGACAAGATCCAGACCCGAGAGGCCCGGCAGCGCCAGGTCGGTCAGGACCAGATCCGGCCGTTCGCGACGAGCCACCTCCAGGCCCGAGCGACCATCCTCGGCCTCGAGCACGAGGTGTCCGGCTTGCTGAAGCAGAAGTCGAACCAGAACGCGAAGGTCCGCGGAATCGTCGATCAGAAGAATTCTTGCCATGAATTGCGCGAACGGCCGATGTCACAACTCCCTCCCGACGTCCGCGGCACGTTCCCACCGGAAAGGCTCGGATTGGTCGGCCCAAGGTCTCTGTATCTTCCTCAACCTTCAAGGCGAAATCAACCGCGAGGCGATCCCCGTGGCACGGCTGCTAATCGGGCCATCGGCATCCTTCGATCCGAGGCAACCACGCCTCCCACCGACCTCGACAACGCGGGACTCTCGCGGCCCCGAAAACCCTCCATCGCGTCGCGACGAGTCACTTGACAGTTGCGAAGCCGTCGATTCTGATGACGCGTGTCATCCCGTCGCGGA
>CAZRGV010000081.1:20787-22629 GCA_964599655.1 uncultured Isosphaeraceae bacterium | reverse complement strand
GGCCGACGCCCCGGAATCGGTGTCTCGCGGGTTCTCCTCCGAATGCAGACGCGAGGCCAAACGGCCACGAAGTGCCAACATGGACTTTTCCGAAGAGCTTCGCGATCCCCTGCCCGAAGATCGCTTAACCACGCTCGAAACGAGCTGGACGACGATCCGCAACGCGCACACCCCAGGCCCAACCGGCCAGGCCGCCATGCGGGAATTGATCGGCCGCTACCATGACGCCGTCGAGCGCTATCTTCGGCTGAAGCTCCGCGACCGCAATCTCGCCGACGAGGTCTTTCAGGAGTTCTGGACCAAGCTGCTCACCCACAAACTCGCCGGAGCCGACCATAGCAAGGGCCGGTTCCGCGACTACCTTCGAACCGTCCTGCACCGCCTGATCGTCGACCATTTTCGAGGTCGAAAACTCCAGCCCCTGCCCCCGGGCGATCTCCTGGACCCCTCGGTCCCCGACCAGGATTACGACCAGGTCTGGCGCGAAACCATCATTCGTCGCGTCTGGTCGCGCCTGGAAACCTACGAAGCCGCCACCCCCAAGAACCGTTACGCCAGCGTGCTCCACCTCCGAGTGAGCCACCCGGACGCGCCGATTGAGGAACTGGCCCAGGAAATGAGCCAGCAGTCCGGCACCCGCATCTCCCCCGAAGCGTATCGAAAGACCTTGCAACGCGCGCGCGGCAAGTTCCTCGAACTGCTCATCGAGGAACTCCGATCGACGATCCATCCCGCCACGCCCGAGGATATCGAGGCGGAGATTTACGACCTCGGACTCGGGAATCTGTACCGCCGCTACTCGTCCGAGTCCGATTGACCGAGTGTCAATCGCGCGCCCGGCCCACGCCCCTCGCGCCCGGCCAATCAACCGAATTCCGGCCCCAGGGTCGCACCAGTCGGTTGAATTTTCCCGCGTGTCGCTTGACCAATCCCCGACGATCGTTAAAGTTAAGATGGATAACCGACACCGGGCGCGGGCCTGGACACCATGCTACCTGAACGTGAGGATACGTCGGGGTTCCCCGATTGTCCGCGCGGGTGATCGGTTCTAGGAAGGAGAATCGATGCTGGTTCTCTCGCGGAAGAAGAACGAAAGCATCATTATCAACGATCACATCACGGTCACCGTGGTGGAGATCCGGGGCGACAAGGTTCGGTTGGGCATTGACGCCCCCAAGGATGTGACGGTACACCGCCGCGAGGTCTATGAAGCCATTCGGAACCAGGAACTGCGGAGCGAGGGCGCTCCCACGGTGACGCCTGAAGCCGGTCGATCCTGAGTCCTTCCGAACCTTTCGGCCCTTCGTTCCGTTTTGGTTGAAACGCGACGCTCGGTCCACGCGCCGAGGGCGTCCCCAACGCGAGCCACCGCGAATCAGGCCCCCCTCGTCGTCTTCAGCAGCTTGACGAATTCGCGCATCCAGGGACCGTTGTCGGGCCAGCCGCGCACCGTAACCAGGCTGCCATCGACGACAACCTCGCGATTGACGAACTCGGCCCCCGCGGCCTTGATGTCCGGCTCGAGATCCGGGAAGCACGTCAGGGTTTTCCCCGTCGCGCCGCCCGCCGCGATCACCAGCAACGGGCCGTGACAGTTGGCCGCGATCGGTTTGCCCGTCTCGACGAAGTGACGAACGATCTCGACCGCCTTGGGCCGGTTCCGCAGATACTCGGGTGCCCGGCCGCCCGGCAGAACCAGGCCCTGGTACATCTCCGGCTGAACCGCGTCGAGACCCAGGTCGGCCTGGACACGATACCCGGGCTTCTCGGTGTACGTGTCGAAACCCGGCTCGAAGTCGTGAACCACCGAGAGAAACACGCGCTTCTCCGGGGCGGCGATCT
>CAZRGV010000081.1:14760-20769 GCA_964599655.1 uncultured Isosphaeraceae bacterium | reverse complement strand
CCACCCCCCCTCTTCGAGCCGATACTTGGCGTAGTAGATCTCTTGAGACTCGCCCGCGTCGCCCGTCAGAATCAGGATCCGAATCATCACGTAAGCTCCCCCGTGCGTTGCAGGGGATCAGGCTAACAAGGGGTCCGTCCCTTCGCAAGACCTCGTCCTTGTCGACGACTGATTCTCCGGGAACCGAAATCGACGCCCGCTCGCGACACGAGGTCTCTCATTTCGCAGCCGATCTTGACCGAGGACCGCTCTGGCGAATACATTAGACCCCGCACGAGACCAAGCGGCCCCGTCGTCTAGTCAGGTCTAGGACACAGGATTTTCAATCCTGCAACACGGGTTCGAATCCCGTCGGGGTCATCAGAACCGGGAGTGATCACGAGAAGGCTGGGCCCTTGGGCTCAGCCTTCGTCAGTTTCCGGGCCCTTTCACTCCGCCGACACGGACTCCGTGGCATCGTCACTCTCCTCGGAATCCCGAGGGGCCTCGGCCGGCGCTGTTCCTGAGCTCGGCGGCTCGAACCGGTCGAGAAGCACCGCGACCAGCATGTCGCTGATGACGTTCGTCATCGCCCGGCAGCGTCCCAGAATCCAGTCGACGGTCAGGAGCAGCGGAACCACCTTCACGATCATGTCGTCGGGAATCTGCTTGACCGTCTTCAAGACCAGCAGCAGGGAGATCAGGCCCGCTTCGGGAATGCCCGAGATCCCAATTCCGGCGATCACGCACGAGGCCGCCGCGATCACCTGTTCGTGCAGTTCCAGGTGGATGCCGCACGCCTGAGCCACGAAGAGCACGGCCATCGCCTCGTACAGCAGGATGCCGTCGTTGTTCAGGTTCGTGCCCACGCAGGCCGCCATCCGCGCCGACTGGGGCGAGACGCCCATGTGATCGAGCCCTCGAAGTGTGACGGGCAGGGTGGCCAGGCTGCTGCCGGTCCCCATCGCGTAGACGATCGCCTGCTTCGCTCCGTTCCAAAAGCGCTTGAGGGGGACGTTCGCGACCAGCACCAGCCAGCTCTGGTAGACGACGAAAACCTGGATCGCAAGGCCGAAAATCCCCACGCCCAGGTAAACCGCCAGCCCCTTCAGCGGGTCCAGGCCATATTTCCCCACGGTTCGCGCGACGACTCCAAAAACGGCGATCGGAATCAACTGGATGACCCAGGCCAGCATCACCTCGGTCGCGCGATAGGCGGTGGCCACAAAGCCTTCGACCACGAGATAGCCGCCGTGACCGTGCTCGAGATGCTCCGTTTTGACCCTCCGGAGCGCCGCTCCGGCCAGGACCGCGAGGAGCACGATCGAGATGATCGCGTTGTCCTGAAACGGCTGGACGATCGAACGCGGGATGAAGCGCAACAAATCCTCGAAGAACTCGATCTTCCGGTGCGGATCGACCGTCTTCGACATGGCCTCGAATTCCGCCGAGGCCCGGACGAACGCCTCGGTGTCCTCGGTCTTGAGCGCCCGGCCGGGCTGGAGCACATTCGAAATCGTCAGGCCGATCAGCACGGCCAGCGTGGCGTTGATCAGCGAGATGCCCACCATCAGGCCGCCGCTTCGGGCGCGGACCTCGGTCCGGAGGAACGCGTCGAGGACCGCGAACAGAAGCAAGGGGCCCGCAAGGGCCTTGATCAGGTCGAGAATGACCGTCCCGAGCCGGCTGAGAGGCTCCGTCCGGTCGCCCCAGATCTCTCCGACGAGAAGACCGAGTGCCATGGCCGTGAGGATCTTCGCCGCGAACGGAATGCGAGGGCGGCGGCGGTGTCCGGGCGAGTCGCTCATTCAGGCAGTCCTCGGCATCGACTCGGATTGTGTTCAGTGGTTGATGTCGGTCTCGGCCCCCAGGCCGACCAGGTGAGCCTCGACGCAATCGGGCAAGACATGGAGGTTGTAACCCCCTTCCAGGATGCTGACCACGCGATCCTGGGCATGCACCTCGGCGACATCCAGCACGTCGCGGGTCAACGACTCGAAGTCCTCGACCTCCAGACCCAGGTTCCCGACCGGATCGGTGGCATGGGCGTCGAACCCGGCGCTGATGAGGACCAGCTCGGGTTTGACGCGGTCGGCGAACGACTCCAGCGCTTGTCGGAACGCATCACGATAGTGCCGTCGCGACGTACCGAACGCGACCGGCACGTTCCGGGTCGTGCCGATACCGGCCCCGGTCCCGGTCTCGTCGGCCGCGCCGGTTCCCGGGTAGAACGGGTATCGGTGAATCGAGAAGAACGCCACTCGAGGGTCGTCGTAGAACATCTCCTGGGTCCCGTTGCCGTGATGGACGTCAAAATCCACGACAAGGACGCGCTCCAGGCCGAGCCGTGACACCGCGTCCGCCGCGGCGACGGCGATGTTCCCGAACAGACAGAAGCCCATGGGGGAGGAGGGTCGTGCGTGGTGTCCCGGCGGCCGAACGGCGCAGAAGGCCCGTTTGGAGTCGCCGCCGACCACCGCCGAGACCGCTTCGACCGCGGCCCCCGACGCCAGCCGCGCGGCCATCTCGGAGCCTGGCGAAACCCAGGTGTCGGCCTCGACCTGCCCGCCTCCGGATTCCGCCGCGGCCTTCAACGCGGCCAGGTGCTCGGGCGAATGCACCCGAAGCAGCTCCTCATCGGTCGCGGGCCGCACGGTTCCTGCCGGGCAGGTAAACAGCAAGCCGGTCCGTTTCAGATGCCGCAGGATCGACGAGAGCCGCTCGGGGCACTCCGGATGCCCGGTCCCAGGCACATGCTCGAGCATCTTCGGATCGGTGAAGAGACGGACCATCGTAACGGGCCTCCGGCGTGTTGTTCCGCGAGGGGGTTCTTACTCAGGAACGATATGAGGCCGTGCGGTGGCTCGTCAACGGAACGCCGCGTTTCACGTGAAACCCTCGTTCGACGAGGACCGTTGGGTTAGAATCGGGCGGCATGACGTCCCACGCTCTCCCTGCGCGCCGAGAGGCGGTCCTGGTTCTGCTGTTGACGCTCCTCGGGGCGATCCTCCGGTTCTGGTCGCCCGGTCGTCTTGGGCTGGTTCATTTCGACGAGGGCATTTACGCCCTCGCCGGTCTCTGGTTCGCGTCTCCGAAGGGTCTTGCGGGGATTGACCCGTCGTTGATCCCGTTCGCGCCGCCAGGGTATCCCACGCTCGTGGGCGTTTTCTACATGCTCCTCGGGGTGGGAGACATTCCGCCGATTCTGGTCTCGCAGCTCGCGGGGGTCGCCACGATTCCGGTCGTTGGCTGGATCGGACGTCGAGCGTTCGGCCGGGGCGCCGGGGCGTCGTCGTCGGCGTTGGCGGCTCTGGCGGGGGCCCATGTCGCGTTCTCACGAATGGCGCTCACGGACAGTGTCTTTCTCTTCGTCTGGCTGCTCGCGTTGGGGTTTGGCGGGCGTTTCCTCGATCGCCCAACCCTGCTCCGCGCCTTGCCGTTGGGACTGGCGGTCGGGTTGGCCCAGAACGTCAAGTACAATGGGGCCCTCTCCGGCGTTTGCGTGGCTCTGTCGGCCTTGATCGTTCTGGCCTCGACCTCCGAGAAACGGCTCGGCCGGATCGTTCGGACCCTCGGCTTCGGGACCATTGCCGCCGCGCTCGCGGCGCTGATTTACTTTCCCTGGTACCAGTTCGTCGAACGCCACGGCGGCTACGCCGCGCTGCTGGAGCACCACCGGAGCTACCTCGGCGGAATCGACGACTGGACGCGCCACTGGCGAACGCAGATGGCCGAGCAGGCGGCGCTTTCGGGACGGCTGAAATCCTCGGTCAACTGGGGCCTGATCGCCGGTTTGCTCGGCGGGTTGGGAGGCGCCGTCGCCTCGAACGGCCCGCGGCTGGTTCGAGGACCTTCGAAACGCGAGGGCCTCCGATTCGGAGCAGGGCTCCTGGGTGGCTCGATCGTCCTGGGCCTGACTTCGAGCGCCGCCTGGTGGGCGTCCCTCTCGAGGCTTCCGAAGGTCCTCGGACGAGGAACTCCGACGGCCCGCGTGGTTGCCGTCGCCTGGCTGGTCTTCGCGTTGTTGACCCCCTTTTACCACCCCTATGCGAGGCTTTGGCTTCCCCTGCATGCGCTAAGCTGGTTGATCGTCGGCGGTCTGATCGCCGAGTTTGTCGCGGCCTCGAACCCGTCGAGCACTGTCGCGAGCGTTGCCAAACCGGAGTTGACGACGCACGGGCGACGATTGGCTCGGGGCCCGATCCTACTCGTCGCGTGCCTGCTCGCCGCGTTCGTGATCGAACGGGGAGGGTCGACGCCCTGGGCCCCCCTGTCCGGGCTGCTCGATCCCAGCGACTCGCTCCGAGTGGCGTGTGCCGAAGTCGCGGCGGACCTGGCGAGGACGGACTCGTCCAACCCGGTGAGTCGGCTTCGAGTGCTCGGCAGGCCCCCGGCGGTTTTCTACCTCTCGATGTCGTCGCCCGTTCCGGTCCATCGCGTGGATGGGCCCGAGGGCCTTTTCCAGCCAGGCGATCCCGGTGCGGCCGCGCTCGATGATACGGGGCTCGAGCCCAGGCCCGTCGTCTCGGATCTGGCGAACGACTGGCGCGTGTCGCGGTGGGTCCTCTCACGGCGGGTCGAAAACCAGTTGAACCTGCCCACGTTGCTCGATCATTATCCGGAGGCCGCGTTTGGTCGCTCGGGCGGGCCAGCCGGTCCGCCCAGCCGCGTGTCGGAACTGCGTCTCTACCGTCCCAGGCCTTGATACTTCGAGTTCCTCGATGCCGAACCCGATTCCCCCCGTCTCGCTCTGGCCCGACCCGAACGCGCTTGGACCGGTCACCGACCTTTACGAGCTGACGATGATGGCGGCGTACTCGGCCTCGGGCATGGACAGGTCGCGCGCCACGTTCGAGATGTTTGTCCGGAAGATGCCGAAGGGGCGGGCCTACCTCGTGTTCGCCGGTCTCGAACAGGCGATCGAGGACCTGCTCCGCCTGGCCTTTTCGTCCGAGCAGATCGCGTATCTTCGCGGTCTGCCGGCGTTCGCCACGGTGGACCCGGCCTGGTTCGAATCCCTGGCCCACTTCCGATTCCGAGGCGATGTCTGGGCGGCTCCAGAAGGATCGGTCGTGTTTCCGGGTGAGACCTTGCTACGCGTCGAGGCCCCCTTGCCCCAGGCGCAGCTCGCGGAAACCCTGCTTCTGGCCTCGATCGGCTACCCAACGCTCGTGGCCTCGAAAGCGTCGAGGATCGTGGAGGTCGCCCGAGGCCGGTCGCTCTACGAGTTCGGCGCCCGACGCGGTCACGGCCCGCACGCGGGGTTCCTCGCGGCCAGGGCCGCCTACATCGCGGGTTTCGACGGCACCAGCCACACCGAGGCGGCCCGACGGCTCGGCATTCCGGCCTTCGGAACCATGGCCCACTCCTGGGTTCAGTCGTTCCCCAGTGAGCTCGAAGCCTTCGCCGCCTTCGCGAAGAGCTGCCCGAACGCCACGACGATGCTCGTCGACACCTACGACACGCCCACGGGCGTCCGGCACGCGGCCTCGATCGAACCGCCCGTCCAGGCCATCCGGCTCGACTCCGGCGACCTCGGAGCGCTCGCCCGGCAGGCCCGCGACATCCTCGACCGCCACCAGCGGCGAGACACCCGGATCTTCGCCAGCAGCGACCTCGACGAATGGAAGATCCAGGCGCTCGTCGAGAGCGGAGCGCCCATCGACGCCTTCGGCGTGGGAACCGAGCTGATCACGAGCCGCGATGCCCCGGCGCTTTCGATCGTCTACAAGCTGGTCGCTCTCGATGGCGTGGGGAAGATCAAGCTGGCGTCCGACAAAAAGACCTACCCGCTGGGCAAGCAAGTCTTTCGCCGACGAGACGCCGACGGCCGATTCTCCGGCGATCACGTCACCCGATCCGATGAGACGGCCGAGGGCGAGCCGCTTCTGATTCCCGTCGTTCGCAACGGCCAGCTCGAGGCCCCGCTCCCTTCGCTTCCGGCGATCCGAGATCACTGCCGCCGGCAGCGAGAGTCGTTGCCCGACTCGCTCAGGCGGCTGGACGCCGAGCCCTCGTATCCGATCTCGT
>CAZRGV010000081.1:12543-14667 GCA_964599655.1 uncultured Isosphaeraceae bacterium | reverse complement strand
TCCGTCGCCCCGCTTCGGCCGTTCGGATCACGATCTTGAGCTTTACAGCCAAAACGAGGAGCGATAGGATTCCGCCGCCGACTGGGGAGCGGGATCCAGGGATTGGGGACGCCGGGCAAGGATGCCTCGGCCGACGCCTCCGTCGTCGTCCGTGATCTCCCCGGCACGAGCCAGCCCGTCCGATCCCATCCCGACGCAACGGGGGTCGGATCGGAGGTTCGCAGCCGTGTCCAAGATCATCAGCGTGGCCAACCAGAAGGGCGGAGTCGGCAAGACCACGACCGCGATCAACATCGCCGCCGGGCTGGCCAAGGCGGGGAAAACCGCGCTCGTCATCGACATCGATCCGCAGTGCAACGCCACGAGCGGGCTGGGCGTCACCCCCGCGCAACGGCATCCACTGCTCGCGGGCAGGCCGCTGGCCGAATCGGTCGTGAACACCAGCCAAGCCGGTCTCTCGGTTCTTCCCGGTTCGCAGAGCCTGGCCGACGCCGACGCCCTTTCGGCCTCGAACCGCCAGCGAGCGGCCGCGCTTCGACAGCAACTCAGCGGCGAGCTGAGCCACTTCGATTACGTCTTTCTCGACTGCCCGCCCTCGCTGGGACAGCTCACCAGGGCCGCGCTCGGGGCCTCGGCCGAAGTCTACATCCCGATCCAGTGCGAGTACTTCGCGATGGAAGGGCTCTCCCAGATTATCGAACTGGCCAGGCAGGCCAAGGCCCGAGACAACAATCGGCTCGAAATCGGCGGGATCGTCCTCACCATGTTCGATCCGGCGCTCGAGCTGGCCAACGAGGTCGCCGCGGAGGTCCGCGACTACTTCGCCGAAACCGTCTTCGACACCATGATTCCGCGAGACGTGCTTGTCAGCGAGGCGCCCAGCCACGGACTGAGCGTTCTCGATTACGCGCCGCGGGCCCGAGGGGCTCGCGCCTATGCTGAACTCGTCCTGGAGGTCATCGACCGTGAATAAGCGACGACTCGGACGCGGCCTGGCCGCGCTGCTGGGAAGCGAGGAAGGGGGGTTCGAACCCAGCTCGCTGGAGATGGCCGAGCTACTGCACATTCCCGTGGACCAGATCGACCCGAACCCGTTCCAGCCCCGCCGAAGCTTCGACCCCGCGGAGATCGCCGCCCTGGCGGACTCGCTCCGACAGCACGGCATGCTTCAGCCGATTCTGGTCCGACCCGTCGACGACCGTTACCAGATCATCGCGGGCGAGCGGCGGCTTCGCGCCAGCCTCGAGGCCCAGCTTCACGAGATCCCCGCACGGGTCCTCGAACTGGACGACCAGCACGTCAGCGAGCTGGCGATGGTCGAAAACCTCCAGCGCGAGGATCTCAACCCGCTGGAGAAGGCCAATGCCTTCCGAAATTACCTGGACACCTACGGCGGCACCCAGGAAGAACTCGCCAGCCGGCTAGGTCTCGATCGCTCGACGATCTCGAACCTGATCCGACTGCTCGACCTTCCCGAAGAGGTTCAGGACGCCGTTCGGAGCAAGAAGATCTCCCAGGGACACGCCAGGGCCTTGCTCGGACTCAGCGACCCCGAGATGCAGATTGGGGCTTGCCAGCGGATCATCGCCGAGAACCTCTCGGTTCGACAGACCGAGGCGCTCGTCGCCACCGGCGAGCCGACGCCGCCCAAGACCCGGATTCGCAAGGATCAGGCCCAGGAGGAGTCGACCCCTCGCGGCGGAAAGACGCCCCATGTGCTCGAACTCGAAGGTCAGCTTCGAGAGCGGTTTCAGACCTCCGTGCTCATCAAGGTCAAGGGCCGAGAGCGAGGCCAGATCGTCATCGACTTCAACACCCAGGAAGAGTTCGAGCGGATCACGGGCCTCATCCGTGGTTAACTCGCCACCAGGCCGGCAACGCGACTCGTATCGCCGACCGGGTGGCCCTGGTGGCTTGTCCACCAGTGGTCTGGGAGTCGGGTGGCCCAGGTGGCTGGTCCAACGGTGGTCTGGGAGTCGGGTGGCACTGGTGGCTGGTCCACCAGTGCTCTGGGAGTTGGGTGGCCCTGGTGGCTTATCCACCAGGGCTCGGGTCCCCCATCGGGTGGCCCTGGTGGCTTGCCCTCCACGGCTCTGGTTCGAAGACACCGGTGGACAAGCCACC
>CAZRGV010000081.1:12169-12502 GCA_964599655.1 uncultured Isosphaeraceae bacterium | reverse complement strand
CGGAGTGGTCTGGGAGTCGGGTGGCACTGGTGGCTTGTCCACCAGTGCTCTGGTCCGAAGACACTGGCGGGCAAGCCGCCAGTGGCACCCGATCGGAGATGCCCCCTAACCGAGCATCGGGTGGCACAGGTGGCTTGTCCACCAGTGGTCTGGTCCGCCAGTGGCACCCGATCGGAGGGACCGCCGCCGAACCTCGCGCCGCGGTGGACCCGGCCCACACCGGCTGGGTCCTCATCCCACGCCGGGTGGTGTTCTTCCCATTTTCTTGATCCGGTCCCAAGGTGAGAACCGCGCTTCGCCGCGAGCTCACAAGGACCAGCGGGCGATGCGTCG
>CAZRGV010000081.1:0-12133 GCA_964599655.1 uncultured Isosphaeraceae bacterium | reverse complement strand
AAGACGGCTCCGCACACGGCACCGGGTTTGCAATTGGCGAGGACTTACCCTCCCGCCCTCTCGCTCGGAATTCGAGCCGAGGTTCCGAAGTCACGACGACGGTAATCGACCATGACGACAACGCTCCCGGATCCGGGGGGGGAACCCGGATGGAACGGTCACGCGGCCCTTTGGAAACTGGCTCAAGACCCGGTTCAGGTCGCCGAGCTTTACAAGCTCCTCGGGGAGTTCTGCCATCTCGTCCGCAACCGTCTGAATAGCCTACAGCTCTGCCTCTACCTCGCGTCGCGGGCGGAGAGGACCGAGGATCGACGTCCCTGGACCGAGCTCGACCGGAGATACCGGGAATCGGTCCGCAAGGTCGAACAGGTGCAGGCCCTCTGCCGCCCGATCCGACTGTCCGTGACCCCGATGTCGCTGGCGTTGCTGTTCCACGATCGGGAGCGCGAGTGGTCGAGTCTGTTGGAGGCCCGGCAATCGCGACTGATCCTGCGGCCGCCCGCCAGGGACGCGTCGGGCCAGTTCGATCCGATCCGGCTGGTGCAGGCCCTCGACCATCTTGTGGAGTGGCGCGCCGACGCCGTTTCGCGAGGCACCGAGATCCAACTGAGCTGGTGGGGCGACGGGGATTGGCTCGAGTTTCTTTGGGACGAGTCGCGGGGGCAGGGGAGCCGGGAGACCTCGAAGTCGGCGCGCGCGACGCCGGTCGAGTCGCTTCCCCTGGCGATCCTGGCCCGGATCATTGCGGAGCACGGCGGACGTTTGGATGTCGAGACCGATCGCAAGGGACTTCGCGTCCGGTCGCGATGGCCCGCCCGTCGCGAGGAGCCGAACGCGAGCCCGCCCCCTCCGGTTCCGAGCCGGTCTTGACCGGCGGACGGGCCGGGCCTTACCATGCTCTTGCCAATCGACGAACGGGGCGTAGCGCAGCCTGGTTAGCGCGCCTGCCTTGGGAGCAGGAGGTCACCAGTTCGAATCTGGTCGCCCCGATTTTTCGGCAAAAACCCATCAAGAACACCGGATTCCGGCGTCGCTGGCCGCGTCCTCACTTCTTTAGAGCCTGATCCACGAACTCGAACAGCATTTGGGTGCCCGGATCGTCGGGCAGGCCGATATCGGCGTTGATCTTGTTGTGCGTCGACTCGCGGGCGCCGTAAACCTTGACCGGAATGCCCGCGCTCCTGAGCACGTTCGCCAGGCGATCGGCCTGGGCGCTCGTGTCGGGATGGGACGCGACGTGCATGATCAGGAACGGGGGAATGCCCTTGCCGCGGGCGACGTGCGTCACGGCCGAGTAGTCGCGGTGCTTCTCCGGGTCGTTGCCGAACTTCTCCCGGTGTCCGTACTTGGCCTGCGGCTGTTGATGAACCCGTCGACGGGTTTCCGCCGTCTCGATGATCGCGGGCACGTCATACGTGTCACCGTCGACGGGCACGCAGCCCTTGAGGATCGACAACGACAGGCCCTCGGCCTTCAGGTAGCGATCGTCGATGCAGATCAGCGCGGCGAGCTGCGCTCCGGCGGAATGGCCCATGACGAAAATCCGGTCAGGATCGCCACCGTAGTCGGCGATATGGTCGTGGACCCAGTGGATCGACTTCGCGATGTCGCGAATGATCGTTCCCATGTCGACTTCGGGCAGGAGCCGGTAGTTGGTGGAGACGAAGACAAACCCCTTGTCCATGAATGCCTTGGGCTTGATCTGGACATCCGACTTGTCGCCCGTCTGCCAGCCGCCACCGTGAATCCAGAACACGACCGGCAGGTCCTTGGCGTTTGGCGGCGAATAGACGTCGAGCACCTGCCGCTCGTGGCCCTGGTCCACGTAGGGAAGGTCCTTCTTGACCTCCCGGGCCTGGGCCATGGTCAGAAGCGTGAAGGGGATCAGCGCGAGAAAGGCGTGTCTCACGGTGCGAGTCCTTCGGCGGGGTTGACGTTCGATCGAGCGATCCACACGACCCAAGTTCCAGGGGCTTTGACAACCAACCCGCGTCGGGGCCTGGGACGTTCAGTAGCCGGCCGCACCCGGCGTTCCACGTGAAACGTCTTCCGGCGTCTTCCTGGGTTCACGACCTTCCAGGCGATCCTTCAAGGCATCAAGAATCTCCGCGGTTTTGCTCGCGCCGATGCGATCGCAACCGAGCTGGGCGACGGCGATCGCGCCGTCGAGCGTGCGGATTCCGCCCGCGGCCTTGAGCTTGACGTGGGCTGGGGCGGCGTCTCGCATGAGCTTGAGGTCCTCATGCGTTGCGCCTCCGGTTCCGTAGCCGGTCGAGGTCTTGACGTAATCGGCCCGGACCTCGCCGCAGATTTTGCAGAGCCGGACGATGTCGGCCGGGCTGAGGTAGCAATTCTCGAAGATGACCTTGACGATCGCGTTGCGGCGATGGGCGGCCTTGACGACCTCGTCGATGTCGTTCTGGACGGCGGACCAGTTGCCTCCGAGGGCCTGACCGATATTAATGACCATGTCGAGCTCGGTGGCTCCGTCGTCCATGGCCCGTTCGGCCTCGAAGACCTTCACGGCGGTCGAGTGGCCGCCGTGAGGGAAACCGATCGTCGTTCCCACCTTCACGTCGGTGCCCATGAGCACGCGAGCGGCCAGGCGAACCGCGTAGGGTTTGATGCAGACGCTGGCCACGCCGTAGGCCGCGGCCAGCCGGCAGCCGGCTTCCAGATCGGCGTCGGTCAGGGTGGGGCCGAGTAACGAGTGGTCGATCCGCTTGGCGATGAACTCGTAGGTCAACTTCACGGACGGGTCTCCGGCGGTAAAAAAGGCTCTCGGGCGATGGGCGGCCGACCTGGGTCTAGATTGTGGCGGGGGCCGCGCGTTTCAGCAAGATTGTTGGGGGGAAGGGGGGCCGATGTCGCGTCCGACCGTGGCGGTTGTGGGAGCGAGTCGAGATCGTTCGAAGTTCGGCAACAAGGCGGTTCGAGCCTATCGTGATGCCGGTTTCCAGGTGTATCCGGTCAATCCGTTCGCCTCACAGGTGGAGGGGATCGCGGCGTATCCGAGCCTCGACGCGCTGCCGGTTCGCTCGCTGGACCGGGTCAGCCTGTACGTTCCGCCTGAGATCGGCCTGGCGGTCCTGGATCAGGTGGCGGGGATGGAGGTCGGAGAGGTCTGGCTCAACCCTGGCGCCGATTCGTTCGAGTTGATCGAGAAGGCCGAGGCCCTGGGGCTTCCGGTGGTCCGGGCGTGCAGCCTGATCGCGCTGGGGCGGCCGCCCGATTCGATCTGAGCCGGGAGGCTCGGTCCGTCGCGTCGCGAGTCTGGTCAACGAACCGGGAAGAGGAGCGTTTTGGTTCGGGAGGTCGAGGTTCGAGGGATGGCCCGCTTGGACGACAGGTTGGGGCGGAAGATCATGAGCAAGAGCAGGGGCAGATAGAGCAGGACGAGCGCTCCGCCTTCCTCGAGATACCAGAACTGGCTCGCGATCAGCAGTGCGGCGGACAGCGCGATCAACTGGCCGAGATCTTTCTCGGACGGCCAGACGGTGGCCGTGATCACCAGCGCGAGGTACGCGATCAGCACGGGGAGCCGATAGACGGGGTCCACGCCCGTCCAGAAGCTGCCGGCGTTGGGCCCCTCGATGCCCGGAAGCAAACCGGCCTCGGCCAGGCTGCGGGCTCCGAGTGCCCTGGCCCAGGTGGCCAGCGGCGCGATGGACAGCGCCAAGGCGCCGCACAATCCCACCACGGCCAGTCCCGAGATCAGGAATCGGCCGATGCCTCGCCCCTTGTAAAATCCGGCCCAGAGCGGAATGAGGCCAAGGGCCGCGGGCATCCAAGCGGCCGCCAGACCGATCAGCGCCCCGGCGATGACCGGTCGCTGGTAGGCGACCAGCGCCGAGACGATCAAGGCCGCCGGAACCACCTGGCCGCTGTCGGCGACCGCGATCCGGGTATAAGGCAAGATCAGGTAGCAACCCGCCACGGCCAGCCCGGCGATGGGACGCTCGAAGTGACGCCAGCCCACGGCGATCAGTCCGGCCACGAGGCCCAGATGAGCCAGTACCGCCAGGAACCGCTTCAAGGCACCTGGGGGCGGGGCCTGGCTCAAGACCTGATGCACGGTCTTCTCCGAGGAGGACGCCTCGGCGGGTGGAGCAGGGGGGATCGGCTCGGCTCGTCTCGCATGCGGGTCGGCGGGGTTCCGCGCTCGCTCGGAGACCTTGGGGAGATTCACGGCCTCGACGAGCAGGAGCCCGAGCATTCCGACCGTCAGGCAGGCGAGCCCTCCGGCATTCAGGTTCGGCTCGAGCAATGGCCGCCGGAGCAGGCCGAGATCGATCAGGCAGCGGACGAACCAGAGGAACGACCCGAGGAACAGCCAGACGAACGCCCACCAGGGCTGCGTCGCGCCTTGTCCCACGAGCCACATCAACCCAGGCGCCGGAGCAAACAGGAGGACGAGGTCGACGTTTCGGACGCTCCAGAATCGGCCGAACTTGAAGAACAGGACGAAGCACGAGAGCATCGACAGAAACAGCCAGACCTCCGGACTCAAACCCAGGTCGGCCACCAGCGAACCGCTCAAGATGCCCTCCACGATCCAGGGCCGGACGCGTGCGGAACGGCCTGGTTCGGTTGTCAGTCGTGGGGTCGGCGCTGCCGCCGACCCGCTGCGCTACGAAACGTTCGGAACGCCGGGCCCACTCTCCCACCGTCGACGCGACCGGGCGATTCCGGCAGCGCCGCGGAGGGCCCGGCGGATTCAAGCACGTGCCAAACCCCTCACCGGCCCGTATCTTACGATGCGCCGGACCGGTCCACAAGTCTCGGCCATGGCGGGCGAGAGGTCAATCGGCGAGGAACGGGGGCGGGTCGCCCGCGATCTGGCACATGGCGTTCCTCGCGGCTCGCTGCTCGGCGTCTTTCTTGTTTGGTCCCCAGGCCGGCGCGAAGCGACGAGAGCCGATCTGGGCCGCGATCTTGAAGCACTTGGAGTGGTCGGGCCCTTTTTCGTCGAGCAGGAGGTAGACGGGTGTTTCGCCGAACTGACGCTGGGCCGCCTGCTGAAGCGTGCTCTTGTAGTTGGTTCCCGCCTGGTCCGAGGCGGTCGCGTCGATTTCGGGGCCCATGTGCCGCTCGATGAACCGGCGCGCCGCGGCCATTCCACCGTCGAGGTAAATCGCTCCGATCAGGCTCTCGAAGACGTCGGCCAGGACCGAGTCGGGGGTCTGGTCGGAGGGCCCCATTCCTTTTCCCAGGAAGAGAAACTCTTCGAGGCCCAGCTTCCTCGACACCTTGGCGCAGGTCCGTCGCGAGACCACGACTGACTTGATCCTCGTGAGGGCCCCTTCCAGCGACTCGGGAAACTCGTGATAGAGCATGTCGCAGACAACGGCGCCCAGAATCGCGTCGCCGAGGAATTCCAGCCGCTCGTTGGAGGCGAGCCGATGGTCGGCGCCCGAGGCGTGCGTCAACGCCGATCGAAGGTAGGCGAGCTGTCGAAACTCGTAATTCAGCACCTTCTGGCACTGGGCGAGTATCGAGTCCTCATCACGCGGGGAAGGCTCGGGCATGTTGGTTGTGATCGAAGATGGCCCTGTGATGGGAACGTTGTCTTGAGGCTATCTTTAGCGAGAAGCCTTGTCAATCGAGCGCGGAAGCCGCGTGCCTGTTCGGCTTGGATCGAGGGGCCTCGTCGGGGTAGGATGGAGGCTCAACGTGGTCCGTTCATTCGACGAGCAGGTTCGAGGATCGCCTTCCCGTGGTTCCCGCCAAAGACTTCAAGCGCCGGATGGTGGTCGAGATCGACGGCGCGCCTCACATGATCGAGCAGATTCAGGTTCAAACGCCCTCGGCCCGGGGCGCGGCGACCTTGTACAAGATCAAGGCCCGCAACCTCAAGACCCGCAACCGGGTGGAGAAAACTTACCGGGGAACCGACGTCCTCGCGGAATCCAGCTTCGAGCGGAGGCCCGTGCAGTATCTCTACAAGGACGCCGAGGGCTTTCACTTCATGGATTCCACCGACTACAACCAGTTTTCCCTCACGGCCGAGGATCTCGAGGATCAGGCGCGATTCATGACCGAGAACATGGAAGGGGTCGAGGCGTTGCTGGTCAACGACGAGGTCATCGGCATCGAGCTGCCGGATACCGTCGTGCTCCCGATCGTCGAGACCACGCCCGGCGTTCGGGGGAACTCGGCGACCGGCCGGACCAAGCCCGCGACCCTTTCCTCGGGCGCGATTGTTCAAGTTCCCGAGCATCTTGATGAGGGGACCGTCATCAAGGTCGATACCCGGACGGGGGAGTATCTCGGACGGGCGAATTGAGAAAGAGCGGACGGACGGGACGTTGAGGGTTCAGGGAACGAGGGGCCTTGCGGGCTTCGAGGGCCGAGCGCGTTCGACGTCGAGCAGGGCCCGCTTGAATTCCAGGCCCCAACGATAGTTCACGAGCGATCCATCCGAGCCGACCACGCGGTGGCAGGGAACCAGAATCGCGACCGGGTTCGCGCCGCAGGCGGCACCCACGGCGCGGGCCGCGTTCGGTTGACCGAGCGCCTTCGCGAGTTCGCCATAGGTCCAGGTCGAGCCCATCGGTATCTCTCGAAGCGCGTTCCAGACCCGAACCTGGAACGGCGTCCCTCGCAAATCGACCGGCAGATCGTCGCAGGCCAGCCCGCCTTCGAGCCAGGCGGCGAGTCGTTCGACGACCGGCTGGATCGCCGCGTCGTCGTCGATCCAGGCGGCGTCCGGCGCCAACTTCCGAACGCGATCTCGACGGGCCTCAAGAGAGGTCTCGGCTCCGAGAAACAGGGCACGGATGCCTCGATCCGATCGAGCCACGAAAACCGGGCCCAGTGGGGTTGCTCCCGTGCCTTGCCGGATCAGCTCGCGGTCGGCGCCTGGGACGCTGGGATCGCTGGATCGGTTGACCTTTTCGTCGGGCCGGCAGAGCCGACAGGCCCGAAAACCGGCGGCCCTCGCGGCGTCGGCGTTCGGGAAGAGGAGGCAATTCTCGGGCTTCGGACGTCGCGGAGGCCGGCAGGTCGGTCGACAGTAGATCTTCGTGGTGCGGACTCCCAGGACCATCCCCTCGGGATACGCCTCGCGAGGCGCAACGATCGAGGATCGTTCGCGTCGGGTCGGGTTGGAGAGAATGGCCATGGCCTGTCTCGGGAAATCGCGGTGTCACGTCGGCCCGTTCGTGGATCGACCTTGTGTTCAAAATAACACATGGCGGGGCCGCGAGCCAGGAATCCGCGAAGATTTCCCGGAGTGGAGGGACCGTCGACTCGAGGGCGCGTTCCTTGTGTTCAAGGGGAGGGGGGATCGTTTGGTTCGAGGGGCGTCCTGTGGAAGTGGAGGGTCGCGCGGGACTGGCCGGCGAGGCCGTTCTCGGACCAGGAGGCGTAGGCATAGCCCTGGTTTCGGACCCAATGCTCCAGCCAGTCGCGGAGCGACTCCCAGGACGCGGCCTTGTGGTCGACGAGGATGGCGGCGAGGGCGTTGGGATCGGAACTCGGCTCAGCGCCTGTCATGGGGGCGACGGCGAGGCCGTGGGCGGCGGTCAGGTCGCGCAAGAGCCGTTGCGCGTCGAGTCCGGAGGAGGTCATCCCCTCGATCAGGTGGCTCATCCCGAGTCTTCGGAGCAGGAGTGTCGGCATGGGAGGCGTTGACGAAGGAGGAATGGACCTGGCCGATGACGGGGGTGCCGCGATTTTGAGACGATTCGTGTGGAAGACGTCGGGCCACGGCGATCGAGAGACCGAGAGCCGCTCCTGGTGGTTCAATCGGGTATTTGGGCGAGTTCGCTGATGGGCCGTGGTGCCACGGCGGGTGGCGATCGACGTTCGCGATGCCGGTTGATCAGCCAGTGACCGCAAGGGACCAGCACGGGCCGGACGAGCACGGCATCGACCGTGATTCCCACGACGAGCGCGAGGCCGAGCTGGCGGATCGAGGACAGCGGGCTGAACAGGCGGTGATCGCCGCCGCCGAGCTGATCAGGCCGCCGGTCTGGGCGATCGCCCGGTTGATTCCGGCGCGAAGGCCCAGGGCCCTTGCCTCGCGTTGCAGCCGGGTCATGAGGAAGATGTTGTAGTCGACCCCGACGGCGACAAGGAGCACGAACAGGAAATACGGGACCTTCCAGTCCAGGCCCTCGCCGCCGAGCGCGGTCACGAACAGCAGATGCGCCGCCCCGAGCGCGAACAGGTACGTGAGGACCATCGTCGCGACGAGGTTGACGCAGGCCAAGGGTCTCGCAAGGTCAGGAGCAGCACCAGAAAGACGCCGAGCGGGACGACCACCCAGGTTTGGTACTGGTCGCGACGGGTCATGGCCCAGATATCGGCGGAGGCCGCGTTGGCCCCCGCGACGGCCACGCCCTGGATCGGGACCTCGTCCTGATCGCCGAGGAAGTCGTGCACGCGCTGGCGAATCGCCCGGACCTGGAGCATGGCCTCGGTCGAGAACAGGCGCTCGGACTGCACGAGGTCGAACCGGGCGAGGTGGCCGTCGGGGGAGAGGTACGCGGCGAAGCTGCGTCGCAGCTCGGGGTGCTCTCGGACGGTGGCGGGCGTGATGAGCAGTCGGTCGAGCGCCCGACGTCCGACCGGATCTTTCAGGATCGACGAGATTTCGTCCCGGGCGCGCTTCGCGCCGTCGGCGATCTGCCCGGCGCCTTCGGCGGCTCGGGTCAGTTCCTGGAGCATCAATTCCCGAGGGTCTTCGGGCTTGTCCTTCGGCGGGTCAACCTCGTTTGAAACCGAGTTGGGCTTGGTCGAGGGGGGTGAGGCGCCGGCGGTGCCGCCCAGTCCGAGCATGGCCGACGACGCCTGCGAGAGCCCCTTGACCAGCACCTCGGCGTTCTTCGCGCTGTTGGCCGCGGGGGAGCCCGAGAGGTTCAAGCCGGTGTATTTCTCGATCTGAAGCGCCGTGCGAAGCTTGGCCGCGCCTTCGATGAGCCCCTGTCGAAGTTGGTTGGCCCCCTCGGTCATCCGGCCGAATCCTTCGTTGACGGCTTGGAGCCGGGACGCGAGCCGGGCCGGTTCGAGCGGTTCGGAACGTCCGAGCGGCTGGGTCGCCGAGCGGACCTCGTCGAGCCGGCGCTGCCGGGACAGGACCCGGCTGAGGTCATCGATCAAGGCCAGACCTTCCGAGTCGCTCAGGTCGCTCTGGGACCGCATGACGATCGTCAAGGGGGCCACCGAGCCCGGCCCGAACTTGCGGGCGACCATCTGGAAGGTCTCGACCGACGGGGTCGACGGCGGCAATTCGCTGAAGAGGTCCTGGAGGAAGCGGGTTTGCGTGCCGAGCACCGCCAAGGGAAGCATCAGGATCAGGGTCCCCACCCAGGCGACCACCGGCCAGGTGAGCACGGTCCGGCCGATCTCGTTCCAGAACCCGGAGGAGGGGCGGGTCAGACCCGCGAACGCCCTGGGCCGGTACCGCGCCAGCAGGACCAGGAGGGCCGGCGTCAAGGTCAGGCAGGCGATCAGCGTCAAGGCCAGGCCCAGGGCCACGCTCGGCCCGGTGCTGGAGAACAGCTTGAACCGGGTGGTTCCCATCAACGAGAGCCCGACGATGACCGTTCCCGCGCTCGTGAGCAGCGGCTCCATCGAGTGCCGGAGGGTCGCCCGCATGGCGCCGGCCGGGTTGGCCGAATTCCAGTGCTCGCCGAATCGCCAGGAGAGGAACAGGCAGAAGTCGGTGCCGCAGCCGAAGAGGATCACCACGAGGAACAGCTCGACCAGCGGCGAGATCTCCCAGCCCGACTGGGCCATCCAGCCCAGCACGCCTCGCGAGATCACCAGTCCGACACCGATGGTCAGCAAGGGGACCATCGCCAGCAGGAACGAGCGGTAGACGGCCAGGAGCACGCCCAGCAGGAGGAAGACGGTGGCGATGGCCGCGCGGTCGAGCGAGGTCTGGACGTCTCGCATGTAGTCGCGGCCGATCACCGCGTCGCCGGTCCATCGGATCAGGCCCTCGGGCGGATTCAAGCGGGCGGCCTGATC
Organism: uncultured Isosphaeraceae bacterium; assembly: GCA_964599655.1. Classification (GTDB taxonomy): domain Bacteria; phylum Planctomycetota; class Planctomycetia; order Isosphaerales; family Isosphaeraceae; genus CAZRGV01. The sequence goes on along the minus strand of CAZRGV010000081.1, from coordinate 2,155 downwards.
TTGAAGCCAGGCGACGGTGTCTTGCGTCACTGGAGCGACGAACTGGGTCGAGAGCTGGATGACCACGAGCTGGGTCGTGCCGTCCTTGCTGACGAGGCGTTCGGCGATCTCGGGCGGCGAGTCGGGGCCGAGCACGCGGAGGACGTTCTCCGGGTTCCCCATCACCTGGAAGCGCCTGGCGAGGGTCTTCGCGAACCGGCGATCGGCGTCGGTCAGCCCGGTCTCGCGGTGCAAGGCGGCGACGGCGACGGAGTCGTACCACTGGTCGGGCCAGGTTTCGCGGATCAGTTCGGCGGCCTGGGCACTTTCGGAATCCTCCGGCAAGAGCCGGGCCTGGCCCTCGGCGGCCAGTTGGGTCAGGTTGGGCGAGATCCAGGCCACGACGGCCGCGAGCGTGAGCCATGCCGCGACCATCCGGCCCGGGTAACGGCTGACCATCCAGCGAACGCTATCGAACGCCATGAACGTCGGCGGCCTCCCCGCCCCTTGGCTGCTCTCGACACGGCCGGACGCGGCCACCAGGGGGCGACGTCGAGCGAGTGCGTCCGGCCCGGAGGCGGGTCGCGTCCCCTGATCCTCCGGAGCATCCCGGCTATTGTGCAAACTTCGTCGCGTCTGAACAGGGGAAACCGCCGCCGGTCCGATCCGAAGGTTCTCCCTCGCGAAGGATTTCGGTCAGCGTTCGGAACGACAGACTCCCTCCCGCGGGCCGGATTCCGCACAATAGGGATCTCGCTCGGATGAGGCTCCAACGGCGCCGGATCGGGAGAAGCGACCATGGACGATTTCGAGGCCAAGGTGCTCGGTTACGTGTCGAGGCCCGACTACAAGCCGATCACCCTGAAGGCCATGGCCAAGCGGTTTCAGGTGGATCCCGACCGGTACGCCGAGTTCCGCTCGACGGTCAAGGGGATGATCCGGGACGGCCGGCTCGACATCAGCAAGGACAAAACCTTACGCAAGGCCGGCGAAACCGGGGCGATCGTCGGCACGTTCCGCCGCACGTCGAAGGGTTTCGGTTTCGTTCGGCCGGCCCGATCCACGGGGGGCCGCGAGAACGACATCTTCATCCCCGCCGAGGCGTCCGGCGACGCCTCGACCGGCGACGAGGTGGCCGTCAAGATCACGAAGCGATCGCACACGCCCGGCTTCAACAAGGAAGGCCGGATCGTCCGCGTCCTCACCCGGTCGTCCGGGCTCTTCGTCGGCACCTACTTCGAGCAGGATGGGCAAGGCTATGTGAAGGTGGATGGGACGATCTTCCAACAACCCCTGTTTGTGGGCGACCCGGGAGCGAAGGGAGCGCGCGACGGCGACAAGGTCGCCGTCGAGATCGTGTGCTATCCCTCGCCGATCCGACAAGGGGAAGGGGTGATCACCGAGGTGCTCGGCCCTCGAGGCAAGCCGGGGGTCGATACGCTCACGGTCATCCGGGCCTTCGGCATTCCCGACCAGTTCGATGACGAGACGCTCCAGGAGGCCCGCGACGTGGCGCGCCGGTTCGACGAGGACGCGATCGACGACCGGCTCGACCTGCGCGACGTCCTGACCGTGACCATCGATCCGGCCACCGCCCGCGACTTCGACGACGCCATCAGCCTCTCCCGCGACGAGTCGGGCTTCTGGCGGCTGGGCGTCCACATCGCCGATGTGTCGCACTTCGTTCGTCCAGGCTCGGCGCTCGACCGGACGGCTCGCCAGCGAGGCAACAGCGTGTACCTGCCCGACCGGGTCATTCCGATGCTGCCCGAGGTCCTCTCCAACAGCCTGGCGAGCCTTCAGGAAGGCCGGACCCGCTACACGATGAGCGTGCTGTTGGAGTTCGACGCCGAGGGACACCGGACCGACCGCCAGTTCGCCCGTTCGGTGATCCGCGTCGACAAGCGTTTTACCTACGAGCAGGCTTATGACGTGATGATGCATCCCGAGCGATCGTTCGAGGACGTGACGCCCGAGGTTCGGGAGCTGCTGGCGCGGATGCTCGAGCTGGCCATGATCCTGCGAAAACGCCGGTTCGACCGGGGGGCGCTGGAGCTGGTGATGCCCGAGGTGGAGGTCGAGCTGGGCGAGCAGGGGGAGGTTGTCGGCGCGCACCTGGCGCCGGACGACGAGAGCCACCAGGTGATCGAGGAGTTCATGCTGGCGGCCAACGAGG
>CAZRGV010000080.1:27783-28639 GCA_964599655.1 uncultured Isosphaeraceae bacterium | reverse complement strand
TGCCCGTATGATCCATCGCCTCGTATTGGAAGGTCGGCATCGTCGAGCTCCTCGTCCCTTGACTCTCAACTCGTGTCGTGTGTGTCGGGTCTCTCGCGAATGCGGGTCATGTCTCCGAGGAACGCCCTTTGTCGACCGCCTCGCCCGGCTCGGAGCGGGCGAGCGTCGACGAGCCAAGGCTCCGATCAGAGATCGTCGAGCAAGGTCTCGCGAACGACCTCCTCGATCGTGGTCTGGCCGTTGTGAATCGCCAGAAGACCGGCCTCGCGGAGGGTCCGCATGCCAAACTTCCGGGCACAATCACGGAACTCGTCGAGCGAGACTTCCGAGGTAATCATGTCTCGCAAGGTATCGTTCATGATCAGCAGCTCAAACAGACCCATGCGGCCCTTGTAGCCGGTGTTGTTGCAGCGGTCGCAGCCACGGCCATAATAGAACTTCTTCTGGGCCGCCTCCTCCTGAGTCATCCCCAGTTCCATGGCGAGTTCCTGGCTGGGCGTGAACTCGGTTCGGCAGTTGGTGCAGATCTTCCGCACCAGGCGCTGCGCGAGCACCGCCTCGACCGTCGCCGTGATGAGGAAGGTCGGCAGCCCCATGTCGCGAAGCCGGGTGACGGCCGAAGGGGCGTCGTTGGTGTGAAGGGTGGTGAAGACGATGTGCCCGGTCAGACTCGCCTGAATCGAGATTTCGGCGGTTTCCAGGTCTCGGGTCTCGCCCACGAGGATCTTGTCGGGGTCTTGACGGAGGATGGCCCGCAGGCAACTGGCGAAGGTCACGCCGATCTCGGGGTTGATCGGCACCTGGATCAGGCCCTCGATGTCGTACTCGACGGGCTCCTCGGTCGTGATGATCTTGT
>CAZRGV010000080.1:25274-27769 GCA_964599655.1 uncultured Isosphaeraceae bacterium | reverse complement strand
AGCGTGGCGTAGAGCGTGGTCGTCTTGCCCGACGAGGTGGGCCCGGTCACCAGCACGATGCCGTTGGGCTTGTGAATCACCTCGCGCCACTGCGCCAAGGTATCGGGCGGAAAGCCCACGTTGTTCAGGTCGAGGTTGACGACCGTCCGGTCGAGAATTCGAAGGACGACCGACTCGCCGAAGAGCGTGGGCAAGGTCGAGACCCGGATGTCGACCGAGTGGTTGCCGATGGCCAGCTCGATCCGGCCGTCCTGGGGCAGCCGGCGCTCGGCGATGTCGAGGTTCGCCATGACCTTGATACGGCTGGAGATGGCCGGCGCCAGGTGGCGGGGCGGCGGAACCAGCTCGTAGAGCACGCCGTCGACCCGGTAGCGCATCTTGTACTCATCTTCGAACGGCTCGAAGTGAATGTCCGAGGCCTTGTCCTTGATCGCCAGCAGCAGAACCATGTTCAGCAGTTTGCGCACCGGAGCGGCTTCGGCCATTTCCTCGATGGCTTCCAGATCGATCGTGTTCTCGTTGCGGCCCTGGAACTGCGCGAGCCCCTTGTCCGACTCGATCTGTTTGACGACGTCGGCGATCGATTCCTGCTTGCCCGCGTAGAACCGCTCGATCGCCCCCATCACCTCCGCCTCGGAAGCGATCACTCCCTTGACATCCACCCCCAGGAACGACCGAAGGCTATCGATCGTCGCCGGGTTCTGCGGCTCGGCCATGGCGACGGTGACGCTCTTGTCCTTCTTCCCGATCGAGATCGGTACGACCTTGAACGCCGTGGCCATCGACTCGTTGACCTGATCGATCACCTCGGGCGGCACCGTCATGTCGCCCAGCTTGATCACCTTCATGCCGAGCTGTTCACCCAGCGCCTTGAGCACCTGGTCCTCGGTCACGAGATTCAAGCGGATGGCGACCTTGCCGATCAGCTCGTTGCCGCTGCGCTTCTGCTCTTCCAGCACCTTCCAGAGGCCGTCCTCGTCCAGGTAGCCCATGTCCACCAGAATCGTGCCGAGCCGGCGTGCCATGCTCCGCGAACCTCCGCGGGTGGGCGCCGGAACGCCCGCCCGCCAGTTAATCGAACGACCGGTTGACCGGATGGCCAGCCGGAGGACCGAATTGTCGTTGAGTCGAATGAGTTGGAGGGAAACGAGGGTTTCCCGCGTCGATCAGGACGAAAGGCGCCCAAATTTAGTACGGACAGGGCGGTCCGGTGTGACACAAACAAACGCTTATTCTTCGTCGTCTCCCTCTTCCTCCTCCTCGAAAATCCCCTTCTTGGCGTTTTCGATCCGTTCCCGAAGCTCGTTGGGCTTGCGGGCCTTGTAGAGGATCTCCTGCTCCTCGACGAGTCCCTGTCGCCAGAGGTTGAAGAGCGAGTCGTCCAGCAGGATCATGCCGTGCTTGCGGCCGGTCTGAATCGTCGAGTCGATCCGGTAGGTCTTATTCTCGCGAATCAGGTTCGAGACGGCCGGCGTGACGACCAGCATTTCGTAGGCGGCCACCAATCCCTTCGGCTTCCGAGGCAGGAGCGACTGGGCCAGGATGCCGATGATCGCCACCGAGAGCTGGGTGCGGATCTGGTCCTGCTGCTCTTTGGGAAAGACGTCGATGATTCGGTTGACCGTTCCCTCGGCCGAGTTGGTATGCAACGTGCCGAAGACGATGTGCCCGGTCTCGGCGGCCGTGATGGCGGCCGAGATCGTCGCCAAGTCTCGCATTTCGCCGACGAGGATGATGTCCGGGTCCATCCGCAAGGCGCGACGAATCGCCTCGGGAAAGTCGGGGACGTCGATCCCGATCTCTCGCTGATTGACGAGGCTCTTGTTGTGCTTGTGGAAGTACTCGATTGGGTCCTCGATCGTGATGATGTGGCGGTCCATGTTGTTGTTGATCCAGTTGATCATGGACGCCAGGCTGGTGGTCTTGCCCGAGCCTGTCGGCCCGGTGACCAGAATCAACCCGCGAGGGCGCTGGATCAACTGTTCCATGACCATGGGCAAACCCAGTTGCTCGAAGGTCAGGAACTCGTTCGGAATTCGCCGCAGCACCAGGCCGATGTTGCCCCGCTGCTTGAAAATGGCGACGCGAAACCGCGCCATCTCCCCGAAGGCGAAACCGAAGTCGGTTCCGCCCACCTCCTGGAGCTCCTGCTGACAGCGCTCCGGGGTGATGCTCTTCATCAAGGCCGCCGTGTCCGACGGTTCGAGAACCTTGGTCGCCAGCGGGCGCATGTGACCATGCAACCGGAGCATCGGGGGACTGCCGACGGTCAGGTGAAGGTCGCTGGCCTTCTGGGTGCAGACCGTTTGCAGCAGCTTGTCAATCAGCAGGGTTCCCATGGATCTGCAAGTCCTCGCGGTCTCCGTGGCGGAGAAACGGAACAAACGATCAGGATTGACAGAGTCTCAACGACCAGGTGTCCACCGAAACGGAGTGCGGGGGCATTGAGTTAGGGAAACAGCCTGGGAACACCTTGGGCACCCCCATGGTTTCGG
>CAZRGV010000080.1:21853-25264 GCA_964599655.1 uncultured Isosphaeraceae bacterium | reverse complement strand
CTGGCGCAAGATCAAGCAACCTCAAAGGCTTTGCGTGGCGACAACAAACGTGTCCGGCTCCTTGAACCCAGGGCTCCGAAGCGTCTCCACCCGAGGTTTCGCCCCTCCTCTCCCGCCAGGGAGTCCGGAAGGGACGACGGTGGTTGGGCTTCACGAAGCCGTTTCGCTCGCGGAGTCGTGGTGGGTGATCCGCAAGACCTCGTCGATGGTGGTCAGACCCTTCAGGGCCTTGATCATCCCGTCCTCGAAAAGAGTGCGCATCCCCTGTTTCCGAGCCAACTTACGGATATTCTGCGTCGGCTCGCCACGGAACGTCATCTCGCGGATGCCGTTGGTCATCGTCATCAATTCGTAGATGCCCATTCGCCCTCGATAGCCGGACTTGTTGCAGTAACTGCACCCCTTGCCCTTCATGAAGTTCGCCTTCTTGGCGATCTCGGGCTTGAGCCCCAGCGACTTGAGAACGGTGGGGGAGGGCTCATAGCGCTGGCGGCACTTGGGGCAAACTTTCCGCACGAGACGCTGAGCCATGATCCCGATGATCGAGCTGGCGACCAGGAACGGCTGGACACCAATATCGACCAATCTTGTAATCGCACTGGGCGCATCGTTCGTGTGCAGTGTACTGAAAACCAAGTGTCCTGTCAGAGAGGCCTGGATTGCGGTCTGTGCGGTCTCGTTATCGCGAATCTCGCCGACGAGCAGAATGTTCGGGTTCTGCCGCAGCATGGCCCGGATGATCCGCGCGAAGGTCATGCCGATCTTGGCCCGGACCTCACACTGGTTGATCCCGGGCAGGTAGTATTCGACGGGGTCTTCCGCGGTGATGATCTTGACGTCCGGACGATTCAGCTCGTTCAAGGCGGCGTAGAGCGTGGTCGTCTTGCCCGAGCCCGTCGGGCCAGTCACCAGCAAAATGCCGTTGGGCCGCTTGATGAGCTGGCTGAACCGCTTCCAGTCCTCATCGCCGAACCCGAGGTCTCGCAGACCGACCTTGATATTCTCCCGGTCGAGGATCCGCATCACGACCGACTGACCATGGCTGGTTGGGAGGATGCTAACACGCAGGTCGATATCCTTGCCCGCCACGTGCATCTTGATCCGGCCGTCCTGCGGGCGCCGTTTCTCGGCGATGTCGATCGAGCCCATGATCTTGATTCGGCTGACGATGGATGCCAGCAGGCGACGAGGCGGGCTGTCGCGTTCCATGCAAACGCCGTCGATCCGGTAGCGGATTCGGACCCGCTCGGCGAACGGTTCGATGTGAATATCCGAGGCACGCATGTTCACCGCCTCCTGGATGATCAGGTGGACGAGGCGGATGACGGGCGCGTCCCCCTCTTCGAGGACGTTGGTGCTGGAGCCCGAGCGTCGGTCGCCGATATCCTCGGCGAAGTCGATGGCCGTGTCGGTGAATTCCTGGAGCATCGAGTCGACCGACTCGGTTTCCTGCGAGGAGCTGCCGTAGTAGCGGTTGATGGCTTCGACGATGGCTTCCTTGGGGGCCAGGGCCACCTCGATTTCACGGTTCAGGACGAACCGGAGCTTGTCGATGGTCTCGAAGTCCATCGGGTCGTGCATGATGACCTTGATGGCTCCGTTTTCCTGGGCCATGGGCATGACGAGGTTTTCTCGAGCGATCGACTCCGGCACGAGCTCGACGACGGAGCTGGGGATGGCGATCTCGTGCAACTCGACGAAGTCGAGACCGAACTGCTCGGCCTTGGCCTTCATGATCTGTTCGGGTTCGGCGTAGCCGAGCTTGGCCAGCGCGTCCTCGAGCGAGACGTTGCCCATGCTCTGGGCTTCTCTGATTTGGTCAGGACCGACCAGACCTCGTTTGATGAGGATGTCGGTCCAATCGCGGCTTTGCTTGGCCATGACGAGAGGCTCCCACGGGGTGAGGACCCAACACTGGGGAAGGCGAGGAGGCGGCGCGGACCGCCGGGAGAAGCAACGCTCGGCCCCGAAATCCGCAGGCCGATCTCCGAGCGTAATCCGACGTTATCGCGAGGAAACGACCGATCCGCAAGTGTGTCGCCGACGAATACGAGGTCTTGTCTTGAAGCGTGTTGGTCAATCGGTCTCGGTCGATGAAGGAGATGACGGAATCGATAAAGTCTAACCTACCATAGCCTTCATGCCGGGACAAGCGACCGGCCCGCAATTCCTGGGGAGGCTCAACTGGCGGCTCTTACCTGAGGTTCCTCGGCAACGGAAGGGGTCAGGGGAAGCGTCTTTTCATCGTTTGAGAGTATCGTTTGGGACATTCCCGTCGCCGGCGAGGGAGGTGGGGATGGGGTCGTGATCGCAGAGGTCTCGGAAGGAATTAGGTCGGTCGAGGAAGCCGGTCCGCGCACGGTTAGAGGCCGCCGGATCGAACCGATCCGACGGCCTCTGGGGTGGAACATCCGAGCCGTTGACCCGACGCGACAGTCCTTGCGCCTTGGTTACTTATCGCGACTGGCCCTCTGACCGCCGGCCAGGGCAGCCTGAGCGGCGGCCAAGCGGGCGATGGGGACCCGGTAGGGAGAGCAGGAGACGTAATCCATGCCGACCTGGTGGCAGAAGGCGACGCTGTCCGGATCACCGCCGTGCTCGCCGCAGATGCCGACCTTCAGGTGTTGACCGGCTTTCTCCTGCCGGGCCTTGCGCCCTTTGGTCACGCCCATCTCGATGAGCTGGCCGACTCCGGCCACGTCGATGGTCTGAAACGGGTCGACGGGCAGGATTTTCGTATCCACGTAGGCGGGCATGAACGAACCAATATCATCGCGGCTGAAGCCGAAGGTCATCTGGGTCAGGTCGTTGGTGCCGAAGGAGAAGAACTCGGCTTCCTCGGCGATCTGCTCGGCCGTCAAGGCGGCGCGGGGGATCTCGATCATGGTGCCGATGAGGTAATCGACGCTGGTCCCCGCCTTCTTGAAGACCTCTTCGGCCACGGCGATCGCGCGCTTTTTGAGGAAGCCGAGTTCCTCGACGGTGCCGATCAACGGAATCATGATCTCGGGCAGAACCGACTTGCCTCGCTTCTTCACCTCGATGGCCGCTTCGAGGATGGCTCGGACCTGCATGTCGGCGATCTCGGGGAATTTGATCGCCAGGCGGCAGCCTCGAAGGCCGAGCATCGGGTTGGCCTCGTGAAGCTGCTCGACGCGATGCTTCACCTTCTCGATCGGCACACCGAGTTGCTTGGCCACTTCGGCCTGCCCCGCTTCATCATGGGGAAGGAACTCGTGCAAGGGCGGGTCGAGCAGGCGGATGGTGACGGGCAGGCCGTCCATGGCCTCGAAGAGACCGACAAAGTCGTCGGTCTGGTAGGGCTTGAGCGCCTCGAGGGCCGCCTTGCGACCATCCTCGTCGTCGGCCAGGATCGTCTTCCGCATGTCGACGATCCGTTGACCTTCAAAG
>CAZRGV010000080.1:10199-21801 GCA_964599655.1 uncultured Isosphaeraceae bacterium | reverse complement strand
GGGCCTTGGCGGCGTCTTGAGGCGTGTCGGCGTTGGTGCGGACCTTGAGGGTGCGGTACTTGTCGGCCCAGGCCATCAGAGTGGCGAAATCGCCGGCCATGGTGGGAGGGATGGTCGGAACCTGACCGACCATGACGTCACCGGTTGTGCCGTTGATCGTCAGGAAATCGCCCTCGTGGACGACTTGGCCGTTGATCGAGATCTTACCGCCCTTCTCGTCGATGGCGATGGCGCCACAGCCGACGACGCAGGGCTTGCCCCAGCCTCGGGCGACGACCGCCGCGTGACTGGCCTTGCCGCCGGTGGCCGTGAGGATGCCAACGGCCTTGTCCATCCCGGCGACGTCTTCGGGGCTGGTCTCCTTGCGAACCAGCAGAATCGGGTCGTGGGGATGTTCGGTCGCGTGCTTGACCGCCGCGTCCGCCGTGAGGACGACCTTGCCGCAGGCCGCGCCCGGGCTGGCGGCAATTCCACGGGCCGCCACCTCGACCTTGGCCTTCGGATCGAGCTGGGGCAGCAGCAGGTGATTCAAGCTATCGGGATTGACCCGCTGAACGGCCGTTTTCTCGTCGATGAGGCCTTCCTTCACCATCTCGACGGCGATCCGCACCGCGGCGGTGCCGGTCCGCTTGCCGGTCCGCGTCTGGAGCATGTAGAGGGTGCCGTCTTGCACGGTGAACTCGATGTCCTGCATCTCCTTGTAGTGGGACTCGAGTTTCTTGCGGATCTCGAGCAGTTGCTCGTAGATCTTGGGCATGTGGCTCTTGAGCTCGTTGATGTGCTCGGGCGTTCGAATGCCGGCGACCACGTCCTCGCCTTGGGCGTTGATCAGGTAGTCGCCGAAGAATTCGTCCTCGCCGGTGTTCGGGTCCCGCGTGAAGGCCACGCCGGTGCCGGAGTTGGTGCCGGTGTTGCCGAAGACCATGGCCTGCACGTTGACGGCGGTTCCTTTGAGACCCGTGATCCGCTCGATCCGGCGGTACTCGACCGCCTTCTTGCCCATCCAGCTATTGAAGACGGCCATGATGGCCTTCCAGAGCTGGTCCATCGGGTCCTGGGGGAAGTCCTCGCCGACGAACTTCTTGTAAACAGCCTTGTAACGCTTGACGAGTTCCTTGAGGTCGTCGGCGTCAAGGTCGGTGTCGAGCTTGACGCCCTTCTCCTTCTTGAGGCTATCGAGCTCATGCTCGAAGTGCTCGTGATCGACGCCCATGGCGGTCGAGCCGAACATGTCGATGACGCGACGGTACCCGTCAAAGGCGAATCGCTCGTTGTTGGTCTTCCTGGCCAGCCCGGCGACCGAGGCGTCGGTCAGGCCGAGATTCAGAATCGTGTTCATCATGCCCGGCATGGACATGGCCGCGCCGGAGCGGACGCTGACCAGGAGCGGATCGTTGGGATCGCCGAACCGCTTGCCGACCGCCTCTTCCATGGCCTTGAGGGCCGCCTCGACCTGGGGCCGCACCTCTTCGGGAAGCGTCCGCCCCCGGTCGTAGTAGGACGCGCAGACCTCGGTCGTGATGGTGAATCCAGGTGGAACAGGGATGCCGATGAGACTCATCTCGGCGAGGTTCGCCCCCTTGCCGCCGAGGAGGTCTTTCATCTTGGCCGTCCCCTCGGCCTTCCCTCCGCCGAATGAGTAGACGTACTTGTTCTGATCGGACATCGTTTCAGCAAACTCCCCCGCTGTAGGCCGCCATCGCACGGGCCGGCGGCATCTCTCGTTTGTGCGTAAGTCCGTGAGGGTCAAAGTGTAACGGTCGCTGATCCAATCGTCAAGGGGCGGGGGGGACCGACCGGAACAGGCCGATTCGCCTTAGTTTCCGGTCGGATTTCAGGTTGCGGTTAGAAGGAGGGCAAGCCTCGTGATCGATCGGCACCGACCACCAGGCGACCGCCGGGATGGCTGGCCAGCCACTGACCCCAACTCAACAGGGTCGGCGCGCCGGCCTCTTTCAAGCGAGTTCCCCGGAGGGGACCAGCGATCGCCTCGAGCCCATGGCCGTTGTTCACCCACAGGCTCTCGGTCCCTCGATCGTACAGCAGAGGCTGTCGGTCATGGAAGTAACCGCTGAGACCGAGCGTCACGCGGTGACCGTTCAGCGTGGGGAAGAAGACCGAAACGGCTCGTTCGATCGGCTCCAAGGGGGAGTAGACGATCAGGACGGGTTGACCCCGAACCACTTCGTTGACAACCTCGACCTTTTCCAGGACTCGCAAGGGATAAGCCGTTTCGCCCGCGTCCAGATCGAAGGTGACGACGAGTTCTTCGACCGGAAGGCGATCCCAGCGCGGGCCACCACCGATCTCGACAACGGGCCAATCGATCGCCCGGATCACGTCGCGACCGAAGATCCCTGAAAGCCGTTGGACCTGGAGCTCCCCGCGACCGATCCGGAACCAGCGATGCCCGACACCGCTCTTCCAGCCCGACCAGATCAGGGTGAACTCGCCTTCATCGTGGAACCAATTCTTGGGCCGATTGGCATACGAGGGGCTCGGATTGATGTCCTTGAAGCCGATCACCTGGCTCCTCCGGTTGACGTCCCAATGGCGCCGCAACTCGACGATCTCACCAACAAGCTGAGGAACCTTCACTACGATGAAGCCGAGCATCACGGCCAGTGACATCCAGAGAATCCAGGACGGAACCGCCTGGGGCGAGTCCGCGGCGGGCGGACTCGGCTCCGGACGCGTTTCGAGCGGAGTGGCTGACGCCTCGAACGGTTGGGACTCCGGTTCGGGGGAGATGGCGGTCTCCGAGACGGGTCGGGGTAAATCGGGAGTCAAGTCGGCTTGAGCCATGACCGTGGGCCCTCCCGGACTCGAGGTGGATCGGAACGGCTGCCGCGTGGAGAAGGAACGGTGAGAAAGGACTCCTCCTTATCACGCGCGACAGAATCGATGTCAACGCACTGGACGAGGAAACCAGACAAGAACCAAGAACCCACACAATCCGATCGCGTGAAACGTCTCGACTTCCGACCTAACACGGTCGTCCTCCGTTCGCCCAAGCACGGATGACTCGTTCTCCGAAGTGGGTTCGTTTTTTCTGGGTCGAGACGAGACAGCCGGTTGGGCACCTTCTGGTCATGAAATCGAATCGGGTTCGTTTCGTCCTGGGCCAGAACCGGCGTTGGGTTCGTTTCGTCATCCGGTCTGTCATGGCCGCCATCCCAGGATTCCCGATGGTTTCGACTGAGGAAGAACGGTTCTGGAGAGTCGCGAGATTTTCCCAAATGAGACCATTGACGTCGATTCGCCCTGAGCGATCCACGAGTCTCCACGAATCGAAGGGCGACATGGGGGGGGCCGTGGGCCGAGCCTGGTTTTCGGTTCGTTTGGTGAGTGGGGATTTCCTTGAGAGGTGGTCCGAATCGCCCGTGCGACGATCCTTCGTCCCTCTTCGGGAAGGTCGCGAAACCCGTGCTCTCGGTCGCCATTCTCGTCGCGCGCATGGGCGATCTCATGATCTCCCGTTGACCACGGATGAGAGGTCCGACCGCCGTTGGATCGGAACGCACTCCCTCCAGGTTAGAGAATCGAGGAATCGGCCCGCGACTTTCGAACAATCCGCAAGGTTTGCTCGGACAAAGCACGGATTCCTCGCGACGACCTGGCCTCACGCGCTCGTGGCTCGCGAGGAACCCGGTTCGGTCCTCGAATGGCGGGGCGGCTCTTGAGGGGGTAAAATCGACGGACGTTTCGACCTCCCCGACCGATTCTCAGTGCCGCAGGACGATCTACCATGCCGGAGACTCCCGAATCGACGCCGGGTGCGGATTCCACTGCGCGGGAGCGCCTTCTCGAACTGGCCCAGAGCCTGCATGAGGCCGATCATCTCGAACCGGACGCGCGTCGCGAACTGGCCGATCTGCTGAGGGAGCTGGCCGCGAACCTGAGTCCCGACGCCCCACCGGAGCAGGCGAGCCACCTGGCCGAGAGCGCGTCGCACCTGGTTCGGCTGTTGCACGAACGACCAGAAAGCGGACTGATCGAGGCGGCCAAACAGAGTCTCGAAGAAGCCACCGTCCGCGCTGGGAGCAACATGCCGATGGCTGCGGAGTTGGCCCGAAGGATCGTCGAGCTTCTGGCCAACCTGGGGATTTGAATCGACCGACGAGGCGCGGGCACACGATCGGCCCGGGCCGAACTGCGAAGAGAAACCAAGAACGCCCGCCGCTCGACCCATTCGAGCGGCGGGCGTTCTTTTGTGGCCTGGGCGGACGGTCCGCGAGGCGAACGATCAGGCTTTGGCCATGGCCTTCGCCTCGTCCTGAACCTTCTTGACGACCTCTTCCTGGAGGCGGGTCGGCAGGCGCTGGTACTTCAGAAACTCCATGCTGAAGGACGCCTTGCCTTGGGTCATGCTCCGGAGGTCGTTGGAGTAGCCGAACATTTCCGAGAGGGGCACCTCGGCCAGGATCACGGCGAAGCCCTCACGGGACTCGGAGCCGAGGATCACGCCGCGCCGGGCGGAGATGTTCCCGGTGACGGGCCCCTGGAACTCAACGGGGGTCTCGACCTCGACCTTCATGACCGGCTCGAGCAGCACGGGATCGGCCTTGCGGAAGGTCTCGCGGAAGCAGTCGCGAGCGCAGATCTGGAAGGCCATGTCCGACGAGTCCACGTCGTGATAGCTGCCGTCCTCGAGGATCATCTTGACGCCCAGCACTTCGAACCCGGCGAGCGGGCCCTTGTGCAGCGAGTCGCGGAAGCCCTTTTCGACCGAGGGGATGTACTCGCTCGGGATCCGGCCACCGGTGACCTTGTTCTCGAAGACGAACGGCTCGGGGGCATCTTCGGGCAAGGGTTCCATATGGCCGACGACGTGGGCGTACTGGCCAGAACCGCCGGTCTGCTTCTTGTGCTTGTAGTTGAACGGGGTGGCCTTGGTCGGCGCCTCGCGGTAGCTGACTTTGGGCATGCCGACGGTGCATTCGACCTTGTACTCGCGCTTGATCCGCTCGACGTAGATCTCCAGGTGCAGCTCACCCATGCCGGAGATGATCGTCTCGCCGGTCTCCTTGTCTTGATGGACGCGGAAGGTTGGATCTTCCCGCATGAAGCGGTTCAGGGCCTTGGCGAGCTTGTCCTGATCGGCCCGCTTGGCGGGGCTGATCGCGAGGTCGATGACCGGCTCGGGCGCGTAAATACTCTCCAGGGAGTAGTTGATCGACTCGTCGCAGTACGTGTCACCGGTGGCCGGCTCAATGCCCATGACGGCCACGATGTCACCGGCGGACGCCGAGTCGATATCTTCCTTCTCGTCGGCGTGAACGCGGAGAATCCGGCTGATCCGGCCCTTTTTGCGCTGACGGGTGTTGAAATAAAACTGACCCTTCCTCAGCGTTCCCTGGTAGATCCGGACGTAGGTGATCTGGCCAAACGGCTCCTCGACAAGCTTGAAGGCCATGGAGACCAGGGGCGCGTCGGGATCGGGCTGAAGGGGCACTTCGGCCATGCCGTTGTTGTTATCTTTGGCCATGACCTCGCGATCGAGAGGGCTGGGCAGATAGCTGGCCACGGCATCGAGCAGGGTTTGAACACCCTTGTTCTTGTAGGCCGATCCGACCAGAACCGGGCAGATCTGGTTGGCGATCGTCCCTTCTCGAATCGTCTTGTGGATCAGGTCGACCGGAACGTCCTGCTCCTCGAGCAAGAGTTCCATGATCTCGTCGGAAACCATGGAGAGGGCTTCGAGCATCCCCTGGCGGGCACGCTCGGCCGATTCCTTGAGGGAATCGGGGATGGCCTCCCGGCGGACGATCTCACCCTTCTCACCATCGAAGTAGACCGCCTCACGGTTGACGAGATCGACGACCCCCTCGAAGTTCATCTCGGCGCCGATGGGAATCTGCAAGGGGATGGCGGTCAACCCGAGCTTGCTCTCGAGCTGGGCGATGACGTTGTTGGGATTGGCCCCGGTCCGATCCATCTTGTTGATGAAGGCGATGCGGGGCACGTTGTAACGCTTCATCTGGCGGTCGACGGTGATCGACTGCGACTGGACACCGGCCACGGCGCAGAGCACCAGCACGGCGCCATCGAGGACGCGAAGCGATCGCTCGACCTCGACGGTGAAGTCGACGTGGCCCGGGGTGTCAATGATGTTGATTTTCTTTCCGTGCCACTCGACGGTCGTCGCGGCCGAGGTGATCGTGATCCCTCGCTCCTTTTCGAGCTCCATGTGGTCCATGGTCGCCCCTTCGCCCCGGACCTCCTTGACCGTGTGGATCTTACCGGAGTAGAACAAGATCCGTTCGGTGAGCGTGGTCTTGCCCGAGTCGATATGGGCCGAGATCCCGATGTTCCGGACGTTGCGAAGGTCTTCCATTGGCGGTAGCGTCTGTGTCTGGCGGGGACCGACGGCCCCTGCCGAAGGGTCGATCGAACGAGTTTCAGCCGGGAGAGTTTACTCGACCCGTCATCACGCTGACGGGCCAAGGTTTGTCGAGAGACGATCAGCCGGGAGGCGGCACACAATCGCAGGCAGTCGGTCTCAAACGGGAGAGCTTAGCCAAGAATCGTGTGCGGCATGTGAGGAGCCCGAGAAGGATAGATGTCAGCAGGGATAGTATCTTAACCATTGCGGGGCGCAGGTCAAGCCCGACACGCGATGCGTTGCGTCAATCTATCCTACGAGGTCCGGCAAGTCCGGTTCGCGTCTTTGCGACGATTTTCTTCCGTGTCGGGGTGTTTCGAGGGGACGATCCTCCATTCGAGGGAGTTTGCCGACGATGGGTTTACCGGACTTCGCCGACGAGACAGCGCGCCTGGATTGGCTGGCGTCGCATCTTTACACGGGAGTCGTCTGCGACGCTTGCGACACCTCGGGTTTCCGCGACCGAGCCCTCGAGTCCGACATCCGGCCTCTCGACGAGTCGAAAAAACTGGTGGGACGGGCCAAGACGGTCGTCTGGGCGCCCATGTTTCATGTGCCGGATCGGCCGTATGACAAAGAAATCGCGGCGGTTGATTCGCTTCAACCCGGCGAGGTCATGGTCATGGCGGTTGGCCGTTCCAAGGACATCGTGCCGTGGGGCGAGCTGCTGTCGACGGCCACGATGGCTCGCGGCGGGCGAGGGGCGGTCCTCGACGGTCTTGTGCGTGACTCGCCTCAGATCAAGGCGATGGGCCTCCCCGTCTTCTGCACCGGCCGCCGGCCGCTCGATTCCCGAGGGCGGGGCATTGTCGTCGACTTCGACGTCCCAATCGTTCTCGATGGCGTACCCATCTTCCCGGGAGACCTGATCTTCGGCGATGCCGATGGCGTCGTCGTGATTCCTCGCGCCGCCGAGGCCGAGATCCTCGAAAGGGCCTGGGAAAAGGTCTCGGGCGAAAACCGGACTCGGGACGACCTTCGCGAGGGCGCGCTTCTGACCGAGGTCTTCCAGCGCTACGGAATCCTCTGACCCGTGTTCCCCGGGGGTTCCTCCCCAATAATCCGTCGGGCCTGTCGAAACATTTTTCAGGGAACCGCGTCTCCACGGATGACGCTCAATAATCCTTTGCGAGGATTTGACAGAGTCTTCGCGATTGGCTACGATCTTGGACAACTGTACGACCCTGGACGATCGAGACGCGTCGCGTTCCACGGAGCGTGGAGATGGTGCCAAGACCAGCGGTGGGAACGCGATCCGGCGGAGCCATTCCTCGAGCCGGTTGGCGGATCGCGGTGCCCGGCTACCCGCAATGGATCTGGCGACAGAGGGAGCGAGCTCTCGTCTTCTCCGTGACGTTCGTCGCGGCGTTGCTGGTCGGGCTGTTCGCGTGGGGGACGAGGACCGGCCTGGCGATGCTGGGCCTGGCGTTTCTGGTGCATGTGGCGTCGGTGACGGATGTGATCCGGCAGGCGACGTTCCCCGGTTTCGCGCGAGGCGTTCCCACACTGTCGACCTCGTTCGGTCTGGGATTGAGTTGCTATCTTCCGATTCTGCTGGTCGCGTCGGTGGTCGCCTGGCCGGGAGAACGGCGCGGCGCGCCTGGCGAGGGATACCTGATCAATCGCTGGGCCTACCGAACGGAGGAACCTCGCGTCGGTGACTGGGTTTATTACCGAAGTCCTCGAGGGCGAGGATACGGGCTCGCTCGGGTCGTGGCCGGTCCGGGTCAGGGTGTGGAATGGTTTGACGACCGTCTTCGGGTCGGCGGTTTCGAGTTGGACTGGTTGCCGACCGCCACGGCCCAGGCGCCTCTCGACCTGGCGTTGACCGTTCCCCAGGGCCAATTGCTGGTCGCTCCTCTTGGTTCGAGCGCCCGTGAGCACCCTTCCTTCGGCCTGTTGCTGCTGCCGAGGGAGAACGTGATTGGTCGGGCCTGGGCGCAGTCGTATCCCGTCTGGTCTCGTCGCCTCCTCTTCTGAGCCCGCGCGACCCCGTTCGTTTCGGCCTGCTCATCAGGATTGACGACGTTGCGAGCGGTCATCCGTGATGGCCCGCTCGCAACGTCGTTCCTCCCGCAACGGCGAATCGTGTCCCCTCCCGAGCCTCGATTTCCGCGGCCGGATGAGCCTCCCATCCGATCCAACCGGAACTCGACGGACAGGTTCCTCTGACGATTCTTTGGCGAATTCCGGGCATCGACGGTATCATGAATGCCGATCGTGCCCGACCGGAACGCGCCTCGAGGTTCGCGCGTCGACACGCCCGGTTCCGCAAGCGCGACGGAGATCAGGACGAGGATGGTGACATGGATCGATTGTGGGCCCCGTGGCGTGCCCAATACATCCGCGAGTCGTCGGGGCAACCGGAATCGGACACGAGTTGCTTTCTGTGTCGAGGTTTGGCGAGTTCAGACGACCGAAGCAACCTGCTCGCCTGGCGACGGGCCCGGTCGGCCGTCTTTCTGAATCGTTACCCTTACAATAACGGCCATCTTCTGGTCGCGCCGCTGGTTCACCAGGGCTCGCTGGTCGAACTGAGCGGTGACGATCTGACCGAACCGCTGGAAACGGTCCGCTTGGCCGTGGCGGTTCTCGATCGCATGCTCCGCCCGCAGGGCTATAACATCGGGCTCAATCTGGGGCGGTCCGCCGGCGCGGGTTTGCCTGGCCACCTGCACTGGCACATCGTTCCTCGATGGGATGGCGACACCAACTTCATGCCCGTACTGGGGCAGACCAAGGTGATTGTGGAAAGTCTGTTCGAGTTTTATGATCGTTTGGTGGAAGAACTGGCTCGAGAGTCTTGAACGGGTTCTTCCTCCTCTCTTTAATTAAGCAAGCCGAATTCCTCAGACCGATTCCAATCCCGGTCCGGGATCGCGGAGGTCATCTCCATGTTGATGTCGTTCATGCGGGCCTTGTTCGTGCTGGTGGTGGCAGGGCTCGCCGCCCGCATGGCCAAGCTCGTCGGCGGCTCGAACTTCATTAATCCTGCATTGACTTTCGTGGGGATCATGGTGGCCGCGATTGTGGTGGTCGTCATCGACCTGATGACACCTCGCAAGCGGATTCAGACGATTTCCGCCGTCTACTTCGGCCTGATCGTTGGCCTCATCCTGAGCAACCTCCTCCAGACGGCCATCGAGCCGACCCTGCAACTGATGGAGGGCTCGAACGTGGCCTCGGAGGTCCGTCCGATTCTCATTGGTTTGCTCACGGTCGCCATCTGCTACATCTGTGTCAGCCTGCTGCTGCAGACCAAGGATGACTTCCGCTTCATCATTCCATACATGGAGTTTTCCAAGGAGGTCAAGGGGGCCCGGCCTCTGGTGCTTGACACCTCGGTGGTGATCGACGGCCGCGTCGCGGATGTCGCCGAAGCGAAGATCCTCGATCAGCCGCTGGTGGTTCCTCGTTTCGTGCTGCAAGAGCTGCAAGGGATTGCCGACAGCTCGGACAAGCTCCGACGCAACCGAGGGCGTCGCGGTCTCGACATTCTCAACCGACTTCAGAAGATGCCCGGCATCGAGGTCCGAATCCACGACGGGGAGATCCCCGAACTCGCGGGTGTCCGAGAGGTCGACCAACGACTCGTGGTCCTGGCGAAGCACCTTGGCGGCAAGGTCGTGACGAACGACTACAACCTGAACAAGGTTGCCAAGCTGCAAGGGGTGGACGTCATCAACCTGAACGATCTGGCCAACGCCCTCAAGCCGATCGTCCTGCCTGGCGAAACTCTCGGCGTGAAGTTGATCAAACGCGGGGAAGAGCCGGGGCAGGGGGTTGGGTACCTGGACGACGGCACCATGGTCGTCGTCGAGCAAGGGGTGCACCACCTGGGCGACCTCGTTCGGATGACGGTGACCAGCGTGCTCCAGACGAGCGCCGGACGCATGATCTTCGGCCGACTCGACGCGAGTCCGGGAAACATCCGGGCTTCGGGCCAAACACCCCACGAGAACTTCGGAAAGCCGGGTCGGGACGAACGAAACGCCTGACGACCGGATTCTCCCGTTGCGGGAGCCAAGGTCCACCGCCGCTTTGCGGGTTGGACGCGGATCGGTTCAGTCGTTGGACTCTTCGGAGGCGGACTGGCCATCGTACGGGAATTTGCACCAGTGGCAGATGAGAATCTGACCACAGGCCGGGCAAAGAATCGGTTGCTCCCCCATCGAAAGGGCCTGATACAGGTCGGGATCGGCCGGGACGAACGGGGCTTGACAGGCGTCGCAGAGCAGGGGTTTTTCGCAGTAAGCGCACTGCATTGGAAGATCTCCCATGCAATTCGTGCTTCGCATCGATCGGTGTTTTTCTCGACCCTCACGATGGTCCTGGTCGATAATCTAGAGTACCACCGAGACGTCCGGCCGAATCGAACGAATCCACCAGGGCTGCCGCAACGCGTGTCCGGGCCCCGTCCGGATTCTCCATAAAGCCACGAGGGAGCCGGTTCCCGGGCGCGTCCCGGGAATCGGCTCCCCGTTGTCGATCGCGAATCGACTCAACCGGTATTGCCGACCTTCCGGATTATTTTTTCGGGGCGGCTTGCTTGGAGATCTCCTGCCTCGCCTTGAGGTCCGCGGGGGAAACCCCAACGGGTGTGGGCAACTTCGGTCGGGCTGGCGTCGCGACCGGCGCACCCGAGGCGGAGGGGGCCGAGGCGGGACTGACCGCCTTGTCGACACCGCCGCGTTCGCTCATCGTCGGGAGGTTCTGGCCAACGGGCGCGGTGGGGGTTCGAATCGAACCGGTCAGCTTGTTCTCGACCCTCGCCGCGTCGAGCATCTCGCTGTAAACCTGCTCCATGTGCTGCTGGAGCTTTGACTCGGCGATTGAGTCGTGAAGCTGCTTGCGGAGCACCTGGTCATTCGGGTCGTAATCGCGGGCCGGGATGAGGCCCTCGCGCTTGACGATCAGCCAGGTCGACTCGGTCACCTGGATCGGACCGGAGATCTCGCCGTCCTTGGGTTTGTGGCTGGGATCTTTATCGTCCGGGTCGCCATCGACGAGTTGGCGGAAGATTTTGTCGGAAACCTCTCGCGGATAGGAGTGCCTGGCCAGGGGGCCGTTGACGGGCTTTCCGCCTTCAAAGCGAGTCGCCTGATCAATCGAACGGGGGTCGTTCATGGCGATCCGCTCGAAACCGGCCGGATTCTTCCGAAGCTCTTCCCAGATCTGCTTGGCGTGCTCGAGCGAGCTGGTCATGATCAGGCGGTA
>CAZRGV010000080.1:6511-10157 GCA_964599655.1 uncultured Isosphaeraceae bacterium | reverse complement strand
GGTGACCTGCACACGATTGGACGCGAGCTTTCGCAGGGCCAACGCCGGGAAGATGATGTCTCGGGCATATTGCGCGGGGCTGATGTTCCGATCCTTGGCCAGGGTGCGCAGCCAGGCCTCCCGGCTGACGCCAGCGACGGTCATGGCCACGCGGTCGATCTCGGCGTCGATCTCGGCGGCCGTGACCTCCATCCCCCGGCTTCGAATCGCCTGCTCGATCAAGGTGCGGGCGATCATCGTTTCGAGGATTTCTTCGCCCTTGCGGCTGACGCACTCGTCGGCCAGTTGCTGTCGCGTGATGACCTGGCCGTTGACGATGGCCACGGGATCGTTCGGGTTGACCGGGATCCGCTTGAGTTCGACTTTCGGGGCGGCGTCCGGCTTCTCGCTCGCGACGGGCCGCGGAGCGGCCTCATCCGCTCGAGCCGCGGCGGCTGCTCTCCCGGGCGTCTGGGCAAGCGCCTGGGGCGCCAGACCCAGAACGCCGCACAGAGCCAGGGCGGCCATCCCAAGTTCCTTCTTCCGACCGCGAAGCTCCGCGATCATGGCGTCAGTCCTCCTTGAGGTCTCGTGCCGGGAATAATCCCTCAAGATCCGGCCCGAATTGGCCGAGACTCTAGGTCTTCACCAGAAAACGGTCAACGCCAATCTCAAGGCATTCGGATGGTTTCCGGAGATGGAAGTCGCCGTCGAGGTTCCGGGTTCGCGGTGCGAACCACCTGCCCGTTGTGGTTCAATGCAACTCTTCGGGAACGAACCTCTCTTGGAGGAGGCGCCATGGGCCTTACGGAGCGCGGCTTGTTCGACTCTCCATCCCTTCCGCGAACCCCCACGAGCGGGGCGCGTGAACCGACGAGATGCGTTTCGCCGACGTCCGGGACGCCCTGGAAAAGGCGGCCTGGAGGTCCAAGGTCTCTGCACCGGTGGATGACGATCGTCGTCCTTGTGGGCATCCTGCCGGCCGGCGCAACGGCTCAGGTCTTCGAGAAGCACGTTGTGGTCTCGCAGGAGGGGAATGCCTCCGAGATCGGCCGCGACGTGCTTCGTCGAGGGGGCAACGCCATCGACGCGGCCATCGCGACCGCCTTCGCTCTGGCCGTGACTCATCCCGCGGCGGGCAACCTTGGTGGCGGAGGGTTCCTCGTCTCGTATCTGGCGGATCGCCGGGAAGTAGTCACCATCGACTTCCGGGAAATGGCGCCGGCGGCCGCCAACGAGCGGATGTACCTCGGACCGGACGGCACGCTCGTGCCCCATCACCGTGCCGGGCTTCGAGCGGCCGGAGTTCCCGGCACGGTCCGAGGGCTCGGCCTGGCGCATCAAAAGTACGGCGTCTTGCCGTGGGACGACCTGGTACGTCCCGCCGTGAAACTTGCCCGCGAGGGGTTTCCCATCTCGGAAACGCTGGCTCGTTCGCTGAACGCGCAGCTCTTCGATCGAGGCAAAGACTCGGGCGTGGCCGAGGACCTCGGCTCGGAACCCGACCGGCTGGCCGACTTCCCGACCTCGGTCGCCGCTTACCGCAGGTCCGACGGCATGCCCTGGTCGGAAGGTGACCGGCTCGTGCAGCGTGACCTGGCCGACACCCTCGAGCGCATCGCGACCGAGGGTCCATCGGAGTTCTACACGGGAAAGACCGCCCGCCTCATCGCAACGGACATGGCGACCAACGGCGGTCTGATCACACTCGACGACCTCGCGTCCTATCGCGCCCGGATCCGGCCTCCCGTTCACACGACCTATCGTGGGTTCGACGTGTTCGGCATGGGGCCTCCCGCCTCGGGCGGCATCGTCTTGATCGAGATGCTGAATATCCTTGAGCCGTTTTCTCTCGCGATGGATGGTCCGCGAGCTCCTCGAACGCTACATCGGGTGACCGAGGCCATGCGTCGCGCCTATTACATTCGGGCCACGGAGATCGCCGACCCGGACTTCGTGGCGGTGCCGGTCGAGCGGCTCACGTCGAAGTCCTTCGCGAGGGAGTTGGCACGGACGATCGGTGAGCGAGCCACCCCCAGCGCCGCTCTGGCCGATTTCCCGATCCTCCCTCGTGAAGGATCGCAGACGACGCACCTCTCGACGATTGACGCGGACGGTAACGCCGTGGCGTTGACCTACACGCTGGAACAAGGGTACGGGTCGAAGGCCGTCGTGGCGGGGGCTGGCTTTCTCCTGAACAACGAGATGGGCGACTTCAACCTGATCCCCGGCCGGACCGACGAGGGGGGGCAGATCGGCACTCCGGCCAACCGAATCGCGCCTCGAAAGCGGATGCTCAGCTCGCAGGCGCCCACAATCGTCCTCAAGGATGGCCAGGTCCGGCTCGTGACCGGCTCGCCAGGCGGACGAACGATTCCCAACACGGTGCTCTGGGTCGTGCTCAACGTTTTGGAGTTTGGCCTCGAGCCGAGGGCGGCCGTCGATGCGCCCCGGACCCACCACGCGTGGTTCCCGGACACGCTCACCCTGGAAGGAGATTCCTGGGATGCTGCAACGCGCGACGCGTTGAAGGACATGGGTCACGTCTTGCGTCGCGTGGCGGTCCAGGGGGACGCACACACGATCGTCGTCGACCCGAAAACCGGCCGTCGCCACGGCGTGCCGGACCGCCGTCGCAAGACCTCGCGAGCCTCAGGCGACTGAAGCGCGACGCGAGCCCGAACGGGACAAAACCCGGGGTTTCCGGCCCCGAATCGGTCTGGATCGCAAAAAACACCGGGAAAATCGGGCTTTCCGCTGGAAAACCTCGATTTTTTCTGTATGTTTCTTGCAGACTCGTCGATGAGGTTCGGCAGGAACCTCGGTCGTCGTCCTCAGCGTGGGGTCGAGGCCGATGGATTCACTGAGGGCAACGACCTCAGTACGAGGAGGGTAAGAACGACTCATGGCCAAGAAAGCCGCTCCCAAGGCCGCCGATGCCAAGGCGGCCGCCCCGGCCGAAAAGGCTGCCAAGACCAAGGCGATGACCAAGGCCGAGCAATTTGGCAAGCTGGCCGAGCAGACCGGCCTGTCGAAGAAGCAGGTCGCGAGCGTCTACGAGGCGCTGTTCGAGTTGGCCAAGAAGGAACTGGGGAAGAAAGGCCCTGGTCTCTTCATCATTCCTGGCATGGCCAAGCTGAAGGTGGTTCGCAAGCCGGCGACCAAGCAGAAGCAGGGCGTGAACCCCTTCACCAAGGAGCCAATGATCATCAAGGCGAAGCCGGCTCGAAACGTCATCAAGATCGTCCCGCTGAAGTCGCTGAAAGAGTCGGTCTGACTTTTCGAGCGAATGGAGCGGGCAACCGCCCGTGCAAGGAAGGACGCCATCCGCATCCGGCTTGGCGTCCTTTCTCGTTCCCTCGACGAGATCAAAACCCCACTCCTCCTTCACACCCAGGACCGCCGTTCCATCGTTCGATCCCACCCACCAACGGCTGCCAACTTCCAGAAGGAGGCGGCGATGTCCATGAGAACTCCTCCGCGGATGGGTTGCGGGTATCTCGTGAGGCGCCAAGCCGAGGCGCCCGTCGTTGCGTGCCCCTGCGGTCAAAGTACCCGTCTGTTGACGATTGTTGACGGGCCCGAGTTGAACGTCCACGTCACGTTCATCACTGACTCCATCAAGCATTTTCATAAGAACTGCACCGAGGTTTACTATATCCTCGAA
>CAZRGV010000080.1:0-6482 GCA_964599655.1 uncultured Isosphaeraceae bacterium | reverse complement strand
GGGCGACGACGTGATTTCCGTCGAGCCCGGAATGATGATCCGGATCGAGCCTCGGACGCCCCATCGGCTCTGGAGTCAGCAAGGGGTCCGAACCATGGTGATCGGTACTCCCGCCTTGAGCCCCGAGGACGAATACTTCGTGACCGATTGACCGGACCCGAGAGAGGCCCGGCGCCTCGGCGTGGATTGCCGACCTCGATCAATAGCCTGGCGGAACGAGTTTTCGCCAGGCCTCCGCCAGGCGAGACCATCCGAGAGTCTCGGAGAGCGAGGCCAGCCGCCGGGTCGCCTCGGCAAGCTCGGCCCGATGGGAGGTGTCTTTCCGCGCGACCTCGCGATAACGGGCCATCGCGGCGGGAAGCGCGCTTCGAGCCTCTTGCAAGACGCGATGGCGCTCTCGATGCTCGCCAGCCTCTTGCGAATGGCCGAGTCGTTGCTCGACGCGGGCGAGGCGGAAATGGGCCTGTTCGTCGAAGGGGTCGAGGCGAATCGCTTCCCGGTAGGACGTCCTGGCTTCCTCGAGTTGGCCTGACGATTCGAGGGCCATCCCTCGGTATTGCCAGAGAAGCGAGTTTCCCTTGCGCAGAACGGTCGAGGGCATTTGGTTCACGGCGGCCGTCAGGCCAGAGGAATCGTTCCGCAAGGCGAGAATCGTGAGCCACGCGAGCCAGACGTCCGGATCGTCGGGCCACGCTTCGAGGCACTGTCGGATCCGTCGATCGGCTTCCGCGGGCTGGCCCACATCCTGCAAGGCGAGGGCCAGGGCTCGTCTCGCCTGCCAGTCGTCGGGATCGGCCGAGACGTAGCGGCTCAAGGTCGCGACGGCCTCTTTCGGGTCGATCCGCTCGATCTCGACACGTATCCGAGTTCCCAGGATCGCCGGCCGCTCCGAGGGTTCGGCCTGCTGATAGGCATCCCAGAGGACCACACGGGCGTCCGGGAGGCGGTGCTCAAGGAGGTAAAGCGCGATCAGTTGCTTGGCCGCTCCATTGACATACTCGCGCGAGGTCGGATGCAGTGGGTCGTCCTTGACGCAGCCTCGCCAGGCCAGCTCGGCTTGACGCGCGCGGTTCGCTTCAAAGTAGGACTGTCCCTCCATGAACTGGGCCTCCCGCTTGCCGGGCCACCAGTAGGGAACCTTGTGGAGTTCGTCGGCACAGCCAACACGATCACCCCGACGAGCCAGCAAACGGGAGAGGAGGATTCGAGCCTCTCCATGCCGGGGCCAGCGCCTCAGGTAACGTCTCAGGCCACGCTCCGCCTCATCCATCTCATGGCGCGCGATCATCCGGTGAATCGTACCGAGTTCGGGGACCAACCAGAGGTCTCGAATCAGCCACCACGCATTGAACCCGACCAGGACCAGGACGACACACCAGAACACCACGCGACTCAAACGGTCACGCCAAACCCGATCGACCCTTCGCGATCGAGGTTGGGTGGTCGTCGCGGCGGCGTTGGAGTCAGTCGGCATGGAGGCTCTGGCAGTCCTACGAATCTCTCGGGAGAAGCCCCGAAACGCGCTTCTTCCACGGCCCTCTCCTGAATCGAGGATAGCCGTCCCGTCGGGTTCGGTCCATGGCTCCTGGCTTCGACGAGGCGGGTCTCCAGGCATCGAGGCGCGTTCAGCGCGCGATTTCGGAACTCATTCGTCGCCAGGCTTGCGCTTCCTTCGAACGCCACATCCGATCGCGATTCTCCGCCAATTGACGAATCAGATCGGGATGCGGCTCGACACCGAGTGTCTTCACGGCGTCGGCTTGCTCGAAAAGCTGGAGAAGTTCCTTGGATGCGGCTCGATAGCCGGCGATTCGACGCTCCAGCGCGTTTGCTTCATCAACTTGCTTCGCGAATCCGAGAACTCGGGCCAGACGGACAGCGGTCTCGAAGTCCGCCGGATCGAACTGAAGACCCCGTCGGTAGGCCACGATCGCGGCGGGCCAGTCGCGACGAAGCTCGGCGGCCCGGCCGTTGTGCGACGCGAACTCGGGCAATCGGGCCATCGAGACCGGCAATTGATCCATCGTCCGGAGAAACTCGTCGGGTCGTGGGGCGTTGTCCAGACCCGTCAGCAAGGCGTCCCAGGCGATTTCGCTGCTGGGCTGACGCGACACCAGCTCGCGAAGCACGACGAGCCCCTTTTCCACCTGGCTACTGCGGATCATCGACAAACCCAACGCCGCGCAAGAATGAACACCCTCAGGATCCTCCTGAGCGACCGGCTCAAACTGCTTGACCAGCGAGACGGGATCCGGCCGTACCGCGTCCTGCCGGATTAGTTCCAGCAGCAATTGCGCACGGTCTCTTGGATCGGGTTCCGCTTCGAGAAGGCGCAAACCAAGATCGCGCGCCTCCCGACGACGGCCCTCGAGATAATAAAGATCGAGCAATCCCCACCCCGCTTCAGGCACCTTCGGGTCGAGACGCAACGCCTCGAGCCACGCCGCTTCCGCTTGATCCCATCGTCTCAGGTGATAAAGCGCCTTCCCGCGGTACAGGGCGATCAACGCGGCGGGGACTCCGGCGGAGGGCCTGGCCTCCCTCAAGTGATCCAGTGCCCGTGAGGCCTCCGATCGGGGAACGCCCGTTTTCGGCCCGTCCGGGCGCTCGAGCACAAGCTGGGCGAGCAAGAAATGGGCCTCGCCATCCTCGGGAGCCTCTTGCAAGTGGGTTTTGAGCAGCGCCTCGGCCTGGTCAAATTGACCCAATCGAGTCAGACTCTCGAACCGTTGCCGATCCAGCGGAGCGCTGGGAGCCAGTAGCTTCCAGCTTCCGAGGATCAGTCCGAGCGAGATCAGCAGATAGAACAGGTTCCGGAGGATCGGGAAGGGCTCGACGCTCATCGACCACACTCCCAACCGGAACCGGCATCAGAGAAGTACTTGCGCGTGAGTTCAGAGAAAATAATGAACATAAATACAGAAAAGATCCTCAGTATCGGCTCAAGGCGGCGGAGGCATGGAGACGCCGGGGGCGTTGGATGCTCCCATTCCCTTGCTTGGAGGGGGCGTAAGGCCTCGAATGCGCTCGGCGTGTTCGCGAGCCTGTTGCTCCAGATCACGCAGGCCCAGTCGTCGATATGCCAGCGTAAGGCTGTAATGGACTTCGTAATCACCGGGCGCCGCTTCCGAGGCGCGTTTCAACGCTTCGACGGCCTCCTCGGGTCGATTGCGGGCGAGCAGCAACCGGCCGAGTTCGAGCGAGGCCGCGGCGAATCTGGGATCGGAAGCCAGAACCTGACGCCAACAATCCTCGGCGCGGTCGAACTGCCCAAGTTGAAAGTACGCCTTGCCGAGCAAGGTCCGAAGGACAGAATCCGACGGGTTGTCGGACAGAGCATGATTCAGGTAGCCCTGGGCCTCGCTGGCCCGACCGAGCGCAAGCAGGTCCGACGCCAGGTAATTCCAGAAAACAGGTCGACCTTCCGGTGTGACCTTCTGAAGGTCGGGAGTCTCGCGCAGAACGGCAAGAAACTCGGAGATCGCCGCCTCCGGACTATTCGTATCGTGGAAGATCGTGCCGGCAAGACGATGCCCTTCAACCTCGCCTCCCGGTATGGACGCGAGCTTCCTGGCCTGAGTCAGAGCGTCCTCGTATTGCCGCCGCACGTAGTAGATTCCGGCCAGGAGGCGTAACGCGGTCAGGTCATCTGGCCACCGAGCCAGAATTTCCCGATAGGCGGCGATGGCCTTGTCCCGCTGGTTCGAGCGAAGGATGGCATAGGCCCGGAGGAGCAGATCGTCCCGCGAGAGCAAACCCGCCCTCTGATAGTAAGGCTCGGCGCCGTCGGGAAAGTCGAGCCGACTGAGACAGCGAGCGGCGAGCAGGGCCGCCTCACGACTCCAGGGGCGACGATCGAGATGAGCCAGAGCGAGTCTCAACACATTGGCGAGGTCCGGCGGTGAGGTCGCTCGCTGGTAGGCCTGCTCCGCCTCGTTGAACGCGTTCGAACGCGTCACGTTCCAGGCCGTCAGGATCAGCAGTCCGAGCAACACCGCCAACCGATAGGAGAATAACCCGCGGGGAAAGAAAGACATCGGACGGAAACCCGAAGGAACGATCACCTCGACGACCTCGATCGAGTTGGAGTGCCGTTTCCAGACCCACGAGGTCGCTACGACAATCCTAAGGGAGCAGACCATTCCCGTCCAAGAACGAACTGGCCCGGCCGGCATGTCCCTCCGAAGAAGGGCATGTCGAAGCCGGGCCTGTCGTCGTATGATCCCAGCGTCAACTCAACGTCAGATTAGGGGGCATAATCCGACTGACTGACAACCTCGCCGCCGTTTGGTGTGGCGATGGCGTAGTACGGGATGTAGCTGATGGTGCTCTTGATGAACTTCACGGAACCGTCCATGAAGGCCATGTTCACGCCACCCGGGTGGAGCGAGCTGGCGCCCATCATGGTCACCGTGCCACGACCATCCGGGGGACCGACGTCCGTCCAGCCGCAAGCCCGACGATTGGGAAGCTGGGTGTGCGAGTAGACGTTCCGGTCGCCCTCGATCCACCACTCGCCCTTCCAACCCCAGGAGCGGGTCACGCCGTTAGTCTGGCACTGCTGGGCCTGCAACCAGTCGGCATAGAGGGTTCCGTAGTAGGCATTGGTGGCGATCGGGGCCATGTAAACCATGCCGAGACCATCAATGTTCAGATTCGCCGGCCCCTTGACCCATTCGCTAAGGATCGCGGTGTTGGCCGTGCCATCGACGAAGTTCGCCATCGTCACGATCGGCTTCAAAGCGCCGTCCCAGGTGGTCGCGATGTAACCCGGGCCGTTCATCTGCCAGTTGTTGAGCCGACGGTTCAGACCAATGTTGTTGGGGTAGTTGTTCGCGCCGACCAGCTTCACCTGGCCGGGCCAACCCGCGTTGCTCGACACGCCAGGCCAGGGGTCAGATGGGCAGAGGAAGGTCTTGATGGATGAGTTGGCCGCGGTCATTTGGATGATGCCCCAGAGTCCGTAATTCTGACTCGTATCGGGCGGATTTGGCGCGGTGCCACCCCAGCGTGAGCCGACCGTAAAGTTGATCGAGTTGTAGACAGGGCCCTGCTCGATGTAGGGCAGGAGCCGAGTCTGGAGCGAGAAGCTCTGATTGATGCCCGAAACCCCCACGCCGTTCGTCCACGGGTCGTCGACGTAGTGCGGCGGTAGCGTATCGTTGTTGGCGCTGGCGTAGTTGTGCATCGCCAGGGCCAACTGCTTCAGGTTGTTGACGCACTGCGAACGACGCGCTGCCTCGCGGGCGGACTGTACCGCAGGCAACAAGAGAGCGATTAGAACGCCGATGATGGCGATCACCACCAGCAGTTCGATCAGGGTGAAACCCCTACGACGTGCTAACATTCGCGAACCTCCCGATGATAAAGAGAAGAGGGAGAAGAGCACGGAATCCGCACGACCCACGACATGCGAATCTGCCTTTGTGGGGGGAGGGAGAGGCAAACGCAGACTATTCCGTCCTGGTTGAGCCGACAGCGCCGACACCGGAGAGCTTACTTGGGGGCGTTCGAAGCTCCAGGGTAACCAGCGCCGTAAGGATTGTTCTTCTGCTGCTGCTCGTAGTACGCCTTCTGATCGACCGGAGCGTTGGCACCCAACCCACCACCCGGAACCGACGTAATCTTGGCCTCCTTCTCGTTGTCCTCCGCGCAGCCGAGGACACCGAACAACGCTCCTCCGACAAGTGCAAGACCAAGTCCTGACCGAAGCAATCGCATGGCAAACTCCCAGAGGTTAAACCCTGCCGTATCCTCTCTGACTCCGTTCGAACCACTGCGCGAAGGACTTGCGGAACGTGCGCCTTCGTCGCGCTCCGACCATTTCCTCACGCTAAGATTCCTTTCAGTGGAGTCAGACCCCCGCAAACACAAACTGAGGCCGAGAATTCTCTAGGATCGAGATCCCGCGATTTCAACCGTGCCACACGCATTTCATCCGTGGCGAAATGCGTCATTGACCCGCCGGTCAACCGCTCTGGCCCTCGACCCTCGATCTTGACGACCCACCAAGGTTAGTTGGATCGGCGCACGAAAACCCCATCGGTGATGAAAGTGAGAAGTAGAGTCGATCTTGGACCGAAGGGATCGCGTTGTCAACAGGATTCCCCAAGTTTCCCAGCATTTTTCTCAGCGCCAAAAACCGAAAGCACGCAGCCACGCAAAATATCATAAATCCTCGACTCCATATCGGAATGCGACGGCCCTCTCGCCTGACGTCCAGAGGTCTTGGCGGGCCTAGTAAGACTCCTTCTCCTTTCGAGCCTTGATGATCCAGGCCGATGCCTTCCCGAGAATCTCCGTGACAATGGGCGTGGAATGGCCTGGGCCCGTGCCATTCCGGGGGGTGGGCTTGTCTGTCTCTCGGGTCCTCCCATGCCCCAAGGCGTTCGGTGGATCAAACCGGCCAACCAAAAAAAGCGCTTTCGAGGCGATTCGGACCAAGTGATCGAAGCGGATCCCACGCACGGTCCACCGTCACA
>CAZRGV010000079.1:7060-28716 GCA_964599655.1 uncultured Isosphaeraceae bacterium | reverse complement strand
GGCCCACCAGTGCTCCCAAACCGGGTGGCACGGGTGGCTGGCCCACCAGTGCTCCCAGCCGGGGAATCCCGGTGTGCGCCCGGCGCGCCGAACGAACTCCCCTGTCATTCCACAAAGCACACTGAGCTCGGTACTTCCGTCATCGGCCGTTCCGCGAAAACCGCGCACCGAGAGCGCACCCAGGGGTCGTTTCGGGTGCGCCGCGCCGCGTCGCGCCGCGGACGGGCCAGGACGCGCCGTTCTCGGTCAGGCGGAGGACGCCGACGTCGGGGCGGCTTCGGGGCGCTCGCGGCTATCGCCGTTGAAGGAGGTCGGGAGCCTGGCCTCGAAGTGCTTCGCCGGGAACGTGCGGTGCCAAAGCACGACGAACGCCGGAACGAGGATCGGCCGCACCACGAAGGTGTCGAGCAGCACGCCGAGCCCCAGCGCGAACCCGAGTTCCCGGAGAGCGGTCAGGCTTCCGAAGAGCATCGAGCCGAACGTGCCGGCCATGATCACCCCGCACGAGCTGATGATCCCTCCCGTGTGGGCGACCGCGCGTCGGGTCCCTTCGATGGGACCGTGCTTGTTCTCCTCCTCGATGACCCGGGCCATTAGGAAGATGTTGTAATCCTCGCCGACGGCCACCAGGATCACGAACAGGAAGAACCCGACCTTCCAGTCCAGCCCCACCCAGGGGCCCGGCCCGGCATGCATCGACCGGAACAACAGTTCGGTCATCCCGAGCGATGACAGGTAGCCCAGAATCACGGTCACGATCAGGTAGAGGCAGATCAACGGGCGGCGGAGCAGAATGACCAGGATCGCGTAAACGCCCAGGGTCACCAGCACATACATCCGATGCTCGTCGTTCATCGTGACCCGCTTCAGGTCGCCAATCTGGACCGTCGTACCGGCCACGCCGACCTCGGCGTCGGCCAGAGGACGGCCGGTGTCGGGCTCGGTGGCGTCGGCCACGACGTCCCGCACCGCTTCGAGATCGTCGAGGCTCTCCTCCGAGAACGGGCTCGCGTCGAAGATCACGTCGATCCGGGTGATATGGTTTCGATCCGCCTCGTCCCTGGCGGCCGTGCTGACGTAGTGATCGACGATTCCGGCCTGAATGGCTCGCTGCTTGGCCTGCTCGATCGTCTGCTGAAGGTTCCGGCCGATCCGGTTCAGGCCCATCGCACCTAGGAGCCCGCCTGTGGCCGGTTTGGGGGCCGTTTCCTCCTGCGGGGTCGAGACCGGCGCGTACTGATCGGGCTTCCCGAGCGGTCGGGTGAGCGAGCGGACCTCGGCCACGCCCGGCAACGCGGCGATCTTGCGGCTCAAGGCCGCGATCGCCTCTCGACCCTCTTTCGAGGTAAAGTCCAGACTCGGCTGTCGGATCAGGATGGTCGACGGGCCGAGTTCCCCCTCGGGAAAATAGCGGCGGAAAATCTCCGTTCCCGCGATGCAAGGCTGCTCCGGGCCAAGGTCGCCCAGCAGGTCGTAGCTGGCGTTCGTGCCGGCTCCGACCCAGGCAAAGGGAGCCAGAATCGCCAGGCTGGTGAAGAGGATCAACGCGGGGTGTTTCACCACGCGGTCGGCCACGGCGGCCCAGAAGCCGTACATCGGCGTCTCTTCCAGGCTTTCGACCTCGGGGTCGACCCCCTCGTGATGCTCCGGCGGCCGGAACGGCCAGAAAACCGCGGCCCGGAGCCAGTGCAACAGGACCGGCGCCAGGGTCAACGCGGCCACCAGGGCGACCACCAGGCTCAAGGCGATGGCCGGACCCGTGTACTGGATCTTGGCGAAGGTCGAGAACCAGAGCATACCCAGCCCAAGAATGACCGTGCCGGCGCTGGCGACCAGCGCTCCGCCCACCTGTTGAATCGCGCGTCGCAGCGCATCGGCCCCTCGAAGGCCGCGGGCCAGCTCCTCGCGATACCGGGCGATCAGGAACAGGCAGTAGTCGGTGCCCGCGCCGAAGAGCACCACCACCACGAAAATATTCGTGATATTGATCACCTGAAAATTAATTGGTGGCATCGCCAGCAAGGCGATGACCATCAACGACGTCCAGACCGAGAAGGCGATGGTCGTCAACGGGATCAGGGCGAGCAAGGGAGAGCGGTAGACCACCAGCAGGATGATGACCACCAGGGCGATCGTCGCGTCAGTCGTGGCCTTGACGCTCTGGCTCCCCGCGACGTTCGAGTCATGTCCCACGGCCGCCGAACCGGTGACGGCGACCGTCAGGCCCTTGGGAGCCGAGGCGGGCAGCCCGACCAACGAACGAACCTCGCGGATCAGGTTCGCCTTGTCCGCGGGCGAAAGTTTCGGGGCCTGTCCCAACGTGTCGAGTCGCGCCTTCAGTTCGGCGATCGCCTGGGCCTTGTCGGGCAACTGGCTCTCGTCCGTGTCCACGACTCGCGTACCGTTGGCGCCGAAGACCCGGACGTGAAGCCCCTTGGCCAGGTTCCCCACGACGACCAGGTTGTTGCCTTCGGTCGGCAACTGGCTCGGATCGCTCTTTGAGGGGATCAACTGAAGGTCCAGTCGGTCGGACGATTTGAGCAGATCGAGCAGGTCGAGCACGTAATCGACGGCGATCCTCGCCTGCTTCGAGACGTAGGTTCCTCGCAGTTGCACGACCGTCAGGGCCACCTGACCAGGGCCATTGGGCTCGGCCACGACCAGCCGTTCGCCGATGACCGGCTCACGGCGGCCCACCACCTTCTTGATCCCGAGCTCCGGGCGCTGCCGGTTCAAGTTGCGAAGCGCCTGGCCGATCTGGTCGACGAACGTAAGATCCGAGGCCGTCAATCGGCCGTCGGATCGCTCGGTGAGAACGACGACGGCCGAACTGGACGTATCGTTGGGAAAGCCGCGTTCGAGCAAGCCCTGGCCAATGACGCTGGGATAGTCCGGCGGGAAGAACCGAACGTCGTCGTCCCGGCTGACGGAACTCCAAGGCGGGGCAAACCGGTAGAGCACCGCGGCGAAGGCCAACCAGGCGCAAACGACGAACCAGGCCCGGCGCGTGACAAGGGAAGCGATCGATCCGAACATAAGATTTGACTAGTCGTTAGAGGCGACCGATCGCGTCGTTCGGGTCGACCCCGAGGCCCGACGCGACGGTCCGTCGGCCGTCGCGCGGGCGCGGCCCAATCCGTCGCAACTTATCGAATTTCGACTCCGGCTGTCAAAGCCAATTGCGTTCACGCCCGCCGTGCCTTACGTTCCTGAAAAGCCCGTCGCGAAGGAGTTCTTGCCCTCGTCGGCTTGGATTCGTCGTCGTGCCTTCCGTGTTGCCGGGAATCGACGCGCGACGGGTCGAGGTACCTGGATCTTCCGGACAAGAACACGACTCAAGGGCTTTCCAGGCGATTTGCGCGGCCTGGCCACGTCTTTTGAATGCTCTTGCCTCTGGTTCCGATCTCGCGGTCGTCCCCGATCCCTCGCCAACGTCCTCGAAAACGACGAGGAGCGTCACGCCGGACGCCTGGGTGAGTATCCTGTTTTAGGTGGAACCCTTCTGGTTCCCGACAGCCGGGTCGGGTCGTCGAGTCCTTGAGAAAATGCCGGGCATGGCGGGCTCGAACAGGGGGCTTGCCAGGGAGACTAGAATCTTTGGAACGATGAAAACGCGATGCGTCCGCGCTTCGGGCGCGCTACCTCGGGAGCAAGAATGTCCGCCTCCTCTGTCCGTTCCGCCAAGGCGTTGTCCTCTTTGTGGATCGGTCGTCTCGCCTCCTACCGCCAGCACACGAACGACGAGCACCGCGAAGCCCTGATCGAAGAGGCGTTGCGGTTCAGCGGCTTCCACCTGGAGGATGACCTGTCCCGGTCCTCGTACTGGTCCGACGCGCCCCTGGCTCGCCGGGTGGCGGTGCTGTTGTTCCTGGTCGACCGGGGTGCCGTGGTTCGAGTCCCCCATCGCGGACGGATCGTCTACGAAGCCGTTCCGGGCGCCGAATCCTGGGTGACCGCGCAACCGGCCCTGGTTCCCTACCTCCCCGCCACGCTCGACCTGATCGCGGCCCTTCGCAATCATCAGGCCCGTCGCCTTCTCGCCTCCGACTGATCCCGTCTCGGGTCGTTCCCCGCGCTATCCCTCATCGGGTTGGATCGCCGATCGCCAGTGCACGCTTGAGCGAAGCGTGGCCTGGGGTTAGCATTCCGACAGGACCGCGGCCGCCGGTTCGCGACTCCCGAACGTTCGGGATCGCCGGATCGGCGGTTTCCAAACGCGGCCCGTGGGGCGGATCGGGTTGAAGACGGGGGAGACCTCACCATGCGATCGGGATTGACGGCCGCCCCGGCTCGGGCCATGGCCTGGGCCTGGGTCTTCGCGGGCAGCCTGACGGCGACCATCTCGGCGGCCGAGAGCGACGCACCCGTCGCGCTGTTCAACGGCAAGGATCTCTCGGGCTGGTCCATCTTCATCCGGCACATGGACCAGACCGACCCTCGGACCGACCCGAAGGGCGTCTTTAAGGTCGAGGACGGGGTCATCCACATCTCGGGTGAGGAGTTTGGGGCTCTGACCACCAAGGACGAGTTCGAGAACTACCACCTGACCGTCGAGTTCAAGTGGGGCGAGAAGAAATGGCCGCCCCGCGAGAACGCCAAGCGAGATTCGGGCATCCTCGTCCACTGCGTCGGTCCCGACAAGATCTGGACCAAGTCGATCGAGTGCCAGATTCAGGAGGGAGACTGCGGCGACTTCTGGATGGTCGACGGCACCGAGCTGACCGTCGGTGGCCAGCGGCACAAGGGTGGACGCGCGATCAAGTCGACCGACGCCGAGAAACCGCTCGGCGAGTGGAACACCGTCGAGGTCCTCTGCGACGGCGGCAAGATCACCAACAAGGTCAACGGCGTGGTCGTGAACGAAGGAACCGACGCCAGCGTCACCAAGGGCCGGATCCTGCTCCAGTCCGAGGGGGCGGAGGTCTACTACCGTAAGGTCGAGCTCCGACCGCTCAAGAAATGAGCCCGGGGTCGGGGACGGACCGGCTCTCGACCCATTCCTGCCGGGTTCTCCAGGATTCACCCGACGAACCGGCCAGGGTTCCACAGGCGGCCTGAATGTCGGCCCCCCCCGAGTATCGGCGGACGACCGGTTGACCGAGGTCACGAGTCAGGGCGTCCCGGAACCGTCGCAGCTCGTCGTCGGTTGGCGGCTGGAACCGGCCCGTCGGGTCGGTCACGTCGAGCAGGTCGAAGCGGACGGGCGTGTCGCCAATCAGAGCGCCCAGGGCCTTCGCGTCGTCCTCGCCGCAGTTGACCCCTCGAATGCAGACGTAGGAGAGCATGACCCGCTGGCGGCGGGCCAGTGCGTGCCGCCTTGCCGCCGCCATGAGTTCGGCAAGCGGTGCCCGAGCCGCCAAGGGAACGAGCCTGGCTCGTCGGTGGCGGCCCCTAGACTGATGGAAAGCCGGAACCGCCGGTTTTCCGACGTGAACCGGTCGATCTCGGGGATCAGGCCGACGGTGCTGATGGTGATCGCCTTGCCGGCCAGCATGGCGCCAAAGGGGCATCGCAGCAACTCGGCGGCGGCCAGCACACGGTCGTAGTTTAGAAACGGCTCCCCCATTCCCATGAAGACCGCGCCCGTGACCCGACGGCCCTGTGACCAGGCTCGTTCCCTGGCCTGGACGAACTGGTCGACGATCTCCCAGGTTGCCAGGTTGCGGCGAAGGGGCATCCTCGCCGTGGCGCAGAAGGCGCAACCCATCGCGCAACCGACCTGCGAGGACAGGCAAAGACTGACGGCCCCCGGCTTGTGAAGCGGAATCAGGACGGACTCCACGGCCAGGCCGTCGGCTGTGCGGAAGAGCAGCTTCTCGAAGCCATCCACGGGTGAGGTGATCGCCTGCTCGAGTCGAAGCCGGGGCAGGGGGGCCATGCGATCGCTCAAGCGTCGAGGCACGTGGTGATCCCGACCCCATTGGGCGGGGTCATGGACACCCCGGCCGACCACGGCCGAGAGCAGCCGTCGCACCGCGATCGCCTCGATCCCGAGTTCCTCCGCCCAGGCCAGCAGCCGTCGCGGCTCCTGGTCTCGAGGATCCGTAACCTCAATCGCCATCGATGGTTTTTTCCCCGCACGCGTCGACGATTCCGGCCGAATCCCTCTCGGAGCCGCGCTCCACTCTAACGATTTCGACGGCACGGGGCCATCCTTGTGGAATCCGGTCGGGACGCGCGATTTCGGACACGCAAGAGCGTTCCCGGATCGTCAAGAAATTTCCGGCGGCCCGACGAACCATGTCCCTTGGCACGCTCGTAGTACTAGCAACCACCGAGATGGGGACCGAGAGAGCTTTGTTCCCGAACGGGCTGGGATTTCGACCGGTTGAGGATTGGTTTAGGAGGAGATTGGTCACAATGAAGCGGAACGCAGTGGCGTGGGCGGCACTGGTCGTGTCGGTCGCCGCGCTGGTGGGCTCTCGCAATTACTCGCGGCCCTTGCCAGCCGCCCAGGACATTCCGGACAGCGGCCAGAAGGTGGCTCGTGATCTTTCGGCGGCATTCAACGCCGTGGCGGAGTACATCCGTCCCTCGGTCGTTCAGATCAACGTCGAGAAGAAGAATCCGCTTTCGGGCCTGCGACGCAGTGCACCTGGACGGGGCACGCCCTCGCCCAACGGCCCGGACGTCAAGCCGATCGACCCGAAGGAGATGGAAG
This sequence comes from uncultured Isosphaeraceae bacterium, assembly GCA_964599655.1. GTDB lineage: Bacteria > Planctomycetota > Planctomycetia > Isosphaerales > Isosphaeraceae > CAZRGV01. The sequence goes on along the minus strand of CAZRGV010000079.1, from coordinate 22,055 downwards.
ATCTGCTCAAGCGGTTTTTCGGGCCGGGACAGGGTTTCAAGTTCGAGAATCAGCAATATGTTGACGCGGGAACCGGCTCCGGCTTCGTTTATGACGAGCACGGGCACATCCTGACGAACAACCACGTCGTGGAAGGGGCTGACAAGATCGTGGTCACGTTCCACGACGGCGTCGAGGCACCGGCGAAGGTGGTCGGCACCTATCCCGAAGGGGACGTTGCCGTCATCAAGGTCGACCTGACCAGCTACCGGCCGGTCAAGATCGGCGTGAGCAAGGACCTCAAGGTCGGTGAGTGGGTGCTGGCCGTCGGCTCGCCGTTCGGCCTGAGCCAGACGGTGACCGCCGGCATCGTGTCGGCCACCCAGCGCGAGAACGTCGACATCAACCAGTTCGAGTCGTTCATCCAGACCGACGCCTCGATCAACCCGGGCAACTCGGGTGGTCCGCTGGTCGACATGAACGGCCGGGTCGTCGGCATCAACTCGGCCATCGCCACCATGACCCGCTCGAATGCGGGTGTCGGCTTCGCGATCCCGATCGACATGGCCGTCCGCCTCGCGGACAAGCTCATCGAGAAGGGCAAGATCGAGCCGGCCCTGATGGGCGTGATGATCGAGCCGCTGTCTCGCGGCCTGGCGCGGCAGCTCGGCCTCGACCCGACGCTTCAGGGCGTGGTCGTGATGGAGGTCGGCAAGGGAACCCCCGCCGACAAGGCCGGTCTGAAGGTTGGCGACATCATCACCAGCTTCGACGGCTCGCCGGTCCGAAACCGCAAGGGACTGCAATACCTGGTTCAGACCAGCGATATCGGCAAGTCGTACCCGTTGACGTACCTCCGCGACGGCAAGGAGTTCAAGACGATGGTCAGCCCCGCGCCTCTGGCGAAGGTGGCCAGCGTCATGGCTCCAGAGGGCCTCAAGGGTGAGAGCAAGCCGGAAGCCCCGGCGGCCGAAGCGACCAACGCGTTCGGTTTCGCCGTGACCCCGCTCACCCCGGAGCTCGCCGAGAAGTACAAGTACGAGGCGTCCCAGACTGGCTTCGTCGTCACCGCGGTCGAGAAGGGCAGCCCCGCCGAGGCCGCCGGCCTCGAAGTGGGCGACCTGATCACCAAGTTCATCAAGAACAAGGCGATCGAGCCCGCCAAGGCCCTCAGCGACTTCCAGAGCCTGGTCAAGTCGTCCGACGAGATCGCCATCTACGTCGAAGACGTCAACCATCGCCTGCCTGGCGAGTTCAAGACGCTCGCCAAGCCGGGCAAGTAAACCCGGCCGATCGGGGAAGTACGGTCCGGTGATCTTCAGAACCGAACGGCGGCCCGGCGGGATCTCCGTCGGGCCGCGTTCGCGCGCGGCGATCGGCGTTGACCGCCAGGGCGGGTCCGGATACCCTCGGGCGGAATCGGAGGGATACTCCATCCATGGAGGGAACGCGGGATGGGTTGGACCCTGGGGCGACACCGGACCCCGACCGTCTGGGCGGCGACGACGCTGGCTCTTGGACTGCTGGCCGGTTGCGGCACGGTCAAGCAGAGCGGGACGCCCCGAACCGGGACCGAGCAGATCCTGTTGACCAACGCCTGGGACGACGCGCTGCGAAAGATCGATTTCCGTCCCTTGACGGGGGTTCCGGTCTTTCTTGATCCCCAGTACATCGCGGCGGTGGACCAGGGCTGGGTCGTGTCGAGCCTGCGACAGGCGATGCTCGCCCAGGGCGTTTTGCTCCGACAGAAGCCGGAGCAAGCCCAGTGGATCGTCGAGGCCCGCGTCGGCGCGTATGGGACGGATTCTTATAACTGGATGATCGGCATCCCTCAGATCACGGTTCCGCCCACGTTCACGGGTGTTCCGACCGGGACGGTGCCGGAAATCCCGTTCGCCAAGAAGACCGACCAGATGGCCGTCTCCAAGCTGGCTCTGTTCGCGTACGACCGGGCCAGCGGTCAGCTTGTCTGGAAGTCGGGGACGCAACTGGCCACGGCCAACGCGAAGGACGTGTACCTCGGCGGGTTCGGACCGATTCAGTCGGGCTCGATCCGTCGGAAGAACAAGCGGATCGGAATCAATCTGCCGATGATCTCGGACCCGACGCCCGCCGACGGGACGCCGCAGGGCATGGTTCCGTCACCGGCCCCCGCGTTCCCCTCGGCGAGAATGTCGCTGCCGGCCTCGGCCTCCGACCTCGAATCGTTCTCTCCTTGAGCCGGTTCCAACGAACCTTCCCGATCCCTCGCCGATCGGGCCGAGAGGAACCGGCCGCCGTTTTGTGGTAAGGTCTGGACGTTGGCTGTTCCCCGCCATCGTCTCGAAGACCTGGAGCCCGGCATGAGTTCCTCCGCCGCGATCGACCTTCGCGAGCATATCCGCGACATCCCCGACTTCCCCAAGCCCGGCATCAACTTCAAGGACATCACGCCGCTGCTCCGCCATCCCGAGGCGTTTCGATCGGCGATTGACCGGCTCAAGGAACACTTCCAAGGACGAGGGATCGACCTGGTCGCGTCGGCCGAGGCGAGAGGGTTTCTCTTCGCCACGCCGCTGGCGCTGGAGCTGGGCGTCGGCTTCGTGCCGATCCGCAAGCCGGGCAAGCTGCCCTACGAGCGGGTCACGATGCAATACGAGCTCGAATACGGAACCGATACGCTGGAGATGCACAGCGACGCGTTGCGACCAGGCCAGCGCGTGCTGCTGCTCGACGACGTGCTCGCCACGGGCGGAACGATGAAGGCTTGCTGCGACCTGGTCCGAAGCGCCGGGGCCAAGGTGGTCGCGTGCGCGTTCGTCGTCGAGCTCGATTTTCTCAAGGGGCGTGAGCGGCTGGAGCCCGACGAGGTCTTCAGCCTGGTGCATTACTGAGACGGCATCGACCGGAAGGCTGGGCTGCGAGTCGAGTGGGCACCACCCACCGAAACCGTTGCGACATCAGGCGATCGGTGGACGGTGCCCTCCGAGAACGTCCTCTGGCCTGCGATTCCCCACGAGTCGATCACCAGAAGGCCCCGATGAAGAAGGTGAAGACGCGAGTGTGGTCGCCGTACGCCTTGGCCACGGGGAAGGCGATGTCGAACGCCAGGGGCAGGGGACCGAACATCTGCTGTGGCAAATAGACCCGCAAGCCCGTTCCGACCGCGGCGCGGAAGTTGGTGAAGTTGTAGCTGTCCTCGACGGTGCCGAAATCGCAGAAGACGACCTGCTGGAGCTTGTCGTTGGCCGTCCAGGGGAACTGGTACTCAACCGAGCCGATGGCGGTCATGACACCGCCGACGTTCACGCCCAGCACTCGAGGACCGACGCCGCGATACGAGAAGCCTCGCATGCTCCGAAAATCGCCCGCGAAGAACCGCTCGTAGATCGGCGTGTCGCGGCCGGTCACGCCAAAGAAGCCTCGGAACGTGAGGATGCGTTTGCCGGAGCCGTCGGGGCGGCTGCCCAGGGTGTAGTACTGCCGGCCTTCCAGCGTGATCTTCGGGAAGGTGAACGTGCCCCAGCCCTGTTCAAACGCCGCCTCGAAATACTGGCCTTTGTTCGGGGCGAACGGATCGTTGCGGTTGTCGAATCGAAGGCTCGGGCGGATCGTGGCCAGGGTGGAGTGTCCCGACACCGCCAGCAGCTCCGCGGGAGCGGGCGTGCGATATCCGTAGATATTCACGTCTTCGATTCGGAACGCGACGTCGGCGTAGGTCCGGACGCCGAACTGCCGGCCGAGCGAGAACCGACCGCCGCCTCGGCCTTCCGTCCAGTCGGGATAGTAACGCTGGAAGGTGTAGCCGGAGGCGCCGAAACCGATCGGCAGGTTGAAGACATACGGGTCGCGGAAGCTGACCACGGCCCGGTTGATCAAGGTACCGGGCGAGAGCTCGATGCGGAGGTCCTGTCCGCGACCCCGGAAGGCGCGGCCACCGGTGATGTCTCCGAAGCTTCGAGGGAAGTTGAACAGGTCGAAGTTGGTCTCGTGGATGATCAGGTTGCCGTTGAGGCCGCCGAAGCTGCTGGCCCCGACGCCGAACATGAGTCGGCCGGTGGCGACCTCATCGACCTGAGTGACGATATCGGCAAACGAGCGGTTATTGAATGGTTCCTGCCGGTCGGGGCCGACGTCGGTCATGTTGCTGCCGGGCAGGCTGGGAAACATGCCGGGCGGTACATCGTTGCCGTAGGGAGGCGTTCGCGTCGCGGGAGGGGGCGAGCCCGGCACCAAGCCGGGCGGCGGCGCCTCGATCATGCTGGGCGGGGGGGCTTCGATGGCGGGCAGCGGGGCATCGACCGGAGGCGCGAAGAGATTGTCGCCCCCGAGCGGGGAGGGCAGGGTCGCTCCGCTGGCGGCGGGAGCCGCATTCAGCGGCGCGACTCCGGCCGGACCAGGGCCAGGGGCCAGCGGCTCCTCGACCGGGATCGACGCGAACGGGTCTTCCGAGTCTCCCACGGTGGACGGGGCGGGGCTGGCCTGGGGAAGGAAGCCGTCTTCCTCGCTCGGGTTTTGCAGTCGGGTCTGGGTAAACTCGCCGAAGCCGGCCACCGAGCCGTCGCCATAAGGCTGGTTCGCGGGCCGTCGGTTGGTCAGCTTGATGTCGATCGGCTTGCCCTGGTTGGGATCGGAGGCGAAGTAGCGGAGGTTCCCGAGCCTTTGCTTGAACTTCTCCATGCGCTGGAGGTCGATCGGTTCGCCGGGAACGAGTCCCGCCATGTTCGCCTCTCGGCGGATGACGGCGTCCATGGTCCGGGCGTTCCCCTTGACGATCAGGCGTCCGAGGCGGTAGGGAACCCCTTCGTCGATCCGGTAAACCAGGTCGACGATGCCGGGGTGCTTTTCCTGGTCGGCGTATTCTTTTTCCGTGATGACCTGAGCATCAATGCAACCGATGGCGCCGTACTTGGCCTCGATCGCCTTGCGATCGGCGTCGCGAAGGTCGTTGCTGAAGGGCTTGTTCGAGTGCATGACCAGGCCTTCGCGGAGCTTCTCGGTGGGAATGAGCTTGTTGCCTTCGAAGCGAATGTTGCGAATCTTGAACTGGACGCCCTCCCAGACGACGAATTCGACGCGGAGGTCGCCCATGTTGGCGTCGGGGCGGACGACCGGGCGGACCTTGACCTGGAAGAAGCCCTGCGACTCGTAGTACTCGCGAAGCTTGCGAGCGTCTTCCTCGATTTCGTCGCGGTGATACTTGCCGCCGATGAGGCCGAGGATCGCCGTGCGGCTGGAGATTTTGGTCCGGAGCACGCCGTCGCTGACGTACGTGTTGCCGGTGAAGCGGATCTCGCGAAGCTGGCACTTGGGGCCTTCGAAGATCTCGAAGATGGCGCGGGTGTCGCCGGGTTTGCCGCCTTCAAGGAGCCGGACCTCGGCCCACTCGTAGCCCTTGTCGCCATAGAGCTGCTTGATTTGGCGGACGGCCATTTGGGTCTTGATGAAGTCGGCCCGGGCGCCGGTCTTGATGCCGGTGTTCTCCTCGATTTCCTTACGTTTGATCTTCGAGAGGCCGATGTACTGGACGTCGCGAAGGATGGGGAGTTCGACGACCTGGAAGGTGAGGATCAGGCCGTTGGGTTGCTTGGGATCTTTCTTGTAGTAGGTACGGACATCTCCAAACCAGTTCGTGCCCATGAGCTTGGAGACGTCGTCGTTGAGCACGCGCTCGTTGTAGGGACGGCCGACGCGGGTGCTGATCTTGGATTTGATCTCATCCTCGGAGATCGAGGCGTTGCCCTCGACCTTGATCTGGGTCACGATTCCGTCCGGGCCTTGCGTGGCTCCCTGGACGAGGCCGCGACCGAAAAGGACCAGCAGCAGGGCCAACGTCGCCACCAAGATCCGGGGGTGGGCGTCCGTGCGGTGGACCGGGGCGATTCCCGGCGCCGTCGGCGTTTCCATTGCACCTCGTGACATGGGCGATCGATCCCGAAGAAGGCCGCCGCGCGGGCTGAAACTCAACCCGCCCGGGACGTTGGCGGCCGGGCATTGGCCGATGGGGAAGCGAAGGATCAGGACCAGGCGTCGCGCGTCATGCGACCAGGCGCCAGACCGTCGGGGGGTTTCCGTCCCTGGAGACCCAACCCGTTCGGAGGTCCATCGTTGACAGGTGCGGGACTTGTACCGCACTCAACGGGACAAGACAAGGCCGGTTGTTCCTTGGACAGCCGCGAAGGGCCAATTCGGAGAACGCGAACGACCGCCGAGCGGACCAAAGCGGTCTGCTCGGCGGTCGTCCTGAAAACGGTTTTCCCGAACCGTTCGCGAGTCCCGGCCCGAACCGATCAGTTCGCGCCCGTGATCTGGTCGGAGCTGAGCGGAAGCTGGCGATAAGGAGGAGGCAGCGTCTGGCCGTCCGGCGTGATCAGTTTCGCCCAGACGATGCCGTTGACGTCGGAGGCGATGAACCGGGTCGAGCCGTCGCACATGCCGACGACGACGCCGCCGGGATGCTGGCTATTGGCGAAGGGGGAACCGCCTTCCTCGGAAAGATTCATGCTGCCGTAGTTGATGTTCTCGAAGTTCCCCTTGATGTTGGCCTGAGCCCAGCCGGGGCCGTCGACCTTGCCCCCGGTGATGTACAGGTTGCCGGCGGCCGGGCAGTTGCCGGTGGGGCCGCAGACGTTGTCGGAGGCCATGAAGCAGACGAAGTTGGGGTGGGCAATGGCCCAGTTCGTGATCTTGTTGCCCGAGTAGGTGTTGCCCGACGAGGCACCGGCGAGGGTGTTCTCGGCGAGCAGGATCGTCGTCGAGGTTCCGTCCTTGATCGAGGCGGTCGTGTGGTTCATGTCCCACGGAGCCTGGCCGGTGAACGTGCCCTGGAACATGGCGCCGGTCTTCTTGAAGGTGCCGTAGCCGCCGCCCTGGGCGGGGGTGCCCCAGGTCATCTGCTGCGGAGCGCCCCCCGCGGCCGTTCCTTGCCAGCCCACGCCGACCAGGCCATTGCCGTGCCAGAGGGAGAACCCGGTGTTGACGGCGTACGACAGGTTTCCGGCGCCCTGGACCACGGTGTCGTCGTTCGGGCAGCGAAGGATGGCCAGGTCGGTGTTCCCGATCGTCAGGTTTGACGCCTTGGTGGTGTCGTAGAGCCGGGAAATGCCCAGCGACGGATCGTCGAAGTAGACGCGGTTGCGGTTGAAGTCGTTGTAAAGGGTCTGCTGGTCGAGGTAGGGCAGGATGTCGACGACCCAGCTATAGAGCGGACCGATATCGTACGTCGTCCCGGCTGATTCCGCGGGAGTGAACTGCCCGAACGCCGAGGAACCTGAGCCGGTGAAGGAGCTGATCACCGACTGGCTGATATCCTGTGAGGCGATGGCCTGCGGATTTTCGCCCCAGGTCGTGGCGTTGGGGAACCGGTTCTTGGTGTTCAGGAAGTTCTGGAGAGCCAGACCGATGTTCTTGACATTGTTCAAGCACTGCGTGCGGCGGGCGGCCTCGCGGGCCGAGCCGATGGCCGGCAAGATCAGGGCCATCAGGATGCCGATGATGGCAATCACCACCAGCAGTTCGATCAGGGTGAAGCCTCGGGCGCGTCGTGGCCGGGTCATGGGCAGATCCTTTCTCGCTCGGGGACGGGGGTTACCGTAATCCTATCGCGTGATTCGTTGCATCGACAAGAGGTTTTCCGTCGAACGCCAGGACAAATGTCCGTGGCGAGGGAAACCGAGGGGCGGAAGGGGATTACTCGATTCGACGCTCGTAGACGACCAACTTACGGAAGTCGTCCGGATCGTAGGGGTTGAAGCCGGTGGCCTTTGATCGATCGACGATGAAGAAGGCCCGGATACGGACGTTGCGACCGCTGTCCTTGCCGATCTCCCGGCCGAGCTGGTCGACGACCAGGGTGGGATCGACGTTGACGAGCTGCGGGTTCCCTTCCTGAACGACCTCGAAGAATCCGACCGTGACCCAGACGGCGAACTGATGCGTTCGGACGGTCGTCAGGTTCATCACCTTCTGGAGCATTTCGGACTGGAAGTAGGGATGCTGCCGACGATCGTTATTCCCTCCCGCGCCGAGGAATCCGTTGGCACCGAGGGGGGTGGTGGTCACGAAGAGGTCGGCGTTCGGGTTCGAGAGGTTGGTATTGGGGACGAACGTCGTGTTCGGGATCGTGCCGATCTCGCTGGAAGGGCTCGCGATGTTCGCGTCGGGAATCTGGAAGAGCATGCGAGGCGGAATCGAGGTGGTCAGTGGTTTGATCCCCTCGTTTCCAGCGGTGGCCGACGCCTGGGTTCGAGCGGGCCGCATGATCGTGTCGTGGATATCGAGGAACGGCGGATTGGCCCCGTTGAGCAAGAGGGTGGAGAGGGACCGATAGGGCTTCTCCGGGTAGGCGTTGCCGATGCTGGTCGCGGGGTAGAACGGTGACTGGAAGCTACCGATGAATCCCGAGCCGCCATGTCGGAGCTTCAGGAAGTCGCTGAAGGCGGCTTTCATGAAGGTCGCGGTGCCGTTGTAGTAGCCTCGACCCAGGGGGTAGGCCGACGTATCGGAAATCGGGTAGCTATGGTTCGGGGTGCCGGTCGCGTCGATTGACGTCACAATCTGCGGCAACGGCGCGGTCAGGGTGGCCTGGTTGGTGTTGAGTCTTGGGTCGTCGATGAGCCCGAAGAAGACCTCCTCGTCGATGATCAGGTTGATGTTGAGCAGACCGGGCTTGACCTCCTGGCGGAGCCAGTCGCCGTTGTCTCCCTGGGTGACGGGCCCGATCGCGCCGAAGACGGGGCTGGGGACCTCGAAGAATTCGAGCATCATGTACCAGGCCGTCTTCTCGCCCGACTGGCTTCCGTAGTAGTGGAAGTTCTGCGGGATATAGGGATACGGGTGCGGGTCGGGCAAATCGGCCACCTGGGGCAAGGTCGAGTTGTTGGCCGTGGTCGGAGGCGTTGTGTAGGGATACGGAGGCGGGAAGGGCTGTCCGGCCACGGGAAGATCGGAATTCTCGGCGAATTTTTTGGTGAAGAGGGCCGGTGGGCAGTCGGGAACCAACAGAAGTTCGGCGACGCTGGCGAAGTCGCGGTCGAGGAACGGGACGTAGTCCCAGTTCTCTCTCGCGTCGTTGCGCTGACCCAGGGTGTGGTAAATGTGCTGGGTGATCTGGACCGTGGTGGTGCCGCCAGTGGGGTTGTTGCGGTCGTACTGGCCGTAATTGCCGCTGTCGGTGGTGGCTCGGGAGGACTGTTCCGACCAGCCATAGGGATAGTTGGGGGTGAACGTGTCGGACTGGGGAACGGCGTGGGCTCCTCGGTAGGGCTGCGAGCGGCCGAGCGAGTAGAGCGGCGGGGTTCCGATGGTGACCGTCTCGGCCGTGGTGTTCGGGTTCTGGACCGTTCCGCCCGCCTCGGTGTACACGAAGCGGAAGGAGTCGACGACGACCTTCGGCTGGGCGGCCATGTTGGCCGAATTGGGGTTGGCGGGGCGAAGCAGGTGGAGCCAGCAATACTGCGCGTCACCGGAGCCGAGGGCGTACTTGGGCAACTGAAGGATCAGGTCGTTGAGAATCGTGGCGTTCGTGGCGGGCGGCTTGATCTCGGCCTGAGTCCCGTTATTGGTGGGGGGCAAGGCGTTGCCCATGACGTAGAAGTTGTTGCCGCCACCTTGGTTGGGGAGGGCGCCATTGCCGGATTGGTAGTTGAGGGCATCGATCTTATTGGCGAGCGGCTGAGGGTTGGCGGTCGTCCCGGCCAGGGGAACGAAGTAGGTTTTGATGGTGTTGGGGTCGAGCTGGCCGGTGACGGTATTGGGTCGCTCGATGACCACGTTGGAGCCGCCCGGCGGCGTGTAGGCGGGGTTGTCCATCGTGATGATCATGCCCCAGCCGTTGAGGTCGAGATTGCTGGCGGACCCGCCGTTACCGGCCGTGCCGTCGCCGTCCTCGGTCAGCAGGTTGGCCAGTTCCACGAACAGGCGCTGGGCGGGCTGTTGCTTGGGGTTGGCGCTCTGGTTCTTGTAGGTGAACTGGTAGGCCAGGACCTCGTTGAGCGCGATCGGCTGGTATTCCATGCCCCACTGTTGGAGGGTTCCCTGGCCCGGGTTCGCGGCGAACTGAACGCCGGCCGGCTCCTGGACGCCGTTGACCGTCGCGGCCGGCTTGACGTCGAGGTCGGGGTTGATGAATTGGGTCATCGTCGCGTCGGGATCACGGAAATCGACGATATTGACGACGAACTGGCCCAACTTCGCGAGCGCTTCGGGCGTGGCGCCCGCGTAGTTGGGCGGGTTGAAGCCGGGGTAATACAGCTCCTTGAGCAGCAGGTAGACCTCGCGGCACCACTTCAGCCGGACCGGCTCGTTGAAGGCGTTCGAGACCGGTAAGGGGTAGTTCAGGTTGATCTTACGACCCGCGTGCGCCAGGCTCGGCGTGTTGCCCGGAACGAAGGCGTTCTGGAACCAGGCGTAGTGGATGTTCTCCCAGCTCTCGACGCTGAAGAGTCGTCGCCGGGTTTGCGGGGTGATGCCGGAAACGGGATCGAGGTCGCGGAAGGTTCGGTAGTTGGGATAGATCTGGTCGAGCTGGCTGAGCCGGCTTTGGAGCGAGCGGCCGTCGACGTCGTCCTGGCGATAGAGCCATTCGAGATCTTGGTTCGTAAACGGCGCGTCGTAAGGGTTCGTCTTGTAGAGGTCGATCTGGCTGTCCTCGTTCAGGCCGAGGCTGCCGTCGGGGTACATTCCTTGCGTGATGACGGGCGGGTTGGTCGAGTTGATCAGGTTATTGAAGGTTGGGAACGTCTTGTTGTTGCCGACGTTGAACGGCCCGAGCGCCATGAACTCGCGAGGGGGCGGCGTGACGGCGAGATCGCCCGCCGGGTTCCGATGCGACTCGAAGCCGTGGTAGAGGTTGACGGTGTTCTTGGTGATGTCGCCGTTGGCGGAGGCGGGAACGTCGTAGGCGGCCACGCCTGGCGGGCGGAAGTACTGGAAGAAGCTCACACGGCCCCAGCGATCGTAGCCCTGGCCGAACCCGGGATTGCCGGAGGTGAACGGCGTCGTGTCGAACTCGAGCACGGTGCCATTGCCCGTCAGGTCGATCGGGGTGACGAAGCGTCGAATCCGTTCGGAGGGAAGCTGCTGGCGGCCGGCGCCGTCGAGCAGGTCGGCCGACTCGGGAGCCGCTGGAGGATAGAAATCGGCGGCATTGAAGTTGTTGTCGAAGTAGTCGAGAACGCCCCCCGAAGCCAGGTAGGAGCGGCCCGCGGCCGGAATTTGACCGGCGAGGAACGCTTCGGGTTCGCCGTAGCGGCCAGGAACATACGGCGGCGTCGCGATTCCGGTCAGCAACTGCCGGAGCTGGATGGTGCCTTGATCGAAGCCACCGGACGCCCCATTCGTGAAGGCGAACTTGGGATTGATCTCGAACGGGGTGTAGCCGAGGTGCGAGATGTGGTCGTTGAGCCGCTGACCGGTCTGCTGGTTCCGGCTCTGAAGATTGCCCGACGTGTTCAAGGGCATGCGGCCGTTGAGACCGATGATGGTGAACGCGAAGAGCGGCTTGTACATCTTGCCGGACGCGTCGCGCTGGACGGGATAGCCCAGGTCGAGCCAGACGGCGTCGGTGACGCCGTCGCCGTCGTTGTCGACGTCGTAGGTGATCTTGCCGGTCGTCGGGTCGGGAATCAGGTTGGGGAAGCTGTCGCCGCTGGCCGGGTGGTCGATCTTGCGAGGCCGGAGGAACTTGGCCCGCGACGTGAAGGCCGGGTTGGTCCAGTCGTTGACGCCGTTGACCGGATCGTAAACGATGGTGTTGGGCCGGTGAAACGACGGAATCACGACCTGGCCGTCGGCGCTCTGGAGGCCCAGGAAGAGGTTCTCCGTATCGGCCGCGTCGTAGTCTTCGTCCATGGCCGGAGCGATGGCGAAGTTGTTCGGATCGTTGTAACCGCTCGCGGCCAGCGGGTTGTAGACACCGCCGACAAACGGCAAGTTGTAGAGGAAGTTCGGACGATCGGGCAGGATGGCGTTGGCGCCCAGCGACATGCCCGCGCCGTTGAAGGCGCGGCGGTAACGGCCGTCCAGCTCGAAGATGTTGGCCACGGTGTATCCGGCGGGCGGCGCCACCTGCGCGGGGGTGTTCGGGAGCAACAGCCCCGGCGTGGTTGTATCAGCCACCGAGAGCGTGAGCACATGCGTTGGCCCCGTGACGTTGTCGAAGGTGACTTCGAACGTCTGGGGGATCGTCAGCGGAGTTTGGACCTGCCAGGCTGGGTTGCCGCTGGGGTCGATCACCCACTGCTGGAGCCGCAAGACCCAGCCGTAGAAGTTCGCGTTGTAAAGGGAGGGAACCTGCTGGATCAGCGGGCTGTTGACGGTCGGAATGTTGGTGTTGATCGTGTAAATATTATTGGTGAAGTTAACGATGTTGGTGATCGTCAGCGGAGTGCCCAGTGGGGCCGGCAGATGCGGCAGGTAGCCGTTGGTCCGGGCGTCCTGGCCGTACATGTCGCGCAGGAGGCTATGCCCTCGAAGGGCCGACTTCGGGTTGTTGGTGTCGTTGATCAGTTGCGTGAGGGCGTAGTCGAGCACCTGCTCGGCGTCGGGGTTGTAGAGCGACTGGGCGTAGTAGCGAGCCCCGATCTGGGCCTGGCCGCTGAGCGTGGCGAACGTGACTCCGATCAGAGCCACGATACTCAGCATCGCCAGGATCAGCACGAGCACCACGCCTCGGCGGCGTCGATGGCGATGACGCGGTGGATTCTGGGCGAACATCGGCGGGCCTCCCTCCGCCGTCCAACCCCTCGCGAGCAAGCGAGGCCGGGGGGACGGACGGGCGTGGTACGGATCAGAGCTTGTCCGAGAAATCTTGTCGAATGGTCAGCGTTTTGACTCGTTGATTGGACGGGTCGACCACACGGATCTGAATCTGGATGCCACGCAAGGGCGCCGGGTAGGGCGCCGGGTACGACGGCATGACCGGTGGATTGCCCGCGAGCGGGCCGTTGTACGGGATCAAGGGCAAGGCCGGGGCGATCGAGTACTCGGTCGACCAGCTATCCCAGACCCGACGGAGACGGACGACGCCCGTGTTGTTGTCGCCGATGTTGGGCAGCAGCGCGGGGAACTGGGCATCGGCGCGGAAGTCGTTCACCAGGGGCGGAATACGGCCTTCGTGGGCGAACGATCCGAGGAAGATGGACGGCGTGCCGGTCACGAGATTGGCATACCCGAGATCATAGTAGCCCGCTGGCAAGTTGGTCGGCAGACCGGTCGCGGGGTTGAGCATCAACGGGTTCGGGTCGAACGCCTTCACGTCGAAGCTGCGGACGTTCGACAGGATCAGGTCGTCTTCCCAGACCGCTTCCGGGGGCATGTAGAAGTATGGGGAACCGAGCGTGTCGTTGTACGGCTGGTTCAGTTGCGGAGGCAAAAGCGCCGGGTTCACCCGGGAGAGAGCTGGGGTCTGGGTGTACGGAGCTTCTTGACCGGCAATCCCGCCCGGGGGCAGGGCACCGAAATAATTCGTGCCCGCCGGATCGTTGATCCGCTTGATTGGATCGAGCCAGTTGGCGGACATCGTCTCGCGCCAGGTGGGGAAACCCCACCAGGTTTGCGGCGTGTTGGGAGGCGGCAGGTTATCGCCGATGTCGAGCGGGTTGTGGTTGTAGGGCGGGTCGAGGAAGGTGCCGAAGTAAGGCCGGGTCGCCGTGCCGGTCGGGTTGATCGACGGGTCAAGGCTGTGAATGGCCCCATAGGCCGCCGTGAACGGATCGACCTGCGAGTAGGAACCTGGGTAGAGGAACGGGAATGGAACGACGTCGTAGCTCCAGAGGTTGCGCGTCGCTGGAGTGGGCTCGAAGAGGAGGCTGCCTGTGGAGAGGTACGGGTTAGCGGGGCTCAGGATGCCCGGATACATCACCGGATAGTAGTCTGGCACGCCGTCGTTATTGGAGTCGTCGGGGAGGCCGTCCGGTACGGTCGCGCCGGTCGCGTTGGTGACATAATCATTTGCAAATCGCGGAGTAAACGCCCGGTTCTCGCGGTTGGTCAAATCGGCGAGCGTGTTGGGAGTCGGCGAGTAACCCATCAACCCTGGCAATACGTTGAATTTCGAGGGTCTGGCCGAGATGTCGTTGAATCCCTGCCAGCCGACGAAGGGAGTGCCGGCGAGGTAGGCGTAGGTATAGGGGGCAAACGCCCCATAGGGCGCGAAGATCGAGGTTCGGAACCCGATCACGGAGGGTGCGGTGCCGGGCGGGTTGGAGGAGTCGAAGGGCGTGTTGCCCAGTCCAAGCTGACCGACGCGTTCGGGAGCGATCAGGAGGACTCGGCGGTAGAGTTTCTGGTTGCGAAGGAAGTCGATCACCTCGGCGAACTCGCTGGTGCCCGGGGTTGGGACGAGCGTCTGTCCGGTGCCCGCAGGCAGCGAGTAAGGGAGCCAGATTCGGCCGATGAACGGGTGGCCTTCGGGTGCCTTGACGGTGAAGCGGAGGGTGTCGTCGGAGTCTTCCCCCTGAGCGTCGGCCAGGGCCCCTTCGGAATACTCGAAGTAGCCGGTGCCGTCATTCGGGTTGTTCGGCGGGGTCATCTTGGCGGTGACACCCCGCAAATCCTGGCGGATCACCGCGTAGAGCCGGCGGAGGTCCTGGTCGAGGGCCGCGTAGGCACGCTGCTCCTGGATCGCGCCCGTGGCCGACTGGAAGATGAGGACGAGGACCGACATCATCAAGACCAGCAGCGCGACGGCAACGAGCATCTCGACGAGGGTCACGCCGCGTCGCGACGTGTTGGGATGTGTCGGGGCGGGTCGCATCGCGGTTCCGTTCCTTCTTGCCGACCGGCCGAGTTCGGTTCGACCGGGCGGACTCGACGGGGGTCAGCGGGTATAAAAGACCTTCGGGACGACGTTGACGACGTAGGGTGAGACGAGGGCGGCGTTGACGTGAACGGGTTGGCCCGCCGCGTTCAAGAGGGTCTTGGCCCGGACCGGGTTCGACAGCGTGACGACCATCTGGCGATAGGGACCGGGGTCTCCCGCGAACGGATTGGCGGGTCCGGCGTCGGACCGCTTGGCGATCCGATACCAGTGGCAACG
>CAZRGV010000079.1:6789-7050 GCA_964599655.1 uncultured Isosphaeraceae bacterium | reverse complement strand
AGATCTGCGCCCCGAATCGCGCCAGGTCTTCGGCGGCGATCTGTTCGTAGGTCACGTCGGCGATCCAGCCGCCATTGCGGACATCGGGGTCGGGCATGCTCGCCGGCCATCGGAGCAGAACCGTCGTGTCGTTGAGCGAGTAGCCGGTGGCGTTGGGCGGGCCGTAGGCGAAGACGGCCTCGACGACCGTCTCGCCGGCCGCCTTCTGAACGCCCCCGCCGATCGGCGAGGTCATCGCCTGGTAGGCGAAGGGCCTGTTGT
>CAZRGV010000079.1:5496-6737 GCA_964599655.1 uncultured Isosphaeraceae bacterium | reverse complement strand
CGTTGGTCGCGTCGGTCTGTTTCCCCGTGAACACCCAGGAATACGAAAGATCCACGAGCGGTTGGGGCGCGGCTCCGACGAGCCCGGACGCGACCAGGGTGGGAAGGACCGTGCTGCCCGTCTCGGTGAACACCGAGTTCTGGTTGGTGGCTGGATTCTTGTTGGCAACTCCCTCGGTGAGCGTCACAAGGTCGTCGGGCGAGCCGAAAATGGGGCCGACGTCGATGCTGACGAGCGGGCTCATGGGGAAGTTCGTCAAGCGTTGAAGCCCGTAGGCGCTCGGCAACGACGAGGAACCGCCAGGGTTCGGATCATTGCGGAGGTAGCCCTGACCGCTGGCGAACCGGGGAGAGGCCGTGGCCGGCGTGATGGTCCAGCCGCTTTGCTGGCTGACGACGTACCACCAGAGCGGGTCGTAGGCCACGGGCAAGCCCGCGCCGAAAAAGCGATAGACGCCGCCGTCGCCAACGACCGGATTGGCCGGGTTGAGTGGATCGTGGATGAAGGGGTCGTTGGGCTCTCCGTTAGGTCCCGGAGCCCAGGGATACCACATCGCCATGAAGTAGAGCTTGTTCATCAGGTTTCGCGAAGCGACGTCGCTCTGGGCCGACTCGCTGAGAAGGGCCGAGCGAGACGACCGCGCCGCGTCGCGGATGCGGAGCAGGCCGAGCGGGAACAGGGTGGCCAGCGAGAGCAGGCCGACGCCCATGATCATGATCGAGATCAAGATCTCGGTCAGTGTGATGCCCGCCCGGGAGCGGGGGGTGTGGTGCGTCATGGCTGATCCTTGATTCCCTGCAGCGCATCCTGATACGGAAGGCTGGTGTTGGTGGGGTCAAACACCTCGACGGGATTGCTGAGGATCTGACCGGTCTTCGTGTTGACCGAGACGAGCCGGCGTTCCCCCTTCAGGAATGGTCCGCCGGACGGATAGCCGGTCGTTCCCTTGGGCATCGGCAGCAGGTAAGTCGTGCCGCTGCCATACGCCGGGTTGGCGACCAGGTCGTTGGGATTGGCCGTCAACGAGTCCCAGATCGGCTCCGTGACCCCTTCGATGTCGGTCAGCCAGAAGTGGTAGAACGGCACCTGAAGGGAAGTCGCTGGGTTGGCGTTGGCCGCCGCTTGGACGAGCTGGCCGCTTGGAGCGATCAGGACGTCGACGTACCCCGTGTAGGGATCGACCGGAAGCCGCGACCGCTCGGGGAGCGACGGATTGGGTTGCCCGCTCTGCGCGTCGATCG
>CAZRGV010000079.1:1531-5486 GCA_964599655.1 uncultured Isosphaeraceae bacterium | reverse complement strand
CTCCACCCTGCAGAACACCGAGGGCCTGACGGTGATGACCACCCCGGCCGGCAGAGCCACCTCGCGGGCCCCTTCACTGGGCACCGGTCGGCGAATGATGGTGTACGATGTGGCGTTCGTGTAACGACTGGTCTGGCCGAGGAATTTCTCTTGCTCGAACTCGTTCGGAAGGGGGAACGTCCCCGGAGGATACCCCGCGTTGGCGAGTCCATAGGGATTGCCCGGATAGGCCCCCAGAAGCCTGTTATAGTAGGGTTCCTTGTAGTCATCGATCAGGCCGTCGCCGTCGTCGTCGATCCCGTTGAAGCCCGGATCGATGATTCCGTCGTTGTCGTTATCGATTCCGTCGAACCCCTCGTCGACGTAGCCGTCGCCATCGTCGTCGACGCCGTTGGTGAGGAAGAGGAACTCGAAGACCGGGTAATTCGTGGGGTTGCTGTACCAGGTTGGTCCGAAGTTGATGTAGCGCTCGGGATTGGCCGCGGGGCTGTTCAAGGTGCCCACCGAGCTGTAGGGCGGGACCGAGATCGTTGGGTTGGCCACCGGCCCGGCGATGGTATAGGTACGGCCCGAGTCGGCGAGCCGGATCTTGTCCCCTTGACGGATGTTGAAATACCAGGACGTCGGCGGGTTGGGCAAACCGGGCGCCGGAACTCCCAGGACTGGGAAGAATTTCTCCTCACGGACCACGAGGTACGGATAGACGTTCGGCGGGACCAGGAAGGTCGCGGGCGGCAATCCTGAAGGCGGAGGGTAATAGGGTGGGGGGTCCGTTGGGAGCAGCGCGACGTAAAAGTTGCGTTTGACGAGTCCCTCGGAGTAGTCGGGCGCTTGCTCGATGGCGATGAGCCGGCTGGAGGTCAGAACGTTCGGCTGGTTGGGGTCGAAGCGGTCTGGAATGAGCCGGATGCCCCGGGGCTCGTTGGCCCGAACGGCCGAATCCCGGGCGCGAGAGAGCTCGGCGTGCAAGACCCGGGAGGCCTCGCTGATCTGCTGCTGGCTGACCGCGGATAGAACGGCCGGCAAGGTGGCGGCCGAGAGCAACGTGATGATGAGGATGACCACCAGAAGCTCGACCAGCGTGAAACCGGTCGGGTGGTTCGAACGGCGCTTGGGCGTCATCGGATCCCTCCCTGCTGGTTCTGGAGGTTCTGGTTGTCGATGTTGTCCTCGGCCTCGGGCGGCATGAAGTCCTCGTTCTGGCCGGGCGTCCAGGTGGTCCATGCGGCCCAGTTCTCGGCGGGAAGCGGAGGACTTCCCGCCATGTTTCCGATCAGGATCAAAGAGGCCGTCGTATCGGGCGGCTGGTTCCGGATGACCGAGTCGGCGAGCATGTTGACCCCGTACTCCTGGTCGGCCCCGGCCGAGAGGATCAAGAACTTGCAGAAGTACTCGCGACGGGCGTAAACCCCGGTGCGATCCCAGGCGGTTGGCTGAGGCGTGGTGCCCGAGACCCAGTTGGGATCCATCAGGTAGCTGAAATAGTTTTGAAACGCGAGCGCGGACATGCTGATATTCGTCCCACCCGCGGAACCGGCGCTGGCGTCCCACCAGGCGGGCGCGACAAGCTGGTTGTTCGTGTCGAGCGGGAACTGCTCGCGAGGCTCGATCGCCGAGTTGTAGACCAGTCCGCCCTTCTGGACGCTATCCGTGTGGTGGAAGATCGGCCAGCGGTAGAACTGGAGCGGCTTGCCCCAGGCGTCGACGAACTCGGGGAGGCCGTCGTTGTCGGTGTCCTGTACTTCGCGATCGCTGAAGTCGTCGGCGGAGAAGACGCTGCCGAAGGGCCCCTGGCCGTTCACAAGCAGAGCGTAGAGCATCTCGGAACGAGCGGTCACATGCTTGTGATTGGTAATAAAGCGAGTCACTGCCTGAACGGCGTCCGGGTCGGCCGGGCCTCCCGGAGTCACGCTCACGCCCTCGTCGAACTCGTCGACCAGGCCGTCGCCGTCGTTGTCCGCGGCGTCGGTGCCTTGCGGCGTGTAGCCGATCATCTTGTGCAAGGCCGCGCGGGCCGTGTACGACGCGCCGAAGATTCCGGAGTTTGGCACGCCGCCAAAGTTCCGCTGGTTGGTGCCAAGGATCCCCACGAAAGAGCCAGGCCCCACATTGGGATTGCCGTCGCCATCAGGATCGATTTCCGCGGCGGTAAAGGGCGGGGCGTGCTCGGGCGGTGTGAAGCCCGGCGGAACCATGTTGCCGATCGGCAGGATGAAATTGAGCGGGGAACCCGCGCTGCCGAGCGGAAACGCCCGGCCGGCGAAGTTGACCGGATAGGAGTTGCCACTGGGGTTGAAGTCCTGGATGAAGAAGACGTCCGGCAACTCGGCCTTCATGTAATCCACGGTCGCGATGACCTGGGCCCGCTGGTCGTTCAGCAGGCCCCAGGGTAACGGCATGGTTCCCGGGGCCATTCCGGGCGGGAAGATCGACGCCAGATAGCGGTGGGTGCCGTTGGGATTGGCCTGCACGCTCAAGAGGGCGTTGATCCGGTCGTTCAGGCCGACTTCCAGCTTGGTGATCAGCGACTGGGTGGCACGAAGCCGTGCCTGCTCGATCCCGGAGAACGAAACCGTCAGGATGAAGGCGACGATCAGCCCGATGACGAGCAGGACGACCGCCAGCTCCACCAGGGTAAAGCCGCCCCGACTCGGTGTGATCTTTCGTCTCATCGCGTCCGCCTTCGCATCCGTTGGTCTTGAAGCCCGGAGGCCGCTGTTTTTGATCACGCCAGACCGTCTCGAACCCGCTCCGGCTCAGTCGAGGCGCCCCTGAGAAAAGTTGGTCAGGTTGTCACGTTCCAGCGTGCGAAGATCCACTGATGTAAACGAATCGATTGGCAGCCTGGTGTCCTGGCCGCTGGCGTTGAACTGGCCGCCGGGCCCGTAGTAGCCATCGCCGCCGGCCGAGATGATCTGGAACGAATTCGGGTTGACGAAGCTCGCCATGGTCGTGGTCGGCACCGGGGCGCTGGTGGTGTAGGGATTCGGGGCCGGCGAGACGACGCTGTTCGAACCGGACGGGTAGAACGACGGGGGAATCCCCAGGCTGACGCGGAACGGTCGGGCGATCAGGTTCCCAAAGCTGTCCGTCTCACCGAGGTTGACGTCGTTGGGATCGTACAGGTTGTTGTTGTACGCGCTGAAGTACGCGAAGAAGCGGGCATCGGAGCCGGTGTTCAACGTATCGACATAGCCGGGAATGCCGTCGCCGTCATCGTCGATGAGCCGGCTGCCCTGGAACTGGAAGAGCGGTTGCGATCGGTTGTCGGACCGCATCTGCTGCGGGGCGTTCAGGTTCTGCGTGGTGAACGGGAAGCGAGGGTCCTTGCCAAAACCCGACATCCCGAGTGTTTGGCCGTTGGGGTTGGGAATGCCGCCGAGGAAGAAGGCCAGGCACTCGTGCCCTTCGAGGTAGATCAGGCCGGGGTCGAGAACGCCGTTGCCGTTGAAGTCGTGCCAGACCGGCGCTCCGTTGATGGTCGTGGGAGGGATCGCCTTGGGGAAGTATTTGCGAAGCGCGCTGACCGATCGTTCGGTCAAGGCGCCGAGCGAAAGGTCGGGCTGGCCGAACTTGGCCGGGGGCAGGGCACTCGTGGTTCCGACACCGACCAGCCAGCCGTTGAACGAGGCGAGCGTCTGGCTGTAGGCCGCCGGCGTGGTGTTGTACGTGCCCGACTCGCTGAG
The DNA here is from genome assembly GCA_964599655.1 of uncultured Isosphaeraceae bacterium. Classification (GTDB taxonomy): domain Bacteria; phylum Planctomycetota; class Planctomycetia; order Isosphaerales; family Isosphaeraceae; genus CAZRGV01. The sequence continues at coordinate 1,800 of CAZRGV010000079.1, read as the reverse complement.
CACGACGCGGCTGGGTGGATACTCGCCATACTGGTTGTTGAACGAGGCCAGGGCCTGGGCGAAGTTGTTCGCGTCGGCGGTCACCTGGGCGTTCCGGGCCGTGCGGATGGCGCCGGCGATGACCGGGACGAGCAAGGCGACCAGGATGCCAATGATCACGATGACGACCATCAACTCGATCAGCGTGAAGCCGCTCCTGCGGCGCGGGCTCGGGCGGGTCATGACGTTCTTCTCCTTGGACGGGGGCTCGGCCCTCATCACGACGATCA
>CAZRGV010000079.1:0-1521 GCA_964599655.1 uncultured Isosphaeraceae bacterium | reverse complement strand
CCAGCGGTTCGCCTCGACTTGCCATCATCTCGTCACTCGAACGAAGTTGGATCCGGATCGCTCCGAAGCCGTAGGCGGACGGGGCACGACAAGCCACCCCTGGCTCCACCCTTGGTGCCTGATCTTATTCCGTCGTGGGGTCCATCCCCGAGCCGTCGTTTCGTGGGGGCCAGCCCCCCGGCACGACTCGAGGGGCGGCCCGCCAAGCGTCGAGCTTTAGCGATTTCTGGGCGCCGGATTAGCCCGAGAGCTTGCTGATGAGCTGAATCAGTGGCATGAACAGGGCAATGACGATGAAGCCGATGATACCGCCGAGCACGACGATCATGATCGGCTCCAGGAGGCTCACGAGGCTATCCACGAGAACCTCGACCTCTTCATCGTAGTTGTCGGCGATCTTGTTGAGCATGGTGTCCAGATCGCCCGTTTCCTCGCCGACGTCGATCATGTTGACCACGATGTCGTCGACGATCCGAGACTCGCGGAGCGGCTGGGCGATCGTCTCGCCTTCTCGAATCGACTCGTAGATTCGGGTGAACGCCCGCTCGAACACGGCGTTCTCGGCGGTGTCGCGAACGATGCTCAGGGCCTCGAGAATCGGCACGCCGGACTGGACCAGGGTGCCCAGGGTCCGCATCGTTCGAGCGACGGTCGACTTCTCGATGATCGTCCCCATGACCGGGATCATGAGCCAGATCCGGTCGAGGATGTACGCCCCGATCCGGTTTCGATAGAGCAGCTTGATGATGATCCAGATGACGATCGGCGTGACGAGCACCACCCAGAACTTCTCGATGATGAAGTCGCTGGCCTTCAGCAGGTAGATCGTGATGACCGGCAGGTCGACGCCGAAGTCGGCGAAGATCGCTTTGAACTTCGGAATGATGAAGTACAGGATGAACCCGACGATGCAGGTGGCCACCAGGATGACCACGATCGGGTAAACCATGGCCCCCTTGACGCGACGCTTCAGGGTCTGGCTCTTTTCCTTGAAGTCCGCGAGTCGTTGCAGAATGGCTTCGAGCGCGCCGCCCGCCTCGCCGGCCTTGACCATGTTGCAGTAGAGCCGGTCGAACGCCTTCGGATGCTTGGAGAACGCTTCGGAGAGGGTCGAGCCGCTCTCAATGTCTTCGATCACGTCCATCAACGAGTTCTTCAACACGCCCGGCTTGCACTGGCCTTCAAGAATCTTGAGGCTTCGAAGCACGGGCAGGCCGGCGTCCTGAAGCGTCGAGAGCTGGCGGGTGAAGGTGGTGAGCTGCTTGCTCGTGATTTTGCCGATCGTGAAGGATTTCTTCTTGCGACGGCCGCTGGTCGGCCGCTTCGCCGCGGTCTTCGCCCCCTTCTTCCCCTTGGCCGCCCGCTCGCTGATCTTGGTGACGAAGAAGCCCTTCTGACGGATCAGCTGCTGGGCTTCTTCCTGGGTCGAGGCGTCGATCGAGGTCCGCTCGGCAAGCTCGCCCATGCGCTGACCGTCGGCCTCGTTCAAGGCCGCCAGCACGCGCCACATCGGCAGGGTGA
>CAZRGV010000078.1:27693-29193 GCA_964599655.1 uncultured Isosphaeraceae bacterium | reverse complement strand
GGCCCGAGACGCCGCCCGCAGGGCCCGCCGCCAGCAAAGGCGCGAAGGACGTTGAGGTATTGGGCCATCTCCGATTCGATTACGTGCATCATTCAATCTGATCATTTTAAAAAGATCTCGATTTGCTTGAATATTGATTACACCCCCGAGTCGATTGCTCGAGGCGTGGTGGGTTCCCCTGCGCCGCAGCGATTCCACGAATCGCTTCGCGACTGTTGGAGCCGCCCTCGTCGCGTGGGAACGGAGCGCGTCCGTTGTTCCACTCGAAGCCGGGCCGTCGTCCCATCGCCGCGCGACAAACGAACTCGCCGAATGTCGCAAAACGTTTCGGATTCCAGTGTTCCAGGAATCAACGCGGTCGGGAACGCGCGCGCCATGGGCTGGACCGGGCCGTTGGGCCGGTTGCCCCGGTCGCACGCTGGGCGGCCTCGACCGAGGGAGGCGGCCTCGCTCCGGCTCGACGGGGTTCTCCGGTTACTTCAACCGGCCGAGAAACTCGATCAGGTCGCGGAGTTCGGACTTGCTCAAATGTTGGATGACGTCCGAGGGCATGGCCGACTCGCCTCGCTTTTGCTCGTCGATTTCGTCCTTCGGGATCGTCACGAGCTTCGCCTCGGCGGTGATCAAGGTCAGGCTCTTCGGGTCCTGCGCCTTGACGATTCCGGCGATGACCTGGCCGTCGGTCGTGGCGACCACCTGGGTCTCGAACCCTTCGGCGATCTGGGCGTTGGGAGTCACGATCGACTCCAGGAGATACGCCCGGTCCTTTCGGTCGATCAAGCCGGTCAGTTCGGGGCCGACCTCGCCCCCTTCGCCTCGGATCTTGTGGCATTTGAGGCAGGAGACCTCGGCCTTCTCGCGGAAGATCCGCTCCCCTCGGGCGGCGTCGCCGCCGACCAGCGCCTCGCGATAGGCGGCCAGCGGGTCGTTCTTGGGTCGAGCCGCCTCGAACCGGGCGAGCTTTTCCTGGACCTCCGCCGACGAACGGCCGGCCGACGCGTCCAGCAGGTCGAGCTGGATCTCGGCCGGAACCTGGCCCTTGAGCAGCCGGTCGAGCCAGGTCGCGAGCAGCCGGTCGGCCTCCTTGACCTTCAACTGGCCGATCGTCGACAGGGCCTCTTGCCGCTCGCCGATGGAGCCCTCCTCCAGCACCTTGCTCAGCGACGGAATCGCCTCCTCGGGCTTGAGCCGGGCGAGGATCCGCAAGCCCTCGCCCCGAAGCCTCGAGTCGCTCTCGGCGAGCGCCGTGGTGACAGCCTCGACCAGCTTCGGATCGCCGAGTCCATCCAGGGCCTTGAGGGCCTCGACCCTGGTCTGGGTCCACTGGCTCCGGTCGTTCAGCAGGGCCAGCAAGGCCGCCGAGGCCGAGGCGATTTTGAGGCTGGCCACCGCCCGCGCCGCGGCCCTCTGGATCGAGCTTCGGCCGTCGTGAAGCAGGGGCTCGACGACCGCCGCCAACGCCTGGCTCGACGGCGTCACGCCCGCCACCTTCAACTCCGC
>CAZRGV010000078.1:18131-27665 GCA_964599655.1 uncultured Isosphaeraceae bacterium | reverse complement strand
CCAGCGCTCCAGGGCTTCGATCGCCTCGATCCGGAGCGGCTCGGGCAGATCCTTGCGACTGGCCAGCGCCGCGAGGGCCTTTGCGTCCTCCGCCCTTCCGGCCCGAACACAGGCGTTGACGACCCGTCGCGCCAGGGCCATCGAAGGCTTCGCGCCCAGCGTCATGCCCGCCAGTTCAGACATCGCCCCATCGATCGGCACGTCGTTGATGGCCCGCGCCGCCTCGTCGACGATCCGAGGCACCGGGTCGTGCAGGAACCTCGCCAACTCGGGCGACCCCAGCCGACGCCAGGCCAGAAGCGCGGCCAACCGCACCGAAGGGGCCTGATCGCCGGCCGCGCCAATCAGCCCGTTGGCATCGCCGATGCCCGCCAGAGCCATCACCCCGGCGTGCCGGAGATACGGGTCGGCGTCGTCGTTCTCGCGGATCATCTCCAGCACCGGCTCGACCGACGACTCGTCCCCCACCTTCCCCAGCGCCAGGGCCGCGAAAAACCGGACCCGAGGGCTCTCGTCCTTCAAGGCTCGGGCGATCACCGAACGCGCCACGCGAAGCTCCGTGCCTCTCGATCCGGCCGTCAGCCCGTACGCGCCAAGCCCCTTGATCGCCTGAGCCCGAACCTCGGCGTCCGGGTCGTTCACGAGACCCAGCAACACATCTCGTTGCGTCGGATACGTGCGGCCCATTTGCCCGATCGCCCAGATCGCATGCAGCCGGGCCAGTCGCGGGGCGTCCCCGCGAGCAGCCAGTTTTGCCAGGGCCTCACGAACCGACCCCTCGCCCCGCTTCACCTCGGCCAGGCCGCGATCGGCCAGCTCGAATTGAGCTTCCTGGCGGATTCTCATATCTGCATGCGAAAGCAAGGCAATCAGGTCCGCGACCGGGCGGCCGGACATCCCTTCGGCGAGCAGGCGCTGGACCTGCCGCGTCAACGGTTCGTCGGCCGTCTTCGGATCGGCCACCTTGTAAATCCGCCCCTTGCCGGTCTTGTTCCAGCCTTCGACCCAGTCCGTGAGGTAAAGGGCCCCGTCCGTGCCGAAGCCGACGTCGGTGACCTCGACACCCCAGAGAAATTGCTGGGGATCGACGACCTCGAACGAGGCCCCCTTGGGCTTGAGGCCGAACGACCGGATGCCGCTGTTGCCGCTGCTGCCCCGGAAGTCGGCCAGGAAGAAGCGTTGGCGGTAGGGCTCGGAAAGGGCGGTGCCCGGGTTGTACGCCAGGCCCGACGGCCCGTCGCTCAGGTTCGACAGCGGCGGCACGAGAAACGCCGGCTGCTCGTCGTTCTGCGGAGACCACATCTTCTCCGAGTTCCAAGGCCCACGGCTGTTGGGCGACTCGAGGAACTGGTAGCCGATCCGCCAGCCGCTGTCCCCCCCTTCCACCAGGTAAACGACGCGGGCCCGGTCGCCGCTGTCGGAGTTGTTGTCCACGCTGAACAGGTTGCCGTACTCGTCGAAGGCCAGCTCCTGGGGGTTCCTCAGGCCGGTGGCCACGATCTCCAGGTCGGTGCCGTCCGGGTTGCATCGCAGGACCGAGCCGCTCTCAAGTTGCACCAGCCGCTGGCCGTCTCGGGTCGTCACGTTCAGGGCCCGGTCGCCGATGCTGAAGTAGAGCTTGCCATCGGGGCCGAAGATCAGGCCGTGCAGGTCGTGGCCGAGAAAGCCGACGTGAATGCCATAGCCCCGATGCAGCGAGGTTCGCTCGTCGGCCTTCCCATCGCCGTTGGTGTCTCGCAGAAGCCAGAGGTCCGGAATGCAGGTGAAGTAGACGTCCCCCTTGCGAGCCAGCACGCCCGCGGCGAGCCCGGCGGCCGTCTCGTGGAAACCGTCGGCGAAGACGGTCGCATGGTCGGCCTGGCCGTCGCCGTCGCGATCCTCCAGCAGCCGGATGCGGTCGTGCTCGTCGTCGAAGTGGTCGAACTCCTCGGGCTTGAGATACTTCCGGAACATCGCCACCCGGTCCTCGATCGTCCGGCTGGCGAGATCGTCGTCGAGCCAGTTCATATGTCCTCGCGTATCGGTAACCCCCTCGCTGTGGCGGAAGGTCTCGACGACAAAGAACCGGTTCTTCTCGTCGACGCCGAACGCCACGGGGTTGGCCAGCATCGGCTCGGCCGCGAAGAGGGAAACCTTCAGGCCCTCGGGCACCTGGAACTTGGCGATCGCCCGCTGGCCCTCGTCCGACGCCGCCTCAACCTTCGGCTGATAGGGAGCCGCGTCGTCGGGCGGGCCCGCGACGGCCGGCCGATCCTCGATCGCGCTGCCAACGGAGAGGGCGCAGAAGGCCAGGACCAGTCGAAGACGTTCGAACATCGGCGCATACCTCGCGAAGAGCCCTGTCAGCTCAAGGTCTCGGGCGGAGAAACCCTCGGAATCGGTCCGACTCGCCTGGGGACGGTCGAGCGACTCATTTTAGCCGCGAAACGCGACGTCCGGTATAGGCCGTCGTCCGCGCTGGAGGGTTGTCCATTGGCCTGGGCGGATTTAAACTATCGGCTTTCACTCCCAGACCCATCCCCGTGCCTCCCGACCGGGCGAGATCCTGACATGGCAGACGCGTTCCCGAACGTCCCCAAGATCCAGTACGGCGGACCGAAGTCGAAGAACCCGCTGGAGTTCAAGCACTACAACGCCGACGAGGAGGTGGGCGGCAAAACGATGCGAGACCACCTCCGGTTCTCAGTCGTCTACTGGCATACCTTCTCGAATCCCCTGTCCGACCCGTTCGGCGTCGGAACCGCCTTGCGCCCCTGGGACGACGGCAGCGGCTCGCTCGAGAACGCCCTGAAGAAAGTCGACGTCGCCTTCGAGTTCATGGAAAAGCTCGGAGCCCCCTACTACGCGTTCCACGACCGCGACGTCGCGCCCGAGGGCAAGACGCTCAAGGAAACCAACGCCAACCTCGACGCCGTCGCGAAACGGCTCAAAGAGGCCCAGGAGCGGACCGGCATCAAGCTGCTCTGGGGCACCGCCAACCTCTTCACCAATCCGCGCTACATGCACGGCGCGGCCACCAGCCCCAACGTCGAGGCCTTCGCCTTCGCCGGCGCCCAGGTCAAAAAGGCCCTGGAAGTGACCCTCGAACTCGGGGGCGAGGGCTACACCTTCTGGGGCGGACGCGAAGGTTATTCCACACTTTTGAATACCAACATGAAACGTGAGGTGGATCACCTCGCCCGCTTCCTGCACATGGCCGTCGACTACAAGCACAAGATCGGCTTCCAGGGCCAGTTCTACATCGAGCCCAAGCCCAAGGAACCGACCAAGCACCAGTACGACTCGGACGCCGCGGCCTGCCTGAACTTCCTCCGAGCCTACGACCTGCTGCCACACTTCAAGCTGAACCTCGAAACCAACCACGCCACGCTCGCCGGCCACGAGATGCAGCACGAGATGCAAGTGGCGATCGACGCCGGCGCGCTCGGGTCGATCGACGCCAACACGGGCGATCCGCTGCTGGGCTGGGACACTGATCAATTTCCGACAAACGTTTATTTGACAACGCAGTGCATGCTCTGTATCCTCAACATGGGCGGATTCACCACCGGCGGCGTCAATTTTGACGCCAAGGTCCGGCGCGAGAGCTTCGAGCCGGTCGACCTGTTCCACGCCCACATCGGCGGCATGGACGCCTTCGCCCGCGGCCTCAAGATCGCCCACGCCATCCGCCAGGACGGCCGCCTCGCCGAGTTCGTCAACCAGCGCTACGCGAGCTGGGACAGCGACCTCGGCCAGATGATCGAGTCGGGCGAAGCCTCGTTCGCCGACCTCGAGGCCTACATCCTGCCCAAGGGAGACGCCGAGAAGAACGTCAGCGGCCGGCAGGAAATGCTTGAAAATTTGATTAATGAGTTCATCTGAGCATTCGATAGCGGTCTTGCATCGGCTCGCGCCCTTGACGGTTTTTCGGTACGAGCCGACCGCTTGATCGCGCGATACAATGAGAGTCGCACGAACGGCCCGGAATTTCTCCGGGCCGGAGGAACCACCCAGAGCCCGACGGCCGCGGTCGCGGCCGTTGGGGATCACCGTCGAGGGGCGTGGCGATGGCCTGGTCCTGGAGAATCGGCCGGCTGGCCGGCATCCCGATTTACATTCACTGGACGTTTCTGATCCTGCTCGGCTGGATCTTGCTGGCTGGCCTGAGCGCGGGCAAGCCGATGCAGAGCGCCCTGATCGAGGTCGGGTTCGTCCTCTCGATCTTCGGCTGCGTCGTGCTTCATGAGCTCGGGCATGCCCTGATGGCCCGACGGTTCGGCGTGCCGACGGCGGACATTACCCTCCTGCCCATCGGCGGCGTGGCCCGGCTCCAGCGTATCCCGGAAAAGCCGATCCAGGAGTTCCTGGTCGCCATCGCCGGGCCGCTCGTCAACGTCGCCATCGTGGCGTCGCTCTACCTCATTGGTGTTCGCATCCAGATCGTTGAACACGATCAGCAGATCCTCCTCAAGGGAGGATTCCTGAGCCGGCTGATGCTGGTCAATGCCTTCCTCTTTGGGTTCAATCTCTTGCCCGCCTTCCCGATGGACGGCGGCCGCATCCTGCGCGCCTTGCTCGCCATGACGATGGATTACGGCCAGGCGACTCGCATCGCCGCGACTATTGGCCAGCTCATGGCCATCTTCTTCGGGTTCATCGGGCTTTACATGAACCCATTCTTGATCCTGATCGCCCTTTTTGTGTGGATCGGCGCACAGAGCGAGGCCGTCATGGTGCTCGAGCGTCTGGAGCTCAAGGACGTGCCGGTCCGCGAGGCCATGCTGACCGACTTCTATACCCTGGAGCCGACCGACACCCTCGGCACGGCGGTCGACCTGCTCCTGGCCGGCTCGCAGCAGGACTTTCCCGTGGTTCGGGGCGGGCAGATCGTCGGTGCGTTGACTCGCGACGCGTTGATGTCGGGGCTCTCGCGCGCGGGTCGGGATGCCCTGGTCGCCGATTACCTCATCCCGGAGATCGGACACGTCGAGGCCGATTCCATGCTCGCGACCGCGGTCGCCACCCTCCGCGAAGGGAAGACGCCCTGCCTCCAGGTGGTCGATCGAGGCAAGCCGGTCGGCCTTCTGACCCTGGAGAACATCGGCGAGTTCCTGATGGTCAAGGCCGCCCTGACGCAGGCCAGAGAGGCGATCGGGGCCGCTGCGCGTTGAGACGCAACGCGTCGGCGACCCCGGAGCGTAACCTGTCGATCCGCCGCGGTCGGTTCAGGCCGGTTTCGCCTCGGCCATCGCGGCGAAGATCCCTTGCAGGAAGGCAGGCAGGTCGTCGGGCGTCCGGCTCGTGACGAGGTTGCCGTCCCGCACGCAGGCCGCGTCTTCCCAGACTCCGCCGGCGTTCTCGACGTCGTCGCGGATGGCGAAGAAGCCTGTGACCTTCCTCCCCTTGAGGCACTTCGCCGAGCAGAGCATCCACGGTCCGTGGCAGATGGCCGCGAGCACTTTCCCTTGACGAGCCGCCTGAGTGACCAGGTCAACCATCGCCTTCGACCGCCTCATGTGGTCGGGCGAGTAACCGCCGGGAATGACGATGGCGTCGAAGTCGTCGGCCTTGACCTCGGTCGCGGCCACGTCCGACTTCGCCGGGTAGCCATGCTTCGACGCATAGGTTTCGCCGGCCTTCGGCCCGACGATCTTGACGTCGCAGCCGGCCTCACGGAGCCGAAGGACCGGATACCAGAGCTCCAGGTCCTCGTAGAACTTCTCGACCAGGACCGCGACGCGCTTGCCTTTGAGATCCACCACGATGGGACTCCTTTCGGTTCAATCGAGGGATTCGATTTGCATACGTTGAGGGCCGCGACGGACGGCGGAAACGTGGCGTTTGGCCGAGTCGGCGACACGGCCGTTCCACCAAGCCGGCAACCGCTGGGCCACTCCAGGGACTGGTCGAGAGGGAATCCTCGAACCGCCCCCCGATCAGCGCGCGGCCACGGCCTCGGGTTTCGCGGTCGAGCCGGCCTCGAAGTCGGCCATGGCGGCGATCAGGCCCTGTTCGGTCGTAAACGGCGGGCTGTAGCCGAGGACCCTCCGGGCCTTGTCGATCGAGTAATCCAGGTTCAAGCCCAGAAACTTGTAGCGTGCTTTGTTGACCAGCGGCGGCTCCGTGGCGCCGAGTCGCTTGGCCCGTCGTTCCAGCAAGACGGCGAGCGTCCTCGCCAACCAGAGCGGAATGCGCCTCCGAGGCGGCTTCAAGCCGGCCAGCTCGGCCACTCGGCCGACGAACTGCTTCTTGCTGACCTTCGCGCCGTCCGTGAGGTTAAACACCTCCCCGGCCGCCGCGTCCACCTCGGCGGCCAGGAAGAGGCCATGCACCAGGTTCTTGACGTAAATGCAGTTGAGGATCTGGTTTCCCGAGCCGAAATAGGCGAACCGTCCGCGTCGGAGGGCACCGACCAGTTTGGGAAGAACCGTCCGATCCCGCTCGCCGTAAATAAATCCAGGCCGGACAATCGCCGCGGGCAAGCCTCGTTCCTTGACGAAGCTCAAGACGAGGGCTTCGGCCTCGGTCTTCGAGCGAGTGTAGGCGTCCAGGCTGTCCGACGCCGGCGGCGTGGTCTCGTCGGTTCCGTAGTGGTCCCGCCCTTCATAAACACCGAGCGAGCTCACATGCACAAGGCGCTCGACGCCGGCCTCGCTCGCGGCGTCCAGCAGCAGACGCAAGGCGTCGACATTGAGCTTGCGGAACTCCTCCAGGGTACCCCAATCCCCCACTTTCGCGGCGCAATTGAAGACCCAGTTGACTCCTTCAACGCCTTGTCGCAGGGCGTCGGCGTCTTCGAGGTCGCCGACCACTTTTTCGACGCCCCAGCGGTCGAGCCACTGGGTGTTGCTGCTGGACCGGACGAGGGCGCGAACGCGATGGCCGCGGGCCAGGGCTTCCTCGACGGCGTGACTTCCGACGAGTCCGGTGCCGCCGGTGATGAAGATCGTTTTCGGAGTGCTCATGGGGCGTTCGCTCGGAGGCCACGGGAGGCGGATCAGTCGTTGATGCTCAACAGTACCCGAAGAACCCGCAAGGTCAAGTTGGGCCATCCTGATCGGATTGGTGACGATTCGCCTGAAAGAGGGTGGCCTTGGGGGGGCCGAACAGTGTAGTCTGGATCTTTCGGGTCAAACTCCGTGGTTTGTCCCGAAAACGCCGATTGACAGAGCGGAACGGGGGATCTAGCATGCCCCGTCTCCCGCGAGCGGTCCGCTAGAACGGGACAGGAAATCCATGGCCACAGCGTTGAAGCCCGAGGAGCTCGAGTCGTTCCGCAAGATGCTGGTCACCCTCCGCGCGAGGCTTCGGGGCGATCTCAACCAGATGGCGGACGAGGCGCTTCACCGCAAGGGAAGCGAGGGTGTCGGGAACCTCTCGAACATGCCCGTCCACATGGCCGACCTCGGCACGGATAACTACGACCAGGAGTTCACCCTAGGCCTGATCGAGAACGAGCAAGAGACCCTGGAGCAGATCGAGGAGGCGCTGAGCCGGCTCGATGCGGGGACCTTCGGCGTCTGCGTGGAGTGCAACGGGCCCATCAGCAAGACCCGCCTGCAAGCCCTCCCGTACACCGATCGCTGTATCGAGTGCGCCCGGAAGATGGAGAGCCGCTGATGGAGACCGGTCGGGTCCCTTGGCAACGCTGGATGCTCTTCTGGACCATCGCCCTGGGGGGCGCCGCGTTCGATCTCTGGGCCAAATCGGTCGTGTTCGCCCAGCTTGGCCTGGGTGAGATCCGGCCGGTCATCTCCGGAATCCTCGAACTGCATCCGAGCCACAACCGTGGGGCCCTCTGGGGCTTCGGCGCGAGTCTGCCCAATAGCGGCCTCATCTTCGCGGGTCTTTCGGTCCTGGCGGGCTTGGCCATCTGCTACTGGCTCTTCTGGAAGGGAGGCGCCGCCGACGCCCGGATGACCGTGGCGCTGGGACTGATCATGGCCGGGGCGCTCGGCAACTGCTACGACCGGCTGACGCTCGGCTACGTTCGCGACTTCGTTCATTTCCACGTCGATTCGGTCCGGTTCGACTGCGCCATCTTCAACTTCGCCGACAACATGCTGGTCCTCGGCGCGATTCTCCTGATGTTCCTGGCCCTTCGACCGGAACCCCACCTCGATCACGGCCCCACCGAGCAAGGCGCGGGCACCCTTCCCTCCGAATCGGTTCATTGATTTTGAACGCGATTCCAAGCCGATGTCGCGGCGGCTCGCCGCCCTCCCGGCAACACCGGCGTCAAACGTCGTAGTAGAGCACGAACTCGTAGGGATGGGGTCGTTGGCGAACCGCCTCGACCTCATGCGTGCGCTTGTACCAGATCCAGGTGTCGATGACGTCCCTGGTGAACACATCGCCCCGGAGCAGGAACTCGTTGTCGACTCGGAGCGCCTCGAGCGACGCTTCGAGCGATCGAGGCGTGCCGGGAACGTTTTCGAGCTCCTCGGGATTCAGGTCGTAAATGTCCTTGTCGAGCGGCTCGCCGGGGCTGGTCTTCGTCTGGATCCCGTCCAGCGCGGCCATGAGCATGGCCGAGAAAAGCAGGTACGGATTGGCGGCGGCGTCCGGACCTCGAAACTCGATCCGACGGCTTCGAGGATTCGGGCTGTAAATCGGCACCCGAATGACCGCCTTGCGGTTGCGACGGCTGTAGGCCAGCTTGGTCGGAGCCTCGAAGTCGGGCACCAGCCGCTTGTAGCTATTCGTGGTGGGGTTGGCGAAGGCACACAGCGCCGGCGCGTGCTTGAGCAAGCCGCCGATCGCGTAGAGCCCCAGGTCGCTCAGGCCCGCGTAGCCGTTGCCGGCCAGCAGCGGAACCTCCCCTTTCCAGAGCGTCAGATGCGTGTGCATGCCCGAGCCGTTGTCGCCGAACAGCGGCTTGGGCATGAAGGTCGCGGTCTTTCCATGCCGCCTAGCGACGTTCCGGATGATATACTTGGCCAGCATCACCTGATCGGCGCTCTCGACGAGGGTATTCTCGATCAGGTCAATCTCCGATTGCCCGCCGGTGGCCACCTCGTGGTAATGGGCGGCCGTCGCGATGCCGCACTCGGCCATCATCTGGGCCATCTCGGTCCGGAGGTCGGCCAGGCTGTCGGTCGGAGGCACGGGAAAGTAGCCCAGCCCCGAACCCGGCTTATAACCGAGATTCGGGCGTTCGGCCCGCCCTCGGTTCCAGGCCCCTTCGACCGAATCGACGTGGTAGAACGCCTCGTGACCCTTCTGGTCGAACCGAACATCGTCGAACACGAAGAACTCAAGCTCAGGCGCGATCCGGCAGAGTTCGGCCAGGCCGGTGCTCCTCATGTAGCTGACGGCCTTGCGAGCGATGTTCCTCGGATCTCTCGTGTAGTCCTGCTGCGTGATCGGATCCTGGATATTGCAGATCATGGTCAGGGTCGGTCGCGCCGCGAACGGATCGATCAGGGCCGTCTCCGGCTGGGGAACCACCAGCAGATCGGCCTCGTTGATCGCCCGCCAGCCGACGACGCTCGAGCCGTCGAACCCGATCCCTTCCTCCCGGGGCGAGCAATAGCGCGCGAAGTACCAGGA
>CAZRGV010000078.1:15493-18121 GCA_964599655.1 uncultured Isosphaeraceae bacterium | reverse complement strand
CGATCCCTTCCTCGAACGTTTCCTCGGTCAGCGCGTCGGCCGGAATGGCGAAATGCTGCCAGACTCCGGGAAAATCCATGAACCGAAGGTCAACCGTCGTGACCTCGCGCTGCCGGATCAGGGCCAAGACCTCTTTCGGTGTCACCGCGTCGGTATCCTTTCGTCAGTCGCCGCCGCGAAGGCCCCTGGCTTCGACCTCGCGGTCCAGGCACCATTCCAACGCCCAAACTAACCGACCGGCCTTCCCCGAACCAGCCCATCCGCCTCGACCAGACGAGCGAGACCTCGAACTCTGCCGCAATAAAATCCGGAAAAAAGAGGATTGACCCGGCCATCGCGGTTGGTACGATGAATTCAGTTGATACTGAATCTCAATTGCACTCCCCGCCGAGACCCGCCATGGTCGTCCAGACCATTCTGGCCACGCTCCCCGGTTCCGGTCCTCACCAGCGGCTTCAGGTCGCGCTGGTCCAGCGCAGGGATGGCCGGCTGGTGATCGACCTGCGCGACCAGCACCATGCCGAAGGGATTGGCTGGTTCGATCAGAGGACATTGACGCTCGAACCACGCCAGTGGAAACAGCTTCAGGCGGTTCTGGGTTCGAGCGCGCCGGCTCTTGCCGTCGAAGCCGACATTCCACCCGCGACGATTCCCTTCCCGGGGCCTGGTGACTCGTCGCCGCGACGGACGGCCGCGGGCGACGAGATTTAACCCCTTTCACGGACAATCGGTTCCGAAGAACCGACGACTTGGCGGAAGGCGGCTTGCGTCGTCCGTCGGTCGCGTTCGAGGACTCGTTCCGGCAGGTGGGATCAACCCACTTTTTGCCGCGACTTCACGTGGCCGCCAACGACCAGGTCCTGCTTCTTGAGGATCTTGGCGAGGTGGTCGGCGCCGTCCTGCTCGTCCTGGCAGATGTCTTCCAGCATGACCCGCAAGGCGACATCGTGTTCGTCGCAGAGATTGAGCGCCTCGGTGTAGAGCTGGACGTGCCGCAGCTCCATTTCGAGGGAGTATTCGAGCATCTCGTGCAGGTCAGTCGAGATCTTCACCTCGCCGCGTTCGACGGTCGTGACGCCGCCGAGGGCGACGATCTTGTCGCCGACCCGATGCGCGTGCTTCAGGGCTTCCTCACCGTTCTCGCGGAACATCTCGTAGTAGACTTCACGCCAGACATCCTGGATGAGAAAACTGTACTGGGTGTACTGGATGAGGCCGGCGTACTCCCACTTGAGGATCTCATTCAGCTTGTCGATCATCTTGGCCTTATCCATGACCTGGCTCCCGTTCGAGTTGCGCGAGTCCGTGACGGTCAAGCAAACGCTCTAACCGCATTGTAAGACGGCCAGCGAGGGAGCGTCCAGACGGCTTCCAGGCCGCTAGCGACAGGTACCGAAGATGCCGCGATTCGTGATCCTCGAGCACCAATGGAACGGCGTCCACTGGGATCTGATGCTCGAACAAGGCGAGGCGCTGGCAACCTGGGCGATCGACGCGCCGATCGTCGACGGCGTGGATTTGCCCGCGAGGTCGTTGGCCAGCCACCGACGGCACTATCTCGATTACGAAGGTCCGATCTCGGGCGATCGCGGGACGGTGCGGCGGGTCGACCGTGGCACTTACGAGGCCGTGGTCTGGTCGCCGGACCGGATCGTCGTCCAACTCCAGGGGGAGACGACCCAGGGAACGGCCGAGCTCTGGAGGCCGGAGCCACCCCGGAGCGAAACGTTGCGACGTCCCGGCTGGATCTTTCGCCTGTGGATCGGGAAGTTGGACTGAAGCACCTTGCGATTCGGCAAGGTCGGCGAGGCGATGGCCCCCTGAGCCCGGTTCGAGCGGCCTGAGAGTCGGACTTGGCCCTTCAAGACCTGAAGCGTTTCGAGGACCAGGTCCGGACGTCGAGGATCGGCCGTGTAGCGAATCAAGGCCACCGGGTGCTCGCCGTCGAGGTCCCATCGGACCTTCAGGCCGCGCTGGAGGGCGTGATCGGTGATCCGCTCAATGAGCTGGTCCGGCGCGATGGGCAAGACCCCCGCCCGAATCTTCTCGAGGGTCAACGAAACCACGTTCTCGCGAGGAACCCCAACACGGACGACGACCCAGACGACCGAGCGCACCGGTCCCTCGTCGACGCGAAACGCGAGCGTCACCCGGTCGGTGTCGAACACGACCCTGGGGTCGTGCACCCCTGGCGGAATCATGTCGGCGAAATGGGCCACGAGATCCTCGGCCAGCCAAGCGTTGACCTGCTCGTCGGTGAAAACGGCCTCCCAATGCGGTTCGTTGACGATATCGTTGCGGAGCCGAAGACTCTGGGCCACGAACTTCTCCGCATTGGCATGGCGGCGTTCGGGCGGGATCTCGGACACTTCGCGATAAAAGTCGGGCTGGTGGGTCAGGCAGAGCCAGAGGACCGCGGGGGAGACAAGCAAGAGGAGCAGGACAAAACCCAGCACGATCCAACGTCGTTTTGGTTTTGGCATATGGCGACCTGCTCTGGAAAGTCCACAAACAAGACGAAGCGAAGGGAGGAAGAGGAACCCGCGGAACGACCTCGGAAGAGGCGAGGCGGAAGAAGGGGGGTCCCTAGCGCAGCATACGACTCGGTTCCAAGACCGTCAACCCGAG
>CAZRGV010000078.1:14230-15483 GCA_964599655.1 uncultured Isosphaeraceae bacterium | reverse complement strand
GGTTCGATCGTGTTTCTCTCCGGGGGACGGGCCCGTCAACCCGAGCCGGCCTGCCGAATCGTACGGCACGGACTCGAAACCGGAGGGATCGACGCGCTTCTGGCGTCTGCCTACTTGTTGTTCGTCAGATGGTGGCGTTACAGTGAAGCGGAATCAACTCGGATCGGAGTCTACTCCCGATGCCCAGTCGCTGGATCCGCCTCGCGATCCTCCTCTTCTGGACCTACACCGCTCAGGATTTGTTCCGCAACGACCTCTTGCCGGACCTCTTGATCGGTCCCCCGCCCGACCTTCGGGCCATCGCGAAGGCCGAAACCCCCGACGGCCCGACCAAATGGGCCATCCTGGTCGACGACGACAATCCAGAACACGGCCAACGATCGGTGGGACAGATCGTGACCGAGTCTTCGAGGACCACCGACGGCTGGGTCCGCCTGACAAGCTTCGCCTGGTTCGATTCCGGCGAGCTGCTCAAGGGGACCCCGTTGGAAACGGTGGAAGGGGACCGCTTCGAGGTGCTCGGCTCCTGTGAGATCGACACGACGGGCAACCTCGACAACTTCCGGGTCTCTGTCCGGCTCGGTCAAGGCTCCAGGGACGACCTGATGGTGCTCGAAGGCTGGCTCAAGAACGACAATATCGAGGTGACCGCCCGGGGCTTGCTGCCACTGTTGAAGTGGAAGCAAACCTTTCCTTACAAGCCGAGAAGCCTGGTGCAAACCTCGCTCGGACCGCTGGAACAGATGCCCGGCCTGCAAATCGGCCAGCGCTGGGAAACGCAGGTCGTCAGCCCCTTGACCGGCCAGATCCAGTCGTGCCGCGTGGAGGTCGTGGGCACCCGCCACATCACGTGGGACAACAACCCGGTCACGACCCTGGAAGTCGTCACGAAAATGTCCCCCTTCAGCGCCCGCACCTGGGTCCGACGAGACGGCCTGGTGCTCCGCCAGGAGGTCCCCTTTCCCTTCGTGAAGCTCACGCTCGAGCGGCTACCGGAATCCGCGACCGCCGTGCGATTTGCCGATTGAACCCGCGAAACGTGCCCCCAAGAACGTCGCGATCGCGACACCGACCCAGGCCGACGCCCCGGGTCTTCGGTTTCGGAGGATGATGATGATCGAATTGCGGGGCGTGACCAAGATGTACGGCAGCAAGTGCGCCGTCGATCAGCTCGACCTCGACGTCAAGGCGGGCGAGCTGTTCGCCTTCCTCGGCCCCAACGGAGCCGGCAAGACAGATCGGAAGAGCGTCGT
>CAZRGV010000078.1:7541-14162 GCA_964599655.1 uncultured Isosphaeraceae bacterium | reverse complement strand
CCACCCAGGAGGCGCGGCGGCTCATCGCCTACGTGCCCGACCAGCCGTATCTTTACGACAAGCTCACCGGCCGCGAGTTCCTCAAGTTCGTCGTCGAGATGTACGGGCTCGAGCCCCGCCACGCCTCGAGGCGCATCTCGGAGTTGATTGAAACTTTCGAGATGAATGATTATGTGGATGAGCTTTGCGAGAATTACTCGCATGGGATGAAGCAGCGCGTGGTGTTCGCCTCGGCCCTCGTTCACGACCCGAAGGTGCTGATCGTCGACGAGCCGCTGATTGGGCTCGATCCCCGAAGCGCGAGGATCGTCAAAGATCTGTTCGTGGCACAGGCGCGCTCGGGTGTTGCTGTGTTGATGTCGACACACTTGCTCTCGATCGCCGAGGAGCTGGCCGACACGATCGGGATCATCGACCGTGGCCGGATGCTGGCGCGCGGAACGCTCGCCGAGCTCCGGCGGCAGGTTCAGGCCGAGGATCCGCTGGAGGCCCTCTTCCTGAAGATGACCGGCGGGGATCGGCCCTGGAACGGAAAGCCGGTGTTGATCGAGCAAGGAGACGCCCTGCGATGACCCGCGACTCGCACGTGGCCCGGGCGTTCCGACACCTTCGATGGTGCCTGCTTCGCAACCAGGCGCGCGACGTGCTGCGTGGCTCTCGGCTCCGGCTCACGATGCTCCTGTTTTGTAGCGCGGTTTTTTGGACCGTGCTGTTCGGCCTCTTTTTCGAAGGGTTTCAGTTTCTCAACTCGTTCGTGAACGCGACCAGCGAGATCGTCGAGTATCTTTTTGGGACGTTCTTCCTTTCGCTTTTGATCATGCTGATCGTCTCGACGGGAATCATCCTTTTCACCGGGCTGTTCGCCTCTCGCGAGGCGGATTTTCTGCTTTCGAGCCCGGCGATGGAAGACCGCGTGTTCGCGTACAAGTTCGCCGAGGCGCTGGCGTTCTCGAGCTGGGGTTTCCTGCTTTTGGGCAGCCCGATGATGGTCGCGTACGGGATCACGGTGGAGGCGGGCTGGCCGTTCTACCTGATCTTTCTGGCCTATCTCGTCGCGTTCGTCCTGTTCGCGGGCAGTCTGGGAGGCATCGGGGCGATTCTCGTCGCCAACTACTTTCCCAAGCGGGCAAAGACGATCCTGGCGATCGGACTGATCGCGCTGGTGCTGGCCGGCGTTGGCGTGGCAATCCGACTCCTGCACACGCCCGGAGAAACGCTCACGAGAGACTGGCTCGACTCGTTGCTGGGCCGGCTCGCGTTCAGTCAGCATCCCTTGTTGCCCAGCCGTTGGATGTCGAAGGGGCTCGTCAGCGCGGCCAGAGGGGAAATGGGCGTCGGTTGGTTCTACCTCAGGGCCACCGCGGCGAACGCCCTGCTCTTCTATCTCGTCGCCGCCGTGATCGCCCGCGACCTGTACCGCCGCGGTTTCAGCCGGGTTCAAGGCGGCCGCTCCTCCCGGCGACGCATCGGCTGGTATGGATTCGACGCGGTTTTGCACCGGGTCTTCTGGTTCATTCCGGCGCAGATTCGCTTGTTGATTCTCAAGGACCTCCGCAGCTTTCGGCGAGATCCGGCGCAGTGGTCGCAATTCCTGATCTTCTTCGGGCTGCTCGCCTTCTACTTCGTCAACATCCGGCGCCTTGGCTACAACGTGCAGAGTCCGTACTGGCGGAACCTCCTCAGCTTCCTCAACCTGGCCGTGACGGCCCTGATCCTTTCGACCTTCACCACCCGTTTCATCTTCCCGCTGCTCTCGCTGGAAGGCCGGAATTTCTGGATCCTCGGGCTGCTGCCGCTGCGTCGTGAGGCGATCCTCTGGGGCAAGTTCGCGTTCGCGGCGGGCATCTCGCTGGTGGCGACCGAGCTGCTCGTCATCCTCAGCGACCTGATGCTCCAGATTTCGCCAACGATGATCGTGGTTCATATCCTCATGGTCGCGATTCTTTGCCTGGGCCTCTCCGGGATCAGCGTCGGCCTGGGCGCGCGCTTGCCGAACCTCCGGGAAGACGACCCATCGAAGATCGCGGCGGGTTTCGGCGGAACCCTGAACCTGCTGGTCAGCCTCGTCTTTATCGGGTTGGTCGTGGCGGCGCTGGCCTTGCCTTGTGAGATCTACTTCTCGGGCTTCGAGGTCAACGGAGCCTCCCTGATGTCGGTCTCGGGACAGCGGTTCCGCGTCTGGCTCGGCCTGGCGATCCTGTTCAGCATCGTCCTGGGGGCGATCGCCACGATTGTCCCGCTTCGCATGGGGATCAAAGCCTTTCAGCGCATGGAGTTCTGAGGCGCGACCCGCCCTCCGCCCCCTTCGACCGCGCCCGAGGATCCACTCGCCGCGCCACCGACCTTGCCATCCTCGCGTTCGATTCTTATACTTCTTTCAGAACGAATTGAAGGAACCGGCCGTTCCCTCAGGTCGAGGGTTTGGTTCCGAGCGCGGGGGGACCGATCATGGCAGGTCCGATCCGGGTTGGTGCGGTCAGCTACTTGAATGCGAAGCCGCTGTATTATCGGCTGAGCGAGATCGCGCCCTGGGTCCGGCTGGACCTGGACTATCCGAGCGTGCTGGCGGAACGCCTGGCCCGGGGAGAGCTGGATATCGCCCTGATCCCTTCGGTGGAGTATCTTCGAGGGGCCGAGGCGGGTTACGAGATCTTGTCCGGCTTCGCGATCGCGGCGAGGGGCCCGGTACGGAGCGTCAAACTCTTCAGCCGGGTTCCGTTCGGGCGGATCCGGCGGCTGGCGCTCGATGAGGGGTCGCGGACGAGCCAGGCGTTGACGCAAGTCTGGCTCGACGCGGCGCACGGCGTTCGACCCGAGCGGATCGAAAGCCTTCCGATGGGCGTCTCCGCGCTCGAGAGCACGGCCGACGCCGTGCTCGTGATCGGCGATCGTGCGATGCGCGTGCCGCATGAGCCGTTTCTCGAGGTGGTCGACCTGGCCGACGCCTGGAACGGGATGACCGGCCTGCCGTTCGTCTTCGCCCTCTGGGTCGTCCGGCCCGGCGTGGATCTGGGGACGTTGCCCGAGGTGCTCGCCTGGTGCCGTGCGGAGGGGCTGGCCCACGCCGAGCAACTGGCCGAGCTTCATGGCCCACGACTGGGCCTCGATCCTGCCACCTGCGTCGAGTACTTGACGCGCGTGTTATCCTATGACCTCGGCGATCGAGAAGTCGCCGGACTCCGCCTGTTCGCAACGAAGGCCGCCGCGTTGGGGCTGGCCCCGGAAGGAGTGGACCTTGTCTTCCACGACCGTCGCCACGATCTTGCAACGCGCCGTTGACGGCCAACGCCTCACGTTCGACGAGGGTGTGACCCTCATGAAGGAGGCCGATCTCCTCTCCCTCGGCCGTGCGTCCGACGCCGTTTGCCGACGGCTTCATCCCGAGCCGTATCGCACGTACAACATCGACCGGAACATCAATTATACCAACGTCTGCGCGGCCGACTGCGACTTCTGCGCCTTCTATCGGAAGGTGGGCGACAGCGACGCCTACGTGCTCGATCGCGACGTTCTCTTGAAGAAGGTCGAGGAAACCGTCGCGCTCGGGGGCGATCAGATCCTCATGCAAGGCGGCCTTCATCCCGAGATTCCGTTCGACTGGTACGAGGACCTGCTTCGCGACATCAAACGGCACTTCCCCCAGGTCAACATTCATGGGTTCAGCCCACCGGAGATTCACTTCTTTCATAAGAAGTTTCGGATGTCCTTGAGGGACGTGCTTCAGCGCCTCAAGGACGCCGGCCTCGGCAGCCTTCCGGGCGGGGGCGGCGAGATCCTGGTCGACCGGGTTCGCAAGGCGATCACGCGAGGCAAGGTGCTTACCGACGACTGGCTGAACGTGCATCGCGTCTGGCACGAGCTCGGCGGCAAGTCGACGGCCACCATGATGTTCGGCCACATCGAAACGCTCGAAGAGCGGGTCGAGCACATGGAGCGCGTCCGTCAGCTTCAGGAGGAAACGGGCGGATTGACCGCGTTCATCTCCTGGACGTTCCAGCCCGAACACACCGAGATGGCGGATGTCCCTCCCAGCGGGGCCTTCGAATATCTTCGCGTGCAGGCGATTTCTCGGCTTTATCTGGACAACGTGCCCAACATCCAATCCTCCTGGGTGACGCAGGGGGCCAAGATCGGCCAGGTGGCGCTCTACTTCGGCGCCAACGACATGGGCAGCCTGATGATCGAGGAAAACGTCGTGTCATCGGCCGGCACGGTGCATCATCTCACGCTCGAACAGATCCAGCGCGCGATTCGTGAAGCGGGCTACATCCCGCGTCAGCGAAACGTGTTCTACGAATACATTGACCACGAACCGATTGACGAGCGCGCGTCACTGGCCGTCGTCTGAACGGTCCGGGCAACGGCCCGAGCCGTGGTGGTGAAGCTACGGAGTCGCGCAGGAATCTGTTCGCGGATTCGTCGGACCCGAGGGACCGGGGGCTTGGCACCACTGGCCACGAGGCGAGACTCGGGAGTCCGTCATTGGTCCCGCGCGTCTCGTCAACAAGAGACGGTCGCCACCCGTTCCCCGCGCTCGAGCCGGCCGGGTTCCGATCGGGCGATCCGAACGCGTGTCGCGGGCCGCGTTTAGAATCGCGTCATGACCAGCGACGCGTTCTGACCGCCGAAGCCGAAGCTGTTCGACAAGGCGGTGCGCAGCGGGATTTCTCGGGCCGTGTTGGGCACGTAGTCGAGGTCGCAGGCCGGATCGGGCACGGCCTGGTTGATCGTCGGCGGCACGACGCCCCGCTCGAGCGAGAGGGCCGTGGCGGCCGCCTCGAGGGCTCCGGAGGCCCCGATCAGGTGGCCGACCATCGACTTTTGCGAGCTCATGGGGATGGTCGGCGCGCGATGGCCGAAGACGCGCTTGACGGCCACGGTTTCCATGATGTCGTTCAGGCGCGTACTGGTTCCGTGCGCGTTGATATAATCAATATCCGCCGGGTCGACCTTGGCTTCCCGAAGGGCCGCCTTCATCGACAGGGCCGCGCCCTTGCCGTCGGGTTCGGGGCGTGTGAGTCCGTAGGCGTCGAACGACGAGCCGTAGCCCGTGATCTCGGCGTAGATCTTCGCGCGACGTCGACGGGCCCGTTGCAGGCTCTCGAGCACGAGCACGGCCGCCCCCTCGCCGAGCACGAAGCCGTCGCGCTCGCCGTCGAACGGGCGGGAGACTTCCGACGGCGGCCGGGACGAGCGGCTCATGGCGTTCATGGCGGAGTAGGCCACCATGAGCAGCGGGTCGAGCCGGCTGTCGCAGCCGCCGGCCAGCATCAGGTCCGCGTCGCCGCGCGAAATCAGACGGAAGGCCTCGCCCACCGCCTGGGTTCCCGCCGCGCAGGCGGTCACGATCGTGTTGTTTGGGCCCATGGCGTGATGCAGGATCGAGATATGGGCCGCGGCCATGTTCGGCAAGTGTTTCAGGAGCCAGACCGGGCACATGGATTCGGCCTGGGCGACGCTGAACCGACCGAGGTCGAGCTTGCCGTCCGGGGTCAATCCCCGGGCCATCGGGCCGGCCAGCTCGGCCAGATCCATCGGCGTGATGCCGGTCCCCATGCACACACCGAACCGCTCGGGGTTGATCTTGCCCGTTTCCAGGCCCGCGTCCTCAACGGCCATGGCCGCCGCGCCGACGGCGAAACCGACCGCGCGGCTCATCACCTTGGCGTTCTTTTTGTGGTCGCCCAGATACGGGGTGACATCAAAGTCTTTGATCTCACCCGCGATGTGGATTCGCTGCCCCGAGGTGTCAAAGCTCTCGATGCGGCTCACACCCGATCGGCCTTCGACAATCGCCTCGGAGAACCCCTCTCGGCCGATCCCGTTAGGAGCGACCACTCCGATCCCCGTGACAACCACGCGACGCATCGGTCACCCCCACCGCGCCGCGTCCCTGGCGCCTCCATCACTGGTATCCCGAATCCCGGGTTCCGGACGATTCACGAGCGAGTTGCCGAACAACTCCGGACACTGGGTAATTTATTCTGCTCTCGGGATTCAGGCAAGTAAAATTAGCGAATCTGGATAAGGAACCGTAATCTTGGGTGGAATCGGCTGAGAATCGCGACCCTGACGATCCGGAAGACCGGATCGAGTGAGTGGGATTGATCAGCCCCCTCGACCCACAAATTCCAGGATAGAGAACACGTCGGCCCTCGAAAAGGACGTTTTGAGGTCGATCCGCGAACAATCCGGTGGAATGACGCGCAACGACGAATCCTTGTGCCTCTCCATCATGGTGTTTGGGTCGATTCTCGAAGGTCGTCTGTAGCCCGCGAAATCTTGAGGACGAAGCGACTCCTTGTCCTTGGAACGTGAGTTTGAGGGGATTTGGGAGTCACGCGAAGGGATGAATCGGCACTTGGCGGGCCGGGTCTCCGGCGAGCGAACGGATGACGGGATTCGTGTGTCGTGTTACATTGGGAACCTGGGGTGTCGCGTAACCCGGCGTATCGGCCTCCGGAGGGTTTCGGGGATCGAAGGACCCGGTCGACGGGTTGGCACGCTCCAACCGTACTGAGTACGTGGTGATTGGTCGGTTCGTTGGGACCTGTTGCATCCGAGGACGAGACGATGGCGTTGTTGAGCGGGCCGGCGCTGGCCAGCACCTGCACCATCACG
>CAZRGV010000078.1:2636-7493 GCA_964599655.1 uncultured Isosphaeraceae bacterium | reverse complement strand
AAGGCCGAAGGAATCGACGTGCTCGACTTCGCGCTGGGGGAACCCGACTTCTCGACGCCGGAGAACATTCAGGAGGCGGCGATCCGGGCGATGCGCTCGGGCAAGACCCATTACACGCCGCCGGCCGGGATTCCGGAGCTAAAACAAGCACTCGCCAAACTTTACACCGAGCAACATGGCCTGCCGACCAAGCCCGAACAGGTCGTGGTTTCGAATGGGGCGAAGCAGTCGATCCACAATGCCTTGATGGCGCTTTGCGGACCTGGCGACGAGGTGATCATCCCCGCGCCGTACTGGGTCAGCTATGCCGATCTCGTCAAGCTGACCGGGGCGAGCCCGGTGATTCTCGAGACGACCGAGGCGGACGGCTTCAAGCTCTCGGCCGAGCGGTTGCGGGAGGCGGTCACCCCGCGGTCGAAGCTCCTGATGATCAACAGTCCCTCCAACCCGACGGGTGTGGTCTACTCGCGCCGTGAACTGGAGGCGCTGGCCGACGTGGTGCTCGAGACGAAGCTTGGGGTCCTTTCGGACGAGATCTACGAGCAGCTTTGCTACGACGGCGCCGAACCGACCTGCTTCGCGACGCTGCGGCCGGAACTGGCCGAACGGACCGTCACGATCTCGGGCGTGAGCAAGACGTACGCGATGACCGGCTGGCGGATTGGCTGGGCGATCGCCCCGCTGGCGGTGGCGAAGTTTATGGGAGACCTGCAAAGCCAGGAGACGAGTAATCCCTGCTCCATCAGCCAGTACGCCGCGCTGGAGGCGATCGAAGGGCCTCAGGACTCGGTCGCAACCATGCACGCCGAGTTCGCGAAGCGTCGAGCGTACGTCCTGGAGCGGATCGCGCAACTTCCTGGAGTCACGTGTGTTCCGCCTGGCGGCGCGTTTTACGCGTTCATGAATGTGTCCGAACACATGGGCCGCACGCTGGGCGGCAAGGCGGTGACCGACTCGACGAGCTTCTGCATGGCCGCGCTCGACTCGGCCCATGTGGCGCTAGTCATGGGGTCGGCCTTCGGAACCGAAGGCTATGCGAGGCTGTCGTTTGCCACGTCGATGGCGACCCTTCAGCGCGGTTTTGACGCGCTCTCGAAGTTTCTCGCAAGTTGAGCCGGTGTCCGGACCGATGATTGAGAGACGGTGAGGTAGCGAATGGAAGGATCGGACTTGCCCGATCGCAACGGGTCGGCTAGGTTACGGCCCCCATCCGTCTGTCGCCTCACCTTGATCGGCAACTCGGTTCCGTCGTCTCGAACGGTCCGCGCCTCGGGGAACCGCGGCACGTCCGACCGGGGAGGTCTGGCTCATGGTCCTGCGCAAGTCCCTGTTCGCCGCGCTGTCGATCGCGAGTCTGGTCGGTTGCAGCGCCGGCGCGGGCAGCCGGCTGGCCATCCGCCCGGATTCCGCCCCCCAAACGCCCCCGTCAATGCGCGTGGCGGAGGTGGTCGAGACGCTCAACCGCAACGCTGAGAAGGTGGAGGGCCTGACCGCTTCGACGACCGTGTCGGTGAACGACTCGCACTTCGTGGGAGGGACCAGCGGCCGGCTGGCGCTGGAGCGTCCCCGGAATTTCAAGCTCAACCTGGAAAAGGGCTTCGGGGGCTCGGTCGTCGACGTCGGCTCGAACGATCAGGAGTTCTGGTTCTGGACCAAGAATTCGAAGGATAAGTCGATTTATGTCGGGCAGTACGGCGCCAACGGCGCCGCACCGCCCGAACTGCTCGTTCAGCCCGACTGGATCGTCGAGGCGCTCGGCCTGCATGTCATTCCCGAGGAGGAAATCCGACGGCTGAAGGTGGAGCGAGGCCGTGATCGGACCCTCGTGCTGACCCACTTCCGGGACGACGGTCGAGGCGGAACGGCTCTCAAGAAGACGGTGCTCAACGAGCAGGGGCAGATCCTCCGGCATTACTTCTATGCCAGCGACTCGAAGCGGCCGGTCGCCGTTGCCACACCCTCGAACTACCGGGCTTTGAAAGTCGCGGGCGAATCGACCGACGCGTCCGCGGACACGCTCGAACTGCCTCAGAAGGTCCACCTGGCGCTGTACAACGAGCAAAACTCCAAAGATCCGCTGGTCATGGACATCGCCCTGAGCAACGTGGAGATCAACCCACGCTTCACCGAGGAGAACCGCCAGGCCCTGTTCTCGGTCCCGAAGATCGCGGGCTATCAGGTCAAGCGGATCAACGAGTCCCCCTCCTATGCCGAAGGGCCGTCCCGCCTGTACGAAAGCCGGTCGATCCCGCCGATCCAGGCCGGAACCGAACTCGGTGAGCCAACACCCTTCGGCACCGAAGGGGCTTCGCTGAAGTGGTCCGACCCGATGCCCCTCTCGGCCGACTTGGCCGCTCCCCCCGAGCCGGAAGGTGCCGAGGCCCTCGTGGCCCCCGGCATTCCCCGCCCGCCGGGCACCCCGCCGTCGTCAACGTCACCCGGCGCGACCGAACCCCAGCCGGTCCGTCGTGCGTCGCTCGGATACGGGTTCTCCCAGTACTGAGGGCGCGAGGGACGACGCGACGACGAACGCCCATAAAGGCGAACGAGCCCTGGACTTTCGCGATCCGATTCGACCGTTCGAACGCGATTGGACAGCGCGGGGGGAACGTCGGATTAGCCCACGTTGCGCTGTTCGGCGACCCGTCGGAGACGCTTGCGGGCCTTGGCGAGGATGGGACCGACGGAATTCTCGGGAATGTTGAGCTGCCTGGCGATCTCTCGGTAGTTGAGATACTTCAGATGATAGAGCCGAACGACCTGGGCTTCGCGATCGGGTAAGTCCTTGAGCATGCGCTCGACTTCCTCGGCGGAAGCGATCGGCTCGACCTCGCCCGAGGGTTCCTCGCCGACGACGGCGCGACTGGCCGTCACGTGGCCGAGTTCGGCCTCGCGCTGCCGCTTGATCAATTCCTTGACACAGATGCGACGGGCGACGACCGTCAGGTAGGTCGGCAGGGCGCTCTCGCGACGGAACTGCCGGAGAACGCGGTAGTTGTCATCCACGATACCCAGGAAGATTTCGGCCCCGATGTCTTCGACGTCGTCGGGTTTGAGCCCCACGCTCCGGGCATGTGAAACGTGATGAATGACGTGGTAGATCAGACCCATGTACCGATCGACGAAGTCATTCCAGGCGCCTGGCTCGTGTCGAAGGCAACGGTCGAGAAGCTGGCGGTCGATGTCGCGCAGAGGCACGTCCGATCCTCCTCGCCAGTGATCGGGCCTCGGTCCAGACTTGCGTGAGTCCCGACTCTCGCATTCACCTGGAACCGGTTTCTTAATTATAACTGGGTCGAGCCGCCCGGCAAGCAATCCTCCAAATTACGCATCTTGACTCGGGTCGGATGATTCGCCTTTGACGGTTGCCCGCCCGAGATCGGGGACAATTCCGGTTTCGGCGGCCGGGCATTGCCGGTAGAATCGGTCTGGAATCAGGCCGATCACCCGGCAATCGGATCGAAACCGGGACGAGACCGTCCAGGTTGGGCGGCCTCTCTCGCAGGAATACAGGCATGGACGAAAGCAAGGGCCGTCCCAAGATCTTGATCGCCGACGACAACGTGCAGAACGTTGAGCTGATGGAGGCCTATCTCAGCGGCCTGGATTGCGAGATCCTGACCGCGTTCGATGGCGACGAGACCATGAAAGCCGTCGAGGCCTCCCACCCCGACCTGGTTTTGCTCGACATCATGATGCCCCGGCTCTCGGGCTTCGAGGTCTGCCGCAAGATCCGCGCCAACCCCCAGACCAAGGACACCTTGATCCTGATGGTCACGGCCCTGAACGAGGCGTCCGACTTTGAGCGAGGCGTTCAGGCCGGCACGGACGACTTCCTGACCAAGCCGGTCAACAAGGTGGAACTGCTCTGCCGGATCAAGAGCCTGCTGCGCGTCCGCCACCTCAAGAGCCAGCTCGACCGCACGCTGGCGTATCTCGCCGAGGTCGAATCGGCCAGTCGTTCGCGGTAAGCCGAGCGATCGGCGTCGGCCGTCGTTGGCCGTTTTCGAGGTTCCGCTCTCGCCAGAAGCCGCATCCATGAATTCTTCTCGCGTCGTCATCAAGCCGCGCCGCGCTCGGCCGTTCTTCGCCCGGCACCCCTGGGTCTTCGCCGGTTCGATCGCTCGGGTCGAGGGTGATCCACAGCCTGGCGAGGAGGTGAGCGTCCACGGTCAGGAAGGGACCTTCATCGCCAGGGGGCTCTTCAATCCTCGAAGCGCGATCCGGGTCCGTCTCTACCGATGGGACGATGCGCCGCTGGACGAACCCTTCTGGAAGGCCCGGCTCGAACGGGCGCTTCATCTTCGAACGGCGATCCTCGGCTATGGCGATCAAAAGGGGGCGGCCCGACTGGTCTACAGCGAGTCGGACGGACTCTCCGGCCTGACCGTCGACCGTTACGACCGTTGGCTCGTCGCGCAGGTGACGAGCCTCGCGCTCTTCGAGCGTCGGGAGTCGCTGGCGAGGCTCCTGGCCGAGTTGACGGGCGCCGAGGGCGTGCTGCTCCGGACCGATCCGCAGACCGCCGAGCCGGAGGGATTGCGTGCCGAGGACCATTGGATCGTCGGCGGGCCGCCGTCGGAAGGTCCGATCACGATCGTCGAGCATGAGATTGCCTACGAGGTCGATCTCCAGACCGGCCAAAAGACCGGTTTCTACCTCGATCAGCGCGAGAACCGCCGGGCCGTCGCTCGTTTCGCGAGGGGTCGACGGATGCTCGACCTCTTCTGCTACACGGGAGGCTTCGCGCTGAACGCCCTGAAACACGGCGGGGCAACGCACGCGCTCGGCATCGACTCGTCGGCCCCGGCGATCGACAACGCCCGACGGAACGCCGTGCGGAACGGCCTGCCCTTC
>CAZRGV010000078.1:0-2626 GCA_964599655.1 uncultured Isosphaeraceae bacterium | reverse complement strand
GGTTCGAGGCGGCCGACGTCTTCGACGTGCTCGACCGGCTCCGAACGCGTGACGAGCGGTTTGGCCTGATTGTCTGCGACCCGCCGAAGTTCGCGCGGCACGCCAAGGATGTGGATGACGCGATGCGAGCGTACCTCCGCTTGAATCGGGCGGCCGTCGAGCGGCTCGAGCCCGACGGCATCCTGGTCACGTGCTCGTGCTCGGGACACGTTCACCGCACTCTGTTCGCCGACATGCTCGGCCAGGTGGCCGAGCTGTCGGGCCGTCCGATCCAGATCCTGGAGCTTCGGGGACAGGCGCCCGACCACCCGATCTCGGCCTCTTGCCTGGAAACCGACTACCTCAAGTGCTTCGTCTGCCGGGTGTCGTGAACGGACCTTCGATCCCGCCGACTTATCGGCCTTTCCACGATTCATCGAAGAATCCGGTGTTCAGGATCTCTTCGCTCTGGTTCCGAACGCGGAGGACGGCGTAGTCGCCGAGGCGAGGGTAGAGCAAGGCGTTGGTTCCCTCGAAGTCCCGCGCGCCGAAGGTATGGCCGCTGTTGAGCACGACGTATCGAAGCGGGTTCACGGGATTGGGCACGATGAGCGCGGGGACATGGTCGGCCGAGGCATACCTGGAACCGCCGGCCACCGAAACCTCGCTCTTGGTCCAGGACAGGGGAAGGTCGCCCAGAAGCTGGGCGATCAGCGTGTTTGAGCCGGGGTCGCCGAAGAGGATCAGATGGTGGTCCTGAACGTCGTCGGGCGTGACATCCACGTCATTCTTGATGCGAATGTCGCCTCGAAGATAGGTTCGCCACTCGCGGGCGAAGCGTTCGAGGCGGGCGTCGGCCCAGGCTTGAATATTGGGGTTCCAGGGGCGGCCGGTGCCTCGAACGCAGAGGAAGGGACCGGCGAAGGCGTGGTCGATGGGGCCCTGGACGCCAGGCCGCTTCTCGCGACGGAGGTTGAGCTGGAGGGCCCTCGACTGGTCGTGGTCGAGCATGATCCAGCCGTCCTCGACCTTGCGGAAGTAGACGTCCGGCAGCAGGCCCTCGACGGCGGAGCGAAGCGGGAACTCCTGCTCGCCGAAGCGGATGGACTGGCCTAGGTCGCGATTGACCGAGAGGACGGCCACGTTCTCGGCCTTGTGGATGAAGACGGTATCGTCGCGCGCCTCGGCCTCGACTTCCGTGCGTTGATACTGTTCCTTGAGGGCCTCGACGGCCAGCCAGTGGGCCCGGTTGTAGGCGAGGGTGTAGGTCACGAAACGGACCTTCGAGGGGCGAAGGTCCTGCCCTCGCGTCGCATGCTCGTCTCGGTATTCCTTGAGGATCTTGGCGCTGACCGGGTCGACCTTGTGGCCGGTCTTGGCGCCGATGACGTGGAGAAAGTCGATTCCGTCGCCGCGCGTGACGAGTCCATCCTGGACCATCTTGAAGCCGAGGTCTTCGAGGGCCTTCTTGATGTTGAGCGACGCCTGGAGCTGCTTGTCCTCCTCGCCGCCGTAGCCGGCCATCGGGACGTTGAAGGCGTTGAGGGCATAATCGACGGCGTCGTAGATATGAAGGGCTTTTTCTTCGACGTCGGAGTATTCGCGCCGGCCGATGTAATTCTTCGTGTCGGTAAAGCCGGCGCCGGCCTCGACGGAGCACCACACCCGAGGATGATGCAGGCCGAGGTGCCAGGCCCCTGCCCCTCCCATCGAGAAGCCCCGGAGGACGATGCGGCGGTCGTCGACCCGGTAGTTGCGCTCGACGGAGCGAAGGGCCTCGAAGACGTCGGCCTCGCCGGCCCATCGGTAGGCGTTGTTGCCGCGACCGAAGACGTGGAGGATCAGGCCGGTTTCGCCCTCGGGCATCGGCTTGCCATCGTGGGCGTTGATGAAGCTGACCTCGTTGAGCGTGGCTCCTCGGCCGTGGAGGACGATGTCGAGTCGCGTGGGCGTCTGACCGTCGTAGTCGTCTGGTACGTAGATGGCATAAGGCTGGATGGATCCGTCAACCTCGGAGACGTAGCCGCGGATCGTGCCGCCTCGCGAGGGGTTGGCAGGGGACTTGCCTTCGAGCAGGGCACGCACCCGGGCTTCTCCCGTGTCGAGGGCCTTGATCGTCATGGCGACATAGTTCTTGTTGAAGAATTCATTTTCCTGGAGGATCCAGCGCGCCGCCTTGTGGAAGACGAGGACATCGGCCAGCTCGTTCGTGCTCGACAGCAGCGCGGGATCGGCCTTCTCCTTGAGCCTCGCCAGCGACTCGGCCAGGTGCTCGGCGCGCTGTTTCAGGTCGGCGCGTTCGGCGTCGTTGATCGTGTAACGGGACGGACGCGGGGGAGCCTGTGCATAGGTGGGCAAGGCGTCGAGGCCGGCCGCGACGATCGCGGTCCAGAGACCGAACAGGACGGAGAGGCGCATGGGAGGAGCCACCCTGGATCTCGAAGTAGGGGTCGTCCGCGAGGATGTCGAGTGTAGCACAGGACAAAGGCCCGAAGAATGGATGAGTTTCCGGCGGTCGCGGGAGGATTCCAGAACGCCTCGCCATGTCGGTGTTGTCTCAACCATCGAACATGATGCCATGTGATGCCTCCACGTACCTTCCACGTCCCGCGATCGGCGAAGGTCGAATCGCGTCTGGATATGTTGC
>CAZRGV010000077.1:14298-29743 GCA_964599655.1 uncultured Isosphaeraceae bacterium | reverse complement strand
TGGTGGTCGACTACCTCGAAAAGCTTTCCGCGGCCTCGGACAACCCGGAAGCGGACACGCTCTCGTCCGCCCACTGAGGCAGTCCGGCCCGTACACGCCTTCGCCGTGTCGAAGGCGCGTCATCCCGGATACGTGATCAAGAGCCCGTCACCTCTTTGAGCTTCGAGAAAAACGCCCGCTTTCGCGCGGTGTTGATCTCCCATCGCACGGGGGGAGACTGATAGCCATCGCGATAATTCGACGCGCCAGGGTCGAAGTACCCCCAGGAGGCATACTCGGACAGCGCGGATTCGAAGTTGTTTCGCGGCTGGTCGAACTCGAAATGATCGTCCTCGTTGAACAGAATCGGCATGGGCCGATAGCCTCGAACCTCCCTCGTCCGGCGGACCATGCCCCGGATCTGATCCGGATCTTCCACGCCATTGCCATGCAGCAGCAAGAAGTCGGACGCGCGAACCACATTCTCTCGCGGTATCGTCCCACCGCCATAACTGGTCCCGACCAGAAGCCGCCTGCCCTCTCGCGAATGGGCCTTGACGCGTTCGATCAGCTCATGAACTCGTTCCGGCCTGAGAATTGCGTGATCATAGCGAACGTTGCACTCGTTGTTGACCTCGATCAGGACGTTACGGTAGCCGTGGTCCAGGACCCAGTCGACCGCGTGATCGAGAGCCCCGATCACCGCCGCCTCGTTTTCGAGTCGCTCGTCCTGCCCGAAGTAGAAGATTCCGAGAATGGCCACCATGCCCAGCTTGTCCGCCTGGTCGAGAATCTGTTCAAGCCTTGACATGAACTCGGGACGGAGATCTCCGTTCGGGGTGATCGCCGAGTTGTGCCAGGGTTGCCGACCCTGGGAGTAGCCCTGCGGACTTCCGCCTTGAAGGTTGATGCTGAAGGCAAGCAGCCCATGCCTCCTCCACTCGGGCATGGCCGCCACGAACTCACGCGTATTCCGCGCCGGGTCCCAACGGCCGGTGTCAGGATACGCCCATTTCGAGCGGGTTTCGGGATTGAGGTCGTCGAAGATCCCCTGGATCATCCTCGAATTCAGCAGCAGTCCTTCGATTTTCCTTCCTTGCCAGGTTCGACCTTCGTAGGTGGGACGGCCGTTGATCAGGAACCCGTCCCCCCGGATCGCAACCTCGGTCGTTCTCGACGGAGTCTCCAGTGTTCCGGCTGGCGAAATGTCCTGAAGCAGCCAGAAGCTCGCCAAGATGACAAGAAAACGTTTCATGATCGAACTCTCAAACAAGCTTGGCGGCTTCGAACGGTCAGCTCGAATCCGTTCCCGACCGGCACGTCGGTGCTCGTCAGCTCGGGAAGCGACCGGAGATGGCGAACGAAGGGGGCGAGTTCGTCCGCGTGCGTGGTCGTGTTGTCGGTGACGATGATGAACGAGTCGGCGAGTCGTGGCCAGACCGCCTCAAGGTAGTCGAAGGATTGCGACTTCGTCGCGTCGAGGAAGACGAAGTCGAATGGCCGCTCGGGTTGTAGGGTGCGAAGCAGGAGGACCGCGTCTCCTTCGTGGAAGACGACTCGATCCTCGAGGCCGGCTTCGCGAAGGTGGCGCGACGCCGCGGCCACCTTCTTGGGATCGACATCGATCGTGTGGAGCGCCCCTCCCGGCTCGTTCAACGCGGCCGCCAGGTGGAGCGTCGAGAAGCCGTAGCTCGTGCCCACTTCACAAATCGAGACACAACCGCCGATGCGGACCAGTTGCGCCAGGAGCCTCGCCTCGTCGGCGGGAATCTGCCAATGGTCGTCCACCTCAAAGCGGAGGCGATCGACGCGGTCGATCACCTCCTGAATGCGCGAGGAAAACATCCGAATCAATTCTCCGGACTCAGAGCTTGATCTCGAACGGTTGTCCACCCGCGTCACCGCTGGTTCTGGCTCCTTCGATGAACGCCACGATCTCGAGCGTCTCGCGAGGGTCGATGGGCGGCTCCTTGGTCTCGAGCATCTGAACAATCTTCTTGAGCAGTTCGCGATAAATGTAGCGGGTGCTGACCCCCTGGGTGGTCACGGCTTTTTCTCCGAAAATCGTGAATCCGTAATCCGCCTTGCCCGCACGAATTCCTCGCACGGTCGCGACCCGACCGTCAGACCAAACGCCCGTGACCACGTCGGCTCCGGGCTGACTCATGCAGGTCAATCGCTGACAGCCAGGTCCCATCAGCGTGTACAGCATCTCGACGGGGTGGATCCCGTAGTGGAACAGGCCGGGATTGCGAGGGTGCGTCGGCGCCGGGCCGTAGGTCGTCACGCCGACGATTCCGCCCGAGGGGCCCTTGCCCTCCTTGGCCGCGACCACCTCGGGAGCGTAGCGCAGGCTTGAGCTCGACATGATCGGCGCATGCGTTCGGTGGGCGAGGTCGAACATCGCCTTCGCGTCGGCCAGCGAGCACGCGAACGGCTTATCCACATAAGTGGGCATGCCCCTCTCGAGAAACGGTCGGGCGCGTTCGAGGTGAACGCTGCCATCGACCGACTCAATCAGCACGGCGTCGATCTTGCCAAAGAGTTCCGCCGGATCGTCGTAGAGCTTGACTCCGTAGCCCTCGATCGCCTTCGTGTACTCGGGAATCCGTTCCGGCGAGATCTGCGAGGTTCCAGGCACACCGGCGACGACCTTCGCCCCGTCGACCCACTGATCCTCGGCGATGTCGATATGATTGAGACGCTTTGTGAACTCGACGGCATGGCTGGTGTCGAAGTCGACAATGCCAAGTCGGATCATGGTTCCCACTCCCAAGAGATTGACGATCGTAAATCAACGTGAGACAAACGGGTCCTCATCCTGGCCGCCACGAGCCACGGCCGTCATGGTGTCTCCGCCGCGCGCGTCTTCGCGGTTGCATCCACATCCAGAACCTACCGCGTGTTGTACCAGAGATACCCGATCGCCACCAATTCCACCAGAAGCAACAGCCCGACCCGAAGGCTGAAGCCGCTTCGCATCCGAGGTGTTCGCGCGATCAAATCCGCATACGCCTTTGAGAAAACCGCCTCACTCCCGGCACCGAGCAACGCGAAGGCCAAAAGACTGGGTATTAGCAGCCCGAGCGCCAAGAGAGCCAGGGCCCTTGAAAACGCATTCGGAGCGTGGACCAGAACCAGGTACAGCTCCGTGACCAGACTCACCAGAATGCTCTCGATCAGGAGCGTCGCCGCGACCCAACGGGCCCAGACCTGGAGTTTGCGAAGCCCTCCGCCGATGAGCGCGAAGGCCACGATTCCCGTACCCAGGATCGAGCCTCCGACCAGCACCGAGCCGTGGAACGGACCAAGATCTCTCGTCCCCGCAATCTGGTTCAAGGTTCTCAACGTCCGGTAGGCCAAAACACAGGCAATCGCGATCAGAACGACAACATTCAACGAAAAAAAGATCCCGATCGATCGAATGAGACGCTCCGTGCCGAGATGTCGCTTGCGGAACGCCCTGTCATCAGGCGCTTCCTCCGGTGCTTTCTCTGGCTCGGGCTTGGGTGGTTCCGGCGGACGTCGAATCCAGGAGCGAGGCCGGAGTGGCTCCTCGGGGAGTTCGAGTCCCGGAAGCTCGACGGGCCCTTCGTCAGCGACCGGCCCCCCCTGCTCCACGATCTGGATCCCCAGCATCTCCAACGGATTCCCGCCCACGTCGACCGGGCTTTTGGCTTCGGGTTTTTGAGCATCCGGCTCGAACCCGATCACGCCAGGGGGCGAACCGGCTGGTCCCTCAGCATCCGGCGTTGCCTCCGCCGGGGCCACCGGGGCGGGCCCTCGCGGTTCCCGCTCGTGCGCCGTCTCTGGTGGCGGCGAGGGAAACAATCCTCGAACCTTGGAGGCTCGAATCCAGGCGCTCGAGCCGCGGCGAACCAGCACCTGGGGCGTCACCGTGCCAATCCGCACCAGCTCGCGAAGCTCGGCCGACGAGATCGGACCTCGCTCCGCGCCTCCCACCTTGATGTACCAGCCTTCAGCCATCGAGCGACCTGTGCGTTCGAGCCCTCGAGTTCATCCGCGTGAGAAACATGGACGAGAGGGCCGGAAGAAACGCGAACGGAAGCCAACCCTCGAACGCCCGGGTCACGTTTCTTCGCACCGCCTGAGATCCGTGGATCGGCGTTCCCTGCGACGAAACCACGCGCGACCGCATCAACCGCTTGCCCGGCGTTTGACCGTTGAAGGTCCCCTCGAAGAACGCGCCATACCCCCAATGAAGCCTGAACAGACCCACCAGGAACAGACCGAAACCCGCTCGCGCGCCCAACGAGACTAACCTCGATAGCCACATCACGAGCACGTTGAGGATGACCCCGATGGACAGGTCGATCAGGGACGCCACCGCGCGAGGGAACGGCCCCGCGATCGGAAAGCGGAACGTGATCCATTCCGGGGTCGCAAGCCGCACGCTCGTATCCAGCGGCTCCTGAATTCGTCGCGACGATGCCGTTGCCATGGCCATCCGTTTCGCCGTTGCTTCGGATCACCAGGACCGGAGAATCCCCGAGCGATCGCGGAACCTTAAACGCCAGGAATTACGGGAAAATCCGGGCTCACGCCGTCGACAAGGGTACCCAGTCGCACATGGACGCAGGCTACCCGGACGGGCGTGACCTGGCAACAGCCTGCCTTGGCTCGCTGGGAAACCTCGACGAACCGATCGCTGGATTGTTGAGTCGATCGTGTCACGGTATTATGATCCGACTCATCTGCTTGACTTTGCCGATTCGCGAGGCGTTGGTTTCGCGATCCGTCCCTTGTGCTATTTGGGTGACCCGTCCGGTCCGAATTGAGGTCATCGCAATGAGTGCGGATCTGGTCTTTACCCTGATCTTGACCACGGCGTTTCTTCTGCTCTCCGTCAGCTTGACGTTGATCGTGGGCGGAGGACGCCTCACCGACACCAAGCTGATCGTCCTTGGAATTTTGGTCGCGATCGCCGCGGTCCTTTACGGCGCGGCACCGACAACGATTCGGGTCGGGGGCGAATCGGAAACGGTCGCCACGAGCGTTCCGTTCTCCCAGACCTCGGGGATTCTGATGCGCATCGCCTTCTTGCTGGTGCTGGCGGGTGTGATCGCGTTCTTCGAGAGCCGAGGGATCAAGCCGGCCTACGCTCCTGGTGCAAAGGATCCGCTCCATGGATGACTGGCGAAATCCGATCCACAGGCGATGGCCGGTTCTGGCGCTGGCCCTCGTCGTCTACCTGGTCGCCTTCCCGGACGATGCCGGTTCCTTGCTCCGGCTCGTGTCGGAGGTTCTGGAGCTCTCGAAGGCTCTCGCTCCTGGCGTTTACCACGTTGGGATCGCGATCATCGTCGCCTGGGCCGTCGCCAGGGTCTGGAAGCTCAGATCCGCGCCCGACGGCGCCACGCAGCACGCGCAAACCGACTGACGTCGCTTGCCGGATTTCGCTCGATCTGTTAGCGTCCGTCATTCCGAGTCGCGGCAGGGAGGTCCGGCGATGTGGCGGAACAGGCCGTCGGTCCTGTTTTTTGGTGATCTCGACGACCCCTGGGTCGCGACGATCGCCTCGGCCTTGCCTCGTGACGCCGCTCGCATCTCCTGCGCCGACCTGCTGCCGGACCCCTGGCCCGATGCGGCTCAGACCGCAAACGCGATCGTCCTTCATCGGCCCTTTCCGACGCTCAAGGACGCCGAGCGGATCCACCGGCTTCGCGTTCGGGAAGGTTCCCCGCCCCGATTGGTTCTTTGTGTCGGGCCCTCCGCGCGTTACGCTTCGATCGAGCCATTCGCGCAACTCGTCGACGCGATTCTGCCCGAGGCCACCGCCAGCGAAACGATCGCGCGCCACGTCCAGACCCCGCCGAGCACGCCTCGTCGACCCTCGAAGACAACGAGTCGCCCCCGTGTCGCGATTGTGAGTCGCAACGTTGAACTCCGGCTGATGCTGGCCGATGCCTGCCACCAGGCGGGATTTCCGGCGCAGCCGGTCCGCGACTGGATCGACGCCCCCTCGCACACACTGACCGTCTGGGATGTTCCCGTACTCGAAAACGGCTGGGACGAAATCCTGGCTCGCGAGTCCATCACCCGGACCATTCTCAGCCTCATCGGCTTCGCCGACCGATCGCTCGTGGCCACCGCCAGGGCCAGGGGCGCCTCGGCGTGCCTCGACCTACCGGTCGATCCGGCGGACCTCGTTTTCGTCCTCGAACGTCTCGCCTCGATACCGCGGCGCCCCCCCTCCCTGGACGCGCCGCACACGGTGCCCCCTCCCCCCGTGGGCCTCCCGCGCGCTCAACGCCCCCGAAGCGTTCATCCGCCACCATCCCTGGTCAAGCCTCCGTTGGCCGAACAGGAACTTGACGTCTAGAATTCCCCTCGTGATCCTTCCGGCGACGCCCCGAATCTCAAAGCCCTTTTGTCAGGATTCCTCCGAATCGTAACCGCTCCAACCTCGTTGATCTCGTGTGGAGACACGTGAGCCAGTCCGCAGAGCCGTCTGTTTCGGTCCTCCTGGATGCTGTTCCGCACTCAGGGCTCCGCGAGGCGCGTGCCTCCGCCGACGGCTCCTTCGCGAGCCTTGAAACGCATCCCACGTTCGCCTCCTGGAATCGACCGAACCATGGCCCCGCAAGCGTCGGCCCGACCGAACGAACTCACCCCGAAACCCAAGGCAAGCCTCCGGGCACGAAGCGCGCGCATCTCCTTTCTTTCCAAGACGTTACGCCATGATCACTGGCAACAGAATTCCCGGCCAGAGCCCTTACGAAACGAACCGAGACTCCGATGTTACGCTCGACAAAACGAACCCAGGGCC
The DNA here is from genome assembly GCA_964599655.1 of uncultured Isosphaeraceae bacterium. Classification (GTDB taxonomy): domain Bacteria; phylum Planctomycetota; class Planctomycetia; order Isosphaerales; family Isosphaeraceae; genus CAZRGV01. The sequence continues at coordinate 22,974 of CAZRGV010000077.1, read as the reverse complement.
GAGCTCTCGCCAGCGACGAAACGAACCCGGCGGAGCAACGAACGCGTCCGTAAACGGTTCCCCTGTCAGGGTTTGAGGACGACGGAATGCCCGACTCCCGAAGCGCGCGACCGCCGAGTAACCGTCGCGGAGGTGCGGCTCTGATGGCGAACCCCTCGACGACGACGGTCGCCGCTGTCCGCGAGCTCAAGGACCTGACCCGGCTGGTTCAGCGGGCTCCGGGGTTTCCAGAGGTTCTGGCGGCCCTGAAAAATGGTCGAAGCGCAACCATCGATGGCGCCTGGGGTTCAGCCGCGCCTCTGGCCGCGGCCGGATTGGGATTGCACGCACCCAGAACGCTGCTGATCGTGCTGGCCCACGTTGGCGACGTGGACGACTTCGCCGACGACGTGGCGAACTTCGCGGGGATTCGTCCCGAGATTCTTCCCGCCTGGGAACGGCTGCCCCGAGACGCGGGCCCCGAGGACGAGGTCTTCGGTCGCCGTGTCCGGGTCGCCAAGCGACTTCGGGGCGAGGCCCCCCCTCGCTTCGTCGTGGCCCCGATCCAGGCCCTCGTCCAACCGGTGCCGAAACCGGAAACCCTGGCTCGCACGTCGAAGATCATCAGCGTGGGCGACGTGGTCCCGGTCGAGGCGCTGGCCGATTGGCTCGTGACCCAGGGGATGAGCCGCGTCGAGGTCGTTGAGGTGGCGGGCGAGTTCAGCCTCCGGGGCGGCATTCTCGACCTTTTCCCGCCCGACTCGTCCGAGCCAGTCCGCATCGAATTCTTCGGCGACGACGTCGAGTCGATCCGCCCGTTCGATCCCGAAACCCAGCGCTCACAGGACCGCTGGCCGTCGGTCACGATCACAGCCCTGCCCCCGCTCGACGCCGATCACCTCGACGACTTCGGCCACGTCACCGAGTTCCTGCCCGAAGGCGTCTGGGTCGCTCTGGTCGAGCCGAACGACCTTCGCGAGGAAGGTCGGCACTACTTCGCTCGCATCGAGGAGACCCGTGGTCTCTACCCGGTGGACGCGACTTTTCAGCGCCTCCTGAAACTCCCCTCGGTCACGCTCGCCACGCTCGCGGCGGATTCTCTGGAAACCTCCTGCCACCTCCGAATCGAGTCGGTCGAGCACTTCTCGGGCGAGCTGAACAAGGTCAAGGCCGAGCTCGACAGCGCCTCCAGCGGCGATCGCGTGCTCATCGCCTGCCACAACGCGGGCGAGGTCGAACGACTGCGAGAGGTCTTCGCCGAGACCGCCATGGCCCGCAGCGGCCGTCTCGAATTGACGGTCGGCCGAATCCGCTCCGGATTCCGGATGATCGACGCCGGAACCCTGGTCATCAGCGACAACGAGCTCTTCGACCGCACCGATATCCGACGCCCCACCACCCGGAGGCGCTACGAAAGCCGCGCCATCGACAGCTTCCTCGACCTCCGGGAAGGAGACCTTGTTGTTCACGTCAGCCATGGGATCGCCATCTACCGGGGGCTTCAGCTCGTCGACAAGTCGGCCGAGCACGCCGAGGAACAGCTCGTCCTCGAGTTCGCCGAGGGGACCCGGCTCTACGTCCCGATCGCCAAGGTCGACCTCGTTCAGAAGTACGTCGGCGGCGGCAAGGTCAACCCTCCCCTTTCGAAGATCGGCTCGTCGGTCTGGGAAAAGCGAAAGCGTCGCGTGGCCGAGGCCGTCATCGACCTCGCCGCCGAGCTGATCGACATCCAGGCCAGGCGGGCCAGCCAGCCAGGGATCGCCTATCCCGCCGAGGATAGTCACTGGATGACCGAGTTCGAGGCGGCCTTCCCCTACCAGGAAACGCCCGACCAGCTTTCGGCCATTGAGGCGATCAAGGCCGACATGGCCCAGCCCAAGCCGATGGACCGTCTCATTTGCGGCGACGTCGGCTACGGCAAGACCGAAGTGGCCATGCGAGCCGCCTTCAAGGCCGTCGACGCCGGCAAGCAGGTCGCCGTCCTCGTGCCGACGACGGTCCTCGCCGAGCAGCACCACCGCACCTTCACGAAGCGGATGGCCGAGTTCCCGTTCACCATCGAAGTCATCAACCGATTCCGTCCCAAAAGCGAGATCCGGGAGGTTCTCAAGCGAACCGCCGACGGCCAGGTCGACATCCTGATCGGAACCCACCGCATCGTCCAGAAGGACGTGAGTTTCAAAGACCTGGGTCTCGTCATCATCGACGAGGAACAGCGCTTCGGGGTCGAGGACAAGGAGTGGCTCAAAAGCCTCCGCGCGACGGTCGATGTGCTGACCCTCACGGCCACGCCAATCCCCCGAACGCTCCACATGAGCCTGCTCGGCATCCGTGACATCTCGAACCTCGAAACACCGCCTCCCGACCGCAAGGCCATCGAAACCCGCATCTCGCGCTGGGATGACGAAACGGTCAAACGGGCCATCCACCGCGAGCTTAACCGCGACGGCCAGGTCTACTTCGTCCACAACCGCGTGTACGACATCCAGTCGGTGGCCGACCGCCTGCAAGCCCTGGTTCCCGAGGCCCGCATCCTGATCGCCCACGGGCAAATGCCGGGCGAACAGCTCGAGCGCGCGATGCTCCAGTTCGTGCGGCATCAGGCCGACATTCTCGTGGCCACAACGATCATCGAAAGCGGCCTCGACATCCCGAATGTCAACACGATCTTCATTCACGAGGCCGACCGGTACGGCCTGGCCGACCTGCACCAGTTGCGAGGCCGCGTCGGTCGCTACAAGCATCGCGCCTATGCTCACTTGCTGCTCGAATCGGACAAGCCAGTCACGCCCAACGCGGTCCGACGGCTCAAGGCCATCGAGGAGTTCACCGAGCTGGGCGCCGGGTTCAAGATCGCGCTGCGCGACCTCGAAATCCGGGGGGCCGGCAATATCCTGGGGGCCGAGCAGTCGGGTCACATCGAGGCGGTCGGCTACGAACTCTACTGCTCGCTGCTGGAATCGGCCGTCCGGGCTTTGACCAACCAGCCGGCGAAGGCCATCTTTGACTGCTCCATCGAGCTTTCCTGGCGCGCGTATCTTCCCAAGGATTACGTGCTGGGCCCGAAGCTCAAGGTCGAGCTTTACCGACGACTCGGCCGGATTCGAAGCCTCGAACGGCTGGCCGATTTTCGACAGGAACTGGTGGATCGGTTCGGTCCGCTTCCGCCTCCGGCCGAGAACCTGCTGGCCGAGGCCGAGCTTCGCATCCTCGCCGAGCGCTGGCAGTTGAGCCGCATTCACGTCGAAGACGAGTATGTCGTCCTGACCTACAAATCCGCGACGCGGATTCAGGAGCTCGCCCGTCGTCACCCGGGGCAAGTGCGGATCGTCGACGAGAAAACGGCGTACGTCCCCATGGAAGACCGTTGGCCGCACGGTTCGCTCGTGGCCGGCGTGGTCAAAGCGCTCTTGCAGGTTCCTTGAGTCGGGTGTAGGGTGTCGCGACCCGTCGGACCCGGTCCGACCGGACCCGGTATCGCCACGCTCCTCAAAGGTGTTAAACCCTCATCTTTGAATGTTCTGAGACGAGCGTTGCCGGCTCCCGTCTTGGAATCGTCTCGTGGGTACGTCACGTCTCCCACGGCCACCTCACCGCCGCGCCAGCTACCTCGCCGGACCGGGAGACGTCCGCAGGCCAGGCCAGAGGTGCCAATGAACCGTCGTGTCGCGTCCGGACTACTCGTGATCGCCCTCGCCGGCTGTGCCCAGGCACGCCCGGTGCTTCCCGAGCGAGAACGGCCCTTGCCCCCGGCGAATGTCGGGACGTTGCCGTCGCTCTTCCAGACCATCAACGGGGGCCTGAAGCGCCCGGTCACCGGCCGCGCTCCCGGGGTTCCTGGCGGCGAGAACCCCAACACGCCCCCGCAAGTCGCGTCCGCCCCGCCGTCGGTGACCACACCGGCGGACGCCGCGACTCCAACCGCCGAGAAACCCGCGATCGCGACGCGGGTTCCCGCGGGCCCCTTGCCCGGAGATCCCCCAGCCGTCGCGACGGAACCCCCAGCCTCGGCCGAGGTGCCGGACATCGCGCCGCCGGACATCGCGCCGCCGACGGACGCGGTCGTTCCCGCGTCGAATCCCGAGGACGCCCAGGCACCGCCCGCCGAACCGGAGCCCTCGGAGCCGCCCCCCGAGCCGATTTCCTCGGAGCCGCCCCCCGTGGATCCCGCCGTCCGGACGGTCAGCCACGAGGAACCAAAATCCGACAATCTGTCGATCTTCGATCCCAACCCGGGAGAGCCCGCGACCCTGATCGCCGCCAAGGTCGGCGACACGGTCATCACCCTCCACGAACTGAAAATGGCGCTTCGCCAGCAGCTCAAGGACGGGACCGGCTTCGACCAGCTCAGCCGCCAGCAGAAGAACCAGAGGGCCCGCGAGGCCCTCGAATACCTCATCGACCGAGCCGTGGTCGTCGAGGCCGCCCGCCGCGAGCTCAAGAAACCCAAACAATGGGAAATGTTTCAAGAATATATTAATAAGGCGTGGCTAGAGAAAGGACTACCACCGTTGCTCCGCCGTTACCAGGTGAAGAACGAGTTCGAGCTCAAGACCGCCATGGCCGACCGGGGAGAGTCGCTGGAGGATGCCAAGGATTTCTTCAAGGCGGATACGATCACCCGGGAATACTTTGGATTGAAGATGATGTCGAAGCTCAGCCCCCCGGGTTTGCCCGAGCTTTGGACCTATTACCGGCAAAACCTTCACCGCTTCGACCGGCCGGCTCAGATGACCTGGCGCGAGATCTTCCTCGCCGTGGACGCCAAGAACGACCGCGACACGGTCCGCGGCAAGGCAGAGGCGGTCCTCGAACGTCTGGGTCGCGGCGAGGATTTCGCCAAGGTCGCTCGCGAGGTCAGCCAGGGCCCGAAGGCGAGTGACGGGGGGCTCTGGCAAACCAGCCCCGGAAGTTTCCGGGTCGCCGCGGTGAACCAGGCCCTGGCGAACCTCGCTCCCAGACAGATGAGCCCGCTCCTCGAAGTCCCCGAGGGCTTCTATATCGTCCGGTTGGAGGAGGTTCGACCACCGGGCCCCGCCCCCTTCGAGGAGGTTCAACGACAGATCGCCGACGCCCTCTTCCAGGCCAAGTACGAACGCGAGATGGAGGTCTTCCTCTCCGACCTGAGACGGCGGACCTCGATCAGCTCGCCCCTCTTCGAGGGAACCGAGAGCGAGCCAAAGCAGGTGCGTGACGCCATCGCCAGCGACTGATCGATCCAGAACGTCCAACCTCGAACGAGGGACCACGCGAACCTCCCCGTTTGGGCCTCAAGAGTTCAGGCTCGTCGAGTCGTCTTGCCGGACTTGCCGGTTCGCCGCTATGATCCGGGCGGCAACCCGTCGTGTCGCGCGGGGTTTCCCCCGTCGCACGCAATCGGTACGTCACGGAGGACACCGATGAGCATCCCGACCCTGCCCGCGTCCTCGTCATCGCCTCGCCTTCGTCCCCCGCGGAGACACACCCAGCCCGAACCGATCGCCTGGCCCACCTCTCCGGGCCGTTCGAAGGTTCGCCTCCTGCTCGCCGGACTCGGCCTCTCACTGATTCTCGGAGTCTTCGCGGCTCGATGCTGGCCGTTAGCCCGGTCCGACTCGATCACCTCCGACGAAACCACCCACCTCACCCACCTGCTCCACTACTGGACGACCGGCGACGACCTCGCCATGTGGGAGCTGGGAGCCCCTCGATTGCCGCATGCCGCCTACGGACTCGCCAGCTACCTGGCGCTCAGGGCGAACGGCCTGCTTCCCCCGGTTCCCGATGAGGATACACTGACACGTCTGGTTGTGTCGGGGAATCCGTATGTTCTTCTGCCGGCGCGATCACTTGCGATTGTCTCTGGTATGGTCCTGCTTTTGCTCGTCTTCTGGGCGACGGCCCGGAGCGCGGGAGTCGTCGCCGGGTTGATCGCGGCCGCGCTATTGTCGATGGTTCCCGATTGCCTGGCTCACTCGGCGATCGCCGGAAGCGACATTCCGTTCACGGCGGCGGCCGTGCTCGCCTTGATTCTCATGGCCCGTTATGCCGAGCGTCCCACCGCCCACCGATGGTGGACCCTGGCCCTGGCCATCGGCCTGGCCTGGGCCATGCGGCATTCGGCGCTACTGCTTCTCGTCCTCGCCGGGGGTGTTCATCTCTGGATTCAAACGCGAGAATCCGGGTCGAATGCAAAGGCGGCTTCGTGGCTCGACCGCCTGCTTGGCTCTGGACTGGCCAGTCTCGGCCTCGGTCTCGTGGCCTTTCTGGTGCTCTGGGTCGGAGACGGGTTACAAACCGTCTCCGTCTCGGAAATGGCCGATCGGATCACGATTCTCCGGGTTCCTCAGCAAATCGGTTCGCTCGATCTTTCCGACTGGCGGGTCCCGTCGTCGTTGCTCAGCATCCTCAAGCAGGTGCGCCACCAGAGTCAGGGACACGAAGCCTACTTCTGCGGGGCCTTTGGAACCCGAGGCTGGCCGACCTATTTTCCGGTCGCGTTCCTACTCAAAACGCCTCTGGGCCTGCTGGGTCTCATGGTCCTCGCCATCGCGCTGGTCCGGCCAAGGTCGACCTGGGATGTCATCGCCCTGGCGTTCCTCGCGCTGCTCTGGGCGACACTCATCCGCAACAAGGTGAACATCGGCGTGCGCTATGCGATCTTGACCTATCCGCTGACGGCCCCGTTCCTGGCTCGACTGTTCGAACCCGGCCGTCTCCGCGACCGCGTCTGGGGACCGCTCACGATGGTCGCCTTGCTGGCCTTCGCGGCGGCGTCCTTCAGCGCGCATCCCCGTTACCTTTCCTACTTCAACGAAATCGGCGGAGGACCATCGCGGGGGTGGCTCTATCTGGCGGATTCCAACATCGACTGGGGACAGGACTTCAACACCTTGGCCGAGACCATCCAACGGCTCGGCATCAAGGATGTCACCACGGACATCAGCACCGAGCGGCGGCTCGAACTGCCCGGCGTCCTCGCCGTTCGATTCCCGAGCCGCTCGATGCAGGTCCCGGCGTTGACGCCCATCCGGCGCCGGCTTTACGACAGCGAAGGCCATTATCTTCCCGTTTACACCCGTTACGTCGCCGTCAGTGTCTCGAGACTTCTCGGTTTGTATTCACAAAACGATATGAGCTGGCTTCGGACCCGAAAGCTGGTGGCGCGGGTTGGTGACAGCATCTTCCTGTTCGACATGGATCAGCCCGCCGAAACACCGTTCTTCGAGTGAATCGAGGCGCGTGAGGAGGCCCGCTCCCGCCGGATCGGCCGGACCCGACGCCGGCGCGGCTCGCCTTGCGGGAACGCTCGGCGGGCCCTCTCACCAAGCCCAGACGCGGGGGACGAACGCGCGGTTGGAGCGCGTTCAAAACTGGTCCGAGCCAACGACCTCGCCGCCCGCTCGGGTCGAGAGGTAGCTGAAGATCTGGGGGTTGATCGTCTCCTTGACGAAGCGGACCGAGCCGTCGGCGAACGCGAAGTTGCAGCCGCCCGGGTGCAGGCTCCAGAAATCATCGGGGCCCGCCCCTTTGTAGTTGGGCACATCGACCCATTGCTGGCCGCCGGGGGAGGGACCCGTATGGCCGAGGACCATCGCGTTGGACGGGTCGCACAACCGCAGGCGCCAGGTCGGGTTGGTGCAGACCGATGCGGTGGCGACCGCCCCGACCCAGGTCGAATCGGCGAGGTTTCGCGACCGCTCCCCCACCAGCAAGGTCTGGCTCGAGCCATCTCGAATGTCTCGCAGCCCGATCCGGCTGTTGCGGAAAAAGATCCCGTTGTTGTTGGCGGGGGAATCCTCCAACTCGAACTGGCCGGCCGAGGCGATGTACTGTCCGGGCGAAAGGTCGCTGAGCAAGACCGAGCCCGACGCGTTCGCCACGACGACCGGGCCGTCGCCCACCGAACTGGGACAGAGATACCCCGACAGGATCGATCTCCGAACGGTGATCGCGGCCGGCTGGGTCATGGGGAGCCCGAAATTGACCGAGTTGAACAGCGGCCCCTGTTCGAGCTGGTTGAGAATCATGGTCCCCCAGCCCCACCCAGGACCGAGCTCGACGCCGTTGATCTGGTTGCCTTCGGTCAGGCTGAGGTAACCCGGTGGAAACACCCCCACGGCGTCGTGGTAATTGTGCATCGCCAGGCCGATCTGCTTCAGGTTATTGGAGCACTGAGCCCGTCGGGCCGCCTCGCGCGCGGCCTGGACGGCCGGAAGCAACAGGGCGATCAACACGCCGATAATGGCGATCACGACGAGCAGCTCGATCAAGGTAAAGCCGCGCCGGCGTCGCGGCGAACGGGACAAACGTTCCATTGAAGTGCCCCTCCCAGGGCCGAAATGGGGTTCGATCCGAGTCAAACCGTGTTGGCGAAACCGTGAAATGGGTGCGGCCGATCGCCTCGCGGGCGAGCGCGTTCGCGAAACGGTTTCGATGGATCAGAACCGGAACACCTGGAGGAGGGCGAGGCGTCGGAAGCCTGGGTCCGGTGGGCGTTCGCGATCGAGGAGGAATCCCGTCGTCGGGGTCAAGGGACCGCGCCAGACGGCCGGCTGGGGCGGGAAAAGCCCATCGCCGTCGATCGATTGGGGCGAGCCAACACGAATCAGGTCCTGACTGTTCGCGGCGACGTTTTCGCCCGTGATCTGAGACTGATCTGGCAAGATCAAATCCAGGGCACCTGGAAAAACCAGTTCGGCGATCGAGTCGGCCAGA
>CAZRGV010000077.1:4927-14288 GCA_964599655.1 uncultured Isosphaeraceae bacterium | reverse complement strand
CGGCGGCGTCGGCCTCGGCCAGCGCGGGGCCGCAGAGCACGGAGCTCAGCGCGAACAAGGCGAGGATTCGCCGCATCGAATTGGACCTCGAGACGTCTTTCCGCTACGATCATAGACGGGCCCTCAAGAACCCGTCAAGCGCGGCGACAAGGCGTCTCCGTGGGATCGCTTGGCGCGCGTCGGCCCGAGAGCCAGGATCCATGGATAGTCCGCCATTCACGTATCAGCCGGTTTGCTCCGTTCCGGGTTGCGAACGTCCCGCCATCTTCAAGGTCGCCGCGGTTTGGAGCGACGGCACCAGCCGGGAGCTGAAGCACTACGGTCTCGCCTGCGAGGCGCATCGCGACGAGCAACTGGCCCGCGCCCAGGCCAGCCGCCGGAAACTCAAGCTGGCCGAGGGAGAAACGGTCGGCGAGGTCGGTCTCTACCAGCTCTTGCCCGGAGTTCGCGACGCGGAACTGACCCGTATCCAGTGACCGGCCGGCCGACGACGGCGACGGCCCTTTCGGGATGGAACCCGAGACATGCCTAACTCTTGCAAGATTCTTTATCCCAAAGTTGGGTGGGTCGTTCTGGTTCTCAGGATGATCTGCCCCGCCGTCGCGGTCGGTCAGGCGGTTGTGTCGCCGAGCGATCCGGCCCTTTCGAATCCAGGACCCTTCGAATCGTTCAACCTTCCCGACGCCTGGGAGGATCGCTTCTGGGCCGGCGAGGACGCCAAGGCTCTGCTCAAGCTCGAGCCCAAGGCCCTTGTGGACCTCGTTCCGGTCCAGGCGGGGCTTCGCTATTGCCGATGCCCCGCGTGCGACGCCAAGGAGACGGACGACCCGCTCACCTGGTCACTGGCCAAACCGGAAATCCTGACCTGCCGCGCGTGCGGCGTCACGGTTCCGAACGACACGATTCCGGCCAAAGGTGCCGACGGCAAGGTCCCCGAAGAGGTCGTCGAGGTTCTGCCACGGGTCCTCCACAAGTATCCGTATCACCTCGTCGTACCGGAAAAGCAGCTCTATCCCGACGAACGGCTGTACCTCTCGGCCAAACGTGACTACGAGATCCGGGAATTCCTCTCGAAGGCCGCACTCTACGCGGCGGTCCGCTACCACGAACAACCTGAGGGCGGCAAGGACCCGAACCTCGCGAAGCTCGCGGCCCTGATCCTGCTCCGGTTCGCGCAGGTCTATCCCGGCTACGCCACGCATTACGACCAGCCCGGCGAGCCGAAGTTTCTCCAACAGGCGGACTTGAAGCCCCCCTATCGACGCGGCTACCGCACCGCGAAATGGGACTGGGCGGGTTGTCTTGAAGTGCCGCTCAACCTCGTGATCGTCCACGCCCTGATCCGCGACGATCCGGCGCTGATCGAGGCGGGGAAGCAGCTCCACGATCCCCAGCCACGGCGGACGATCGAGCGCGACCTGTTCCAGGCGTCGGCCGAGTTCCTCCGACGACAGCCGGAAGAATTCAACGAGTCGTCACTGTTCGTGTACCGTGGAATGCTCGCCGTCGGCCGGCTCCTCGGCGACGCCTCGCTCGTCCATGACGCGCTGGGGCGGCTCGAGGCCTTGACTGAGCGCGGTTTTTACTTTGACGGCCTCTGGCGGCAGGGAGACGCGGCCAGCCAGCATCGCGTGGTCGGCCTGATCGACGGCTGGATCGATCGACTTCTGGCCGGGTACTCCGATCCGCCAGGCTACACGCCACCGGATGGCCGACGGCTGAACGTGTTGCCGGGCGCGAGCGTCCTGCCGATTTTCGGACTCGCTCGCAACGCGACCGGGGCCGTCCTGGCCGATCCACGAGTTCCCGAGGTCCAGCAAGTGGCCTGGCCGGCGTCGTCCCCCCGGATCGACGCTCGAGTTCCCACCCTTCTTGGAGGCGCCTCGATCGCGAGGCTGACCGTCGGCCAGGGCCACGAGGCGCTCGACCTGGAGCTTCGAGGGCCGGGCGACTACGGATCGAGCCATCCGCATCGGCTGGCGCTTCGCCTCGCCGTCGGCGGGCGGCCCTTGCTGGGCGATCTCGATGATCTCCCGCCGTCCCCTCGGGGCTGGGAGCGATCGACCCTGAGCCATAACGCCGTGCTCGTCAACGGCTTGAACCAGCGCGAGGCGATCGAGGAACTTCACGGAGCCACGCCCGGAAGCGACGTCCGTTTCTTCGCGGCCGATGACGACTTCCAGGTCGCGACCCTCGAAGACCGTTTCGCCTACCCGAGAGCCGCGACACGGTATCGCCAGACCATCCTTGCGACCGCTTCGAAGTCCAGCCGCTATGCCGTCGCGATCATGGAGGTTCACGGCGGAACCCAGCATGATCAGGTGTTCCATGCCTCGGCCGGTTCCAACGCCCGTTGGGGATTGTCGGTCCGCACGAAACCAGGGCCCGCCTCGCTCCTTCCGCCCATGATTCCGTTCGTCCCCAACGCGGACCCGCAGGACGGCCGTTGGTTCATTCAGTCCTATGGCGAGTTCCGTCAACTGGCGTCCGGCGCGATCGACCGACCGGCGCAGGCGGTGCTCCGGGATGGCTCGTCCGCCTTGCTTCGCCTCCACGTGCTGGGGGACACCCCCATGTGGGCCATCAACGCCGTGACGCCCGATCCCCTCGCGCCAACCCCCGAGAACTGGCACGAGGAACCGGGCCGAGCCTCCTTGATCTTGAGGCGCGCGGCCGACGACGGAAACCCCTTGAAAAGCACCTTCGTAACCCTCTTCGAACCGGGCACGGGCGAGACGCCCCTGAAGCGCGTCGGCCGCGTCGCATCACCGGAGGGAACCGTCCTCCTCTCGGTCGAAACGGCCGAGGGAATGGAACATCTGCTGGTCAACCTCACCCCCGGCACGGTTCGCGAAGCCCACCTCTTCGACGGCCGGCTGATTCGCACCGATGGGCTGGCGGTTCGCGTCCGATCGAACGGGCTCCGCCTGGCGGGCGGAACGTTCGCCGAAATGGACGGCCTGCGCGTCGGCCTGATCCGCAGCGCGGGAACCATCCGCTCGACAGGCCGAGCCCGGAACGGCGCGTCTCGGGGCTGGTTCGAAACGGTCGAGCCACTCCCCGATCCCACCACCCTGAAGGGGCAGGTGCTCATCATCCGCCACGGCGACGGCTCCTCCAGAGGCTGGACCATCCAGAGCGCCGCCAACCGGCCCGGCGCGGGTGCCCGGATCGAGGTCGTCGAAGAACCCGGCTTCCAGGTCGATCCCCAGTCGGGAGACGCCGTGTACTACCAGTTTCCAAGGACAAGGGCCCCTGGCCCTCACGTCTTCTCGGTGTCGAAGTTGTCCCCGAGAAAATGATCTCACGCATGCCTTCGACTGCGTGAAGTTTTTCTCGGAATCTTCTTGAATTTCTCATCCCAACCGCTCTATACTCCCGTTTGACGGTTGTCAATCATCATACTCAACACCATAGATTCGGCCATGACAACCGTTCGAAGCTCCGGCTTCGATCCGACTGGCCTCTTCTCTGTTCCGGCCCCGTCGGTCCGTATCCTTACGGACCGGCGGGGTTTATATTTTGGACAAGCTCCCCCGCGAGAACCTGGACAGGCCGCCCCATGTCACGAGATTGGATCGCGAACGGCGCCGAGTACGCCATCGAGTGGGCCGGTCAAACGTGGACGATCCGCCTGGATGACCCTCGACCCGGCTTGCGATCGGACGCGATCGGCCCCTTGCTCGGTCTGGAAGGGCTGGCCGCCGAAGGCCGTTGCGAGCCCGACGCCCTGTCGGGAGCCAGCCTGAGCGCGCATGAGATCCGGCACCATCGGCTCGAGGCGACGTACGCGCCCTCCGGTTGGGACGAGCTGTCCGTGCGGGCGGCCTGGTCACCCTGGGGCGACGACGCCATGGACCTCGAAATTCAGGTCCACACCCTCTCCGTCGGCAAGCTCCGATCGGTTGAGGTCCGGCTGCTCAGCGTGCTCGGCGAGTTGCCTCCGGCCGGTTCCTCGCGCTCGGTCGAACCGCGCGACGCGAAAGCGGCCGCGCTGAGTTATGACGGCCGGGAGACCGACCTGGCGGGCCTGACCACCGGGCCACCGGTCGAGCGCCTTTCCCCCTGGCTGGTGCCTCGTTCGGGTCGTCCGGGCTGGACCTACATCGAGATGGTCCACCCGGGCGATGTCAGCCGTCGAATTCACGAGGGCCGCCTGCCGTTCCAGGCGACCCGCTACGAACTCTTTGGCTGCGACCTGGAGAAAGGGGTCGTTCTTCGTGCCCGATTGCGGGGCGTCTGGGCTTCGAAAACCGAAGCCTACAGCCTCGCCGAGGCGCGGTTCAAGGAGTTTGTCGAAGAGCCTCCCCCGCTGGCCACCTGACCCGGTGGGGTGTTCGAACCGACGGACCTGGTCAGCCCCAACGCCAGTCGAATCGCGACTCTCCGACGGGCAAATCCACGATCCAATCGAGCCGTCGGGTCAAGCGGTCGAACTTCGGCGGTGGGGCCTCGGGGTTGGATCGCCACTCCCCGAGACTCTCGATCGTGGGACAGGTCAGCGCGACCTGGAGCGTCACCGGAACGTCCAGCCGGGCCGTCACGCTCAACCAGTGGTCGGAACCTCCGCCCGAACGCAGAAGCTCATACTGGACCTCGCCGCAAAGAAACGGCTGGGTGAGCCCGATCTTGGGCCATTCCTTGGGAAGAATCGGCTCCAAAAGCAAGAGCCGCTTCGAGGCGTCGTAATCGAGCCCCGCCAGGTCGAGCAAGGTCTCGATCAACATGGCGTGCAAGGCCGAGACGACAGGCTCGGGGTGAGGTGCCGGCCCGACCCCTGGTGAGGAGGACCGACCACCAAGGACCAGGCCGAGGGGACCGAGCCGCGATAGGATTTCGTCGAGCAAGGCCAGGGCCTGAGTCCAATGGCTCCCGTCACCGGTCTCTCGACCGAGTTGAAGCAGGTAGCGCGCCATCCAAAGGGAAGCCAGGCTCGAAACGTCCTGTTGGAGAGACTCGCTCGGGACGAGCTCCGCTTCGGGATGCGACGGCTCGGCCTTCCAGCAAATCAAGGCATGGGCGTCGTTGTTCAACCGGTTGGCCCGCTGAATCGCCCTGGCGGTCTGAACCATCCTCGGATCTGACGCCGGGAGCAGGCCGAACGGCACGGACAGGGCGAGCAAGCTGATATCGAACGCGGCGGAGCGATCCATCAGAAACTTCGGATCGTCGCTCCAGAGTCCCCGGATCGTGGAAAGTCGCCTGGCATCCAGAAATCTCCCGTGCTCCGGGTCGAAGAGACCGGGCCCTGGATCCTCGGGCTTCGCCTCACCCAGAATGCCAAGTTCCCAGATCCGATCGGCCAGGGCCTGCCAGCGATCGACCTCCTCAGTGCGATCGACGAGCCTCGCCAGCCGGCAGGCGGCCCGCAGACCCGCGACGACGCACGCGTTCGAATAGGTGAACGCGCCGTAGCGGTTGTCCCAGAGACCGGCGGAGCTGACCAGCGCCAGAGGCGCCAGGTACTGGAGGCCCGGATGGCCGCTCGCTCCTCCGCAAACCGCCGCGGCCTGTTCGACCGAAGCCCAGTTCTCCTCCACCAGCGCGAGATCCCCCGTGCGACGGAAGTGCCGCTCCATCGCCCAGGGAATCAACGCCGCTTGATCGACGGACGGCGTCTCCCATTCCGGAACGCCGTCGATCGTGTATTTCTGGAACCAATAACGGTAGGCCCCCCCCTTCTGCCGGTAGTGGTTCAGCCATCGGAGAATCCCTCGACCGATCTCGGAATGCCCCGCCCGGTCCAGTGCGCCGCCGGCGCTCAGGGCGTCTCGGGGCCAGCAATACGCGTGCAAACCCCGATCGTAGCCGCTGGCGATCGACCCATGATGCGAGTCGGCATGAAGCGCCGCCGCCAGCGCCGACCGCCGCAACGCCACGGCATAGATCGCCTTGGGAAAGTCCAGGCTCGGAAGCGGTTCCACGAACGCGTCCCAGTACGAGGCGGCTTCCTGCTCGATCGAATCCAGATCGGCCGCGCGGAACCAGCTCAGGGCGGGCGCAATCCAGTGTTCAAACGTTTTCACGTCGCCGCGATAATTCGTGAAGGCCCCACTGACGAGCAGGTCGACCGTGACGGTTCCCCCCGCGGGGAGATCGATCCAACGAAACATCATCGCCTCGTTGGGACCGGTCGGCTCGCAGTGGACTTCTCCCCGTCGGTCCAGCGCCAGCGCGAACTCCACGGTCGCGTCGCGGGCCAGCTTCTTGTTGGTATGCCCGTGCCCCCGGTTGGCCGCCAACAGAATCAGGTCCCCTTCGTGCCAGCTCAGTCCGGGTTCGCCGAGTCCTCCATTGACCTCGGCCTGAACATAGATGCCGAACTGCGCCCGTCGCGGTTCCGCTCCGTCGTTGGTGATCCGAAAACGCTTGAGATACTGCCCCGCCGATTCGGTGCCATCGGCCGTCCTGGGCAAGTTCGGCCCCGTGGCGACGAAGTCCGTGGCCAGCACTCGAACCGGCCCCCGACGCCAGCGAAGCGCCGTTTGGAGCAGGTTCGTCACCCCCAGATAGCTCTGCGAGCTTTCCCACGAGAGCCGCTCGTTGAACCAGTCGACCCGACGGCCAAGCGCCAGGCCCCCGACAATCGATCGGAAATGCGAACGGCTGTGAGGCAGGTCCCCCTGGGCCGGACGAACCTGGGAATGCAGGCCCACCGTCGGAAAGTACACGTCGAACGTCGATCCTCGGCCGTCGACCCGGACGCTCATGCGACGATTGCCCACAAGGCCCTCGACGACCATCTCCGACATGTCGCCCGACTCGGTTCGATCCGGCATGTTGGGCCGAACGACGACCTCCTGATGAGGGCTGAACGCCGGCTCCTCACTCCGACGCCGGGCCACGGATCGGTAACGCAGCCGCGCGCCGACCGGCTGCGGAGGGATCGGCACATGCCAGAGACTATTCACGCCTTTATTTTCCAGCCAGTAGGCGGGCAATGGACCAAGCGGCTGGTCGTCCACGGTGAGTTCGAGCCAGACCTCCTGACCGTCCTCGATCGGATAGGTCCCCAGCACCACCGTCGACCACATTCCAGCCCGGACCGGCCCGCCCAGCCGCCCCTTCGCCGACGCCTCGACCCAGGTGGAAACCATCGCCCCCTCGCTGACTCACGTCCATGTTCAAGAGCGCGGACATTCTCCGCGGCCGCCCCCCTTGCTTGAGGATGGTTGATTGTCAACGTTCCTTCGGCCCGCGCCAAGGGTATGGTGGCCGCCTCGAATCGGGCTTGGACCGCACTTGCGAGAAACCGGACGCTCGACTCTACTTGCAACGCGTCGCCGCGCTCGACGGCGGAAACCCCGTGGATCCGGAAGCATCCCCGTGTTCACCAGCTTCAACGCCCGAGCCGTCGGGCTTCGGCTCTCCGCGTCTCAAACCATCGACCTGGCCGCGTGGGCCGGCTTCGAAGGTGTGGATTTGCTCGTTCGAGACCTCGTGGACGCGGGCGAGGACCCTCGACGGTTGCGGGCTCGGATGGACCGGTTGGGCCTTCGGGGAGGAGCCTGGCCCTTGCCCGTCGACTGGAGAACGGCCCCCATCGAGCACCTGGAGCGCCAGCTCGCCGAGTTGCCCCGTTACGCCGAGGCGGCCGCGATCCTGGGACTCCATCGCACCGGCACCTGGCTTCGACCCGAAATCCCCTGTCCCGGCTTCCCAGAGGGACTGGACCCTCGCGACCCGTTCGCGGTCTCGCAATTCCACGACGAACAACGAAACGCCTGGTTGGACCACGACTTGCGCATTCTCGAACGGATCGCGGCCATCCTGGCCTCGCACGGTTCTCGCCTGGGACTGGAAGCGATCGGCGTGGAATCCGCCCGGTCGGGCCGCGGCATTCCGTTGGTTCAGGGTTTGACGAGTGTCTGGCTTCGGCGCATGGTGGAGCGGCTCAACGCGTCGTTGCCCAATCCGAGATCGAGCACCAACCCCGTCGTGGGAGTGCTGCTCGACGCGTTTCACCTGTTCGCGGCCGGAGAATCCGTCGAGGACGGGCTATCCTGGGGCGTGGAGAACGTCGTCTGGGTTCATCTGGCCGATGTCCCAGGCTCGTTTCAGGGCGATCGGTCGTCGATTCTGGACCACGAGCGGGGGTTGCCCGGTGAAGCCGGAGTGGTCGAATCGGCCACGATCCTCCAGCGGCTCGCCACGGAGGGCTACTCCGGTCCCGTCACGGCCGAACCGTTGGGGAACTGTGCCACGTTGGCGAACCTGGGGCCCGAACCGACCGCTCGCCTCGTGGCGGAGTCGCTCCAACGACTCTGGCCCGTTGTCTCGAGGAACCGAACGACTCAACGACCCGCCACCACCGCCTGAGCCTTCTCAACCCGTTCCGGATGAATCTCTTCCCGAAACACCGAAATCTCCGGCGGAGCTTCGATTCCCAGTCGGATCTGGTTGCGGTCGATCTTCACAACCGTGATCACGATGTCGTTGCCAATGA
Organism: uncultured Isosphaeraceae bacterium; assembly: GCA_964599655.1. Taxonomy (GTDB): domain Bacteria; phylum Planctomycetota; class Planctomycetia; order Isosphaerales; family Isosphaeraceae; genus CAZRGV01. The sequence goes on along the minus strand of CAZRGV010000077.1, from coordinate 5,842 downwards.
CGATCTTCTCACCGAGCTTCCTGCTGAGTACCAACATGGCTGTGTCCCGGTTCCCTGGTCGAAATCCCATCTTCGGAGATCCAAGTCTCGACGTCACCGCAATATCTTAGCAACCACCGTGCCAGAAAATCGGATACTCGACGGAGATCGCACATAAACTCAAACTATCAAAAGGTTTAGAGTGCGGACTTCCTGTCGAGTGACAGTCACGAGCCCTGGACGAGACGCGAAGTCGACCACCCTTTCCGGAACGCGGTTTGTCAAAATGGGAATTCGTCGTATCACTCTGGTCAGGACCTTTCACGGGTTAAGATCGCGTTGAGCCACGGGTTCCGGCACGGGCTCGACGGTTCGTGAGCCGTTCGCGCCGGAGAGCGAACGAGTCGATCTGTCCCCGTGGCTCGAAATGTGATAGGAGTCGGACAGGATTCCCCGTTGGGGAGGGCCGGATGCGGCCGGAACGCGCAAGGAGGTGCGACGTGGACCGTCGACGATTTCTTCTCGGGCTCACGGGGGCCGGACTTCTGGCGGCTCCCGAAGGTCTTCGGGCCGACGATTTCGGTCAGATCCTGGAGCGGGCCGCCCGAAGCGCCGCCAAGAAGGCGATCACGGGCCCCGGCGGCCTGACCGAGCGGCTCGGCGTCGCCGCGGACGCCCCGCGCTCCGAGCCGTATCCGATCCGGACGGCCGACGGCTGGACGCTCGTCGCGCATCGGTACCGTCGCACCGGACCGGCTCGACCGGGCACCTTGCCCGTGATCCTTTGCCACGGCCTGAGCTATAACGCCACCTTCTGGGACCTCGATCCGTCGTGCAGCCTCGCGTCCTATCTCGCGGGCCTAGGTTACGACGTCTGGGCGGTCGACCTCCGCGGTTGCGGTCTGAGTCAGAAGTGGGTCTGGAAGCTCGACCAGG
>CAZRGV010000077.1:0-4797 GCA_964599655.1 uncultured Isosphaeraceae bacterium | reverse complement strand
GTTCGTTCAACTGGTCCGACGTTCCACCGGCGCGCCCGAGGTCGCCTGGGTCGGGCACTCGATGGGCGGGATCGTGGCGATCGGCCACCTCGCCCGTTCGCAGAATCCCGGCATCGGCCGGCTCGCGACGATCGGAAGCCAGGTGACCATGCCCAACGGTCAGCTCGTGATCCAGTTCCTTCGCGAGATGCTCGAAACCCGCACGCAACAGCTCACCGGACGCCTGACCGGCGAACAACTGGTCGCCGAAACGCGGACGAGCGTCCACAACATGTTCTTCAACCAGAACAACGTCGCTCCGGCCGTCTACGAGGCGCTGGGAAGCTGGGCCACGGATGTTCCGTCGGTCGGGGTCATGCAGCAGTACATGGTGCTGGCGAAGGAAGGCCGGCTGCTCGACGCTCGCAAAACCTTCGACTACTCCAAGGCCCTCGGCAACCTGAACACCCCCATGCTGATCGCCTGCGGCCAGCAAGATCAGTTCGCGCCTCCGGTGGTCCAGCAATTCTTGCACGGCCATGTCGGATCCGCCGACAAGACGTTGGTCGTGTTCGGTCAGGCGATGGGTTTCTCCGTCAACGCCGGACACGACGACGCCCTCGTGGGCCTGAATTCCAGGGCCGAGGTCTACCCGGTCCTCGATCGCTGGCTACGAGGCGAGAAGCTCTGATCGAACGGGGCCTCCCCACGTTTCGAGCAAGGCCATCGACTTCGAGGGTCGTTCGATTCAGGGGCTCGGCCCGGCGCGTTCAGTCCTTCCGCCCGTCCACCCGGATCGGGCGGAAGCCGATGGCGTCCGCGGCGACGCAGTCGTAGCGAACGCCGCGGACGACCCCTTGAACGGCCAGCGACCACTGCCCCTCAATGTGCAAATGTCCATAAACGCAACACGAAACGCCGGCCGCCTCCAGCCTCGAAACCACTGGGCCGGGGCGTCGGTGCTGATCGAACGGCGGAAAATGCCAGAGTACGTAAATCGGCTCGGAGTGGACCCGAAGCTGTTGGGCCTGTTCGAGCGCCCGATCCAGTCGTGCGAGCTCTCGGTCGGAGGCCGTTCGGGCCTCGGCGCTCGCGTCCTCGTCGAGCACCGGCGCGCCTCGGGCGCCGCAGACGATCAGCCCGTCGAGGGACAGGGCATCGCCGTCGACGGCTCGCTCCGATCGCCGAAGCATCGGCCGGATCTTCGCGACGTCGTTCCACCATCGGTCGTGATTGCCCGGCGAGAGCACTTTGATGCCGGGCAGCCGGTCGAGCCAGGACAGGTCGGGCTGAACATCTCGGTGGGTCATCGCCATCGAGAGGTCGCCGGGCAGGAGGACCACGTCGTCGGGTCGGACCACGGCGCGCCACTCGCGCGCGATCTTCGCGGCGTGATCCTTCCAGCGAGCCGCGAAACGCTCCCGCCGGTCCGGCTTCGCGAACGAAAGGTGCAGGTCGGAAATCGCCCAGACGCGCATGGGCTCAGCGTTCTCCAGGCGACTCAAGTTCCGCGACCGACGTTCCCAGCCCCGCCCGCCAGGGACTGGGCGGCACCCATCCGTCTCCGCCTTTCAACCGCTCGTTCAGAAAGGTGACCAGCGTCGTCCAGACCGCCTGGCGTTCCGCCTCGTTCAGATGATGGAAGTGGATCGTCAACACCGAGTGGTGATCGCCCGGAACGCGGTTGGCCCGAAAGGTTTCCGGAAACTCCCGCTCCAGCCGCTGGAAACGCTCGGGGGGCGAGATTCGGTCCCCCTGGAACCGGAAGCCCAGGATCGGAATCCGTTCGCTCGCGACGCGCTTCTTGACGCACGCGAGGTCCTCGTCGTCGAGGCCCAGGTCGAATCGTTGGACACTCGCGTTCCAGGGTAATGCCAACGGCAGCGACGGCTGGCTCAGAACCGGCGCGGCGACGCAGTCCTCGAGCAGCATCGCCAGCGCGAAGCCTCCGGTCAGGCACATGCCAATGGCCCCAACCGTTTCGTGGCCGGTCCGGCGCCGAACCTCCTGGGCCAATCCGCGAAGCCAGCCGATGATCGGGCTCGTCCTCCCGGCTCGCAGCAGAGAAAACTCCTTGCGAATGCACCAGGCAAACGAGGCGACCCGCAACGCGCCTCCCGTCTCTTCCGGCGTTCCGAAAAACAGCGGCAAATACACATCAAAACCGGCCGACGCGATCCAACGGCCGAGTTCCACGCACGACGGGCTCATGCCGGGTAACTCGTGCATCAGAATCACGCCGGGGCCCTGGCCCCTTCGGTAGACCGGTTTGCGTCGTCCGTCGCGTTCGAATTCGAAGCGTTCGAACCCGGGAAGTTCTTCGATCGGACCCATGCCTTCGATCCCTTCGATGGACCAGCGCGACCCAATGGCCAATCCCCAATCGAGTCGAGCCGGACCGACGGAACGATGGTTGCGACGCCTTGCCACCCTTGACACAATGAATTGTGTCATCCGTTCCGCCCGGTGGGGAGCCCTCGCTCTTGACGACCATCCGGCATCCCGGAGAAGACAACATCGACCGGATCACGCCGACGCTCCTCCCAAGCGGCCGGAGCCTGATGCGGCAACGGTGGGCCCACCTGCTCTTCCTGCACTGGCCGTTGCCCGTCGAGAGTCTCCGGCCCTTGATTCCCGACACGCTCGACGTGGATACCTTCGAGGGGCAGGCGTTCGTCGGTCTGGTCCCGTTCACGATGACGGGCGTTCGGCCGGTCTGGGCCCCGCCCGTCTGGGGGCTTTCCTCGTTCCACGAGGTCAACGTCCGCACCTACGTCCATCAACAAGGCCGCGATCCGGGCGTCTGGTTTTTTAGTCTCGATGCCGCGAATCGGATCGCCGTGTTCCTCGCGAGGCGGTTCTGGCATCTTCCCTATTATTTCGCCCGGATGAGCCTGTCGATCTCGGCGTTGGAGTCGCAGCCCGGATCGTTCGAGATCGACTACCGATCGGAGCGGTTGGGGCCGGTCGAGAGGCCGGCGACCTGCCACGTCACGTACCGGCCGATTGGCTCGCCCGCTCCGGCGAAGGTCGGCACTCTGGAGCATTTCCTCGCGGAACGTTACTTTCTTTACACTCGGCACGGCGCGCGGCTGGTTCGCGGTCAGGTTCACCACGCGCCTTACCCGCTTCAGCCCGCGAAGGTCGTGCACCTGGAGGAAAGCCTCCTGGCCGCCTCGGGCATCGCCCGACCAGCGATTCCACCCCTGGCCCACTACGCGAGCGAGGTGCGCGTCCGGATCTATCCCCTGACGCGGGTGGAGACGTCGATCGCGAGCCCGACACCGGTTTCCGGATCACACAGGCGTTAACGGTCGATTTTTGATGAATCCACCGATGGACTGGGAACGCGACGAGCATCGACCAAGGTATCGGCTCTGTCGGGCCGCGTTCCTCTTGTGCGCTCTGGGCACGGGATTGATGGTCCTGGACTCGGCGGCCGGCGTGGCCTTCTTCCTGACCTGGCAACCGGAGATCATGGATTTCATCGCCAGTCCGCTCTGGCAATGGGCCGCCGGATCGACGATCGTCTGGAGTTCGCTGCTGGGCGCGTCCTTGCTCTGGGGGCGTTGGTCGGAACCCGACTGGAAACGCCGATCCGGCTACCTCGTGCTTCTGAGCCTGGCCGGCATCGTTTTCTGGGTCGTTCGCCACGGCGAAACCTTCGGCCTCGGTCCGGCGGAACTCGGGCACCGATGGCTCCGAATCCAGCTCATGATCGGGGCCCGCTGGGTCTGGCTGGGCGTGGTCGCGAGCCTCGCCTACAGCGTGGTGGCCCATTTGGGCCGCGAGGAGGCCGGCGAATCCCTCGCCTCGATCCTGGCGCTGGTCGTCGCCGGCGTGATCGTCTGGGCGATTCTCGTGCTCTACCAGACCGACTGGGAACTCGGTTGGCCCTTGCGACCGCGACCGGGCCTCAACCTCCTGACCTGGCTGCTCTGGCTTGGTTTGTCGGCGATCCGCGGCCTGGCCGGCTTCCTGGTGACGGTCCTTTGCCTGCTCGCCGCTCGGGAATGCAGCCAGATCCTTCGCGAGCTGGATCACGCGGAAGACCTGATCCTGGGCGTTTCCTCCCACACATCGTCCTTGCGTTTCGGGGAGCCCAGCCATGGCGACCATCGCGCGTTCTGAGGAAACCCTCGACCGCCCCCGCGCCTCCAGGCCGTTGATCGTCTTCGACGGGGTTTGCAACCTCTGCAACGCCTCGGTCGATTTCGTCCTGAAACGCGACCCGCGCGCCGAGTTCTTGTTCGCGTCGAACCAGTCCGAGGCCGGTCGGCGCTTGCTGGCCGAACACGGGATCGAGTCCAGCGAGGTCCAGAGCGTTTACCTGATCGAGGGCGACCGCCTCAGCGATCGCTCGACCGCCGCGCTTCGGATCGCACGTCGCCTGCGGTTCCCCTGGAACCTCCTCTTCGGTCTGATCGTCATTCCCCGGCCGATTCGAGACGCGGTGTACGGCCTCATCGCCCGAAATCGTTACCGTTGGTTCGGCAAGAAGGAAACCTGCCGGTTGCCGACACCCGAAGAGCGGGCGCGTTTTCTCCTCGAACCCCAGGAAGCCGAGCGCCCGACTCAGGACGTCCCGGCCTCTGGAATCCAAGCCCCCTGAGTCTTTCACGTCCTCGACGTTGGAAACCGGGCGCTCCGTGCTCCGCGTTCGACGAACCGGTGCTCCGACGCGGACGGATCGCCACGGAAAATCGAAAGTCGAAGCGCGTCCCGTTCAGTCCAGCCCGTAGAGCCCCGCGTTCTCCCCCACGAACGGGTTGTTTCGTTTCTCGGCGCCGATGGTCGTGGGCGGTCCGTGGCCGGGCA
>CAZRGV010000076.1:22380-30324 GCA_964599655.1 uncultured Isosphaeraceae bacterium | reverse complement strand
TGGTATGGAGCTCCGAGCGGCACGGTGATATTTTTGGTCAGGGGTTTGTAGCCGGTTTTCTGCACGGTGATCGTGTAGTCGCCCGGGGCGACGACGGTGCACGAAGCTTGCGGGAGAGTCCGGCCGACGGGAGTTGCACTGCGGGGGAATCACCGTTAGTTTGGCGACGGATGCCAGAGCACACCTTGACGACTCAATGCGACGGAAACTGGGAGAAGCGATGTCGACCACCTCAACCCGGCTCGAGAGCTACACCAAAGCCAGTGATATCGACCTGATCGTCCACTCGGCCCACTGGGATCCGTTCTCCATCCTGGGAATCCATGAGGTGACGATCGAGGGCGCACCGGGCCAGATCGTTCGCGCCATGCTGCCGCAGGCGCGTCGAGCCTGGGTCGTTGACCTGTCCCGTGGCGAACCCGGCGTGAAGTTGGAGATGGAACGGATCCATTCCGACGGCTTCTTCGTTCGCGCTTTCCCCGAACATCGCGAGTCGTTTCCCTATCGCCTGATGGTTGAAAACCATGAAGGCCATAGCTGGGAGTTCGTCGACCCGTTTCGATTCGGACCGGTTCTGACCGACTTCGACCTGCACCTACTCGGGGAAGGGACCCATTATCGAAATTACGAGCGACTCGGCGCCCACATCGTGAATCACGAGGGATTCCGGGGCGTCCATTTCGCGGTCTGGGCGCCCAATGCGCTCCGCGTGAGCGTGGTCGGAAACTTCAACCACTGGGACGGCCGTTGCCACCCGATGCGAAACCGCGGTCCTGGCGGAATCTGGGAGATCTTTATTCCCGACCTGACCCAGGGAGAAGTTTACAAATTCGAAATCAAAAGCCGGTATCACGGCTACCTCGTCACCAAGGCCGATCCCTATGGGTTTTACGCGGAGCTGCGGCCAAAAACCGCCTCGATTGTCTGGGATATCGAGAAGTTCTCATGGAACGATGACGATTGGCTGAAACAGCGTGCTCGGAGACAGAGCCTCGACGCGCCGATCTCGGTCTACGAGGTGCATCTCGGATCCTGGCGACGCAAGGTCGAAGAGGGGAATCGCTTCCTGAACTACCGCGAACTGGCCGACGAACTCGTGGCGTACCTGGCAAACCTGGAATTCACCCACGTGGAACTCCTGCCGGTGAGCGAGCATCCCTTCGACGGCAGCTGGGGCTATCAGCCGGTTGGGTACTTCGCGCCGACGTCTCGCTACGGAACGCCGGACGACTTCGCCTATTTCGTCGATACCCTCCACAAGCATGGTTACGGCGTCATCCTCGACTGGGTACCGGCGCACTTTCCCAGAGATGTTCACGGGCTCGGCTACTTCGACGGCACGCACCTGTACGAGCACGAGGATCCACGGCTGGGAGAGCATCGCGACTGGGGCACGAAGATTTTTAATTATGGCCGCGCCGAGGTCCGCAATTTCCTGCTCGGGAATGCCCTGTTCTGGCTCGAGCGCTACCACATCGACGGGCTTCGCGTCGATGCGGTGGCGTCGATGATCTACCTCGACTACTCACGTAAGCCGGGTGACTGGATTCCGAACATCTACGGCGGGAATGAAAATCTGGAGGCCATCGACTTTCTCAAACGGCTCAACGAGATCGCCCACCACTACCATCCGGGCATCCTCACGATCGCCGAGGAGTCGACGAGCTGGTCGGGCGTGTCTCGGCCGACCTACCTGGGAGGTCTCGGCTTCAGCCTCAAGTGGAATATGGGCTGGATGAACGACACGCTGCGTTACATGTCGAAAGATCCGATCTACCGCAAGTACGAACATGGATCGCTGACGTTCAGCCTGATCTACGCGTTTACCGAGAACTTCATGTTGCCGATGTCGCACGACGAGGTCGTGCACGGCAAGGGATCGCTGCTCGACAAGATGCCGGGGGACCTCTGGCAAAAGTACGCCAACCTCCGCCTCCTCTACGGCTACATGTGGGGCCACCCGGGCAAGAAGCTGCTCTTCATGGGTGACGAGATCGCGCAGTGGCGCGAGTGGAAGCACGACGACAGCCTCGACTGGCACTTGCTCCAGTGGGAATCGCACCAGGGGGTGCAACGGCTCGTCGGCGACCTGAACCGGATGTACAAGGCGGAACCCGCGCTTCACGAGATCGACTTCGAGTGGACCGGGTTTGAATGGCTCGAGCTGCATGACTGGGAGAACAGCGTTCTCGCGTTTCTCCGGCGGGGCCGGACCCCAGGCAAGGAGGTGGTCGTCGTCTGCAACTTCACGCCGATCGTCCGTGAATCATACCGAATCGGTGTTCCGAGCGGCGGCTACTATCGGGAGATCCTCAACACCGATGCCGGCTACTATGGCGGCTCCAATGTGGGCAACGAGGGTGGCGTCTGGGCGAGGCCGGAGGGTCACGCGGGACGTCCGTTCCACCTCGAGCTTCGCCTGCCGCCTCTCGGCGTCCTGTTTCTCAGGCAGGCGTCCCCAGGTTGACCCTCGGAGGCCAGGGGCCGGCTTGATAGAGTGGATCACGATGCCTCGACTCCGACGATCTTGGACCGTCACGAGGCATCCTGATCGGTTCCGTCCGCACGAGGCTTGTCTGGATGATCGTGCTCTCCGACGTCACGCAGCACTACGGCGTGCGGCCCGTCCTCAAGAACATTCATCTTCATATCCTCACAGGGGAATTGATTGTCGTTCTTGGGCCGAACGGTATGGGGAAGAGCACGCTGCTCGGAGTCATGGGCGGTGTGTTGACGCCGCAGCGAGGCTTCGTTGAGATCGACAAGCTTCGCCGTCGCCGTTCCTCCGAGGAAGAGCTCGAAATCCGACGACGCGCGGTTTATCTTCCCGACCGCCCCTGGCTGCCCGGCAATCGCACGGGCCGAGAGTTCCTTCATGGCGTCGGCCGGCTCTACGACATCGACGACGACCGATTGATGGATCATGCCAGCCGGCTCCTGGAAATCTTCGACCTCGCCGAACAGGCCGATTCCCCCATCCGTGGTTATTCCAGCGGGCAGCAGAAGAAGATCGCGATCTGCTCCGCACTGGTCACGGAAGCCCCGATCCTCCTCCTCGACGAGCCGTTTTCCGGCGGTCTCGACCCCGCCGGCTTGCTCGCCCTGAGACGTGTCCTGCGCCAGCTCGTCGACCGCAAGCGAACAACCATCGTACTGACCAGCCCCGTGCCCGAGCTCGTCGAGGAAATCGCCGACCGGGTCCTGATCCTTCAGGATGGCCGGATCCTGGCCTTCGACTCGATCGAAGGGCTACGGCGATCCCTCGACGCTCACGGCTCGCTCGGCCACATTCTGGAACGGCTGATCTATCCCGAGACCTCGCGAAACCTCGAACACTACTTCGAGGAGTACCTCCGATGATCCGTCGCCTCCGGGTGATTTTGCCGCCGGCGTGGGTACTCGTCGCCTTCCTCCTCTTCTACCTTCTGGCGTCGATTCCCGACCTTCTGGTGCTGCTCCAGCAAGGCCGGGCTTTCCGTCGCGACTCGGTGGCCATGATCTTCCTGATGAGCGTTTCGTCCATCGCCTACGGTGCCTATCGGGTGCTCGCTTTCCATCCGTTCTATCGATCCGACTACCGTCGATGGCTAGAGACGACACCCTGGACCTGGAAGAAGCCTCTACCGACCGGTCCCATTCATTTGGTCTGGGAGGACGCTTTCGTCCTGCTCGCGGTCGGCGTCCCGATCTGGGCGCAAGGAAGTGTCAACGTCGTTGCCATGTTGGCCTTACTCCTGGGAGCGTACCTCGCCTGTCTCTCGGTCAGCTTCTGGTCCACGGGGGTCTGGCCATTCGCGTATCTCGTGCTGTTCGGGTTGGGACTCGCGATTCGATTCTCATTCTGGCCCGAGGCGTGCGTCGTGATCGTCCTGGGTCTCTATCTCGTCGCGCTCGTCGGACTGCGGCTGTCCTTGAAGCGCTTTCCCTGGGATCTCGCCTGGCTCGACGAGTACACCGATGCGCGGCGGAACCGTGAAACGGCCTTCACCAGGCGGAGGCTCGGCTGGCCCCACGACCAGCTCGGACCGAAGTTTCCCGACGACCGGCAGCTTCGACGTCGTGACGCGGTCCTGGGTAGCCTGCTGGCCGGCTGGACCCTTTACGCGTTCGGGTCAATTCTCGAGAGTGTGCCCAACGCGCAACAAGGGGTCTATTTAACCGCGTTCATGTATATTTTCACGCCGCTATTGATCTACCGGATCGGCTCGTACGTCACCGGGTATTCGCCCCCGGTCAGTTTCCTCGGTCGGTTCACGACCTTCCGATGGATTGTCCCTGGGTACGACAAGGTCTTTCTCGCGCCAGTGGCGGCGGGCCTCGTCGCGGTCGTCTCGGTTCCCTGGCTGTTGTCGATGGGTCTGCCGCGCGGTGTGGTCGCTCCAGGCGCCCTGACGCTGGCCCTGCTCGCTCTCTCACTGCCTGGTCCCAGGCTCCGTTCCTGGCGATTGACAGGGCATCATCGAATCACGCCGGCCTTCACCAAGGCGGGCAATCAGTACGTTCAGGTCCCGTGACGCCGTTTGGAGCCGGCCAGCCTGCTCCAAGAGCGGCGGAGGTCGTGCGTTCGGCACGTTCCTGCGAAACTCGACCGTAGCCGCCGGTAGAACTCACGAGTCCTGGAAATCCTCAAGGCGGGGCAGGCGTGACGTCGATTTGCCCTTCCCCGAGGCCTCGGCGGGCGCCTCGGGTGCGCGGACGACCTGGGGAATCAACTCGTCGATCGAGACGTCCCACTGCATCATGCCGATCGCGACGCGCGCCGAATTCTTCTTGGTGTCGAGCTTGACGATCCGTCCTGGCCGGTCGTAGCCGAAGCGAGGAACCACGACCCGGTCGCCGGCCTGAAGTCGAGCACGAGCCTCGGCGATCCGGGCGTCCGACTCGGCCTGTGACTGAAGGTCGGCGAGCCGCTGGTGGAGCGCGTCTCGAGTTCGCTGAGCTTCAGCCTGGGCCGCAATCGCCTCGGTCCGGGCAACCTCGGCCTCCTTGCGGAGTGTCTGGAGAATTTCCCATTCGGGGGCCGTCTGCCCCTTGCTTCGTTCGAGATAGCCCGCCGCTCGCGTCACGAGGTGCTCGGGGAGTTGCAATCGCCGGGCGATCTGCAACGCGTTGGATTGCCCGATATCGCCAATGTGGAGGCGATAAAGCGGGCGAAGGGATTCAAGGTCGAATTCGACTGCGGCGTTCTCCGCCCTCGGATTGGTGAAGGCATACGTTTTCAAGTCGCCGATATGCGTCGTCACCATCGCCCGGCATCCGATCGAGTCGAGTTCATCCAGAATCGCTCGCCCCAGCGCGGCTCCTTCGGCAGGGTCGGTTCCCGCCCCCATCTCATCCATCAGGACGAGCGATTTCTCCGTCGCCGTGGCCAGGATTTCCGAGATCCGCCGGATGTGCGACGAAAAGGTCGAGAGCGATTGTTCCAGGCTCTGCTCGTCGCCGATGTCCGCCAGCACATCGTCGAAGATCGGCAACCGCGACCCTTGGTGCGCGGGGATGTGGAGCCCCGATTGCGCCATGACCGCGAGCAACCCCACCGTCTTGAGGGCCACGGTTTTTCCACCGGTATTGGGTCCGGTGATGACCAGGATGTTCGATCGAAGCCCGAGATGAACGTCGATCGGAACCACGTTGCGAGGCTCGACGCGCGTCACGGGCTCCGTCGGACGAGGCTCTCCGAGGCTCTCGCCTTCGGAGCTCATCGCAGCCGGCGTCACCGGCCTCGCTGCCTTTGCCTCGTCGCGGAAGAGCGACTCGAGCAGGGGGTGTCGGGCCCCTCGAAGGACCAGCGTGCCTTCCGCGTTGAAGTCCGGCGGCGACATTCGGAAATCGAGGCTATAGCGGCCTTCGGCGTGAACCAGGTCGAGTTGCGCCGCGGTTTCCAGCGTCATGAGGAGCGAGTCGGCCACCTGACCTACCTGGGCGCTCAGCCATCGAAGAATCCGCCGGATCTCCTTTTGTTCCTTCGCGCGAAGAAAGGAAACCTGAGCCGACTTTTCCGCGATCGCCTGCGGCTCAATGAAGACCGTCTCGTTGCTGGCGCTGGTGCGATGGACCGACCCCTGGATCTCGCCTCGATGCTCCTTCGCGATCGGCAAGACGTAGTGATGTCCGACCATCGTGAAGTTGGGATAGCGGAGGATGCGCCGAAGCTCTGGCGAGCGGAGCATCCTGCGAAGCGTCTCCTGGATTCGCTCCTCTTCTTGTTGAATCTCGCGACGAATGGCCGAGAGGCGGCGGCTGGCGGTGTCGAGGATCGTGCCGCGATCATCGAGGCAGGATTCGATCGCGTTGGCGACGCCCGAGAACTCGCCCACGCCCTGCCTCAGCGCCCCGAGCCTTGGAAATTGTTCGCCGATGCGAGCCAGCCAACGGTCGATATTGCCGATCGCGCGGAGGACCTCAACGACTTCCGCGAGTTCCTCGGCGGAGAGGGTCGCGTCGATCTGAGCCCGTCGCACGTTGCCTCGGATGTCATGTAATCCACCGAGCGGAGGCGTTAGGCCGGCCGAAAGCGCATCGGCCATTTCGGTCGTCAAGGCTTGCCGGTGCTGGATCTCATTTCGATCACAAACCGGTTCGAGCCGTCGCGCGGCATCCTTGCCCAACGTGCACGCCGCGTAGCCGGCCACGAGGGCGCGAATCTTGTCGAACTCAAGCAAATCCAGCGTGTGCGTATCCATGACCCCTCGCGCGACGCGATCGACACGAAACCCTGTCAGGGCGTGTGTCGTTGCGACACGGGATGGGCCTGACGGGTTCGCGAGGAATTATACGCGCACCGACAACGCCGCAAATGCCACACACGCCTCGAAGCCGATCTCACATGCTCATCCGGCTCGGATTTAGCGCGGCACCACCGGCGCTCCGGCCGTTCCGGAGCCGCCCCCCGCAAGCTGTGCCTTGGGCGATTCCGTCGACGTTCCGGTCTGCGGATTGAGCCAGGCCTTCCATTGCTTGGGGTCGGGTCCGAGCTCCTGGTTCGAAATCGAGCGGAGGGCGTTGTAGGACGCGAGCCGGATCGCCGGGTCGGGACTTTGCATGCCGTCGACAAGGACCGCGTTGATCCTTGGGTCGCTCGCCCGAAGGGTTCCGATCCCTTCGATGGCGGCGATCCGGCAATCGGGATCGTTGTCGGCGGCCATCACGCGGGCCATCGTGGTTGCGTCGTCAGGCGTCCCCACCTTGCCGAGAGCCCGGCAGGCCGCCGATCGGACGAGGGGTTCCGGGTCGTCAACGGCCCGCAGCAGGACTTCGCGGCCTTCCGGTCGACCGAGTTCCCCAAGTGTGCGGCAGATAACCGCTCGCGTGGCGACGGGCTCGGGGCGCTTTCGGTCGTAAAGCCGCGCCGAGAGAACGCGAGCCGCCTCGGCTTTCTGCTCGTCGTTGTCATAACAATTCGCGTTCGCCAGGTTCTGGTACGCGAGATGTCGCACGTTCGGGTCGCGGCTGTCTCGCACCTTGATCAGAAAGCTGCTGGCCGTCGAACCGATGTAGCTGGCGCAGCCGGAGATCGCCCAAAGAACAACGAGGGTCGCTGCGAAACGCATCCTCTTGTTCGTTCGCGATGTCCAGGTCGTTCCGTCCATGGCGAATGGCCCCGCCGCGCGTCGGCGGCCAATGGAAGTGTTGATCGGAATGCCGGACGAATCCCTCGGATACGGGTCCGTCCGCGCAGGGTATCGACGGGATCGTTCTTCGCGGCGGGCGAACTATAATCGGTCGGTCCTGATCGGCCAAGATCAACTCCGAAGCCTGGCTTCGAGCGGAACGCCCTCCGAGGCCAAGCATGGCCTCGGGTCCCCGCCATCGCTATCCTCGAATCGTCTTGCCCGAACTCTCCCTGGGCCTGTCCCCAAAAGGCGAAGATCTCGATTCTCCAGAAGGACGCGTCACAATGCCCGAGAGCCTCGACCGCCGTCGATTCCTTGCCACCAGCCTTGC
>CAZRGV010000076.1:4039-22348 GCA_964599655.1 uncultured Isosphaeraceae bacterium | reverse complement strand
GCCACTCCTCCGAAAGACCTCGGTCGGAAACGCCCCGTCGTGGTTTCGAGCGCCAACGGCTTGAAAGCCGTTTCAAAAGCCATGGAACTGATCCAGGCCGGCGCCGATCCCCTCGACGCGGCCATCGCGGGCGTGGCGATCGTCGAGGCCGATCCGACCGATCACTCGGTCGGCTACGGCGGAATTCCCAACGAGGACGGCATCGTCGAACTCGACTCGGCCGTGATGCATGGGCCGACACACGGGGGAGGCGCGGTCGCCGCCTTGCGAAACATCATGCACCCGGCGGCCGTCGCGCGCCTGGTCATGAAGCGGACCGATCACTGCCTGCTTGTCGGGGAGGGCGCGTTACGCTTCGCCAAGGCGCACGGCTTCCCCGAAGTCGACCTCCTGACCGACGAGGCTCGCAAGATCTGGCTCTACTGGAAGGAGACTCAGGGCAAGGAGGATGATCGCATCCCGCCTCCCCCCGACGAGCTCGACCCCGCTGTGAGGAAATTCTTCGGCGAAACCTACGTCCGCGAACACGGCACGATTCACTGCTCGGCACTCGACACGCACGGCGACCTCGGTTGCGTCACTACCACGTCGGGCCTTTACTTCAAGATCCCTGGACGCGTGGGCGATTCACCGATCCTCGGCGCGGGCCTGTTCCTCGATAACACGGTCGGCTCGGCGGGCTCCACCGGACGAGGCGAGGCCAACCTGCTGAACCTCTCCAGCCACAACATCATCGAGGCCATGCGACGTGGCCTCTCGCCGAAGGACGCCGCGATCGAAGCCTGCAAGCGGATCGTGTCCACGAACCATGCCAAGCGACTTCAGGACGACAAGGGCCGACCCAACTTCGACGTGAAGTTCTACTGCCTGTCGAAGGATGGCCGCTTCGCCGGCGTGAGTCTCTGGGCCGGCGCGAAAATGGCCGTGCACGACGGCGATTCCGCGCGCCTGGTCGAGTGCACGCCCCTGTACGACGAACCATCGCCGGAAGCCTAACGCGCGGGCTCAATCTCGCCTTCGTCCTCTCTGGACCTCTCCGCGTTCCGCCCCTCTCGGAGCCGGAGCGAAAACGCCCCTCTTCGCCGTCGAAGAGGGGCGGATACCGCGGTTATCGGGCTCGTCGGAAAACCTGGATCAAACGGATTTCGTCCGGGCCGAATGCCGGACCACGCTGTCTCGACGAGCCACGTCGGCGAGCGCCTCAGGCCGTGGTGCCACCCAGCGTCTTCTTGCCGAGGTTGGTCACCATGTAAGCCGCCTTCCCGGTGGCCTTGTCCTTCGCGCCCTTCTTCAAGAGCTTCTTCTCCTTCAGGGCCTCCAGCGAACGCTCCTCCGCCTTCTGGTCGGTGGTGAAACCCGACTCGCCCGCGGCCAGGACCTTCTGGAGCAACTCCCGCTGCTTGTCCGTGACCTTGATCGCGGGCGCCTTCTTCGGAGCCGCCTTCTTGGGCGCCGCGGCCTTCTTGACGGCCGCCTTGGGTGTGCCCGCCTTCACCGCGGTCTCCGCCGACACACTCTTCCGCGCGGGCGCCTTCTTGACCGCGGCCTTCTTGACGGTGGCCTTGGTCGCGGAGGCTGCCCCCTGCTTGGTCGTGCTCTTCTTCTTCGCCATCGCCTCTAACCCTCAATCGTTGAAAACTGCCGCGACCGGCACCAAGCTGCCGATCTTGCTGCAAGTTCTTAGCGAAATATATCACGCTCGGGAAGACGAAGATGGGAGCATTTCCCGCCGTTTTAGCGATTTCGGAGGCTTTAACGCCTCTTCGCATCGATTTCATCCACATTATGTCGGAATTTCGAGTTTCTGTATGATCGTCACTTCAACTACTCGTCCTCGACTTCGATCATGTGTCTTTCTCGGTTTTTCCGGGAAAATACCCAGGGTTCCAGCGCGCGCCATCGCGGCCTCAATCGAACACATGCGGCGCGGCGTGGGAACGAACGCGTCGATTCGTCGCCAATCCTCTCCCAGAAAAAAAATTGGGCCTCCGCTCGTTTTTTTCCGAGCGGAAGCCCTGGAATCCAGACGAAACGATCGCTCGCGACGTTCGAGCGAGCCACTTCGTCCCGCGCGTCAGTGCTGAAAGAGGAACTCGGGATGGTTCAAGAGCGACCAAAGCAGGTCTTCCGCGGCGCGTCGGCGATCGTCCTTCCGCGCCGTCAATCGCGACAACGCGAGCTGCCGCTCTGGCTCGGCTGGTTCGCGACCAAGCGTGGCCACGAAGAGTTCGTCGACCAGCGCCTCGTCGCTCGCTCCCGCGTCAAGCAGGCGTCCAATACGGTTCTTGGGCGCGATGATCTTCCCGTGAACCGTGCGGCCTCCGACGATCTGGAGCGCCTGTTCGAGCGTGGAATCGCTGCCTCGCTCGCACTCGCAGGCCACCGAGCGCGGCGGCTGACCGAACGTGCGAAGGAACTCGTGGGGAAATTCGCCGTCGGGAATCTGCACGGCTCGCGTACCAGGGGGGAGGTTGAACAGCGGCTCGGGCACGCCCGCCACTTGCGAGATCGCGTCGAGCAACTGCTCGGCCGAGAGCAGCCGGACCTTCGCGTGGGAGAAGTACCGATCGTCGTCGGCGTTGAACGCGTTCGGCGTCGAGGAAAGCTGGTACGTCCGGCTGTTGCAAATCAGGCGGATCGTGTGCTTGACGTCGAAGCCATGCGCCGTGAAGTCGTCGGCCAGCGCTTGCAACAGCTCGGCCGACGCGGGGGGATTCGAATCCCGGATGTCGTCAACGGGCTCCACGATCCCTCGACCGAGCAGGTGATACCAGAGACGGTTGACCGTCGCCTTCGCGAAGAATGGGTTCTCCGGTGAGACCAGCCAGTCGGCCAGTGCTTCTCGGCGATCATCTCCCGACACAACCTTCACAACCGCGTCGCCGAGCGGCTTGGGCGGCATCCTCACTCCGGTTCGAGGCTGAATCACGTCGGCGTCCGGCTTCAGGTAGACCGTTTCTTCCTTGTTGTATTGCGCGTAGGACTGGGGTCCGTCCTTGAACCGCAACTGACTGAAGAACGCGGCCATGCCGTAGTAGTCGTCCTGCGTCCATCGCTCCGCCGGATGATTGTGGCACTTCGCGCACTGAACGCGCACGCCGAGAAAAAGCTGGCTGACGCTCTCGACGGCTTCCTCGGGATTCCGGAGCCGGCGATAAAAGCTGGCCGGCGGATTCGTGTAGTTCGCCCCCTTGGCCGTGACGATGGTTCGCACGAACTGGTCGAACGGCACATTCGCGGCGATCTGGTCGTGGATCCAGCGATGATAGCTGAACGCCCCTTTCTTGCCCGTGAACCGCTGGTTGCAACCGAGCCGGTCCGACCACTTGAGCGTCCAGAAGTCGACGTACTCCGGCCGGTCGAGCAACGCGTCGATCAGGCGCGATCGCTTGTCGGGTTTCGTGTCGGCAAGGAACGCGCGAACCTCGTCGGGCGAGGGCGGTAGGCCGATCAGGTCGAGGTACACGCGACGGCAAAAGGTCGCGTCATCGGCCAGGTCGGAGGGCGGGATCCCCAAGAGCTTCAGCTTGGCGAAAACGTGGTGATCGACCAGGTTCTTCTCAGGGGGATCGACCCAGATCAGACCTTCGACCGGTTCACGAAACACGAGCTGACTGGTCGCGATCAGGTTTTCGAAACCGACCAGGATCGTCGATTCCCCTCGCTGCGCGCGACGAGCCAGTCCCCACTCGTCGACCTTCACGCGCGACTCATCCGACGAGCTGTAACGCGCCAGCCTCGTCACGTCGCGCTCCGTGCCATCCGAGAAGGAGGCCCGCACGACGAGCTGCTGTTCCCTCGCGGGGTCATCGAGAACCCGAACCGAAGGTGTGACGTTGAGGCTCACCAGCTTCGGCGTGTCGGAGGGATCGGCGTGAAGCCCCTCGGCAATCCACTGTCGAAGAATCCGGTACGGCAAGCTCTCCGATGTGAACCGCTGCCCGCCCTGGTGCTCGACCGCGCCGGTGCCTTTCAGGAGGATGAGGCTCGCGTCGGGCTGCATGGGGTTGGTCCGCCTCGTTCCAACCTCTCTCGTGAGCGTCATCAGGTCGAGTTTCGAGTCGTAGCCTCGAAGGCTCAGGCGGAACCCATTCTTGCCGGTCGGCGTGCCGTGGCAGCCTCCCTGGTTGCAACCCGCCTTCGTGAGCGACGGCAAGACCTCATGGGAGAACACGACCGGATCGGCCTTCGTCGTGTGGCTGACGACGACTTCCGTTCTCGCTTCCAGCGAACCGACCGTCGCGACCACGTCCACCGTCCCATCGACACCTGGCGAGATCCGGCCACCTGGCTCGGCGACCACGACCTTCGGATCGCCGCTGGACCACCGGGCCGTTTTCGTCAGGTCGCGAACCGTTCCGTCGTCGTAGTGCCCGGTGACGATCAACTGCGCCGTGGCTCGAGGACCGTCAAGGCGGGTTGACCTCGGCTCGATCGACAGCCGGGTCGGCTCCTTGCCGAGCGCGGAGGTCGCCATCACCAACCAGCCAATCACAAAAACCGATCGGATTCGCGTCGAGGTGGCCAAGCGGGGGGCCATGGGGACCTCCTTTCGCGGAGTTTCTTCGGAGGGACGGCCGCGAGGATGAGCGGCCGCTGCCGTTCGCCCGGCGGTCGTGGCGGCGAAGCCCGCCTCGATGCCCGACGAGGAGTATCAGGATCACTCGATCCGACAGCAAACTGCAATCGATGATGTCTGGCGTTCGTCTCGCCGATTGTTTACAAAGAGTTTAATCGCGATCGTCGAGAAAGTCATGGCCTTCGTGGATTGAGATGCAAAGAGGACCCGACCATGCGACACGATATCGGCTGTCTCGATTTTCGTCGCCAACGTGCCACTCGTCGACAGGTCCTGCAAATCGGCGCGCTCGGATGGCTGGGCCTGGGCCTGGCCGATAGCCTTCGCGCGGAGGATCGTCGAAACACGGAGCGGCCGGTCCGCGCCAAGTCGGTCATCTTCCTCCACCAGTTCGGCGGGGCGAGCCATCACGACACCTTCGACATGAAGCCCAAAGCGCCGGCCGAGATCCGAGGCGAGTTCAACCCGATCCCGTCGAACCTTCCAGGCGTGCCGGTCTGCGAGCACCTGCCTCGCATGTCCCGCATCATGGACAAGGTTTGCCTCGTCCGCTCGATCCACCACACGACTGGCGCGCACAACTCCGCCGCGTTCTACTCGCTGACTGGCCACAAGCCCCTCATCGACATTGTCACCGCGAACGCCACGGCCACCGACTTCCCCGCCTACGGCTCGATCGTTGACAAGCTCGCGCCGACCACCAAGCGCGTACCGACCGCCGTCTCCCTGCCGACGATGATTGCCGACGGCCCGTTCCGCACGCCAGGCGAATTCGCGGGCTTCCTCGGCAAGCAGCACGACCCGCTCTTCATCACCAAGAACCCGAACGATCCAGGCTTCCGCGTCGACGAGCTCTCGTTGCCCATGGAGGTCCCCCTCGACCGCGCCTCCGATCGACACGCAATGCTCGAAAGCCTCGCCTCCTACTCGCGACTTAACGACTCGATCGCCGCGGTTCGAGGGATGGAGTCGTACCAGGAGCGGGCCTTCTCGCTCTTGACCGCGCCGGAAACCCAACGCGCCTTCGACATCCACGCCGAAGACCCTCGCCTGCGCGATCGCTACGGCCGCACCACCTACGGTCAGAGCGTCTTGCTGGCCCGTCGCCTCGTCGAAGCGGGCGTCCGGTTCGTCACGGTCTACTACTCGCCGGGCATCGGAGGCTGGGACACGCACAAGGACAATTTCAACACCCTGAAGAACTCCCGACTGCCGATTACCGATCAGACCGTCTCGGCCCTGCTCGAAGACCTCGACTCGCGCGGTCTGCTCGACGAGACGTTGGTCGTCTGGACGGGCGAGTTCGGCCGCACGCCCAAGATCAACCGCGACGCCGGCCGCGACCACTGGCCGCAATGCTACACCGTCCTCCTCGCCGGAGGCGGACTAAAACGCGGCTACGTCCACGGCGCCTCCGACTCCAACGGCGCCTATCCCAGGGATCTCCCCTGCACCCCCGACGACCTCTCCGCCACGATGTTCCACTGCCTCGGCATCGACCCCGCCACCGAACTTCGCGACCAGCTCGACCGCCCCATCCCCGTTTCCTACGGCTCGCCGATCACGCCAATCCTCGCCTGAGAGGCGAATGCGAAACGGGGACTGGCTCCGGGTCTTCGAGTTGCCGGTCCCCGTTTTGAATCCCACACTCACAACGTCGTGTTTCACCCGCCGCTGCGCGGTGAAACGCCGCCCATCGCCGGGCGGCGAGCGATCCTCGTGCCTTCGGAACCACGACCTGGCCCGTTCAGGCCGGGATACCGCCACGACAATCTGGTCGATTCTCGGAAAAAAATGCGAATCCTCCGCGATCGGTCCTCGATGATCTTACTGGCAGGATCGAACGCCGAGGCAAAGTGGCTCCTTCGAAAGGAATCAAGCTCGTCGCCAATCGGAATCGCGTTCCATGACCTACAACCGCAGCACCTCCACGAGCCATATCGCTCTCGAGCCACCCGTCCATCACCGGATTTCCGGCACAACCCTCGCTCTCGCGCCCGACTCGACCCGCGACGAAACGAACCGAAATCGCGACCATGAACCAACGACTCGAGCTCCCGAAACGAACCGAAATCCCATGGCGTCGTCGTCCCCGCGGATTCCCGAAACGAACCGAAATCGCCGTGTGAGATCTGCCCGTCGATGGCGCCAAACGAACCGAAATCGGATTCCGAACTCTCGAACTATTGCAAACTTACGAATTGTGATTCGTCGCGCACTCGTCCTCGATTTCATTGCGACGCGCCCGACAACTCCCAGAAAAAACGAAGCCACTCGCTTGCTCGAATTCCTCGGGCATCCTCTTGCACGATCCCCCGTCTTACGACAGAATACGTGGACAAAACGTCAGATTCCCGATCCGACTAGGGAAGGAAAGGTCGCCCGGTGATCACCCAAATTCGCGGCGTGCTGCGCGCGGTGGGCGAGGAGGAGTTGACGCTCGGCCTCGAACCGATCGACGTCGAGATCCTCATCCCCGAGAATGCGCGACGGCAGCTCCAGTCGAAGATCGGCCAGTTCGTCACCCTGCACACCGTCTTCGACATCGAGGGGAACCAGATGAGCGGCCGGATGCGACCCCGGCTCATCGGATTCCTGACGCCGATCGACCGCGAGTTCTTCGAAACCTTCTGCTCGGTCGACGGCGTCGGCGTCCGCAAGGCGCTTCGGGCCATGGTCCGCCCCGTTCGGGAACTGGCCCGAACGATCCAGGATCAGGACGTGCGGACCCTGGCCACCTACCCCGGCATCGGCGAGGCCACGGCCGAGCGCATCGTGGCCAAACTCCGGCGTAAGGTCGGCAAGTTCGCCCTGATCGTCGCGCCCAGAGCCTCCGAGGAAGGCACACCCGTCGGTTCCAACGGGGAAGCCGATCATGCCGATTCCGACGTCATTCGCGACACCTTCGCCGCGCTCCTCTCGGTCGGCCACACCGAGAGCCAGGCCAGACAACTGATCGACCAGGTCCTCGTTGGCAAGAAGAAGTTCAAGAGCGTCGCCGAGATGATCGACGCCATCTACGAGAAAACCCGCTAACCGACGTCCGAAACGGGGGCACCCCTCATGGCCAGGGAACCGATCATCACCGGCGGCGGGGACGAACGCGATGAGTCCAAGCGCATCGACGCCCCCCGGACCCTCGACCCGATGGACGAGAAGCTCCGTCCCCAACGCCTGAGCGAGGTCATCGGTCAACGCATCGTGGCCGAGCGCCTGTCCATCGCGCTCGAAGCGGCTCGAAAGCGGAGCGAGCCCCTACCCCACATCCTCTTCGACGGCCCTCCCGGACTGGGCAAAACCACCTTCGCCACAGTGCTCCACAACGAGCTGGGCGTCGAGCTCAACATGACCAGCGGTCCCGCGCTCGACAAGAAGGCCGACGTCCTCCCCTATCTCACCAACGCCGTCGACGGCTCGATCCTCTTCATCGACGAAATTCACCGCCTGCCCAAAACGGTCGAGGAGTTCATCTACCCGGCCATGGAAGACTTCCGCGTCGACATCGTGCTCGGCGAAGGGATGTCGGCACGAACCATCAGCCTTCCGCTGAAGAAGTTCACGATCATCGGCGCGACCACCCGAAGCGGCATGCTCTCCGGCCCGCTCCGCGACCGCTTCCATATGCACGAGCACCTCGAGTTCTACGAGGTCGAGGATCTCGCACGGATCATCGAAGTCAACGCCGGTAAACTCCGCACCACCATTACCTCCGACGCCGCCTGGGAACTGGCCCAGCGAAGCCGAGGCACGCCTCGACTGGCCAACGCCCGCCTCCGTTGGGTGCGCGACTTCGCCACCGCTCGCGCCAATGGCCAGATCACCCTCGAGATCGCGCGCGATGCCCTTGGCATGCAGGAGGTCGACGAAGAAGGACTCGATCGCCAGGACCGTCGCTACATCGAAACCTTGATCCGCGTGTTCAAGGGAGGACCAACCGGCGTCGAGGCCCTCGCCGCGACGATGAGCGTGGCGGTCGACACCCTCACCGACGAGGTCGAGCCCTACCTCCTGCGCCGCGAGTTCATCGTCCGGACCCCAAGGGGCCGACGCGCCACACATCTCGCCTATCGCCACCTTGGCATGAGCGAACCCGACGAGCCGGACCTTGATCTCACCGTTCAGCCCCGACTCTTCGACTGACCCGACTTCCCACCTCCACTGATGATTCAACGAAATCGGAACCGAACAAATCCTTGCCTGACAGCCGTCCTCGGACCACAATGAGAGGAGCATGCACTCGAATACTCCGGCGAGGACGGACCTGATGTTCCAGTGCTTCGAGCGGCGACACCCGCCTCGCGTCGCGACGCTTCTCGGGATCTTGCTCCTGGCCGGATCAGGCACGAGCCAGGCCCAGACTCGGACCCGAAGTCTCGAGCAACAACCCGCCCCGACGCGCAACGACTCCAAAAGCTCGCTCATCGCGTGCACACTGCGACCGACCGTGATGATCCGCAAAGGGAATGGGCGCGGAACGGGCACGATTATCGCGTCGATCCCTCGCGATACCCTGATTCTCACGGCAGCCCATGTCGTGCAGCCCGACGGCGATCTTCAGGTTGAGATCCACCGCCTCAACCTCGGCCATGGCACGAGCCTGACCGAAGGCGGCGGCTGGCCCCGCTTGATCCCGGCCGAGATCGTGGCCGCCGACCCGTCCACGGATGTGGCGGTTGTTCGCATCCGAAGTGTCACGGCCTTGCCCTTCGTGGCGAAGCTCGACGTTCAGGCCAGAGAACCCGCGGGCGAAGAGGTCGTCCTCTCGGTCGGTATCGATAACGCCCTTCACCTGATCCCCTGGAAGACAAGGGTCAAGGGGTCAGCCAGGCTCGAGGTCCGCAAGGGAAGTGGCGTTCAGCGCTTTACCGTGACGGAAAAACCGTCGAGGAGCGGCCGCTCCGGCGGCGGTCTCTTCCGCGCCGACGGCACACTCGTCGGCGTCTGTGTTGGTCACACCGAGTCCTCGCCGATCGGTTCGGTGGGGATCTTCGCCTCGATGCAAAGCGTGCGTCGAATCCTCCAGGAAAATCACCTCGTGGCGTCGATTCCAACGGTCAAGCCTCCTCAATCCGCTCGATCGACGACGATCGAGAAGACTCCCACGCCCAACGGGGGAGACGCCCGCGCGGGCCGCCCCTGACCCATGCAATCCCCATCGAACAACTTCGAGAAAACGGCCCGCGATTCCCGGTTTCGTGTGAAGCCAAGGCCCAACCGCTTCGATCGTATTGTTGACGACGGATCGCGTCGCTTGGACCCGATCCGACTTTGACAATTCGACGCGATCCGAGGTCCGAGACGCGGGTCGAACTCAGCGCGACGAAGTCCCGCAGTCCTCTTCCAGCCAGGGGCGTGTCGCCCGGCGAAGTCGGTCACGAATCGCTCGCCAATCGGATTGATCGGGTGGCATGACTACCACGATTTGCTCGACGCCGCATTCGTCGAAATCGTGCAGGACCCGATACAATTCACTCGCCGCGCGTTCGGGTGTGTTCAACACGACCTGACGGGTTACCCCCTCCGGTATCGCCGGCGGCGTCAGTTCTCCGACCACCAGCAGGGCGGTCGAATCCTTCCAGGGGAATCGGTCGAGTTGCGGAGCCTCCAGCCGGATCGCTCGCGTTCGAGGCGCATAGTGAACGGCCATCTGACCGGGGCTGGACGCTGGCCCGATTGGCGAGGATCCCGATGGCGTGAGCTCGACCGGCTGAACACCACCCAGCGCCCTCGCCAGATCCTCGGCCGAGATCGGGCCGGGACGGAGAATGCAGGGTGGTGACACATGCACATCAACAACAGTCGATTCGATACCAAGGTGAGTCGGCCCTCCGTCGAGGATTAGATCGACCTTGCCTTCGAGGTCTTTTCGCACGTGTTCGGCCGTCGTGGGAGAAATCCCGGTGGATCGATTCGCGCTCGGCGCGGCGATGGGCCGACCCGTTCGTTCGATCAAAGCGCGGACCAGCCGTGGTGACGGCAGCCGAACACCGACGGTCTCTCGACCGGCCGTCACGATGTCGGGGATGATGTTGGAGCGGGGTAGGACAAGGGTCAACGGGCCCGGCCAGAATCGGTCGGCGAGGGCCTGAGCCTGGTCCGGCCAGCTCGCGACACACGAGCGGGCCATGGCCACGTCACTCACATGCACAATCAAGGGGTTGCTCGCCGGACGTCCCTTCGCCTCGAAGATTCGGGCCACCGCCATCGGGTTGGTCGCATCGGCTCCAAGGCCATAGACGGTCTCAGTTGGAAACGCAACCAGACCGCCACGTCGAAGGATCAGGGCCGCCTCGTCGACTGCCTGAACCTCGTCGCTCGCTGACTCGATCTTGAGCACCCGCGTCGGGCTGATCACGGCCGCCGGTCCGCCTTAGTGGGGCTTCTTCCTTGAGGCCATTCCGGTGGGAATGTTGTCCGACGTCCGTTGTTCCAGGTAGGCCGAGCGGAGAGCCTCGTAGTCCTCAAGCCGTCGGTCGTACAGTCGCTTCAAGGGTCGAGGCTCATGGCGGGCCAGGGCGTAGGCGGTCAACAGCGGCAAGGCGATCGTGCTGTCGGTGTAACAGGTGACCGAGTCCGGCAACTTGTCGGGATCGACCTTGCCCCAGGTCATGGCTTCGTGGGCGGTGGCGCCTGAAAGGCCGCCGGTATCGGGCCGGGCGTCGGTGATTTGAAGGAAGTAGTCGTGGCCGCTCTCGGCGAGGCCGAGCACTTCCTGGATCTGCGGTTCGGTCTGGAGCATGAAATTTTTCGGGCTCCCGCCACCCAGGATCAGAACGCCCGAGGTCCCGCCGTTCTGCTTGGCGCGGTAGACGATTGAGGCGGTCTCATTCACGTCACGGAGTGTGTCGATCTGGAGCTTCCCGCCCGCGAGGCTCATCGCCGCGAGGTTCATGCCGATGGAGCTGTCGCCCGGGCTGGATGTGTAGACCGGCACGCCCGCCTCGTACGCCGCGACCAGCAGGCTGCTCGATGCCCGACCAAGCGCCTGGGCCCGACCTTGAAGATATCGGCCGACCTCGTAATGGAACTCAGCCGTGCTCATCGGACGGGCGAACACCTCGTCCTGAATCAGCTCGCGATAGAAGGCATCCGTATCGAGCAGCGTCTTGTAGTCGAAGACGATGTCGTAGATCCGGATGATATCGTGCTCACGGAGCTCGAAGTCATCCAGGCCCGGCCGACTCTGGTGGAGCGGCAGATCGAGGGCGAAATGGGTGTCGTGGTAGAGGTTGGCCCCCGTCGAAACAATCCAGTCGACGAATCCGGCCTGGATCAAGGGGATCAGGCAGCTCATCCCAAGACCGGCCGGCGTCAGGGCTCCCGAAAGCGTCAGTCCGACCGTGCACTCCGGTGCAAGCAGCTTTCTCGTGAAAACCTGACAGACCTCGCGCAAGCGGCCGCCGTTGTAACTCAGAAACGCCTGGTCGATCAGGTCGGCCGCGAGGATCGACCCGCCAACAGCCGGTGGCGCGATTCGATGCTGGCTGACCCGTTGAAGATAGTCAGGCGAGGAACCGTGGGAGGACATCGGGGAGGCTACCTCGTTGCGGCGTGATCGAGGGCTGGCATCAGGGCAAAAGGATGGCAGCGGCGACGACCGTGGTCCAGTGTCCGTCCTTGTTCCCGATGGCCGACTGAGTGACCTCTTTGGTTTTGTAGATGACGTCGGCGATCTTCCAGACCTCGCGCTTCTCGTCCCAGGAACTGTCGGGGTTGAACTCAACACCGAGAACGGTCGCCAGCATCTCCGCCGCCAGATCCTCGGCATAGTCGGCCGCGACCTTCGCCGTTTGACCGTAGGCGTGATGCTCGGAGAGGTACCCGAACGTGTTCCGATCGCGCGGAATGGCGACACCAACACTCGCCGCAATCAAGCGGTTCGGCTCGGCGGTGGCCGACTCGCTGATCACGACATGGACAATCTGGCCCGGCTGCAACTGCTTGAGGCCCTCGTTAATCGAGACCTCCTGGCAATTGGGCGGGAAGATGCTCGAAACCCGGACCAGGTTGTAGCAGGCGATCTTGGCGTCGCGCAAGGCCAGCTCGAAGCTGGACAGCTTTTCGCGGTGGACCCCGACACCCTTGGTGAAAAACACCTTCTTCGGTACGTACATTGTGGGCGCTGCCACCTCCCCGACCATTCCGGAACCGCTCGACCGGTTTCCCTCGTAACCCGGCTCGCAACCGTCCGTTGATGACCGAGCGGGCCGATTAAACTACGGAATTCTAACGCGCCAATCAAGGGGACTAAACCTCGATATCGCCGCGACCTGGCGCGGGGACGCCGTCCCGACCCGTCTCACCGATCCTGGTCCGCAAGTCGTTCGTGAGAGAAACGTCCCGAATCGGATCGCTTCGCATCCGACTTGACGACGCGTGAGCGTATCCTATCCGCCTTGATGAGGAACGTGTCGCCCTCCGGCTTCCAGCGAGCCATGGTAAAGTTGGGGTAGCGAGGTCCGGCCTTGAGGCACTAGACCAGTCGCTCGCGAGGCCGGCTTCCTCGTGCGCAAGGGGGATTACCCCGTGAAGCTTTGGGCAAGATTTGAAGCCTTCGAGGACGGCGTGTCGATGAGGCTCGGTGAGCCTGCGGAAAGCCGGGCCATCCGCGCCTTGCTCAACCGCGGTGTTGAATCGGCGATGCGACCTCGACATCACCCACGCGAGTTGCCTCCAGGGGCTTCCAAGCGCCATCCTCGATGGCCATTCGCGAACGGGATCCATCTCAAAAAAGAAACCCTGGGAGGGCCCAGGGTTTGTGGTCAAACGAGGATGACGGGGCTCGAACCCGCAACCTCCGGCGTGACAGGCCGGATGCGTCGTGTTCTAAGTCGAATGCGGGCAAGCCAGTTACGCCAACGGAAGCCGCCGCGCGCAGTGCCGGATGCAGTGACCAGCAAGGCGAAGGGGGCATCCCCGATGCCGAACTGGCCGCGCTCGTGGCCGCGTGGCCGACACTCCCCGAACCGATCAAGGCCGCCATCCGGGCGTTGCTGGGGACCGTCACGGGTCCTTCCTGACGGTTCTTTCGCCCGCGACCGCACGGGGAACGTTTACGCATTTTGGGGAGTTTTTACGATGGGCAGATTGGCGAAACCCAAGGCCGGATCGGTCGGGCTGTATGACGGCATTGCGGCGCGGGCTTCGGCCCATATCCTCGAAGCGAGCCGCAAGGGACGAGACATCGCCCCCGCCCCCGAAATCGAGAACCGCAAGCGCCGGGACGCGGCGGCCGGCTGTCTACGGACGTTCCTCGAAAGCTACTTTCCCGGCACCTTCGCTCTGGCATGGTCCGACGATCACTTGAAGGCCCTCGCCCGGCTGCAAGCCGTGGTGGACGGAGGGGGCCAGTTCGCTTTGGCGATGCCCCGAGGCTCGGGCAAAACATCCATCGTGGAACGGGCCGCGCTGTGGGCCGTGTTGACGGGCCGACGGCGGTTCGTGGTCATCGCCGCCGCGAACGAGAGCCTTGCCGAACAATCGTTGGGGCGGATCAAAGCCGAGCTAGAGCATAACCCCGTGCTACTGGCCGACTGGCCGAAGGGGGTGTACCCAATTCGTCGGCTCGAATCGCAGGCCCGGCGTTGCGTGGGGCAACTCTACGAAGGCGAGCGAACTTGTATCGTCTGGCAGCGCAAGCGGCTGGTCCTGCCCACCATGCCCGGCCCGGACAATGAAGCGTCCGGCGCGGTGCTGCATGTGGCCGGGCTGACCGGCGCGGTGCGCGGGCTGTCGCATGTGGACGCCGACGGCCGGACGATCCGCCCGGACCTCTTGCTTGTGGACGATCCGCAAGACCGGGAGAGCGCCCGGAGCGCCGTCCGGACGGCCGAACGGCTGGCGCTGCTCAATGGGGACCTGTTGGGGCTGTCCGGGCCGGGGCAGCGCATCGCGGCCCTGGTGACCTGTACCGTGATCCATCGGGGCGACCTGGCGGACCAGTTGCTTGATCGCGCGAAGAACCCGGCGTGGCAAGGCGAGCGGTTCAGGCTGATCGACGCATGGGCGACGCGGGCCGACCTCTGGGAGGAATACGCGAAGCTCCGGGCCGAAGGATTCCGCCCTGGCGGGGACCAAGGCGAAGGGGCGACGGACTTCTACCGACGACACCGGGCCGAGATGGACGCCGGCGCAAGGGTCGCGTGGCCGGCGCGGTTCGAGCCGGGCGAACTGTCGGCCATCCAGCATGCGTACAACCTGCGAACCGATCGGGGGGACGAAGCATTCATGAGCGAGTACCAGAATGAGCCGGCCGACCACGCGAAGGCAACCGGTGCGCTCGACCCCGTAGCGATCGCGGGCCGATGCGGCGGGTTCGAGCGGGGCACCGCACCGCCCGAATGCGAGCGGCTGACGGCATTCATCGACGTGGGACAATCCCTGTTGTGGTGGATGGTCTGTGGCTGGGATGAATCCTTCGGTTGCCACGTCATCGACTACGGGTGCTGGCCGGAGCAACGGGTGCGCGTCTTCACCGCCCGCAACGCATCGCCGACCCTCGAACACGCATACCCGCAAGCCGGGGGCGACGAAGGCGCGATCTATGCCGGGCTGTCCGACCTCGTGGGCAAGCTGACCGGGCGCGAATGGACGCGCAGCGACGGGGCGGCCCTTCCGTTATCGCGATGCCTGGTTGACGCCGGATGGGCAACGGACGTGGTGCGGCTGTTCGTCCGCCAGAACGTGCACCGTGAGAAGCTGACGGCAAGCAAGGGCGTGGGCATCGGGCCGGGACAGACCGCAATTGCCGACTATCACCGAAGGCCCGGAGAGAAGATCGGGGACGGCTGGATACTTGGTATCGCCGGGCCGGATCGGTTGCGCCTACTCCGCTATGACGCGAACCACTGGAAAACGCGGCTGGCGGGGATGCTGACGCGGCCGATGGGCACAAAGGGCGGGGTGACGCTCTGCGGGCAACGGGCGATCGACCATGAATTGCTGGCGATGCACCTGTCGTCGGAAACGCCGACGCGAACCGAAGCGAAGGGGAACTCCGTGAACGTCTGGACGCGGCGACCCGATTGCGACAACCATTGGCTTGATTGCCTTGTTGGATGCGCCGTCGCGGCAAGCCTTGAAGGACTTTCGCCGCTGGCGAGCATCGGCGGCCAGCCGGCCGAACGTCCGCGCCAGAAATACATCACATTCGCCGAACTGCGACAACGGGCAAGAGAACGCGGTACGTAAAGTTTCGCCGCGATGCGGAAACGCGACCGTGGAGAGTGAGGCGAGGTGTGTATAGTAATGTTGTCGGGTAGCGGTCAGGCCGGTCAGCTTGACCGCTCAACGCGGCCGGTCGGGACGGGCGACGCACTCACCGCCCCTCCCGGCCGGCTGGCCCGATGAAGTGAGTGCGAACCATGTCCGAGTCCAGTCTCGACGATCTGTTGCTCCGGGCCGCCGCGTTCGATCCGCCGCGACTAAACGATGACGAATATGCAAAACTGAGGGCGTACGTGGACACGCTTCCTCGTCTCCAGTTGACCTTCGCGGTGATGAGAGGGACCGACCCGGCTGGACGAAAGGAACTAGACCGGGAACAGTCGCGACGAAACGCCCTTCGTTTCACCATTGAATACAATCGTCGCCTGCGCGAGGCCGCGCCGGCATCGCCCCCCCGCGACGACGCCCCTTCGACCGTGGGGACTGGAACGCGAAGCGAAGGGGGTAACACGCGGCCGAAGGGCGTCCCCAAAGACGAGGCGGAAATCCGCGTACGTAAGTGGCTGGAGCAGAACGCGAAGGCGAACCCCTTCGCCGTGACGCGCGACGGCGTGGCCGACGGAACGGGCGTCAGTAAGGGCATGGTGTCGAATACGGCCGCGTGGAAAGCCTTCCAGGAGCGACGCAAAGCGGACGCAAAGCCGAAGGGGAGGGAAATACCGCTGACCGATTCGATGATCGCCGTCATTCCGAATCGGGACGCAAGGCCGGACAAACTCGCCGCGCTGATCGAAGAACAGAAACTCGAACAACAAGCCGAAGAATCCCGTTGTCACTAGTACCGTCGCGCGCGGTCATGACGGGCTTTCGCGATTTTTTGCCGGGAAAACAAGGCCCGTCACACGCTTCTGCGTGACGGCTCGCAATTAGTGTAAGGGCGTGATGGGCGCCCTGGACACCAATTGCGAGCCACACCATGCACACTGCGTCCGACCCGCCCCTGGACCTGGCGGATAGCCCGCTGTACTGGCTAGCTGTTCTGCGCTCCGCCCGCGCGTCTGGCGACGCTCTGCTAGAGCAACATGCCCGCGCGCGGCTGACCGCGCTAGGCGTGCGCGTCGTATTCGACGATCGCGCCGACGCCCCCCGCAACGTGAAAGGGGGCGGCCGTGCCTGACACGCTCCCCCTTCGACCCGCCGAACCGCCCGCCGACCCCGCCGGGCCGCCCCTCGTGGTGGACGCCCGCCGGCTGGCCGCGCTGCTCTGTGCTGGGGTTCGCACCGTGCGGACCTGGGACGCCGCTGGGAAGCTGCCTACCCCCGTCCGCATCGGAGGCCGCGTCGTCTGGCGGACTGACGAGATCCGCGCCTGGCTCGCCGCCGGCGCGCCCGACCGCGAAACGTGGGCGGCCCTCCGCGCCGCCCGAATGAAGTGACCCTGATCCCAAAAACACGGCCGACCCGCTGCAACGGATCGGCCGCAATCACACAAAAAGACTCCGATGGATTTTACCAAGTCGTTCGCTGAATCCAAGCCCGATTCCGGCGGGCTGTCCGCCTTCGACGCGGCCGAAGCCGCGCCCGACTTTGCACCGATCCCGCCGGGCGTTTACTCCGCCCGCGTGCTGCAAGGCGAGTACGTCCAGACCCGCGCCGGGGCTGACGCCTACCGGATGAGGTTTAGAGTGACCGAAGGCCCGCACACCGGGCAGACAGTCATCCGTACCTGGACCTTCGGCCCGAAGGCGCTGCCCTACACCAAGCGCGACCTCACACCGTTCGGGCTGACGACATCGGCTGCGCTGCTTTCGCCGTTCCCTGAACCGGGCCGGGAATACTCCGTGCGGCTCGTGGTCGCGCTCCTACGCGGGGACGATGGCATAGAACGAAACGACATCAAGAGAATCGACCTCGTGCGCATGGTCGAATCACCGGCCGCCGCGTTTCTGCTCTCCGAACAAACCGAAGGGGGGCCGAAGTGACCGCGACTTTCAACGTCGGCGCATACGTGCTGGGCGCGCCGACCTCTCCCCGCGCCCTCGTGCGCCATGCGGACCTACTCGCCGCCTACGCCGACGGCGCGATTGAAGACGGGCGCGAAGCGTATTTGTCGCACTTCGCGTTCGGCGCGGACCTGGAAGCGCACTACGCTGCGAACCGGCAATCCGTCGCCGGGTTCGCGGGGCCTTGCTGGGCGCGCTGGCTTGTCCTGGACATCGACCGCGCCGACCTGGGGGACGCGCTGGCCGACGCCTGCAAGCTGTCCGCCGCGACCGCTGAACGCTACGGCACCAATCCGGCAATCTACTTTTCGGGATCTAAAGGCTTTCATATCTTAATCGAACTCGCGCATAACCCGCCGCCTGACGTGCGCTTTCACCGAACTGCCCGGACGTTCGCCGAAGCACTCGCCGCCCGCGCCGGGGTTCGCATCGACACGTCGATATACGATATTGCTCATATCATCCGTCTACCGAACACGCGGCATCCCCGCACCGGGCTGTTCAAACGACGCATCGACCTGGACGACTTGTGCGCCCTGGACGTGCCGCGCATCCTTGAAC
>CAZRGV010000076.1:779-4019 GCA_964599655.1 uncultured Isosphaeraceae bacterium | reverse complement strand
CGCGCGCTCGTGGTCCCCGAACCTTGCGGCTGACTGGCGGAACGCGGAAGCGGCGACCGCCCGCGCCGCCGAAGCCCGCGACGCGCTTCGGCGCGACCACGGCACCCCGCCGGACGCCCGCGCACCGCGCTACCTCGTGGACTTCCTGCGATTCGGTGTGGACGCGGGCGAGCGACATCAAACGCTGTTCCGCTGCGCCGCCTGGCTGACGGAGCAAGGTGCGTCCCCTTCGCTCTGTCACGCTTTGTTGACCGAACCGGGCCGCGACGTAGGGCTGTCGCCGAAGGACGTGGCACGGCAGATTGATTGCGCCGTCCAGCACGTCGCCCGCCAACGCGGCCCCGCGCCGGAGCCCGATCCCGCGACAGGCCCGCCGGCCGATGAGGCCGCGTGCGAGCGCTGGGGCATTCGACATGAGGCCGGCCCGGAGCCGGAGCCGGAACCGGACCTGAACCGGCTCGTGGCCGAGATGTTCGACGCGACGCCGGTTGATCCGAACCTGATCCCGCCGCCGGAATTGGTGCCGCTGCCGCCGGCCCGGCCGGCGGAACATCCGGCGTGGGTGCTGACGCGCAAGGGCCACGTCGTCGCGCTCCCGCGTTCGCGCGCCGAGGAACGCCGCGACCCGGCCCGGCTCGTGACGGGCGATGGCTGGCCGGCCTGGTTCCCCGCTGATGACGATTGCGACGCGCAGGGGTTCAACTGGCGAACCGGCGAACAGGCCGGCCCGCCGCACCCATCGAGCCCACCAGGCGAAGGGGGGCCGCCGTGACGCCCTCGTACACCAGCGGGGCCGACTTGTTCGGTTCGTGGCTCGCGGACGTGGAGCGGGGGGAACCGCCCGTGCGGTTCGCGCTGCCCGACCCGTTCGCCGCCCTGGACGTGCGGCCGGGCCGGTTGATCCTGTTCGGCGGAGCGCCCGGCGGGGGTAAAACCGCGGCGCTACTCCAAGTGGGCATCGACCTGCTTCGGTTGAACGCGACCGCGCGATTACTCGTGGCGAACGTGGAAATGGTTCCGGCATTGCTCGTGGAGCGTATCGCGTCGCGCATGTCGGCCGTGCCGCTGACCTCGATTACCGACCGCATGCTGACTGCAAACCAGTTAGGTCGGGTGCGGGCCGCCGTGGATGCGCTCGCCCCCGTCGCCGGGCGGCTGGCGTTCCTGAATCCCCCCTTCGCCCTCGAACACGTCGCCGCCGCCGGGACGGCGTTCGATGCGAACGTGCTGATCCTGGACTATATCCAACGCTTCACCGTGGGCGACGGTGGGAAGGACAAGCGGGAGCAACTCGAAACCGCCGCGACCGTGCTACGGCGGTTCTGCGATGCCGGCGCGGCCGTGCTGGTCGCGTCGGCCGTGGCGCGGCAGAAACATGCCGGGGGGTCGTCTTACAAGGGGCTGAACCTGGCATCATTCCGGGGTTCGTCCGAACTCGAATACGGATGCGATAGCGCGTACCTGTTCACACCGGGCGAAGGCGGGACGATCACCTTGACCTGTGAAAAGAACCGTTACGGGGCCGTGGCCGACCTCCCGACCGCCTTCGACCCGACCACCCAGACGTTCCGGCCCGCGCCGGCCGGGCTGGACGCCTTCGACGCCGCGACGCCCGCCCCCACGAGGGGCAGCAAGGCGAAGGGGGGCCGACGTGCGACGCCTGACACTCCGCGAAGTGAATGAGCAATACGGGGGGAAGCTCCCGCCCGATGCCGTCCTGCGCCCCGATGATGATGAAATCGCCGCGACCGAAGCGGCCCGACCCGCGCCCACTGCGAAGCCAATGCGCCGCACCCGATCGGATCGGTTCGCGGCGTTGAATGCGTTCGTGGACTTCGGGATTGCCGACGCGGCCCTAACGCCGGCCGAAGCCCTCGTGTGGCTCGTACTGTTCCGCGACACGAAGGCCGACGGGACCGCCCGTGTCGGTCAAACAGACATCGGCCGACGTGCGGGGTTGGACGTTCGCACGGTTCGCCGGGCCGTGGCTACCTTGCAAACCAAGGGACTGATTCAGACGATCCGTAGGGGCCGATTGAACGCGGGGCCGTCCGTTTACCGTGTCCATCCTACGGGCATTACATGAGGGCATTATGCCCTGTTACATGAGGACATTTTGTGTCCGCAACCGGGTACATTTCTGCCCTCTATCCCAGAATGGGACCAGTGCGCCGTTCGCCGCTGCGCGCTCCGGCGCACACGGAATCGGAATCAGAACGCCGCCGCTGTTTGGTATATTGAACCCGCCTTTGGCCGCGTCCGCTCGTTCCGACCTGAGAAGCGGGGCGGGCGGCCGGTCCTTCTCAGAAAGGCCCCGATCATGCCGAAGCCGTTCAAGCCGACCCGCCCCTTTCGACTTCCCCCTGACGCCGACCTCGTGGACGTGGACGGCAAGCCGCACGTCCGAATCAAGGAACGCGGCAAGCCCGCTCTGTATCCGGTGACGCGGGACGGCGCGAAGTACCTCCGCCCCGCGAAGTGCTGGTACTTCGACTTCCGCGACGCCAACGGCACCGTCCGCCGAACGAAGGGGTACGCGGACTTGAAGGCGACGGAACAACTCGCCGCCGAGATGGAACGCAAGGCGTCGCGGGTTCGGAGCGGGTTCACCGATCCCGCCGAAGAACACGCCCGCCGGCCGCTGGCCGACCACCTGAGAGACTACGCCGCCGCCCTGGAAGCGAAGGGATGCACCGCCGATCACGTCCGGCTCGTGACGGGCCGCATCGCCGCGATGCTGGCCGGTTGCGGATTCGCGTTCCCGCTGGACGCCGACGCGGGAAAGGCGTCGGAATGGCTGAACGCCCTCCGCCGTGACGGCTCCCCTTCGCCTTTGCCCGCCGGGGATTCGTTCACGCCGGGCGAAGCCGCGACATTGCTCGGAATCTCCGGGGCCGCCGTTCGGGCCGCCATCAAGCGCCTGAACCTGCCCGCGACGGGCAACGGCAAGGCCCGCATGCTCCCCCGCGCGACCGTCGAAGCCATCGCGATGAACAGAGCGAAGGGGTGCGGTCCCGAAACGGTTAATCACTACGTCCGGGCCGTTCGCGGGTTCTTTCGCTGGCTCGTGCGGGCGAAGCGTCTGGGGTCGAACCCGCTCGAATCCCTGACGCTCGTGAACGCGGCCGTGGATGTGCGGCGGGTGCGGCGGGAACTGACGGCCGACGAACTCCGCCGGTTGTTCCACGCGGCTCGTGAGAGCCGTAGGACGTTCCGTGGGCTGTCGGGCGTGGATCGGTA
>CAZRGV010000076.1:0-759 GCA_964599655.1 uncultured Isosphaeraceae bacterium | reverse complement strand
GGTTCCGGGCAAGCGCCCTGGCGAACCTGACGCCGGCCGACTTCGACCTGAACGCCCCTTCGCCCTTCGTGACGCTGGCCGCGCGGTTCAACAAGTCGCGTCGGCTGAAAGTGCAACCGATCCCCGCCGACGTGGCCGACGCTCTGGGCGACTACCTGGACGGCAAGCCCGCCGGCGAGCCCGTCTGGGGCGGGACGTGGGCGAAGGACCACAAGGGGGCCATGATGCTCCGCATCGACCTGGACGCCGCCGGCATCCCTTACGCCGTGGAAGGCCCGGACGGGCCGGAGTACGCCGACTTCCATTCGCTCCGGCATTCGTACCTGACGCTGGGCGGACGCTCTGGGATCGACCTGCGAACGCTACAGGAACTCGCCGGGCATTCCAAGCCGGAACTGACCGCCCGCTACTCGCATCGCCGGCTGTACGACCTGAACGCGGCCGTCGCCAAGCTCCCGAACCTCGTGCCGACCGCCGGGCCGGACGCCGACGCGGCGGAAATCCCCCTTCGCCGTACCGGGACCACGGGGGGTAGTGACATGGTGATGTCAAAAAGCGCAGTGCCGGATGCAGTGACAGGGTGCGCCGGACGGCATTCATCCGCACCGATGTACACTTCGGGCATTTTAGCTGACGCGCCCGACGGCTCGCCGCAACCCCTTGGAATGAAAGGGTCCGGCGCCCGTTCGCACTCGGTTGCACTTATTTGCATGAACGAGGATGACGGGGCTCGAACCCGCAACCTCCGGCGTGACAGGC
>CAZRGV010000075.1:26528-30600 GCA_964599655.1 uncultured Isosphaeraceae bacterium | reverse complement strand
CCGTTCTCGGCCGTGGCTAACGGAGTCCGCGTCGCCGTTTCGGTTTCGGCTTCTTCGTTTTCTTGTTCTTGTCGTTGTCGTCGTCATCGTCGAAAATCGGCCAGGGCGGGATCTGAGGGACCCGAGGGGGTTCGTCCTCGGCGTCGGGCGGCAAGGCCCAGGGCCATTGCGGGTCGTGCGGCTCCTTGCCGTCGGGCCATTTGCAGCATTTTCCCTCGATCTCGCACAGGCGGCAGGCGAGCAGGTCGGCGGCATGGAGCTTCGGGAACCGGTCGAGGATGTCCCGGAACGACCAGCGGTCGGCCAACATGGAGCAGACGTATTCCACGGTGAGGTCGGTCCCCTTGACCACCGGATAGTCGGGATCGATCTCGGGCACCATCTCGATCCGCTCGCGCCAGTCGCGGACGTCCTGCATGGGTTCCTCGGGCTCCTGGGCGGCCCGTTCGGCGGCCTCCTGGCGATGCTGGGCGCGGAGCTTGTGGAACTCGGCGTGCGCCTTCCAGAACCCGCGATCGGCCATGGTTTCGTAACGCATCCAGAGGGCGTTGGGCTCGTCGGGCTCATTCTTCTGGGCGCGATGCAACCGCCGGAGCTGCACGACGATGCGGTCGAAGAGCACGAGCTCGTTGGCCCCCTCGGGCGCCAGGTCGTCCTTGAGTTGCTGGATGCGGAGCTCGAGCTCCAGGTCCGAGCCGGGAGCGACGATGATGGTGCTGGGGTCTTGCGAGATCAAGGGGTGGATTTCCGTCGCTTTGAGAACATGATGATCGGATTTGGGGGACGAAGTCGCGTCGATTTTCGAGACTTCGTGCTTGGGGGGTTTCATGCGGCGAGCACCCGGATGCGAGATCGATCGTGGATCGCGC
The DNA here is from genome assembly GCA_964599655.1 of uncultured Isosphaeraceae bacterium. Lineage (GTDB taxonomy): Bacteria > Planctomycetota > Planctomycetia > Isosphaerales > Isosphaeraceae > CAZRGV01. Next base: position 29,731 of record CAZRGV010000075.1, on the reverse strand, counting down.
GTCGGCCCGCGAGGACCATCCTCGCGACTGGGCAAACGACGCCGTTTGCGCAGGAGTCATAAATAAGATCGAAAGATCGGGCCTGGCGATTCGGGGGAAAATTGGAAAAAATGCGACCTGAGACGGTCGTGGTTGTGCGACGTTCGGTCTGGGACGGATTTGCTGGGTTGGTTGAAGGCCGAAAGACGATCCGCCCCCGGGTTTCCAACCGGGTTTCCATGACCGAAAAAAGATCTGACCCGGGGATCATTACGACCGGATCTGTGGGGATCCCGCGGCGACCCGGCCCGGACGTCTTCTGAGACCGGGCGTCTCGTGACACCGGGTGTCTTCTACCTCAAGGCTGACGTTTCCACCACAGGACGAGACCCGCGATCAGGACGACGAGCCCCAGTCCTAGCCCGACTGGCGGTACATAAGCGATCCAGTCTCGAGGAGGAGTCGCCACGATGATCCCGGCGGTTGGGGCCCGCCCCGCGGGCGACTCCGTTCTGGCTATGGGACCGGGGACTGTAGAACTCCGCTTGGTGATCGCGTCGTGGACCGTAACGCCGGGCTGGATCGTCGGCCAGAACTGGGACTTCTCATAGGAATTGTTGTAGGAAATCGTCTCAACTTTGATCTTTGATGTGAGCGTGATGGGGTCGTCGGCATTCTTGTGGTTAAAGCTCTGATAGGATGATGTGAGCGGTATATGGAAACCCTGAACATCATCGAGGGAATCCGCCCGCCAGACCCACGCCGGCTTCCCAGCCTGTCGCATCGCCTCGTCCTTGAACGCCTCGACCTTCAGAGGCACCCCGGTCGCCCGGTCCAGGTAGTAGGTGAAGTCCTGGGATGCCCTGCTGGTTTTGAATTTCGGGAACAGGAAGACATCGCAGGGCCGATCCAGACAGACCGCCTCCCCGATCCGCTGGGCCTTGGGCAGGGCCTCATAGAGAGGCAATAGCCCGACATGGAAATACTTCAGAGGGGCGGGGCGATCGGTCCACCCGAACCGCCCTTCGTTGCGAAACTGCTTGCTGATGATGACCTGGACTTGCTGCTGGCGATCTCCCTCCGCGCGGTAGGAGACGTCCGCGCAGCGTGATCCATCGCAGTAGCCGGAGATGCGGTCTCCCTTAGCACCACCCGCCTGCGAAGTCTCATCGACAAACCGCCGGTCGTCGGACGTCTCGATGTAGTGATAGAAGTTTGTGCTTTCGGGCACGACCTGGATGCCGGGGACCGGCCGGACGTTCATGTCCTCACGCACACGGAGCTCGATCGCCTTCCAGGACGCCATCTCCCGGGCCAGGCGTTCCATGGCGGAATCGGTAACATCATCCAGAGGCGTCAAGACCAGCAGGCCGGCCGCGACCCACATACAATGGATATAAAATGTTTTCACTAGATCACATCGTATGGTGAACTGATGTAAACTCATGGTCGGTCACAAGGTACACCCCTTGCCGATCCGCCGCGGGATTCCCATTAGGGTAGGATCTCACCGCCGTTGCGGGTCCCGAGCGCCCGCCATGTGCCCATCTCAATGCTCGAACTGAACCACCGAACCGATCCATCGGCCATCACGGCGTTGACCCCGCCGGGATGATAGCTCCGCGCCGTGAACAGGCCCCGGCCATTCGCGATACCGCCGTTGCCACAGTCGGGAATCAAGCTGTTGGGCGCCAGGACACAGTAGAAATGCGTATAGAAGCCCCCATCGAGCATCCAGGTCCGGCCGGCGTCGAAGGCCGCGTGGGTCGTTTCGGTCTGCGATGCGCAGAGTCGGACCCACGCGTCAGGTTCTTGAGCTTCCCAGGTGTCGAGCCAATCGCGGAATGGAGAATAGGTGCCCGTGGAGCCGATCGGCTTCTCCGACAGCGCGATCGTATTCGAGAGCCCGTCCGTGAATTCCGCGCAGCGACGGACACCGAAGGGGACGAAGGCGCCGGAATACTGCTGAGGACAGTCGACGCAGGGGCCCGCGTTCACCCGATAGCGGCTGGTCGGGATTGCCCGGTCAATCACCGACTTCAGCTATTGTACGTATGTCTCAGATCTTGCGGTCGATGTGGCCTATCAGCGGCGAGGGATCGGTAAGGAGCTGATTCGCCGGACCCACGACGCGGCCGGACTCGCGACGATGCTGACTCTGCTGGCCGCGCTGAGGGCAAGGACGTATTATCCTCACATCGGAATGATTGCGCATGACTTGTGCTGGATCATCCCCCGGCAGCCGTCGGCGGAACGATCCGGGTGAGGATGTCGGGCGTTGGGAGGGTGCCCGCCAGGTCGTCGGCGACTGGATTCGGGGTGAAGCTTCCGCGATTTCACGTCCTTGAGCTGGAAACGTACCGGGTGCCGGGTTTCGTGGCCGTTATGACCGAGGCGATGGCTCAGCGGGCTCAGTCGGCCGTCAGGACTTCCTCGAGAACCGCGGGACGTTCAACCGGATCGGCGATCCTGCGCGGCCTGGCGAATGGTCCGGCGATGGTGGACTCCAAGCGCCGACGACGGGCCACCGCAGTCAGGAGTTCCCGCACGGTCTCGGTGGGAAGGAATGACGCGCAACCGACCAGCATGATCAGGGCGAACGTCCACATCCCGAGGCAGAGGCCGATTCCCACGTGAAGCACGACCGCGCCGGCCAGCATCAAGGGTCGCCATCTTGGCTGCCAGATGAGGAACGCGAAGGCAACCTCCCAGAGGACCGAGACGTGGGTCATGAGGTTGAGCCAGTAGGGATGCCAGGCCAGCCAGGTCATGTCACTGGACTGATACTCCAGGTTCGAGAAGGCTCGCCACATGGCGGAGCCGTCCCACCAGGACGGTCCTTGCAGCTTCGAGATGCCCGCGAAGAAGTAGATGACGCACATGTGAACCTGGATCAAGCGGAGCGACAGGTTCGCTCCGGCGCTCGGGACGGGTTTTGACGCCAACGCCCCACGTCGGCGGATCGCCCACCAGTGGTCGACTGAGAGGGCCCGCCCGCTCGGTCCAATCGTCAGATAGAGCAGGAGCATGACGTTGAGCTGGTCGAGCCCGAACGTCGCCGCCGGAACGCGGTGGGCGTAGGAGATCGCGACGAACAGGGCCAGCACCGAGGTCAGTCGGGTCCAGAGACCGATGGTGAAGAGCCCGAGAATGACCATCGCCACGGTGTGGGCTGGCCAGATCCAATCCGCAGGCACCCACCACCAAAAGGAGAGGGCGAAGGG
>CAZRGV010000075.1:23433-26518 GCA_964599655.1 uncultured Isosphaeraceae bacterium | reverse complement strand
AACCTGAATGGCTCGAACCAGTTCGGCGTTGAGCCACGACGATGGGCCAAAGAATGGGCGCAACGCCAAGCCCCACACGGCATGCGTGTAGAGCAGCATCAGGCCAGTCAGGATGCGAAGAACTCCGAGCAAGGTCGGATCGGCCGGGGTGTACCAGAACGCGTTCCAATCACGGGCCAGCGAGCGCATCCATTCCACCACGGCCCGGAGGGGCGAATTCAGTTGTCGCATCGGAAAACCCCCAGGGATTGTTCTTCGTAGCTCTCCGGATCGTCCAGTCGACCGCCTTCGCGAATCCGCTCCATCGTCGGGAGCAGATGGGAAATCTGGGTCAGTCGGACCGATTTCGCCCCGAATTCGCGGCCGATGTGCCGCGCGTAGGATTCGTGCCAGAGTGTTCGTAGTTCGTCCGGCGCACCGCTCATGTGCTCGGTCAGCATGAAGTAGCGGTGGTAGAGCAGCCGCGGCCCAACCGCACGGTCCGGAAGGCGCCCGCGGACCACGGACCCGTCCTCGCGCTCGGCTTCGAAGGCGAGCAGCGTACTCTCGCTCGGCTCGGGGGCGAAGAAGTGGTGGCCATGGTTCAAGAAGAGAAGGTCCAGGTAGGGATGGACCAGATCCCAGGCCGAGTTGACCAGCGTGGAGGATGGGCTCACCGATGCCGGCGCGATGACGATTGCCGCGAGGTGGAAGATGAGCCAAAGATTGACGATCCCCCGCAGGCGGCCGCCACGCCCCCGAGGAACCGGAGCGATCGAGTCCTCGACCGCCTGAGCTGTCTGGACAGGATGACTCACGACGATACTCCTCAATCCAAAAGGGACAGCGCGGGAGTGAGTCGCCGGATAAGGCGGCGCGGTCCGCTCTCCTCCGGCGACTGATTCGGCCTCGCCCCGACTCAACACCGTCGGACACTCCGACTCGGTGGCGAGTCCATCAGGAACCTTTTGATCAGTAGGAACCGCCGCTGGAGCCGCCACCGTGGTGTCGGTGCAGGAAGCCGCCGATCGAGCCACCGCTCGAGCCGCCGCTAGACCCGCCACCATGGTGCCCGCTCAGGAAGCCGCCGTGCGAGCCACCGCTCGAGCCGCCACTGGAGCCGCCACCATGGTGCTTGCTCAGGAAGCCGCCGTGCGAGCCACCGCTCGAGCCGCCACTGGACCCGCCACCGTGAAGCCGGCTCAGGAAGCCGCCGTGCGAGCCACCGCTCGAGCCGCCACTGGAGCCGCCACCATGATGCCCGCTCAGGAAGCCGCCGTGCGAGCCACCGCTGGAACCGCCGTGCGAGCCGGCCGAGGCCGTCGCCACCGGACCGAGAACCAGGGCCATCGCACCCAACGAGGCGACCGAAAAGAACATTTGACGCAGTGTCTTCATGGGAACTCCTCTCATGGTGCCCATCACTTCGGACGGATGCTCAACACATTTCCACACACGCGGCCGTAGCCACGCCCGACGCGATCCGCTGCCAACCTCGGCCTGTGGAGCAACCCCGAACCTCGCTTCCGGGCGAAGCCGTGACGTCTGATCGGGTATCGCTGCGTTAATCAGGGAAATCTAGGTTGGATAGTGAATCTGCGTTGATTGAATCTACTAGGTAAATTGTAGAAAGGCAAGCTGCGAGCCGAGATTCCCGTCCGGGACGTACCGGGTGAGAACGAATCGCCTGGAAGGCTCGCCTCTCGCAGGGCGGGGAGAGGCCACTGAACGCCATGCGGGATTGGAGGTTCGGCGGGTGGTGCCGGTCCTGCGAAGGGTGACGGTTCCAGGGGATTTCACAGGAGAGGACTGGATCATCGCTCCCGAGCGATCGAACCTGGTTGCGACTCGGTTGCAACGAGGGGGAAGCCCGGTGTCGGTCGATCCGTCCTGCGATTGGCGCGAGGTCCTCGCCCCTTCGGATGCCGAGAACTCGATGGCCAAACCGGGATTCCGCACTCGGGACGTTGCTTCGACGTCCTGTGACGAGCGGGGCGCGGGGTCGGTCTGGCAAAGGATCATGGCACCGGGGATTCTGGCGCGGCGCTTCCAGGACGATTTCCATTTGCATGCGGAAGGGTCATCTCGCCTCGCTTCGATTGCCAGATACCGATAGAATCGCGTGCCGCAAGTCGAGATCGGCGAGAGGATCGCTCACGCCGGGTTCCAGGATGGGAACGAGGACATGAGGTTCCCCGATCGCCAGGGATTGGGCGATGGAACGAGGATCAAGGCGTATTACCATGCGCCCTCGACCGTCTTCCAGGCGCTTGGGGGAGGGGAAATCCAGCTCCTTCAGACGGCGTCGCACATCCAGCGGCATCGTTGCGAGGTGCGGCTGTTCAATCCGTGGGTCGATCGGCTCAGGAACGCCGACGTGCTTCATTTATTTGGGATGTCGCGCGAGGGGCTGGAACTCGCGCGGCTTGCCAGACGGACCTGGGATGTGCCCGTTGTGCTCTCGCCGATTGTTTGGTTCCAGCCTCGGACGTTCTCCCGGTCGGGATCGATCGCGAGCCTGCTGAAGTGGGGCCTGGCGCAAACCGGTCTGGCGCGTTCGCGGTGGAGACGGCAACTGCTTGGGCTCTGCGACGCGATCCTGGTGAACTCGTGGGCGGAGGCGTGCCAGGTCCGGCGGCTGTTCGGCGTGGAATGGGAACGGCTTCAGGTGGTTCCCAACGGGGTCGAGCGGCGCTTTCTCGGGGGGAATCCCGGGCCGTTTCGGGAGCTCGTCGGGGAGGAGCCATTCGTGCTCTTCGTGGGACGGATCGAGCCTCGCAAAAATCTTTTTAACCTGATTCGAGCGATCCGACGGCTCTCGATGCGTCTGGTTTGCATTGGCGATCCCGTGCCCGGTTTCGAGTCGTACGCGGCGCGTTGCCGGGAACTCGGCGGCTCGTGGGTGCGTTGGATTCCTCGACTCGCTCACACCGATCCGAGACTGGCGTCGGCCTACGCGGCGGCGCGTGTGTTCGCGTTGCCGAGCTGGTTCGAGACGCCCGGTCTCTCCGCGCTCGAGGCCGCGATCTCCGGGGCTGCCGTGGTGATTACCTCGCTGGGCTGCGCGCGCGAGTACTTCGGCGACCTCGCGCATTATGTCCATCCC
>CAZRGV010000075.1:15892-23423 GCA_964599655.1 uncultured Isosphaeraceae bacterium | reverse complement strand
GCCTTGCTGACGATCCCGGCCGGATCGATTCGATTCAAATCGCGCTGGAAACGGCGTGGCGGGAGGGGCCGGCTCGTGAATTCGCCTCGCACGTGGCGAAAAACTTCCTCTGGGAGGTCGTGGCCAATCGAACCTATGACATTTACCAATCGATCCTCTAGCGCGGTCCTGGACCGACCGCGGCGAACCCCTCTCCAGGAGCCGCCGAGGCGCCCAGCGGGCCCGTCTCGCGGTGACGAGCCACAACCCGCGGTCGAGAACCACCCGAACGTGATGACCGTACCGCTACGGCGGTATCGGTATAATCGTCTATTGTGGCGTATTCTTGTTCATATAATTGATGTTGGCCTAGCGTGTTTGCCGATCTGGTCGCGGCGCAAGAACGGGGCGGATCCTTTCCGGGCGACTCCGTTGCGGCGCGTTCTGGTGATTCAGCTCGATCACCTGGGAGACGCGGTTCTCACGACGCCGATGTTAGCGCTTTTGAGGAAGCGACATCCCGAGGCAACGCTGGACGTGCTGGCGTCTCCGAGCAACGCGTCGTATTTCGCGACGTGCCCCCACGTCGACTCGGTGATTCTCTCGAAGCGGACGTGGTTCGACCGGAAGCAGAACCTCTGGGCGTGGGCCGGGGTGGTCTGGTCGCTGGGCCGTTCGCTTCGATCCAGGCATTATGACCTCGGCATCGATGTTCGAGGGGACATTCTCACGATTCTCGTCCTCTGGCTGGCGGGCATTCCCCGGCGGATGGGATGGAAGATGGGAGGCGGCGGCGTCAGTTTGACGGACGCTGGCACGTGGGTTCCGGTCCGTCACGAGATGCTGTCGCGTTTTTCGCTGACGCAGGGGCTTTTCAACGGCGTGACGGGTCGCGTTCCAAGGGTTGAACGCGAGCGGTTTTCGAGGGAGAGAGCGATTCGAGAACGGACTTCGGTCGAGGGGGATGACGGCGGGATTTCGACGCGGATTCTCGCGGCACGGGCCGGACGCAAGGTTTCGGGCAAGTTTCGGTTTCCGGACGAGGCCGATGACGCGACGGCCGGCACAGGTCGATCGTCGCTCTCGTCGTTGGATCGGCCGAGGGTGGTGATGCACCTGGGCGCGGGTTCGTCGGCGAAGCGGTGGCCGCTGGTGTCGTGGTGCCGTTTGATCGAGGGCTTTCTGGAGCGCGGGTGGCGCGTCGCGATCGTCGGCGCGCCCGGCGATCGGGAACTGTCGAGTCGGATTCCGGCTCATGATGACCTGCAGGATCTAACGGGGACCCTATCGTTTCCGGAGCTGGCCGCTTTGTTCGAGCGGAGCGATCTGTTCCTCGGTTCGGATTCGGGGCCGGCCCACATCGCTGCGAGCGTTCGGGCCCCTTCGGTCGTCTTGTTCTCGGGAACGAACGACTCCCGGCAGTGGCGGCCCTGGTCGAGTCGGACACTGGTGGTCCGACACGACGCGGCGTGCCGGCCCTGCCACCGGAAGGAGTGCCCGCTCGCGGATCATCCTTGCATGACCCGCATCGATCCCGATCAGGTTCTGGAAGTCGCGCTCCAGTGGGCCACCTGCTGCCAAGCCATGTCATGAGCGTTTCGCGCATCGAGGCTGCTCGGTTCGCCTCTTCGCCTCCCTTCGCCGGCGCGGCTTGACCGGTTTTTGACGGCGGTCCTATCATGACGGAGGCGATCAACGGGTCGTGCGGACCACAAAGGCCTGATTGGGAAAGCGGCGGATTGTGATGCGGGTGGTGGTCGATTTCGCGGCGGAGCAGATCGAGTTCGATCTGCCCGAAGAGAGGCTGGTGGGTGTCTGGCACGGGCCGGACGACGTGCCTGAAGGCCGAGTGAAGGGGCTGACGTCGGAGGCCCTCGAGCACCCGGACGATTTCCCCGCGCTCCGGCAGGCGGTGGTTCCTGGCGACCACGTGGTGCTGGCCGTCGACCCGAGGACACCGGGGCTGTTGTCGATCCTTTCCGCCGTGTGCGACGTGTTGATCCAGGCCGGGGTCGAGGGGACGTCGATCCAGGTCGTGGGATCGGGCCCGCCCCCCTCCGGTTGGTCGAATGGCCTGCCGGCGGGCGTCGAGTGGATCGTTCACGACCCCGAGGATCGGTCGGGACTGGCTTACCTGGCCAGCACGCCAGAGGGGCGCCGGATTTACCTGAACCGGGTCATGGTGGACGCTGACTTCGTCTTGCCGATCGGGCGGATCGGCTTCGACCCGATTTTCGGGTTTCACGGCCCTTGGAGCGTGATCTTCCCCGCGCTCAGTGATAGGGAGACGCTCCGCGATTTCCGGTCCAGGGCGAGCACGGCACCGCCCGACCTAACACGCGAACGGGCCTCGCTGACCGAGTCGGAGGGTGTGAGCTGGCTGTTGGGAAGCCTGCTTCAGATGGGGGTGATCGCGGGTAAGTCGGGCGTTTCGCGCATCGTGGCGGGGACTGAGTCGTTGGTGAAGCTGCAAGGCAGCCGGGAGGTCAACGCGACCTGGACGTTTCGAGCCGGCCGCCGGGCGGATCTGGTCGTCGTCGGCATCGGGCGGCCTGGCGAATCGAGCGGGATCGATGACCTCGCGGAGGGGCTCTGGTGCGCCTCTCGGCTTGTTCGGCGAGGAGGTAAGATCGCCGTGCTCTCGAATGTTCGAGGAACTCCGGGACCGGCAGTGAGCCGGCTGGTCGGCCTGGAGAATCCTCGGGACGCTCTGACTCTGCTGAAGGGGAGCGAGGCCGACGCCGACCACGACGCCGCCCGAAAGATCGCCAGCGCACTTGTCTGGGCGGATGTTTATCTGTGGAGCGGGCTTGACCCAGATCTGGTCGAAGACCTCGGAATGATCGCTCTGGGCAAGCCGTCGGAGGTTCGCCGCCTCGTCGACACGAGCGACTCCTGCCTGTTCGTGAGCCAGGCGGAGTCGACGCGCGCGGAGCGGATTGAGAGCGACGATTGAACGTGCCTTGATCCGAAAAGCAAACGTCAGGAGTGCCTCGATGGACCCCCTCGACGCGTTGACGACGGCCGTTGTCTGGATCGATCGGAGCGACCGGTTGAGGCTGGAGGTCACCGGACCCGACCGGTTGAAGTTTCTTCATAACCTGACGACCAACCACATTAAAGGGCTCACCCAGGGTCGTGGCTGTGAGGCGTTCGTGACGAGCCCGCAAGGAAAGACGCTGGGCTTCGTGTGCCTGCATGCTCTTGGCGACCGTATTTTGCTTCGGACCGACCGAGGAGGACTCTCGCACGTTCTCCCTCACTTCGAGAAGTATGCCGTCTTCGACGAAGTGGCCTGGGAGGACGTGACGGACCGGACCTTCGAGCTGCACCTGGCGGGGCCGAAGGCGGGGGCATTGCTGCGAGAGATCCGTGTCGACGGTCCCGACGAGGCGAATCTTTCGATCGTCGAGGGGCAAATCGCCGGTCGGCCGGTCCGGATCGTGAGGGAGTCGCCGCTGGGGGTTCCGGGGCTGACCTTGATCGGCGATCGAGCCGACGCGAAGGCCGTGACCGACATGATCCTGGACCAAGGGGCCTCGCTAAATCTGGTCGCGCTGAGCGCTGACGCGTTCGAGTCGTTGCGCATCGGCGCGGGAACGCCGGTGTTTGGCCTCGACGTGACGGAGGCGAACCTGCCACAGGAGATCGGGCGGGACTCGACGGCGATCCACTTTCAAAAAGGATGCTACCTCGGACAGGAAACGGTCGCGAGACTCGATGCGCTCGGGCATGTGAACAAGATTCTCAAGGGGCTCCGGTTCGAGTCCGAGGCCCCTCCCCCCCCTGGTACGGTGTTGACCTCTGAGGGGAAGCCGGCGGGGACGATCACCTCAACGGCTAGGTCGCTTCGCGGCGGCGGCGCGATCGGCCTGGGTATGATCCGGTCGGCGAAGGCCACGAACGGCGAGGCGCTGCGCTATCTCCTCAACGGTGAGGAACAGACCGTGATCGTTCTGGATCTGCCGATGCAGGCGAACGCGCACTGAGGCGGGCTCGAAGCATCGTTTTCCGTAATCACTGGACCAGCGATCGAAACCCGAGATTCTGGTAGATCGCGGGGTCGTTTCCAGGAAACGATTCGTTGGAATCTGTTCGTCAACAGGCCGCTGGGGCCGTTGCCGAAGTCAGCGTTCGTGATCGAGGTGGAGGTGGGCGGGAGGGTTGCGACTTGGCCGTCGCCTTGTCGAAATCGGTGACCCCGGCTGGCGACCGTGCCGCGTCGGGAACACGAGGAAAAAAGAACCGCGAGAGGATCCGTGAGCGGAGGGAAACAAAAAACCCGCCGTTATGAATCCTCACGCGGCGGGCCTTCACGACCAGTTGGAGCACACCCGTCACGAGTGTGCCCAGTAATCGATTATACTCGCCCAATCTGATGACCGACAAGGCGCAAAAACAGGCCAATCCGAAAGAATTTTGGAAGGACTGGGGCTGCCAAAATAGGGGGAGCGTTGGGACGCCTCAGAAATCGGTGAGTGGATGATCGACGGGTGTCCACGATTCGGGCCCCGCAGCCAGAGCAAGCGTGTCACGGAGTGCGTCCGCGGAATAGGGCTTGGGGAGGAAGACGCGAACGCCGATGGTTCGAAGGTTATCGACGATTTCGTCGTTCAAGGCCGCGGAACAGGCGACGATCGGCAGTTCCGGGCGCTCGGCCAGAACACGGCGGGCAACCTCCACGCCGTCCAGGATCGGCAACATGATGTCGAGCAGGATGACGCTGAGATCCTCCCAGGATTCCTGAACCCGATCGAGCGCGGAGACACCGTCGGACGCCTCGACGATGGTGTAACCCCAGCTTCGCAAGATCCGGACGATCACGCGACGAAGCAAGGGGTCATCCTCGACGACCAGCACACAGCCTCGGGAGTTCTCGACCACTTGCCCGCCCGCGCCGGTTGGATGAGTCGCAGACATCTCCAGATCCCCTACCACAAGTCGTCTCAGGGACTTTAGCCTGACCCCTCGTCCAGGTTCAAGACCGATCCGCTTCGGGGAATCGCTCGCGGGGTCGGTCGAAACGGCGTCAAACGTACTTGGGAGAGGGGTTCCGGCGTTCTCAGGCCGGGTGGCCCGTGGCGAGGATTCGAACGCGGATGCCGAGCGACTGGCTCAGCGCCACCATCTCGCCAAAGATGTCGCCGTAGGCCACGGCAATATGATTGCTCATATAATGGGCCATTACGGTTTCCATCGAGCAGCCGAGATCGGCGGCCATGAAGGGCCACTGGCGGGTCGTGCCGCGCCACCAGGTTTCTCGGACGTTTTCGGGCAACTCCACGGACTCGCCGCGTCCGAGATCCATGACGAGCTTTCTTTGGCGATCGATCCAGCAGCGGGCCCAGGTGATGGGGCCTGGCAGGCTCACACCGGCGAACGTACCGCCCGGAACCGGGAAATAGCCCGCGGGTTGGCGGTAGCTGTGCACGCCCTTGAGGCTGTCTGGATCGTGATTGAAGGCATAGGCGCCGCAGCTTCCGGAGTTGAGCAGGACCCAGAGCCATCGGCCTTTGTGGCGGGCGCCCCATCGGACGTCGTGGAACATGACCGCTCCGGGCATTCCCTTGGCTTCGAGCAGGCGCTTCATCAGTTCCATCGGCACGAGGTTTCCTTGATCGGCCTCGGTACTCGTGATGACGGTGTGGCCGTTGCCCTCGGGCCTGGCGTGCGAGTTGAGCAGTCCTTCGCCGAAGTCGCTCGGAGGCAAGAGATTCAAAAGGCCGAGCTGATACTGCCAGCCGAGGCAATCGGCCTGGAATTCGTCGAGGAGGTCGAGCACGGCGAGATAGCATCGCAGTTGTTCACGGGTCGATTCGGGAGTGAAGTCTTCGGCATCGGCCGCACCCCAGTGAAACGTCACGCCTCGATCCTGAACGAACTGGAACGCGTCGTCGACCCGCTTTTCCCTGATGCCTCGGATGCGGTCGACCAGCCAGGCCTGGTCGACCTTGTGCTCGCTGAAGCCGATCGGATAGAGCAATCGAGGGCCAAAATAGCCGTTGATCATGCCCATCGAAGTATCGCCGAGCATCAACGCGAGAACACGCTTGCGGCGGATCTCCTCGAGCGCGCGGTTGGCGGTTTGAACGGCCGCGGTCGAGACCGGGGCGGCGCCGTGAAGCTCGGATTCGTCGTAGGCGATCCGGCCGGTGGCGCACCACTCGTCGAGCCGCTCCATAAATGTCTTGTCGGCGGTCCAGTCGTTCGCGTCGGTCCAGACGCGAGAGGCGCTCCGGCCAACGCTCTCAAGCGAGGCGCCAGTGTTCAGGAGGGCCACAAGGCCGGGCCAGGTGCCCGAGAAGTTCGAGGCGAGCAAGAGCGGGTTGTCCTTGCCGACCACGCCATCCACCGTATGAGGCGCATAGGTCCAGTGCACGAAGACGCCGACCATCGGGTCGTCGATCGGGCCGAGTTTCGCGATCGCCTGGTCGGGTCGGGTCAGGTAGCCTTCGACGAGGTAAGGCGACCGCCCCAGCTTTTTGAGGGCGGCGAGGAGCTGCTTCGTGGTTTCCTTCGCCTGTGGGAGGGCCCATTCGTTGGGCTTGGCGCGATAATCGCCCGGCCAGAAGACCGCGACGCGCCGAGCGTGGCTCGCCTTGCGAGCCGCGGGCTTCGTCGCGGTGGCCTTGCTCTGGCCGCTCGTGGAACCACCCCGGGCGGGGATCGCGTTCGGCTTCGTGCTCGATCGTGACGCGGCGGCCTTGCGAGCCATGACTCGACCTCGAGATCTCGGAAGGATTTGGATTGTGGCTTGAGAGTGGAGCAGAGTGTATACTGCGGCCGCTCCACTGACCACCAACCACCCTGGAAAACGGCCTAGAACGATGTACGACCTCGTGGTTCTGGGAGGCGGGACTGGCGGGCTCACCGTGGCGACGGCGGCGGCCCGCCTCGGGGCGAAAGTCGCCCTCGTCGAGAAGTACAAGCTGGGAGGCGCGTGGTCGCACACCGCCAGCGTGCCGAGCAAGGCGCTCGTGGAGGCGGGCCGTCAGGCGCAACGGGTTCGAGAGGCCGGGGCGTTCGGCCTTCGCGTCTCGCCGCCGGAGGTGGACTTCGCCGCGGTGATGGCTCGCATTCGCACGGTCGTCGAGACCGTGTCAGCCTCATATTCGCGGGAGAACCTCGAAGCCGGGGGAATCGACGTTTACTTCGGAACCGCGGCGTTCGAGGCGTATGACACGGTCGTTCTCGATGGCCGGGAACGCATTAGCGGCCACCGTTTTGTGATCGCCACTGGCTCGCGACCGGCCGTTCCGCCGATTCCTGGTTTGGCGGAGGCGGGCTACCTCGACAACGTGTCGTTCTGGAAGCTTGAGTCCGCGCCGAAGTCGATCGCCATCCTCGGTGGTGGCGCGTCCGCCCTCGAATTCGGCCAGGCGCTGCACCGACTCGGCGTCGAGGTGACGATCCTGGCCGAATCGGAGCAGATCTTGCCCGGCGAGGATCCTGAAGCCGCTTCGAGGCTTTCGGCGCTCCTGACTCATGAAGGCATCAAGGTTTTCCAGAACGTCGAGATTACGGGGATTGCCGTTCGTGACGGCCAGAAGGT
>CAZRGV010000075.1:0-15874 GCA_964599655.1 uncultured Isosphaeraceae bacterium | reverse complement strand
AGAAGGACAACGCGACGTTCGAAGCGGCACGGCAGGAGATCCTGATACTCACGGGCCGGCTGGCGAACGTCGAGGACCTGAACCTTGAGGCCGTGGGCATCCACGCCAGCGCCGAGCGCGGCATTGAGATCGACGACTATCTGATGACACACGCGAGAACCGTCTACGCGATCGGTGATGTCGCGAGCACGCGCCGATCCGCCCACGCGGCCGAGCGCGAGGCCATGGTGGTCTTCCAGAACGCGGTGCTCCGGATGGCCCGGAAGTTTGACGACACCGCTCTGCCCCGCGCCGCGTTCACCGATCCCGAGGTGGCCGGCGTCGGCCTGACCGAAACCGAAGCTCTCGCCAGGGAACCGGAGGCCCAGGTGTTCCGCGTCGAGCTGAAAGACATCGCGCGTGCTTGCATTGATGGTTTAACAGGCGGCTTTGCGAAGGTGGTCGTGACGGCAAGCGGCAAGATCCTGGGCGCGGTGGTGGTCAGTCCCGAGGCGAGCGTGGTGATCCAGGAGTTCGTCGTGGCGATGGAACGGGGCCTGACACTTTCCGACCTCGCCAGCACGTTCCACGTCGATCCGAGCCGGTCGGCAATCGTGGCCAACCTGGCTGCGCAGCACGATCGTTCGCGTCTCGATAAAGGGTTGCTGAGAAACGCGTTGCGGTGGCTTTACGGTTACTCGTCATCCAAGTCGGAGGCCCCGAAATCGCAGTTGGATGCGGTCCCGGCCAGGGAGCCATCGCACCCGGTCCATTGAGACTCCGGTCCCCGATCAGCCAGGGCGTTCGACCGGTTGCGCTGAAGAAGTGACCAAACTCGGACCGGGTTCTTGACCCTGGTCCTCCTGATAACGATAATGATTCTCGTTAAGGACGGGCCGCGGGGTTTCTGACTGGATCGGCAAGTCGGTCTGGATTCACCGAGGCATCGCCTGACAACGTGGAATCGGTTACAATCGTCTGGATGGGTACCTTGCCGTGTCGCGGCTCGGCGGAGTGCCTTGTCGTTGTGTTCGGCCCTATAAACACTTGGGAGTGATCCCATGGCGGCGTCGCTTTCGGCCAAGCCTCGCAAGGTGGTTCCGAAGATTCTGGCGGTGATTCACGCCGACGGTTGCACGGGGTGCGAGGCCTGCGTCGAGGTCTGCCCGGTCGAATGCATCTACAAGGTGCCCGGCGAGGAATACTCCAGCTTGCAAACCTGGTGCGATGTGGACCTGGACCGCTGCATCGGTTGCAAGCACTGTGCCCAGGTCTGCCCGTGGGATGCGATTGACATGGTGAGCACCTACGAAGCGGCGCATCACGTGGCCGTCAAGGGTGGGCCGCCGGAATACGTCGAGCGGCACTGGGACGACATGGTCGATTCCGCCCAGCGAAACGCCGAGCAACTGGCGTCCAAGAAGTAAAGGTTCCTTCGCGCGTCGATTCGGCGGCTCGCGATTTGATTCACGCCCCTCGAACCTCGAGCGGGCGTCGGTTCCCATTGCGCCCCGAGTTCGCAGGACGGGTCGGCGTTCCTCAAGGAGACTGTTTTCATGACACGCTTGCGTCGAATGCTCGCCTTGCTGGTCCTTGCCAGTCCCATGGCTTCGCTGGGGTGCGGCGGATCGGGACCGGAGACCCCGCCGGCCGAGGCACCCCCAGCCGCCGAAACCTCACAGGCCCCGGCGAAGCCGGAAGCTGCTCCAGCCGAGGTCGCGACCCCGCAGCAACGCATTGATACAAAATCGGTTGTCGACATCGTGAAGGAAGAAGCCAAAGGCGGTGAGGCCAAGGCGCCAAGCCCGGAGAACATTCTTTGGCTCTTCCCGGACGAAAAACTGATTCAGGATGAGACTCTGGAGGTTGAGGTTCCCGAGGGCTTGCAGCCCTTGACCCCGAACTTCGTGGTGCCACTGGCGAACCCGATCACCAAGGGCAAGTACGAACTGGGCCGCCAGCTTTACTTTGAGCCTCGAATCTCGCTTGATGGAACGGTATCGTGCGCGACGTGCCACGATCCGGCCAAGGGCTGGACCGATCACCTGAAGACGTCGGTGGGCATTGACGGCCAGGTCGGCGGTCGGAACGCGCCGACGGTCCTCAACACGGCCTATGGCAAGTCGATGTTCTGGGATGGCCGTGCGCCATCGCTGGAAGGCCAGGCGCAGGGGCCGCCGCAGAACCCGATCGAGATGGGCAACCAGACTTACGAGCAGATTGTCGAGCGGCTCCGCAAGATTGACGGCTATCGCGAGCAGTTCCGCAAGGTCTTTGGAACCGACGTGACGCTCGATGGCATGGTCAAGGCCATCGCCACCTTCGAGCGCGTCGCGGCTCTGTCCGGCAATTCGGCGTACGACAAATACCGCGCGGGCGATCAGAAGGCCCTCGACGAGAGCCAGAAGCGCGGGATGATTCTGTTCGGGCTGCGGCTCAACCCGGACGATGATTTCAAAGCCGAAGGGGTCGTGCTTCAGAAGGGTAACTGCACGGCCTGCCACGCGGGATTCAACTTCACCGACGAGCTGTTTCACAACCTCGGCGTCGGTTATGACGCGAGCACGGGTAAGTTCGCCGATCCGGGCCGTTGGGGCGTTACCCCCGTGGGTGCCAAGAACTTGAAGGACCTGGGCGCGTTCAAGACGCCCACGGTTCGTGATTCCGAGCGGACGGCACCTTACATGCACGACGGCAGCGAGAAGACGCTCGAGGACGTCGTCGAGTACTACAACAAAGGGGGCAATCCGAATCCTTACCTCGATAAGGATATGAAGCCCCTGAACCTGACCGACCAGGAAAAGAAAGACCTGGTCGCGTTCCTGAAGGCGACGACCGGCGAGATCAGGGTGGTCGAGCTGCCGACGCTCCCGCCCGGACCGGACGGCACGAGCCCGGACCCGAAATCGGTGCTGGTTCCACCCAAGAAGAAGACGGCCATGAACGACCCGCACGGTCTGCTCAGACGTTGATCGTCGTCGGATTGTTGGAGAGGGGCAAGAACGCTCCAAAGCCGGTTCACCTCGACGGACCGTGGAAATCCGAACTCCCGGCGGGACTTCGCGTCTCTCCGGGAGTCTTTTCGCGCGCTCGCGCGTTAGGATGGAACATCCCGTTCGCGATCGCGGACCGAGGATTTCCTGATTCTGGAATGGATTGTTCCCGGTCGAGACCGTTCACGCATGCGTCGCATTCATCCCTGGGTCGAGCTGGCCTGCGCCCTCTCGCTGGTGATCTTCTGTAACTGGTCCGTCTTGTTCCGGAACCACCAGTACGCGTATCGCGATGCCGCGCACTTTTATTATCCGCTTTACCTCCGCGTTCAGCAGGAGTGGAACGCCGGTCGGATTCCCCTCTGGGAACCGGAGGAAAACGGCGGGATGCCCTTGCTCGGCAACCCGACGGCGGCCGTGCTGTATCCCGGTAAGATTTTGTACACAATCGCACCCAGCTATGCCTGGGGTGTTCGTATCTACACAATCGCGCATCTCTTGTTGGCCGTGGGCGGAATGTACGGATTGTGCCGGTCGTGGGGAGTGAGTCGGCCAGGATCAGGGCTGGCGGCGATCTCTTACGGCTTCGGGGCGCCGATCCTGTTTCAGTACTGCAACATCATTTTTCTGGTGGGGGCGGCCTGGGTTCCGATCGGGCTTCACGCGGCCGACCAGTGGCTCCGGCTCGGCCGTCGTTGGGCGATCGCCGAGCTGGCGGTGGTGTTGACGATGCAGACGCTTGGCGGCGATCCGCAAGCGGCGTACGTGATCGGCCTCTGCGCGATGAGCTACGCCATGGGGCTGGCCTGGATGCGGACGAACCAGCAACGCCCGACTCGCGTGCGTGCCTGGATGGTCGCGATCGCCGTTCTCGTCCTCGTGCTGGTTTGGATCGTGGGGACGCTTTACGCGGCCTACCTGTTTCCGTTCTATCGGGAGCAGCGCAAGCCGCCCGTGGTACTGCCTTGGACACCCTGGTTCGAGTTGGGCTTGCGCATCGGTTGGATCTTGCTGGCGGCGGTTGTGGCGGCGGTCTGGCTCCGGCGGCCGAAAGATCGGGTCTTGCCGACGATGACGGCAGGACTGCTTGGCGCGGCGATCGTGGCGTTGGCGCTTTCGGCGGCGCAGTTGCTCCCAGTTCTCGAATTCACTCGCCTGACGCTCCGGTCGTCGGGAGAGGGACCGCACGATATTTATCCGTTCAGTCTCGAACCGGTTCGCCTGTCGGAACTCGTCTGGCCCTCGTTCTTTGGGACGGCGTTCAACGGCAACCGGACGTGGCTCCCGCTGCTGCCGCCATTGCACAGTCCCAGGTTCTGGGTGCCGTCAATCTACGTTGGAGGCTTGACGCTGATCCTGGCGCTCGGCGCGGCGGGGTTTCGGAACGGCCCACCCTGGCGGGCCTGGCTGACGATGATCGCGCTGGTGAGCCTTCTGGCCAGCCTGGGAGAGTACGGAAGCCCGCTGTACTGGGGGCGTTGCGTGCCGGGGATGACGAAGTACGTCGGGCCGCTCGACCCGCCGGAAACTCCCGCGATCCGCTTCGACGGCTACTTTCGCAACGGCGAGGGGAGCCCGTACTGGTTCATGGCCACCTTCTTGCCGGGGTTCAACTCGTTCCGTTATCCGAGCAAGTTATTGACCTTCACGTGCCTGGCGCTCTCGGGACTGGCGGGTATGGGCTGGGATCGTTTGCTGGCGGGACAACGGGCTCGCGCGCTGATCTTGACCGGTCTGATGCTCACAACCAGCGTCCTGCTCGGATTGGGCGGTATGGTTTATCACGCTCAAATCGTCGCATGGTTTCGCAAGAGCACGTGGGCCGGTTTGGGCGGGCCGCTCGGCCCGTTCGATCCAGAGGGTGCCTGGTCTGACCTGTGCCGATCGCTTCTTCACGGAACGGTGACGTTCCTGGTCGCGCTGATGCTTGTGTTGATGGCGACGAGGCGACCGAGACGTTCGGGGGTTCTGGCAATCGTCTGCTTGAGCGTTGATCTCGCCGTGGCAAACGGCCAGTTCGTCCTGACGGTACCGCAAACGATGTTTGAGACGACGCCCGAGACGCTCGCCATCATCGAGAAGGACGCTCGGGAGCATCCGGTCCCGGGCGGATATTATCGGATCCACCGCGTTCCGGTCTGGGAGCCGCCGATCTGGCAGAAACGGTCCGACCCGCAGCGCTATGCCGATTTCGTGCGGTGGGAGCGACGTACCCTTCAGCCGAAATACGGAATTCCTCTCGGCGCCTCGTACACGGTCACGGAGGGAACGGCCGAACTTTACGACTACTGGTTCTTTTTCGCGCCGTTCGAAGGCGTTCACGACGTCGAAACGGGCCGGCTCATCCTGGGAAAGTCAAGCAAGGAGCGGGTAATTGCCTATCCGAGACGCGGGTTCGACCTCTGGAATACGAGATACTTCCTACTTCCCTACGTTCCCGGGAACGACCAGATGCGCGGTATTGCGTCGTTCCTGCCCGACGCCAAACTGATCGCGCCTCGGAGGTTCCAGGGGCCGAATCGAGACGATCAGATCCGGGAATGGGGAATCAATGAGGATTGGCAGATCCTGCGGAACGAGGCGGTCTATCCCCGTGCCTGGGTGGTGCACGACGCTCGATTCTTCGACCCGATTTCCGGCCTGGAGCGCAAGAATCGCATCGAGATGATGGATGAGATTCTCTACCAGGCCGACCCGTTCTGGAAGGATCGGCGACTGGGCGTTTATGATCCTCGGGCTCTGGCCTGGATCGAGACGGAGACGGAGAATCGTATCGCGGTGGCCCCCCTGCTCTCTCACGCGCCGTACGATGAGCGGGAGAACCCCACGATTACCCGATACGAACCACAACGGATCGAGATGGACGTTGACCTGAGGTCGCCAGGCATCGTGGTGCTCGCCGAGGTGTATTACCCTGGCTGGCGAGTGTTCGTCGACGGCCAACCGGACACGATTTACCGGACCAACCGTTTGATGCGAGGAGTCGTGCTCCCCTCGGGGAAACATCATCTCGAGTTTCGTTACGAACCGCGATCGTTTCAGGTCGGGGCGATGGGTTCGCTGATCGGACTGATCAGCTTGCTCGTGATGGGATTTTGGGCCTGGCGATGGCCGCTCTCGCCGAGGCTTTCGGGCGAGTCGCGGGTCGACTCGTGGGCGGTCGAAGCGACGGACGCCGGCCTCGACGAGCCTCGACCGCCTCAAGGGGATCTCGTGGCGGTCGACTCCTGACCAAACAGGTCAGGCGTGGCCTTCCAGATCCGGGCGATCTCTCGAAGGTGCCGGAGGTGGTCGGGCCCTTCCGAGCCTTCGAAGCCGAGGACGAGGAACCGGCCCTTGTGGCAGCGTCGCGACTGGACCCAGCCGTCGCCCCAGTCGATGCGAAGCGGCTCGGGTTGGCCCTGGACAGTCCGGATCAGGTCGTCGGCGGTTTCGGTCGTGCTGGCGTAACCGTCGGGAACCTGCGCCGAGTGGGTGACAAGTAACGACTTGCGGCCCGCCGCGGCCTCTCGGGCGAAACGTCGGAAACCGGCCATCTTCTCATCCTCAAGGCGGCGATCAGCAGGGACACCCTCGTAGCCGCAGTAGAGCGAATCGGCCAGGATCAAGGCGTCGACGCGATCGAAGTCGGCGGGAACCTTGAGAATCTCGCGAACGCCTCCGAAGCCCGCGCTGAAGGAGCTGACGACGACCCGACCGAGCCTCGGCGGATCGGCGAGCTTCCGGGTTCGAACGACGTCGAGGGTTTTTTCGAGCAGTCGCGAAAAGAGCGTCGGATCGGAGAACGGTTCGGTGTAGACGCTGGAAAGCCCCTTGCGGTTAAACTCGACGAGCACGGCGTTCCAACCGGTTTCGAGCAAGGCCTTTTCGACGACGGCGGGGGCTCCGTGCAGGTGGAAGACAAGGTCCACCTGATTGCTCCGTGGCTTGTAGTCGCGAGGAACGAAGATGACGGCCTCGCCGATGTCAATTCGCTCGCCGACGACGGGAACCTGGGTCTGGGACAGTAACATCGCCGCGACGATGAGAAGCGACGGGCTCATGGAAGATCTCCTCGCCGGACGATCGACGGCACGTCCTGGTCCCTTGTCTGGAGACGCGGGCGCGTTAGAGTGGGCCGATCGACGTGGCTCACACCAAAACCCTGAACGACTTGCGAGCTTTCTCCATGCGACGACCGCTCGTTCCCACCCTCATCGGCCTGCTCCTGATTGGCCAGGCTGGCCTCGCCCAGACCGCGAAGCAGCCGAAGGTTCAGCCCGGCCCCAGCGAGCCCGACTGGCTCGTGATTCTCGACCGATTGTACGGCTTGAAGATGTTCGACGACCTGCTGAACCCGGTCAAGACGACACCCGAGGCGACGCCTGGCCTTTTCCGCAAGGCGGGCGACGGGCCCGTGACGTTCGAGCCGGTCATCGCGCTTGGCCTCGAAGCCGTGATCCGAGGCGGATTCTACCTCCACGGCGACGACCCGAAACAGCCGAAGATGAAGGAACTCTGGTCCTACAAGTTCCGCAGCACGGGCAAGGACGTCGAGTCAGGCACGAACCTCACGCCCAAGCTGATGGAGAACTCCACCATCCGTTTCGATCCTGGCGACACCCCCTTTGGTCTCTACATCGCGAACGACCAGTTCAAGGACGCGGTCTTCAGCGAGCCCGCCATGGTGGCCTCGAACAACCCCAGGCTCGCCAAGCAACCGTACAAGGCCATGATTTACCCCTATCGTGACAAGACAACGGGCAAGATCGTGCCGCACAGCTACCTGATCGGCTGGGAGTATTCCACCAACGATGATTTTCAGGACGTTGTTTGCCGGATCGACAACGTCGAGCTGATTCCGAACGAGAAGTGAAGACACGACGGGCCTGGGGTTTCGAGAAACCACAAACCCCAGGCCCTCGGCCGATCGCTCTTGAACCACAACGAGCAACGAGCTCGCTCGGCGACTAAACACCTGGACCGAGTCATTCCGCTTTGCGTTCCGGTCTGGGGTGCCACTGGTCGTCCCCGACCAGTGCTCTGGCCTGAGCCGCGGGACACTGGTCGAGGACGACCAGTGGCACCCGAAAAACTCACATCAGCCCCGTCCCCCAGCTTAGCGTTTGGGTTCCGGCTTGCCGGACACCGATTCGTCCGTCGCCGGTTTCGCCGTGTCGGATTTCGAGGGCTCACTCACAGGCTGCCTCGGCTCGGGCTCGGCCTTATCCTTGGTCTCAGAGTCCGGCGCAGGTTTTGGAGCCACCTCCTCCGTCGACGGCTTCGGGGCTTCTTCCACGGGCGCCGTCGCTGGCTCAGCGGCCTTCTCCGTGGGGGTGCTTTCCGCCGGTGCGGTGGATTCGGCGGGCGTTTTGGGCTCGGGCATCGGAGGCACCTCGGCGCCGAGCTTCTCGAGGTAGTAGGCGATCAAGGGACGGATCGGCATCCTTGGATCGAGCTTGAGCGCTTTCCTGAAGTGGGTAACGGCCCCTTCCTGGAGCACTTTTCCTTTCTCGTCGACGACGTCCTGCGGGAGGCCCGACTCCAGGAGGCAGAACGCCAGGTCGGATTCCCACATCGCCTCGGTCTGGACGAGGCCTCGAGCGCCCGGTGAGCCGGTCAACTCGAGGGTTGATCGGGTCAAGCCCTCGGCATCTCCAAAGAGGAAACCCCGAACGGCTGAAAGGGCCTGGACGCTCTGCGTGGCCTGCAACTGTGGCAGGGCGTGAAGCTGCCAGAAGAAGGCCGCGTTGCCGTAGAAGCCGAGCAGGAAACTGACCAGACCTTGACGATACGCCGCAGTGCCTGGACCCGTGGCCAGAGACGGGTCATTGACGTTCGTGGTGTCGAGCAGGTTGTAGGCCTCGTCCGGCTGGCCGATCTGGCAGTAGAGATCGACCAGCCTCCATCGCACCGCGGCCATGCTCACACCCGAACTCTCCGCGGCGAGGAGTTCCTCGATGGCGATGCCTGGAAAGCCGTTCTGCTGCGCGAGCTGAGCCCGTTCGACGGGTCCGGCCGATTGCGCGGCGGCGAAATCGGCAAGCTGCTGCTGGAACTGCTCGATGCTTTCGTTGAGCTGCGCCAGGCGTTGGCGGAGTTCCTCGGGGAACTCAGAGGCGGGCAGCAGATTGCGAGCGGCCTGAAGGCGATCTCGCTCCAGGTCAAACGCCTGACGCGACTGGTGGAGCATCGACAGTTCCACGTTCAACGAGGCCAGTTCGCGCCGAGCGTCGAGCGTGTTCGGAGGAGGAGTGGTCTGAATGGCGTAATTCAAGGCCGCGATGCGCTGGCGGTAACGGAAGGTCAAGTATTGCGAGTAATCCGGGGAGGTCTCGCTCTCGGAGGGGGCCGGTTCCATGGTTTCGGCCTGCATTTCGGCCAGGAACTGGGCCTGGATCCTGGAGAACGCGTCCGGAATATTCAAGGGAGGCGTGTTGGGTGCGAGGTAGTTCAGCGCCGCGGCTCCCTGAGCCGAGCGAAGCGCGAACCGTTCTTTCGGTCCCGACTGATCGGAGAGCCGACGGTTGATGATGGAGGTTTCAGACTGCGTCAGGGCGAGGTAGGCCGTCTGAAGAATTCGGAACGCGTAGGTGTCGTCGGGATTGCGCGCCAGGGCGGTGCGTGCCTCCCGGATGGCCATGAAGCAACGCGCCGGGTCGAGCGTCCCGTCGGTCGACAGTGACGCCTCCTCAGGAGGCGTCAGCCAACGTTGCGCGGCGGCGACGTGTGGTTGCGGCAGCTTCAGGGCGCGGCTCCGCAGGATCTGATCCATCCAGGTCATCGGCGAGGGGGGACGCTCGGGAACGGGAATCGACTGCTGGCGATGGTAGACGATGTCTCCGGCGTCGAGCCGTCGCTCCTTCACGATGGTC
Organism: uncultured Isosphaeraceae bacterium; assembly: GCA_964599655.1. Lineage (GTDB taxonomy): Bacteria > Planctomycetota > Planctomycetia > Isosphaerales > Isosphaeraceae > CAZRGV01. Next base: position 6,048 of record CAZRGV010000075.1, on the reverse strand, counting down.
GAGTCCGGGCTGGCGCTATCAACCCGGCCGAAGAGGACCGCGTTGCCGTCGTCGTAGAACGCCAGCCAGTGCGGGCTCCGCGAGAGCCCCTCGTAGACCGGTCGGTCCTGCGAGGGGGAAACCATCACGGTGGTGATGCCGTATTCCTTGATGATTGGCTCCCATCGATTCCGGTCGTCCTTGCTCAGGGCGCCTCGAAGTTCCTGAAGGGTCTGGCGGAGTGAGTTGGGAAACAGACCTTTTCGGCTATCGATGAAGGTCTTGTGTTTGGGATCGCGCCAGATGAGGGCGTCGCCATGGGCCAGCGTGAGGTTCAGGACCTTGCCCTGGATGCCAGACTCTCGCAGAGCGTCGGCGGCCTCGAAGGCGAACTGATCGGTCTCAGCCCCGAAGCCGAAGGGGGGCTCGCCAGTCACGCTGGCGTAGCCGGTCACGGCCTCGAGGATGAACGCGAGCGTGATCAGGATCGTCACCGCGCGGCCGCCGTCGGACCAGAGCTTCCAGCCGCGGCCCAGCCGTCCTTCGGTTCCGAACCGATCGAGGTACCACTCCTGGCCGTTCAGCCCCAACACTGTGGCGAAGACCACGCCAAAGAACGGCGCCAGGACGATCATACCGGCCCAGAGCAGCGACGCGAGCACATACACAAGGAAGCGTCCGAGTGAAAAACGCTTGCGATTCAGGCCGAATGAGATCAGTCCGATCCAGACCGCGATCAGGTAATAGGCCACCTGGACCCTCGCAGCGCCCGGACCGCCGATCCGGTTGAAGTATTCCTGGCTCCGGGTGGAGAAAAAGGAGAGCTGGTCCTGGGTCAGAACTTCGGGAGGACGAACGATGTGAATGTACGGCTCGGCCGCGACGGCGAAGACGCGATGCAACGAGGGGTTCAGCACGCACGCGACTACACTCGCCGCGAGGACCGCCAGCCCCAGGGTCCACGTGATCTTGCGGTCCGCTTCGCCGTCCGGCCGGTTTCGCGTTCTGGCGGGGCGCAGGGTGTCGCCGATGATCCAGGCCGCCAGCACAAACAGGCCAAACAGGAACGACGTGTCGATATTCGCCCAAAGAAGGAAGACGACGGGTAAGGCGAACAGGGCCCCTCGCCGACCGAGATTGGACGCCCAGTGAAGCAAGAGGATCTCGATCGCCAGTAGGGCGATCCCCCAGGTTTCGGGGCTCGGCACGAGCTGCCGTCCGGCGATGCCTCCCACGACGAGCGTCAAGCCACTGGCATTGGACGGAATGACGATGCCTCCGAGCGCCAGCATGACGCAAACGGCCACCCACCAGAGGCCGGGACCTCGGTGTCGCACCGCGAAGAGCAAGAGGGCCGTCAGGCCGAGAACCATCGCGTTCAAGCCAACCAGCACCCCTGCGGCGATTTGATCGGCGCGGAACGGATCGGTGCTGAAGGCGCGATGGGAGAGGTCGTAGGCCAGCCAGTTGACGACCTCGAAGAGCCAGGGGATGTTCACCCAGGTCTTCCCCTCCATCGTGTAGGAGAACGGGTCCTGGGTCAGCGGTCCTTGCTGTGTGATGAGCTGACCCGACTTCAACAGCGGCCAGATCGTGGCGCTGTCGATCGGGTGGATCGAAGCGATGAGGACAAGCAGAAGCACACCGCCCGCGACATAACGATCGAGGTAGCGGTTCCAGGCCGTCACCCGCTCCGGGGTCATCGGCTCCGGCGGCGCTGGCGAGGAGGTCGCCTCCTCATTCGACGCCTCGGCGGCGGCCTCGTTCTCCAAGGTCGATTCGGTCGGTTCAGGTGTGGTCATTGCGGAATGCGCCAGGTACGGCGGAAGATCGGGCGGCGAAAATGCCGACGGACGAAAACGCAGGGTTCATGCTAGGGTCGTATCCACCGGTCGGTCAAGGGGTTGTCCCTCTCGCCTAGGCGACATGGAGGCGTGTCACCGCCTGCCGGCGAGAGCGCCCCGTATCGTTGACTTCACTTCCCTGCGGTCTAAAATGCGGCATGCGCGGGGATTGCTCATGCGATCTTCGTGGAACGTTCACGAACGCTCCGATTTCATCGGACGACTCAAACCGGGGCGCCCCATGCGTTTGTTGACCGCGATCCCCGTTTACAACGAAGACGCTCACCTCGAGCCCGTTCTGGAGGAGGTCCTGCGCTACGCGGAGCACGTGCTGGTCGTCGACGACGGCTCCACGGACCGAACCCCAGAACTGCTTCGCAAGTTTCCTCAGGTTCACGTCATCCGGCACGAGACGAATCGAGGTTACGGAGCAGGACTGAAGAGTGCCTTCCGTTACACGATCGAGGCCGGTTACGACGGCCTGGTGACGCTCGACTGCGATGGCCAGCACGAGCCATCAAGGATTCCCGAAGTGTCGGCCCCGTTGGCCGAGGCGGACCTCGTTTCTGGTAGCCGCTACCTGAAGGTGTTTGACCCTTCGCAACGGCCGCCGGAGGAACGCCGGGCCATTAACGTCGAGGTGACTCGCTGGTTGAACGAATGCCTGGGCCTTGGCCTGACCGACGCGTTCTGTGGGTTCAAGGCGTACCGGACCTCGGCCTTGAGGCAGTTGACCATCACCGACGACGGTTACGCCATGCCCCTTCAGGTGTGGGTGCAGGCCGCCGCTAAGGGGATGAAGGTGGTCGAGGTCCCGGTTCCCCTGATCTACCTCGATGAGAAGCGGGCGTTTGGTGGGTCGCTGGATGACGCGTCCTATCGGCTCCAGCATTACCGGGATGTGTTCCAGAGGGCCTTGAAGGATTCCGGACTGGCGGTGGCCGGAGGTTGCCGTTAATGGAACCGCACCGCCTTCGTGCTCCCTCCAGCGATGGCGGCGTGCTGGCCGAACCGCCGCTTTCGGAGGCGGGTTCGGTCCTGGCCGGCAACCTTGAATTGCTCAGGGGCTGGGACCATGACTTTCAGGGCCGTCACGCTGGGCGGCTGCGAGCGATGGCCCGCCAACAGATCCTGGCGGCATCGAAGAATCACCACGAACGGTTCGGTCTCGACCTGCCGGCCGAGCCCGGTCCGTCGTCGCCCTTGATCGTCACCGGGCATCAGCCTGAACTGTTCCATCCGGGGGTCTGGATCAAGAACTTCGCGACGGCGTCGCTGGCGATCGAAAACCAGGGCGCAGGCCTGAACCTGATCGTCGACAACGACACACCGCGCTGGGCCTCGATTCGGGTCCCCATTCGGAACGATGGAATTCTTCGCACCTCGTCAGTCGACTTCGACGACTGGACCCAAGAAATTCCGTATGAAGACTGGACGGTCACCAACGAGGCGAAGTTCGCCACCTTCGCCGACCGGGTTCGCGAGGCACTGCAAGATCAAGTGGACGACCCGCTGCTCGACGAGTTCTGGCCGCTGGTGCGGGAGTCGGTCAAGGAGACGAATCGCGCGGGCCTTCGGTTCGCCGCGGGCCGTCGACGGCTCGAAGGACAGTGGGGCGTTCACAACTGGTGTGTTCCTTTGAGCGCGGTCTGTGAAACTGAGGCGTTCCTCTGGTTCGCGTCGCACCTGCTCGCCCAGCTTCCTCGGTTTCAGAACGTGCATAACAACGCCTTGCGACGCTACCGACAGCTTTATCACATCCGGAGCAAGAACCATCCGGTGCCAAGCCTCGCGGTCGAGGACGACTGGCTCGAAGCGCCGTTCTGGGTCTGGCGTGCCTCCGATCCAAGACGTCGGCCTTTGCTGGCCAGGCAGCTCGGCCGGACGATGGAGCTTCGGATCGCTGGGGAGAACGCGCCGTTCGTCGAGATTCCGCTGACGGCCGATCGCGAAGCGTGCTGCGCGGTCGATCGGCTGCGGGACCTTCCCACGCGGGGCATTCGGCTCCGCACCCGAGCGCTGACGACCACAATGTTCGCCCGGTTCTTGCTGGGCGACCTGTTCTTGCACGGGATCGGCGGCGCCAAGTACGACGAGCTGGGCGACGAGATCGCCCGGACCTTCTTCGGGATCAAGCCTCCGGGTTACTTGACGCTTTCCATGACCCTCTGGCTCGGACTGCCGGATGATCCGTCGGCGTCATCACGGCTTCACGAGGTCGAACGCTTGATCCGTGACCTGACGTACAATCCGGATCAACACCTCCCAGACGCCTTGTCCCCGGATTGGCGTTCATGGGTTGAAGCCAAGCAAGCGGCCATCGGCGCCCCACAGGCCACGAGGCGAGAGCGGGTGGCGCGCTTTCACGCGATTCAGCGATGTAATGCCGCGCTTCGGTCCGCCGTCCAGTCTCGGATTGAAGCGGCCACGACCGAACGCAACCAACTGCGGAGCATCCTGAGTCAGAACGCTGTGGCGAGGAGTCGCGAGTATTCCTTCGTTTTGCACTCGAGGTCGCGATTTCGAGGCGCGATCGCTGGCGTACTACCCTCGCTTTCCCTTCGATAGCGCTTCGAACCGAAAAACTGACAAGAATCTCCAACTTGCTTGAGGCGAAGCGGTCCTCGTCTCTCTAAAATAGAAGGGTCGGCCGGTTCTCCAGGCTCGCGGTCGGGTTGGGAGAACCCGTTTTGCCCCAATTGTTGGTCGTACATTCATGAAAGTTTCTCCGGCGGTCCACCGGCTCCCGTTCCGCAAGGGTTCGGCCGAGTTCGTGCTGGGCAGCGAGGCCGACCACGAGTCGGTCTACCAGACCCTTTTGCACGTCTTTCACGGCCCCGAGCGCGACGTCTATCTCGGCTCGCTCAGTGATCCCTCGTATCGACCCGACCAGCGCCTGCTGGTGAAGGTTGACGGCCGGGTGGCCAGTCACGTCCACCTGACCGACCGGCAGATCCGGTACGGGGGAACCGTTCTTCGAATGAACGGAGTGACATGGGTCGGAACGTTGCCCGAGTTTCGGGGCCTGGGCTTCGCTCAGAACCTCGTGCGGCTGGCCGACGTTCGCGCAAGGGAAACCGGGGCGGTGATTCAGACCGCGACGACCGACATGCCTCAGTTCTACCGATCCCTCGGCTGGGGCGTTTGCGGCCGGCAAAGTCTCGGCTACGCGCCGAGCCGAAGCCTTCCGGCGACCGGCGATGGGCTGGTGGAGGCCAAGGGAGGCCCCTGGTCGGTCCGTCCCTGGCGGCAAGTCGAGCTGAGCGACCTGATGAATCTTTACGACCGGCAGTACGCCCGGACCACGGGCTCCGTCGTCCGCGACGAGGAGTACTGGCGATGGCTGATCAGCCAGCGCTACGCCCACGTGATCTGGGTGGCCTGCCAGGGCGAAACGGTCCGCGGCTACGCCTTCGTCAAAGATCATCGAATTCTCGAGATCGCCTCCGACCCGGCTCATCCCCAGGCCATGAAGGCTCTGCTGGGCCGTGTCCGGGCCGAAGCCCTCGAACGCGCCTACCCCGAAGTGGTCGTCCACGCCCCGGCCGACCATCCGGTGCTCGAGGCGTTCCGCCAGACCTCGGGCCGCATCATCAATCAGGATGAATGGGAAAACACAACGTCGCTGTACCACATTCCGGATGTCGGTGGCTTCCTGAAGGCGATCCTGCCCGAACTCGACCGTCGGGCGAAGCAATCGGGCGCCTCCATGCCCATCGAGCTGGGACTGACCGTCGATGATCAGCGGTGGTTGATTCATCTCGCGCCGCCCAAGTCGAATCTCGAGCCCGACAAGCTCAGCCGGCGGCACCTGACGCTCAGTTCCGCGGCGTTTGTTCGCCTGGCGATGGGGCACATCGACATCGACGAGGCGCTGACCGAGGACGGTGTCGAGGCCTCGACCAGCACGGCGGTCGACGCCGCTCGCATCCTTTTCCCCGTTCAGCCCATCTGGCGGAGCCCTCTCGACGCGGCCTCGGCCTGAGACGGAATCGATTGGATCCCCGGGGGAATCCACACGGCGATCCGCTTGCGCACGAACGACGTTCGCCCGGCTGTGCGGCCTCGGCCTAGAGCGAGACCGGGCCCAACGGCTCCTCATGCGCGAGGCGATGCCGGTCGAGGTGATGCCGGACGCCGGTCGAGGTCGTGTAGATCATTGCCACGACGTCGACCAGCAAGATCACGATTCCCCACTTGATCCGGGTCGTGTCAAGCCGCTGGG
>CAZRGV010000074.1:27458-30608 GCA_964599655.1 uncultured Isosphaeraceae bacterium | reverse complement strand
ATCGCCCCCCGCCAACGCCAACGCCGAGACGCCCCGTTCGCCTGTTCACGATCGCCGTGCGCGCCCAACAATTCCAAAACTAAGAAAAATCTGCTATAGAATTGATCAGATCTTTCGCGGGATCGTTGAAAACGAGGCCCGTTCTTGGATTGGGGCTCGCGTCTCGTTCCGCGCGACGGACTCGCCACAATCCTGAAGTCTTTGAGAGCCATTCATATACGGCAAAAGATCGCCTGGCGGGCCGCGTTCGACCACCTCACGCGCGAACGAACTCCGCGCTTCGTGTCGCCACGCTCGGCGCGGTCGGACCTACCGCGATCGTCCGCACTCGCGTTCATTGAACCGATCCGGAGGCCGCGGCCGGTCGGGCCGGGGGCCGAGCGGGCGGAAGGCAGCAGTCGATCGGACAGACATCGTGGCTTGGCCCGTTCGTTCCGAGCGATCGACGACCGGAGATCCGGCCCATCCGTTCCTCGATCAGCTCGCGCAGCATCGCAATGAATCGAGGGTGCGTTCCCACCGTGGCGGCCCGAACCATGTTCAGCCCCAGGGCTTGCGCGGTCTGCGCGGCCTCTTCATCCAGGTCGAACAGGACTTCCATGTGATCCGAGAGGAATCCGACCGGGTGGATCACGACGTCGCGAACCCCCTGCGCCTTGAGGCTCCGGAGATGGTCGAGAATGTCCGGTTCGAGCCAAGGGTCCGTCGGCCGACCGCTCCGGCTTTGATAAACGAGCTTCCAGCGCTCGGGACCGACCTCCAGCGCCTCGGCGATCAGCCGGCACGTTTCCAGCAACTGTTGCTCATAATTGCAGTTGGCGGCCATGGACAAAGGAATGCTATGCGCCGTGAAGGCCAGATGGGTCGAGGCCCGTCGATCGGCCGGAATCCGCTCCAGCGCCGCTCGCGCCTGGTCCACATTCGCGGCGATAAACTCGGGATGATTGTAAAAGACCCGCAGTTTGTCGACCCTGGGCGCATGCGGTCCCACCGCCTCCTGGGCCCGTTGAATGTCCTCGCGATACTGCCGGCAGCTCGAGTAGGAGCTGTATGCCGCGAGCACCAGTCCCATCGCCTTCTGGATTCCCGCGTCGGCCATCGCCCGCAGGGTGTCCGTCAGGAACGGGTGCCAGTTGCGGTTGCCCCAGTAGATCGGAAGGTGAATGGCGTGGCGGTCGAGCTCCTCGCGGAGCGCCTCGATCAGTTCGCGCACCTGGGCGTTGATGGGACTCACCCCACCGAAGTGATAATAGTGCTCGGCCACTTCGAGCAACCGTTCCCGAGGAACGTTTCGCCCTCGGGTCACGTTCTCGAGGAAGGGCATCACATCGTCCGGCTTTTCGGGCCCTCCAAACCCGACGATCAGGAGGGCGTCGTAACCTTCGGGGTTCTCTTGGGTCGGAGTCATTCGCGTCGCCTGCTTGTGGAACGTCGCCAAACTGCTCGAAGATTTTTCTGTTGTAGGCGCCGAAGCTCAAGACTCAAGAGCGCGACAGGGAGGTCGTTCGCGAACGGGTGGACCGACCGGGAACCTTGGTCGGCGCGACGCCCGGTTCCCCTCTCGGATACCAGGGCCGTTGCGGAGCCTTGACCCCGAGACCCTGGGTCCACATTTGGAGCCGCTCCAGACGTTGCTCTCCCTTGAGAAAGTAGAGGCTGTCCAGCGACGCCAGATGCGCCTCCTGCCGTCGATCGCGTTCCGACTCCCAGCCGCCCGACGGATGAACAATTCCCATGTCCACCATCTGGTCGAACAGGGCCTGCGCGATTCGCCGATGCCCCTGGATCGACGGGTGAACGTGATCCACCAGCCAGTCGTAGCCGAGGATTCCGCCATGACTCAACGACTCGAACAGCGGCACCAGGTCGACGACCGGCGTGCGCGTCACCCGGCCCACGTCCAGAATGGTCTGGTTCATCGGCTCGAGGATCCGCAAGGGACAGACATCCTCCTCCTTGGCACGTGACAGGCTCTCGCGCGCCTCGGAAAAACGCGCCAGTTCTTGCTCACACTTGCCGAGACTGAACAGAAGCCCCGCGTGCTGGTCGTCGATCGCCCGGGCCTGCTTCAGGAATTCGACCGCCAATGGAAGATCCCGGCCGTAAAGGCCCCGTGCCTCGTTCCAGAGATCCTCGAACCGTTGGAGCTCAACGTCCGAAAGGCCCCGGCGATGCTCCGACTTGAAGGGGGGCGTTTCCAGGTTAGCGATCGGGTTGACCAGGATCACCGGGACCCCCCGGTCCCGTGCCATCCCGATCATCCTGCCCAGGTTATAGCCAAAGTGGGCGATCACATCACGACGCCAGGACTCGTCGCGATGATACGACGCCAGCCCCCCTTGATAATCAAGGATCGTGTCCACCTCTTCGGGAAGCAGTGGCTTCTCCGCGTCGGCTGGCTCGCGAGTCGGCCCCCAGAACCGCTGGACCAATTCGCGGAACAGCACGAACAGCCGCAACCTCGACGCCAGTTCCAGCGCCGGCCGCGCCGGCCACGACAGTGTCTTGATTGGCTGATACGTCCGGTCCTCGAGGAACTCGTTATGGCCCGTCAAAAGGATGATCAAGTCCGGTCGGTAGTGGAGGATCTCTTCCACGATCGGAGCGAGTCGGTAGCTGGCGTACGAGACGCCGCCGCAGTTGACCACCTCCCAGATTCGCGAGGGATCGGCCGCGTTCAGGTTGATCTCGAGCCAGGTCGTAAACGACGTCTCAATGGCGAATGGACGTCCCTGGACCGTCGAACCGCCGAGGCAGAAGATCCGGTACTCCCTCGGCGACTTGCGCGCCGCGAACGACTCGGGACGGAAGAACAACTGGCGAGCCGGCGGGATCACGTACCGGACCTTCATGTCATCGAGCACGAACAGTGGATGAACCGCGCTGAAGCCGACGAACGGATCGTCGTGCAGGCTGGGGCGAGCCACGTCGAAGGTCCGCAGCGCGACCTCACCGAGGATCAGCGGCGTCAGGCCGATCAGAACGGCGATCGTTCGGAACAGCCAAAGTCGTCCTCGCTTCGGAGTCTCTGGATCACGGGCAGTCGCCGTCATCGTTTTCGAGTCCTCCGGCGGACGTTCCGCGCGATCAGCGCCTCGTCGCGCTCACCAGTTCCGCAATGGTCCGTTCCAGGAGCGGGCGGCCGCCAAA
>CAZRGV010000074.1:2183-27442 GCA_964599655.1 uncultured Isosphaeraceae bacterium | reverse complement strand
CCATCCCAAGCGCCCGGATCTTCTCGGTCGCGATCTGGTGTCGAGGCGACGTGGCCTCGCCCTGGATCTCGGAACCGCTTCCGGTCAGCTCCCGGCAAATCGTGGCGACCTCGTACTCGGAGATGTATCGATCATAACAGTTGAACGCCTCGCCCCGAATTCGGGAAACGTCTGCGTCCAGCAAGATCCCCACAGCCTTCGCCACGTCGGCGGCGTGGACTTCCTTTCCCCCTCGACGGCACGCGACCGGCTCACCTCGGGCAACGGCGGCCACGAGGGCGAACCACTTGCTCCGACTCGCCGGATGCGAAACGCCGTAAATCCCCGTCGGGCGCAGCGAGCAGATCGGGTAATCGTGTCCTCGTCCGAAGCTACTGACGAACGCCTCGAGCGCGGCCTTGTGGGCGCCGTAGTGGCTGGTCGGCCAGAGCGGATGCGTCTCGTCGAGCGGGCGATCGTCGAGAATCACCTCATGGACCGCGCAGGTCGAAATGAAGACGAATCGACCAACGTTCGCCCGTCGAGCCGCCTCGATCAGCCGGATCGTCCCGACGACGTTCGTCTCGACGAACGCGACGAGATCCCCCTCGGCGCCTCGGAACCCGGCCCCTGGCCGGTCCAGGGCGGCATGCACGACGGCATCGCAGCCGGCCACCAACGCTTCGAAGCTCTCGGGGTGGTTCAGGCCCCCCGGAACCCACGAAAGCGCCGGTCCCGCGGTCTCGAAGCCCGATCGGTCGCTCGACGGCCGATACCAGCATCGGCAATGGTCGCCTCGACCGATCAGGTGAGAGACCAGATAACGCCCGAGAAACCCCGTCGCTCCGGTCACGGCGACTTGCAAGGCAGGTCTCCTTGTCGAATCCGCCTGGCGCCAAACGCCGTGATCCTCCCACGGCCCGCAGAGCCCAGAGAGGATCACGCGAGGCGAATGCGCCGGCTTACTCGATCCCGAGCAGCTCAACGTCGAAGATGAGGACCGCGTTCGGCGGAATCGGTCCGCCCGGCCTGGGATTCTCGCCGTAGGCCAGTTCCGAGGGGATGAACAGCTTCGCCTTGCCACCCACCTTCAAGAGCTGAAGCCCTTCGGTCCAACCCTTGATAACCTGATTCAGCGGGAAGGACGCCGGCTCGTTCCGCTTGTACGAGCTGTCGAACTCGGTGCCGTTGAGCAGCGTGCCTCGGTAGTGAACCTTGACGATGTCGGTCGGCTTCGGCGAGGCGCCGGTGCCTTCCGCCACAATCTGATACTGCAAGCCGCTCGCGGTCGTCTTCACCCCGGGCTTCTTCTTGTTCTCGGCCAGGAAGGCGGCGCCCTCGGCCTTGTTCTTCTCGGCATCGGCCTTCAGCTTCACCGTGCGCTGGGCGATCAGCTCGTCGCGGAAGGTCGCCATGACCTTCTCGATTTCCTCGTCGCTCAGGAGGGGCTTGGCGTCCGAGAGTCCGTCGCGAATGCCTTTCAAAAGCGCCTCGACGTCCAGGTCAAGCGACTGCGCCTTCACATTCCGGCCAAATCCAAGACCAATGCCGTAGCTGGCCTGTTGCTTGACGTCCTTCAAGTCGGCCGCCGTCTGGGGAGCGCCCTTGTCGTCGGCGAGAGCCAGGCCCGCGACCAGCATCAGGGCCGTCGCGGCCAAGGTCGAAAACTTCATCCGATCTCCTTGTAGAGGGGGTTCAATCCGAGGGCTGCCGAACCCGGCGCCTGCTTCGTACCCATTATTGTAACGAATTCCGCGCCGCAACCCATACCAACGGCAAGAGATCGGCGGAGCCCTCGCCTTCACCCACCGGGGACGATCCGTTTGCAACCCGGCAACCCCCGTGCAAGAATTGACCGTCGTCGGCCGTTGCTTCCCGGCCGACGCGTTGCCGTCGGGCCTTTCCGTGAGATTTGTGATGCAGCAAGTGCCGCCTCGTTCTCGGACTGGGAACCGCCTGGGTCTCCAACGCGCCTGCGTCAGGACGCTAGCGCTGGTGCTCATGCTCTCGACCGCGTTGAATCTCAACGCGGAGACGGTCCAGCGCGTCGAGGTGGCCGTCTATGGAGGCACGGCCAGCGGCGTGATCGCGGCGGTCGCGGCCGGCCGGGACGGGCGGTCGGTGGTCCTCGTCGTGCCGGGCCGTCACGTCGGCGGCATGGTCTCGGGCGGCCTCGGAGCCACCGACACCGGCAACCGCAAGGCGATCGGTGGTTACGCGCTCGAATTCTTCCGTCGCGTCCGCGCACACTACGTGGAGAAATACGGCGAAAATTCGACGCAGGTCCGCGACGCTTCCGACGGCTTCCACTTCGAGCCTCACGTCGCCGAGGCCCTCTTCCATCAGATGCTCGATGAGGCGAAGGTGTCGGTCGTCCGCGAGGCCCCGCTCTCGAAGGTCGTCAAGGAAGGCCGTCGAATCGTCGCCCTCGAGGCCGCGAAGGATCGTCGCGTCGAGGCCCTTGTCTTCATTGACGCGAGCTACGAAGGGGACCTGTTGGCCGCCTCGGGCGTCGACTACACGGTCGGCCGCGAGGGGCGCGACGTCTACGGCGAATCCCTCGCCGGCTTCCAGCAACGAAGCCCCGCGCACCAGTGGCCGGTTCCCGTCTCAGCCTTCGACGACCAGGGCCGGCTGCTCCCGACCGTCCAGGACGAGCGCATCGAGCCCCCCGGTACCGGCGACCGAAAAGTTCAGGCCTACAACTTCCGCCTCTGCTTGACCGACGTGAAGGAAAACCAAATTCCCTTCCCAAAGCCCGAAGGCTACGACCCCGCGCGTTACGAGCTTCTCGCCCGACTGCTCGCCAAACGTCCCGACCTAACCATGCGGCAACTGATGAACCCCGTTCGCATGCCGAACGGAAAGACCGACACGAACAACAACGGCCCCTTTTCCACCGATCACCTGGGTGCAAGCTGGGACTACCCCGAGGCCGACGCCGCCACCCGTCAGCGAATCTGGAACGACCACACCGCCTACACGCAGGGCTTTCTCTTCTTCCTCGCCAATGACCCTCGAGTTCCTCGCGCCTTGCACGACGAGATCAACCGCTGGGGCCTCGCCAAAGACGAGTTCGTTGACACCGGCCATTGGCCGCATCAGCTTTACGTTCGAGAGGCGCGCCGAATGATCGGCGAGTACGTCATGACCGAGCGGGACATCATGGACGAGCGGTCCAAGCCCGACTCGGTCGGCCTCGGTTCGTACAACACCGACTCGCACCACGTCCAGCGCCTCGCGCAACCCGACGGCACGGTGATCAACGAGGGGGATTTTCAGGTCCGAGTGCAGCCCTACGCCATCGCCTATCGCAGCCTCTTGCCGAAAGCCTGGCAGTGTGAAAACCTGCTCGTTCCGGTCTGCGTGTCCGCCTCGCACGTCGCCTACGGAACCATCCGCATGGAGCCGGTATACATGATTCTCGGCCAGGCGTGCGGCGTGGCCGCGTCGATCGCCCTCGAAACCAAGTCGACCGTCGCGAACGTGCCCGTCTCTCGGCTTCAAACGCGCCTGAAAGAGCAGGGGGCCGTTCTCTCGCCCGAAGGGCTCGGCGGTCTGCCCGCCGCGAGGCGCCTCGACCCGTCGTCGCTCCAGGGAATCGTCGTGGACGATGCCGACGCGAAGCTGGAAGGCGACTGGCGGCACTCGACCTCGATCGGCCCGTTCGTCGGGAACGGCTACTTGCACGACGGCAACACCTCGAAAGGCCAATCGCGCATCCGATTCACGCCGAGGCTTCCCAAGGCCGGTCGCTACGAGGTTCGCCTGTTCTCCACGGCCAATCCCAACCGAGCGACCAACACGCCGGTCCACATCCACAACGCCGAGACGGACGCGACCATCCTCGTCAATCAGCGAACGCCCACGCTCCGCGACGGCGCGTTACCTATCGGCGTCTTCCGCTTCGAAGCCGGTGATGCCGGTTGGGTCGAAATCCGCAACGACGACACCGATGGCCACGTCATCGCCGACGCGGTTCAGTTCTTGCCACAACCTTGATCGGGAATCCTGTCATGAACACGCGAGACACTCGGCGACGATGGACCTTCGGCATGCCGGTTCTGCTCCTGGGATGGCTGGCCTCCGCCACGACCGCGGTCAGCACGGCCGAGCAATCGGCTCGAAAGCCCAACATCGTCCTGATCATGTCCGACGACCAGGGCTTTGGCGACTTTGGAATGCATGGCAACCCCGTGATTCGCACGCCAAACATTGACCAGTTCGCGAAGCAAGGTGTCGAGTTGACCCACTTTTATGTGTGTCCGGTCTGCGCTCCGACCCGATCGAGCCTGTTGACCGGGCGCTACAACTACCGGACCCGAGTGACCGACACGTATCTCGGGCGGGCCCTGATGGACCCGGACGAGGTCACGCTCGCCGAGTTGCTCGGCAGCGCTGGCTACAAGACTGGCATCTTCGGCAAGTGGCACCTGGGCGACAACTACCCGATGCGGCCCATCGACCAGGGGTTCGACGAGTCGCTCGTGCTGCGAGGAGGCGGCATCGGCCAGCCGTCCGACCCGAACGAGCCAGGCGGCTCCAGCTACACCGACCCGATCCTCCAGCACAACGGCTTACAGGTAAAGACCAAGGGCTACTGCTCGGATGTCTTCACCGACGCCGCGCTGGCGTTCATCGAGTCGAATCGCGACCGGCCGTTCTTCGTGTATTTGCCCTTCAACGCGCCACATACGCCGCTTCAGGTGCCCGATGCCTATCGCGATCTGTACAAAGACAAGGATCTATCACCCAGCGCGTTTCCGAAGGTTGGCCGTCCGATTCCGGGGAAGGTCGATCCGGAGACCACGGCTCGCGTTTATGGCATGGAAACCAACATCGACGACAACGTGGGCCGGCTCCTGAAGAAGCTCGACGACTGGAAGCTCGCCGAGGAAACCATCGTCATCTTCCTGACGGACAACGGCCCGCAACAACCGCGATACAACGCGGGGCTTCGTGGCCAAAAGGGAAGCGTCTACGAAGGCGGCATCCGCGTCCCTTGCCTCATCCGCTGGCCCGGCCGGATCGCCGCGGGCAAAACCATCGACGACCCCACAGCGCACATTGATCTGGTCCCGACCATCCTCGACGCGTGCGGCGTGCCCAAGCCCGAACGCGTCGCGTTCGACGGCCGGAGCCTCCTCCCGAGGCTCATCGGCAAGGCGAACGACTCGACGGAGCGCGTCCTGTTCTTCCAGTGGCATCGGGGAGATGCGCCCGAGCCGTACAGGGCCTTCGCCGCTCGAGGGCCGCGCTGGAAGCTCGTGCAGCCCGAGGGGACGTCCGAAGGCCCGAGCCCGAAGAACCCCCGGTTCCAGCTCTACGATCTCGTCGCCGACCCCTACGAGGAACACGACCAGGCCGAGACGCATCCCGAGATCGTGGAAAATCTCAAGCAAGCGTATGACAACTGGTTCAAGGATGTGTGTTCGACGAGAGGATTCGACGCGCCTCGAGTCATTCTCGGCACGCCGCGCGAGAATCCGACGGTTTTCACGCGGCAGGACTGGCGCGGGCCTCGAGCCGGCTGGGGACCGAAGAGCCTGGGGCACTGGGCCGTCGAGGCCGCCGCGCCGGGAACCTACCGGATCACGCTGGATTTCAACCCGCCAGAGCACGAAAGTATTGTACACGTGAAAGTTGGTGGATCATCTCGCCAGGCTCGCATCGGTGCGAAGGAGGGCCGGTTTACATTTGACGCCGTGCCGTTGAAATCCGGGCCGAGCACGCTGGAAGCCTGGCTCGACCTTGGCGAGGGCCAGGGGGAGCGAACCGTGGGTGTCCAATATGTCACCCTGGAGCGGCTCGAGGGCCGTTGACGATGGACCCGGACGGCGCCCTTACTCGTGGCGGAGCGAGGTGATCGGATCGACCCGGGCCGCGCGGTGGGCTGGATAAACGGCCGCCAACGTGCTGATAAGTACTGCCAGAACCGGGGCTCCGATCACCAGCCAGAGCGGGAAGGCGAATACGGAACCCTCGACGGGTCGAGGGGTTTGTCGCTCCATGATCGACTTCGCCACCGAGTCGCCGGGGAAGGACGCCAGGTAGGCCAGCAGCAGACCGATCGCCCCTCCGAGAGAACCGATGAGCGCCCCCTCCACCAGGAAGATCGCCCGCACCTGACCGGTTTTGGCACCGAGCGCTTTCATGATCCCTATTTCATGAGTTCGCTCTAGCACGCTCATGAACATCGTGTTCGTGATGCCGATCGCGGCGACCGCCAGCGCCACCAGGGCGATGAACG
Source organism: uncultured Isosphaeraceae bacterium (assembly GCA_964599655.1). GTDB lineage: Bacteria > Planctomycetota > Planctomycetia > Isosphaerales > Isosphaeraceae > CAZRGV01. Next base: position 21,213 of record CAZRGV010000074.1, on the reverse strand, counting down.
CCGTGGCGAAGCTGATGAGGACGACATTCAAACGGATGGTTTCAAGAACCTGAATCAACGAGTTCTGCGTGTAGCCCAGGGCCTCGACGGTCCTGGCCACCTCCTTGACGTTCTCGTCGCGGTCGGCGGTCAGGACCACTCGACTGAGGCCGCTTCGGGCGAACGTGGGGGCCCGCAGATAGAAGGCCGCCGCGGTTTTTGGCGGCAGCATCACGTCGGCCGTTCGAGCCACCCAGCCGCCGAACATGTTGGTTCGCGTCTCGTCCTCCGCCAGAGACTCGCGCACCACGCCGGTGATAGTGAATGTTTCCGCATAAGATTCTTCTCGCATCTTCGGCGACTCGATCGGTGTCTTCGCCAGCAGCTTCCGGAACGCCTCGCGCTCCTTGGCCGGGAACGGCGGCAGCGTCAACAGTGGGGCGAGCCGCCGCAAGGCCCGGATGAGGGCTTCGCTCTGGTCGGGCGTGAAGCCGTCCTCGCCGAGGGTCAGGAGCCTGGCAAGGCTGAACCCGTTGCCTCTGGAGATGCGGTACTCGAGCCGGATCGACTTGCCGAGAACCCGGCGAACCTCGTCGTCGTGACGCAGGCCGAGCTTGTAGAGCAGAAACTCGTGGACAATGGCCTCTCGGGCGCCATCCGTCGCCGGCTCGCGGCCCGCGATCAACCGATGGCGATAGTCCGACAAAGGATCGGCGGCCGCGAACCAGACGTCTTCGGCCACGCCGGCCTCGTCGATCCGGACGTCGACGGAGAGCTGGACCTCGGGGATGACCCGCTCGACATGCGGCAACGCGGCCAGCCTGGCCAGCCCCTCGGCGTCGAGCCGGGCCCTCGGCCGGTCCACGATGGTTCGGCGCGCCGATCGGATGAGGGCCGATCGAATCCGGGCACGCTTGGCGTCGCTCATGTCGCCCTCGACCCGCTTCTCTTCCTCGGGAACATCCATTGGCAATCGCTCGTAATTGACAAACACACCAACTTGTCGTAACGCGTCGGTGCCCTGGAAGAGGCTGAGGATCGCGCGATCCACCCCCCGGCCGATCGAGAGGCTTACGATCAGGGCAAAGCTGCCGATCGCCACGCCGACCACGGTCAAGGCGGTGCGGACCTTCTGCTGGCCAAGGGCCGAGAGCGCGAGGCCGAACAGGTCGGCGGTTCGCATTCGAGGCCGCGGAGCCAAGCTCATGGGGACTCCTCCCCGACGATCCGGCCATCCGCAAGCCGCACGATCCGATCCGCGGCGAGCCCGGCCAGCTCCTCGTCATGCGTGACCAGGATCAGCGTTGTCTCATGGCGGCTCACGTGGTCGAGCAGCAGGTCGAGAATCTCCCGGGCGGTCACGGAGTCGAGGTTTCCGGTCGGCTCGTCCGCGAGCAGGACGCTCGGGCGGTTCACCAGGGCTCGAGCGATGGCGACCCGCTGACGCTCGCCTCCGGAAAGCTGATTGGGACGGTGACCGAGCCGCCCCCCCAGGCCGACCGCCTCGAGGGCGTCTGTCGCCGAGGCCCGGCGGTCGGACCTCGATCGACCGGCGAAAACCATCGGCAGTTCGACGTTTTCGAGAGCCGTGCGCGAGTTCACAAGGTTATATGCCTGAAAGATCATGCCAATGGTCTCGAGCCGGTAATGGGCCAGCTCGTCCGGGCGCATGGTGTGTAGGTCGGACCCTGCGACGTGGATCGTGCCCGAGGTCGGCCTGTCGAGTCCGCCGAGCAGGTTTAACAGGGTGGATTTGCCCGAGCCCGACTTGCCCAGCAAGGCCACACGCTCGCCACGGCCGATCGCCAGGTCCACGCCTCGCAAGGCCGCCACCGGCGCGCCGTTCGAGTCGTAGGTCTTGGTCGCGTTGAGGACATTCACCGCCAGAACCGAGGCGGTCGCGAGTTCAGGAACAGTCGACGACATCGGCGGGCTCGAACACCAGACGAAGGGCTTCCACATTACGACCAGAAGACCAGATCACACGCTCCGACACAAGTCATGTCAGATCCGGCTCGCCTCGCCACGCGAGGGGGGCTTGCCCTATGATAGCCTTCGGCCGAAGCAAGGCCCGACCACCACGAGGAAGGCCCACACGATGACCAGCCACACGACCGGCCGTCTCTTCGACGAACCGGAAGACGACACGCCCGCCTCGCAAGGCGTGCCGCCCGACGCGCCGCTCGCGGAGCGAATGCGGCCCAGGAGTCTCGACGAGTTCGAGGGCCAGTCTCATCTGATCGGCGCCGGCCGCGTCTTACGGCGGCTGATCGAAGGAGGTGGGCACCTTCCCTCGCTGATTCTGTGGGGGGGCCCGGCACGGGCAAGACCACCTTGGCCCGCCTACTCGCACGTCGCGAGGGTGCCCGATTCGTTCCGCTCTCGGCCGTGCTCTCCGGCGTCAAGGATCTGCGAGAGGCGATCGAGCAGGCCCGGCGCGACCGCCGCCGAGGGGTCCGCACGGTCCTCTTCATCGACGAAATCCACCGGTTCAATAAGGCCCAGCAGGATGCCTTGCTGCCGGCCGTCGAGGATGGCACCGTCATCCTCATCGGCGCGACCACAGAGAACCCGTCGTTCGAGGTCAACGCCGCGTTGCTCTCTCGCAGCCGGGTGCTGAGCCTCAACCCGCTGACCGAATCGGAGATCGAATCCATACTTCGCAGAGCGTTGATGGACAGGGAACGCGGTTTGGCGTCGGAACGTCCCGAACTGTCCGAGCCCTTGCTGGCGCGGCTCGCTCGAGCCTCGGCCGGGGATGCCCGAGTGGCCCTCTCCGCACTCGAGGCCGCCGTGCTGGCCACGCCGCCGAATGAACTGGGCGTCCGACACGTCGAGGAGTCCACGCTGGCCGAGTCCCTCGGCCGAGCGCGCTTCGCCTACGACAAGGGCGGCGAGAACCATTACAACCTGGCCTCGGCCCTGATCAAATCCTTGAGAAACTCGGATGTGAACGCCGGGCTCTACTGGCTGGCGAGGCTGATCGAAGGGGGCGCCGACCCGGTCTTCATCGCTCGAAGGCTTTGCATCCTCGCGTCCGAGGACGTCGGACTCGCCGACCCACACGCCATGGTTCAAGCGTCGGCCGCGGCCGAGATCGCCCGGCTGATCGGTCTGCCGGAGGCGATCTATCCCCTGACCCAGGCCACGATCTACCTGGCCCACGCCCCGAAGTCGAACGCCGTCAAGCGTGCCTACCAGGCCGCGGCCGCCGACGCCGCCGAAACCGCGATGGAGCCTGTCCCGCTCCACCTTCGCAACGCCGTGACACCGCTCATGTCACAGGCAGGCTACGGACAGGGGTATCGCTACGTCCATGACGATCCGGCCGCACGCGAGGAAATGCCTTGCTTGCCTGAACGCCTCCAAGGAAGAATATACTTTCATCCTTAATGCCTCGGCGATTGATTCAGGACGCGGCGCCGCTGAACAAGGGGGTGATGCCTTCCCCCTTGCAGAGCTGGAGCGGGCGGTTGAGGCGATCTCGGAGCTCGGTCTGGGGGTCGATTCCGAGGGCCTGGTAAATCGTCGCGGCGAGGTCGCCGGGCGAATAGGGACGGCTCGCCGGATACGCGCCGATTCGGTCGGACTGGCCGATCACCTGTCCGCCCTGGACCCCGGCGCCGGCGAACGCGGCCGAGAAGACCCGCGACCAGTGATCCCGGCCGTCCTTCGTGTTATTGTTCCCCGTGCTGGCTCCGATTCTCGGCGTGCGGCCGAACTCGCCGGTCACGATGACCAGTGTCTCGTCGAGCAGGCCCAGGCTGGCCAGGTCGTCGAGCAGCGCCGAGACCCCTCGATCGGTTGGGGGCAGCAGGCGATCTCGAAGGGCCGCGAAGTTCCCGGAATGGGTGTCCCAGGTCTGGACCCTACCCATGTTCACCTGAACAATTGGAACTCCCGCCTCAACGAGCCGGCGAGCGAGCAAGAGCGACTGTCCGAACATGTGCCGGCCGTAACGGTCGCGAACCTTCGGGTCCTCGCGATGGATCTCGAAGGCCCGAGCAACCTTGCCCGAGAGCAGCATCGTGAACGCCTGCTCTCGCTGCTCGGCGAATGGATCTTTCCCCGAGGAGGGCCGCAGGGCGTCCGACTGGGCCGAGAGCTCGTCGAGCCACCCTCGACGCTGGGCCAGTCGCTCGACGCTGAAACCGACTGGCAACGCCAGATTGTCCACGCGGAATTCGCGCTGGTTCGGGTCGTCCTTGATCTGCCAGGGGTCGTGCCTTGGGCCGAGGAACCCCGCGTGTTGCCCGGGCCAGGTCAACGGACCTTCCATGAGGTACGTCGGCAACATGACGCCGCTCGGAATTCCGTCGTCGCGGGGGCGGACATAATCGAGGCCCGAAGCATAACACGGGTAATCGTCGCGCGAGGCAATCTTGTCGAAGAACGCGCCAGGTTGAGGATGGCCGGTGAGAACCTGGTGTGTGGCGTTGAGGTGGTTGGTGTGCTCATGCGAGAGGGAGCGAACGATCGCGAGCTTGTCCGCGCGGGAGGCAAGGCCGGGCAAGTGCTCGGAGAGGAACACGCCCGGGGCCTTCGTGGCAACCGCCTTGAACTCGCCGCGAATCCCGTCGGGGGCGTCCGGCTTCAAGTCGAACGTGTCGAGGTGGCTGGGGCCTCCAGTCAGGAAGACAAGGATCATCGACCTCGCTTTCGGCTTCGAGGCCGACATCGCGCGAGCGCGGCCACCGAGCAAGGACGGAAGCCCGAGCCCGAGGAAGCCGGAAAATCCGACCTGGAGAAACTCGCGCCGGACGACGCCGTAAGGATGACGGTGATCCGCGGTCATCTTCGACTCCCCAAATCCCCAAACACGCGATTCCCGAGAGCCTTGGTGTCTCGCGAATGTTTAAACCTTCTTCAACCACCAACTTACCCGGTTTTTGCCAGGCAGGCAAGCGAGACCGAGGATTCTTCGGGGCCGGAAATACCTTCCTGGATTCCCATGAGTCGAGGTGCCGTCCTTGAGCTGAAGAACCACGCAATCTGGGGTTCCAATCCGACTGGGCTTGCGGACACGCCACGATTCGAGTTGACTCGTTGAGAGCGCATCGGCTGGAACCCCAAGTCTCAACCGAGAGGCCAATATTCGGATCCAAGAAGGATCACGAGTCTTCGACGACCGACCGCTTTTGAGGGCTTTTCGCCATGACTCGGACTCGCCTGACCCTTCTGGGATTCGGACTCATCGCGATCACGTCTCTTCCGGTTCTCCCGGCACGAGCCGGGTCGGAGGGCGCGTTGGATCGGACGCTCCGCCTCGTTCTGAGACGGCAGGGGATTACGCCACTCCACCCTGGATCGACACCGCCAGCGGCGAAGGTTCGTCTGGGACAGATGCTCTTCTTCGACAAGCTGCTCGGCGGCAACCGAGACACCGCGTGCGCCACGTGTCATCACCCAAGGTTCATGTCCGACGATGGACTCTCCCTCTCGATCGGCACGATGGGCCAGGGGCTTGGCCCCGACCGGATCAAGGGGGCCGATCGTCCGTTTGTCGCCCGCAACGCAACCGAGATCTTCGATCGGGGTTCGCCCGACTGGTACACCATGTTCTGGGACGGCCGGGTCGAGGTTTTGCCGACCGGCGGGCTGAAAACGCCCGCGAAGGATCAGCTTCCACCGGGACTCGACAACATCCTCGCGGCGCAGGCGATGTTCCCCGTGACCGGTCGTGACGAGATGCGAGGCGATGTCGGCGACCCGAACAACGAACTGAGTGCCCACGACGACAGTGACTTCACCGGGATCTGGTCGGACCTAATGATCCGAATTATGTCGATCTCGGAATATCACCAAATGTTCCGAGACGCGTATCCCGCGACTCCGCTCGGCTCTTTTGGCTTCCAGCACGCGGCGAATGCCATCGCGGCCTTCGAGAGCACGGCGTTCGCGAGCACCGACAGCCCCTGGGATCGGTATCTCGCCGGGGATCGGAAGGCGCTTTCCACTTCGGCCAAGCGAGGAGCCTTGCTCTTCTTCGGCCGGGCTCGTTGCGCGGGTTGCCACAGCGGGAATCTGCTCACTGATCAAGATTATCACAACATTGCCGTACCGCAGCTTGGGCCAGGGAAGCCGCCAGCGACGCCCCACGACTTCGGCCGAGGCGGCGTTACGGGGAATCTCGCGCAACGGTTCGCGTTTCGCACGCCTCCCTTGCGGAATGTCACGGTGACGGGCCCCTGGATGCACAACGGGGCCTTCACGAGCCTGGAAGGCGCCGTGCGGCACCACCTGAATCCGGTCTGGTCGCTGTTGCACTACGACCCGTCGCAGCTCGTGCCCGAGCTTCAACCGACGGTTCTTCGGGATCGACAAACGATCATTGGTCTGCTGGAAACGCTCGATCCGCTTGCGCGGGTTCCCGTGCGACTCTCCCAACATGAGTTCCGCGACCTCATGGCGTTTCTGGAGTCACTGACGAGCCCGACGTTGGACCGGCTCGAAGCTTGGATTCCGTCGCGGGTTCCAAGCGGGTTGCCCGTGGACAAGTGATTTGATCCGATCGCCGGTCTGGACGCCGGGTTGCGGACAATCGCCGAGATTCGTGTATGATGCGGAGCCGGACGTCGAGGATCGCTCGACGATGGAGACGAAGGCTCCCAGGAACGAACTCTCATGCGTGCCCGCCTTGCCTGCCTGCTGACGGCGCTCGCCGTCGTGCCGTCCCCGTCCCGGGCCGATGGACCCGCGGACAACCTTCCGGACAACGTCCGTCGCATTCCGAAACTTGGGATCGAAGTCGCGCCGGCCGATCGAAAGAGTCTCGAGGACGGTCTTGCCTCCCTCCAGGCGAAACTCCAGCGCCTTTCGGCTCGCAAGGATGCCCGGACCACCGACTTGCTGCCGGATGTGGAGGTCTTCTTCAAGGCGGTTCACGACGCCCTGACCTACCAGGAGTTCTTCGCTCCCGCCGACGTCGAGAAGGGGAAGGCCCTGCTCAAGGCGGGCCAGGAACGGGCCGATGCGCTTCTCGAAGGCTCGGCCCCCTGGACCACACAGAAAGGGCTGGTGGTACGAGGCTACCGCTCGAAGATCGACGGCTCGATTCAGCCTTATGGATTGGTGATCCCCGAGTCGTACACCGTCGACGGCCCGCTGAGGTTCCGGCTCGACATCTGGTTCCACGGACGAGGCGAGACGCTCAGCGAGGTGAACTTCCTGGCCGAGCGCATGCGGCAACCCGGCCAGTTCACGCCGAAGGATACGATTGTTCTTCATCCGTACGGACGATACTGTAACGCCTTCAAGTTCGCGGGCGAGGTGGATGTGTTCGAGGCCCTCGAATCGGTCAAACACCAGTACCGGATCGACGAGGACCGGATCAGCGTTCGGGGCTTTTCGATGGGAGGCGCGGCCTGCTGGCAGTTCGCGGTGCACGACGCATCCCGATGGTTCGCCGCCAATCCGGGCGCTGGATTCGCCGAGACGCCCCGGTTCCTTAAGGTTTTTCAACGGGAGACGCTCCAGCCGACCTGGTACGAGCGGAAGCTCTGGAACCTCTACGACTGCGACAAGTGGGCCGCCAATCTGTTTCAGTGCCCGACCGTGGCCTACAGCGGCGAACTCGACAACCAGAAACAGGCCGCCGACGTGATGGCCGAGGCCCTGAACGCCGAAGGGATCGAGCTGACTCACATCATCGGGCCGGGCACGCGGCACGCCTACCACCCCGAGGCGAGGCTGGAGGTCGAACGACGTCTCGACCTGCTGGCTCGCAACGGGCGAATCCGGGTGCCGAGACGGATCGACTTGACCACCTATACCCTGCGCTACAACCAGATGGATTGGCTGACGATCGACGCTCTCGGCGAGCACTGGGAGAAGGCAAGGGTCCGGGCCAAAGCCGTCGCGCAAGGGGCTCAAGGCTCGGCGTTTCACGTCACGACCGAGAACGTGAAGGCCCTGACGATCGACCTTCCACCTGGCGCCAACCTGCTGGCTCCGTCGGGAGACGTTCGCATTCAGATTGATGGATCTGAGGTGGTGGGTCCGCTTGTCACGAGCGACGGCTCGTACCGGGTCTCACTCCATCGCGACGGCTCGACCTGGAAGCTCGGTCGGCGTTCGGCGAACGGCCCGACCAAACGCCATGGCCTGCAAGGGCCGATCGACGACGCGTTCATGGACTCGTTCGTCTTCGTCCGCCCGACGGGGTCGAGCCGCCATGAGACCGTGGCGAAGTGGGTCGACCAGGAGTTCTCGCACGCGAAGGAGCACTGGCGGCGACATTTCCGGGGCGAGGCGCGGGTGACGGTCGACTCGGCGGTCTCGGACGCCGAGATCGCGTCGAGCAACCTGATCCTCTGGGGCGACCCCGACAGCAACGCCGTGCTGAAACGGATCGCGGACAAGCTTCCGATCTGGTGGGGTGAGCACGAGATCAAGGTCGGCGATCGGTCGTATCCGGCGGATTCACATGTCTTGATCCTGATCTTCCCCAACCCGTTGAACCCGGATCGCTACGTGGTGCTCAACAGCTCGTTCACCTTCCGGGAGTACGACTACCTGAACAACGCGAGGCAGGTTCCCAAGCTGCCGGATTGGGCGGTGATCGACGCGCGGACACCGCCCGACGCACGGTTTCCGGGCAAGGTGGTGGCGGCCGACTTTTTCGGCGAGCGCTGGGAGCTGAAGCCAGCGCACGATTGAGCGGGCGAAGGCCGGGGTGCAGAACGGATCGAAGCCCGCGCCACACGGGCTTCGCTCCATTCTTTCGGCGACTCCGATTCCCGAAACCGGCGGCGGGAGCTATGCTGGAATCTTCGCCGGATCGGGCCGTGCTTGCGAGGCCGGAGACCCGTCTGGCCTCGGAGTGCTTCCGCCATGAACGACGCAACGACCTTCCGCGAACCGAACGATGGCTCGGGGTCGAACCAGGGAGACGGCTTCACGATCGAGGTGTCGGCCCGGGTTCGCAACTTACCCCCGTACCTGTTCGGAAAGATCAACGACCTGAAATACCAGAAGCGACGCGCCGGGATCGATGTGATCGACCTCGGCATGGGCAACCCGACCGACCCGCCGGCCGACTATGTGATCGACAAGCTCTGCGAGGCCGCCCGTGACACGAGGAACCACCGCTATAGCGTGGCCTCGGGGGTCCTGAACCTTCGGCGCGAGGTCGCCAAGCGTTATCAATCGCGCTGGGGAGTCGACCTCGACCCCGACCACGAGATCATCACGACGATCGGGTCGAAGGAAGGGTTCAGCCATATGTGCCTGGCCTTGCTCGGTCCGGGCGACACGGCTCTCGTGCCCGCGCCGACATTTCCGATTCATGTTCATGCGATTGCGCTGGCCAACGCCAACGCCATTGCGCTGGATGTTCGCGATCCGCAACAGTACCTGGCCGACGTGGCCCAGATGTGCGAGCGGCTCTTTCCTCGGCCCAAGGTGCTGGTGATGAACTACCCGCACAATCCGACGGCCGGGGTGGTCGATCGGGCCTTTTTCGAGGAGGTCGTGGCGCTGGCCCGGAAGTACCGGTTTCTGGTGATCCACGACTTCGCGTACGGCGATATCGGCTTCGATGGATACGATCCGCCGAGCTTCCTCGCGGCCAAAGGAGCCAAGGAGGTTGGCTGCGAGTTCACCACGATGTCGAAGGGCTACAACATGGCAGGCTGGCGGGTTGGCTTCGCCGCCGGGCATCGCGAGGCCCTTCGGGCGCTTAAGGTGATCAAAGGCTATTATGATTATGGCTTGTTCCAGGCGGTCCAGATCGCCGCGATTGTCGCGATGCGGCACGGTGAGGAGGCCCGCAAGGCGCAGGTCGCCGAGTATCAGAGCCGTCGCGACGTGCTCGTCGAGGGGCTTCGGCGGCTCGGCTGGCAGGTTGAATCCCCCCGGGCCGGGATGTTCGTCTGGGCGAGGATTCCCGAGCCCTGGGCCTCCCGGATGGGTTCGGTCGATTTCGCGATGAAGCTGCTCGAAGAGGCGGAGGTCGCCGTCAGTCCTGGGCGCGGTTTTGGCGACCTGGGCGAGGGCCACCTACGACTCGCGCTGGTTGAGAACGAGCATCGGCTCCGTCAGGCCGTGCGACAGATTGGCCGTTGCCTCCGCACGGAAAAGGCGGGGGCCTGAGTGGGCGGACAGGATGAAGTGCCGAGGGAACGGGGACAGACTCCGAAGGAGCCCCGTTCGCGGCCTCGTCCGCGTCAGGTATGGCTCTCCTTCCAGGGCGCGGTCAGGGGCTTTCCGTTATCCTTGGGGCCGAGGTCGAGGATCATCTTCGCGGCGGCGTGACTCCATTTCTCGGCGGTCAGGTACTGGCCGGCCTGGTCGCCAAAGCAGCTTCGAAGCATTTCCGTGTCGATGATGCCGGGATTCAAGGGGACGGCCGCCATCGTCGCGGGGAGTTCCTCGGCCATGGCCCGGGTCAAGCCTTCGATGGCCCACTTGGTGGCGCAGTAGGGAGCGACCTCGGGCGCGACCGAGCGGCCCCAGTAGGAGCTGAGGTTCACGATCACCCCATTGCCGCGCTCGACCATCGCCGGCACCACATGACGAATCACATTTACAACGCCGAGGATGTTCACGCGGACGATCTGTTCCATCTCCTGGGCGGGAACCTCCCAGAGCCTCGCGTTTCGGTTCATCAAGGCCGCGTTATTGATGAGCAGGTCGGGCGGCCCGAACGCCTCCAGGAGCCGTTCGGCCCAGTTTTTGACCTGGTCATCGTTGGCGACGTCGACCACGTCGAAATCGTGTGGGCCTCCCGGCAGGGACTTCAGCGCATCGATCGCCTCGGCGGAGCGTCCACAGCCGAGAACCTGGTGGCCGGCCTCGGCGAACCGGTGCGCTAGGGCGCGGCCGAGCCCTCGGGTTACGCCGGTTAGCATGATCACGCGCGACGGGGACTTGGCCATCGTTCTCTCCCTCTAGTGGTCTCAACGAACCCGCATGGAGGCTCGCTTGCTCGGATCTCCCGAGTGGAATGTGGCGGGACGCTCGATTATGTTGGCGACGGGGCGACGGGCCAAGCGCCGCGCTCCTTCAACCGACGCCGTCCTTACGCTTGCGAGGCCATGATCCATGCGCGTCTCGACGACTCTTGGAGCCTTGCCGCTGCTCGTGCTCTGCCTGATTCCCGGCGACGTGCATGCCGGTGTCAAGGGGCTCATGGTTCCCGAGGGGTTCGAGATCGAGGAGTTCGCCGACGCCTCGCTGGCAAACGATATCATACGAATGACGGTGGACCCGAAGAACCGGATCGTGGTCTCTGGTCGAGGCTACATCCGGATCCTGTCGGATGACGACGGCGATGGCCGGGCGGATCGGGCGATTCCCTTTGCCGAGGAGCCCAAGGATGGCGCAATGGGCATGCTCTGGGAAGGGGACTCGCTGCTCGTCGTGGGGGATGGCGGGCTTCGGCGGCTTCGCGACGCTGATGGCGATGATCGGGCCGATGGGCCTTCGGAGTTGATTCGGACGATCAAGACCGGCGGCGAGCACGATGCCCATGCGCTTCGGCGCGGCCCCGATGGCTGGCTGTACCTTCTTTGCGGCAACTTCGCGGGCATTGATGGCTCGTGGGCGAGCCTGCCGACCTCGCCGATCAAGGAACCGGTTGCCGGTTGCGTCCTCCGATTCCCGCCTGACCTGAAGGGCTCGGAGATCGTAGCCGACGGTTTCCGGAACCCTTATGGATTCGACTTCGGCCTCGACGGCCGGTTGTTCGCGTATGACTCGGACAACGAGCGTTGCGTTTCCTTGCCCTGGTACGAGCCGACGCGGTTCTATCACGTCGTGCCGGGTGGACATCACGGCTGGCAGGCGCCTCAGGTGACCGAAACCTGGCGGCTCCCGCCTTACTTGCCCGACGTCGTGGCGCCGGTCGTGACTCTGGGGCGGGGCTCGCCGACGGGCGTGGTCTGCTACCGGCACTCGCGGTTCCCCGAGTTGTACCGCGGCGGGTTCTTCGTGCTCGACTGGACGTTCGGCCGGGTGATCTTCCTGCCCTTGAGCCGCTCGGGAGCCAGCTACAAGAGCCAGCCGGTCGACTTCATCACCGCCGTCGGCGACGAGGGCTTCGCGCCGAGCGATCTGGTCGTTCATCCCGAGACGGGCGACCTCTACATCGCGATCGGTGGGCGAGGCACGCGAGGGGCGGTCTTCCGCGTGCGATACGTCGGGCAGGGGAGTGAACCGGCTCGTCCCTCGACGGCCAAGTTTCCATTTCCGATCCAGTCGCTTGAGCCTCAAGACGCCTGGTTGAACGAGGCCGTTCAGGCCGATCCGGCGACGCGGCTCGATGCGATCGTGAACCTCCGGCGACATCGGGGGCACTTCGGCGATTCGGCCCTGAGCGAGGTGGTTCTGGCCAACTGGGACCGCCCGGAACCGGAGCTTCGCCAGGGCTCGGCGGAGCTGATAAAATGCATTGATGTTGATTTGGAGACATGGATTCCGAAGGCCGGGAGTGAGCTCGCTCGCTCGACCCTGGCCATCGGGCTGGCCGAGCGCGACCCAGCGAAGGCGGTCGACCTGGCGACTTCGATCCTCGAAGCTCAAGCGGTCAACGAGCCGGCCAAGATGGCCGCGGTCCGGGCGGTTCAACTCGCCCTTGGCGGGATCGGCAACGCTCGATTCAAGGGAAAGGTCTGGGACGGCTACTCGGCGCGAGACCCGTCGAAGTTGGACTCGGCCAGGCGGGCCAAGGTTCTGGAGGTGGTGCGGAACGCGTCAAGGCAGATTCGCGCCGGGAACCTTGAACGCGAACTGACGCGGACGCTGGCGATGCTCGAGGATGACGATCCGACGACCCTTGCCGACATCGCCGATCGGTTGAATGAGGACTCCGACCCGCTCGACGACATCCATCACCTGATCGTCGTCTCCCGGCTCAAAGCGCCTCGATCGATGGAGGTAAGCCGGCGTGTGGCGAGAAGCCTCCTCGGGCTGGATCGGAAGCTCGACGCGCGGCACGCCAACCGCGACCGAAACTGGGCCCTTCGGGTTGGTGAGCTGCACGGGGAGTTGGCTCGCAAAGATCCACGAATGAATGAATTGCTTGTGTCGGACCCGAACTTCGGGCGGCGGTCGCATGCCTTGTTCGCCTGGGGTGAGGGCTTCGACCGGCGTCGAGCGGCCGAGGTCTTTCTTGAAAAGGGCAGGGGGGACACGGACTTCGCCTGGGATTCGGACGTGGTGGCGATTCTCGGTGAGTTGCCCGCTGAGCGCGCCTTTCCGGTCCTTCGAGGGCTTTGGGGCCGAGGCGGACTCGAAGAGGCGATTCTGCCGATCCTGGCCCGTCATCCCGAGTCGGAGGATCGATCGCGGTTCGTCGCCGGCCTCAACCTGCCGCAGATCGACATCGCGTTACGATCGCTCGACGCGCTCGATCGGTTGCCAGCCGAGCGGGAGGACGGCGATCAGATCGTGGCGCTGGTGCGATTGCTGGGCCGGTTCCCCAGCGGGAAGGAGAGCCAGGAATCGCGGCGACGAGTCGTTCGGAGCTTGCGGCGGCTGACAGGGGCGGATCTCGACGCGACCGATTCGTCGTCCTGGGCCGATTGGTTGGCCCGCCACCGACCGAGGCTCGCGGAACGGCTCGCCGGCGCATCGGGCGTCGACCTGTCGGCCTGGCGGGCGAGGCTGTCGAAGGTGGACTGGTCGAAGGGTGACGTCGGCCGAGGGGCCTTGGTGTTTCAGCGAGCCTCCTGCGCGGCCTGCCACGTGGGAGGCCGGGCGGTCGGGCCCGATCTTTCCGGCGTCACGGGCCGGTTCTCTCGCGAGGACCTGTTCACGGCCATTCTTCAGCCCAGCCGCGACATCTCGGCCCGTTACCAGTCGGTCACGGTCGGCACGCACGACGGCCGGATTTATCAAGGCATCGTGATCTACGAGGCGGTTGACGGCGTGATCCTCCAGACCGGAGCGACGACGACCGTTCGGATCTCGGGGGCGGATCTCGCCGAGCGACGAGGTTCGGATGTCTCGCTCATGCCGGCGGGGTTGCTCGAGCCGCTCTCGAATCAGGAGATCGCGGATCTCTATGCGTATCTGGGGTCGCTCGGTCGCGGCGGCTCGTTGCCCCGAGGCGCCTCGTCGGCTAACCTGAGCCCGGTTTCCTCGCGTCCCCTAGGTCGGGACGCGGCTTCACTCCCCTCACGGACCAAACCATGATGATTGCCAACCGAGTTTCTCGGGTCTTCGGAATCGCGATGGCGGCGTTTGTTCTCGTCGGTGGCCTCACGTCGGCCCAGGGCCAGACACCCACGCTGGGAACGATCGAACGGCTGGACCCGGCCTTTGACAAACTCGTGCCGAAGGACGCCCGGGTCGAGCGGATTGCCGAAGGATTCGACTGGTCGGAAGGGCCGGTCTGGGTTCCCCGAGACGGGGGTTACCTGCTCTTCTCGGACGTGCCTCAGAACGTGGTCTATCAGTGGAAGCCGGGCGCCAAGGTCCGCGAGTTTCTCCGGCCGAGCGGCTACACCGGCAAAACGCCTCGCGGCGGCGAGCCCGGCTCCAATGGACTCTTGCTCGACGCGAAAGGCCGGCTGGTCCTGATGCAGCACGGCGATCGCCGCGTCGCGCGTCTGGAGGACGGAGCGTTTGTCACGCTCGCCGATGGCTACATGGGGAAGCGATTCAATAGCCCCAACGACGGCGTCTATCACTCGAATGGCGACCTGTACTTCACCGACCCGCCGTACGGGCTGGTCAAAGGGGTCGACGACCCGGCCCGCGAGCTGGATTTCCAGGGGGTCTACCGGCTCTCGAAGGACGGCCAGGTCACGCTGCTCACCAAGGAGCTGTCGAGGCCCAACGGAATCGCGTTCTCGCCCGACGAGAAGACGCTCTACGTCGCCAATTCCGACCCCGAACGCGCGATCTGGATGGCCTTTCCCGTCAAGGAGGATGGTACCCTGGGTCCGGGCCGCGTCTTTGCCGACGTCACGAAGTCGGTCGGATCAAAGAAGGGTCTGCCCGACGGGATGAAGGTGGACGCGCACGGCAACCTCTTCGCCACCGGACCGGGCGGCGTTCTGGTCTTCTCGCCCGACGGGAAACACCTGGGCACCTTCGAAACCGGCGAGGCGACCGCCAACTGCGGCTGGGGGGAAGACGGTACCACGCTCTTCATTACCGCCGACATGTACATTGGTCGCGTGAAGCTCAACACGCGGGGCAAGGGGTTCTGAGAACGCCGAGGTCTGGACGCCGAGGTCGCGTCTTCGCGCCAAGGCGTCGCGGTTGCGGCGGCGCGGCGAGCGTGGAGCGCTCGTTCGCGCACCGAGACACCTTCGAGACGCCGTGAAGTGGGGCGATCCCCCTGGCTCGATGCACGAATTCATGTATGCATGCACTCATCATAGGATTTCTGCGCTTCTGGATCTGGGGGCTGATTCGGTCGGGATCGGTGTTGGCTTTGGGGGCGGTCGGCGAAGGGGGGAGTTTGGGCTCTCTAGAATCTGTTGTTGTCAAGGGTTTACGTCGAATCTTGACGGTCGAGTCCGGGCTTGGCCAGGGAAAGCCATCCACGCGGATTGAATCCTGGGGGGACTTGACTACAATGAGGCACTTGGAGGGTTGATGGGAATCTGCTGGTTGCGCGAAGGATTCGTAGATCGAGGGTTGCGCCATTGAACACGCACCTGCGAGGCGTCTGCGGGTTCCTGCTGAGTGCCGCGGTGGCGACGACCTCGCCCGCGATGGCGGCTCAGGAAAGGATTGTCCTGAAGGACGGGCACCAGGTTGTGGGGGAGGTTCTGGCGGAGAAGCCGAGCGCCCTTTATATCGATCTTGGCTTCGACGTGGTAAAAATCCCGCGCGATCAGGTGGTCGATCGGCTCAAGCCGGATGCTCCCGCCGATCGTGTGACTGGTTCGGGGGAACCGGATCCGCGTGATGTCGACCGAACGGGGTTTTACAAGACGGGCGTGCTGAAGGCCCGTCCGGTCAAGGATCTGGTCCGCGACTACGGCGAGGGTGTGGTGTCGATCGAAACCCCCTCGGGCATGGGTTCGGGTTTCATCGTTAACGAAGAGGGCTACGCGGTGACGAACAACCACGTCATCGAGGGAGAGACCCGGATTTCGGCGGTCCTTTACCAAAATACCGAGTCGGGCTTGGCGCGACGGCGGATCGAGGACGTCGAAATCGTGGCCCTGAATCCGTTCGTGGACCTGGCCCTCCTAAAGTTGCCGCCGCAAAAAGATTTGAAACTTCGTCCGGTGTACCTGGGTAGCCTTGATGACCTGAACGCCGGGGACGGTGTCTTCGCGGTGGGCAATCCGCTGGGGCTGGAGCGCAGTGTCTCTCAGGGAATCATCAGCACCTTGAATCGGAATTTCGAGGGACTGATCTACCTGCAGACCGACGCGGCCATCAACCCAGGGAACTCGGGGGGACCGCTCTTCAACATGAAGGGGGAGGTGGTGGGGGTCACGAACATGGGGTTCCGAGGCACGGACAACCTCGGGTTCGCGATTCCGATCACGTACGTGAAAGACTTTCTCCGGAACCGGGACGCGTTTGCCTACGACAAGGACAATCCGAACACCGGTTACCGCTACTTGGATCCTCCTCGCCGTCGTCGGGCGGCTCGGCCCGAGACGTCGAAGTCGGCGGCCTCGGCGGTGGACAGTGCCTCGAACGGGACGAAGTGACTAGGAAACTCCGGGGTTTTGGCGGCGGGCCAGCGGGGGCGGGATTCGTCTCCGGGCCCTCGTCGGGCGGGCTCGCCGGCCGGGGTTCGAATCGCGTTTTGGATTGGTCTGGACGACTGAGGGAGTGTAAATCGATGCGTACCTCGCTGCGGGCGGCGTTCCGCCTGGCCCTCGCCGGTGGACTGGCGCTGGCCGGATTGTCCCTGGCTCCGTCGGTCGGCCGGGCGGCCACGGCGCCGGAGAAGACGCTGCCGCCTTCGACCTTCGTCTTCGTGAAGGTCGACAATGCCTCCCAGCTCCGTAAGGCCTTCTCGGCCAGCCAAATGGGCCAACTTCTGGCCGATCCGGCGCTGAAGCCGATGAAGGACCAGCTCTCGGCGGCGCTGGAAGAGCCGAATCAGAAGCTCAAGCAAGCCGTTGGCGTAACGATTCCCGAGCTCCTGGAGCTTCCCGAAGGGACGGTCGTCCTGGCCCTGGTCTCTCGAGACGACCCCAAATTGCCCTTCGCCCTGCTCCTGTCGGCCGACGCGGGCGCCAAGAGCGACACCATGGACGACGTGATGAACCGGGCCACCAAGGAGGCCGAGGGCTCTGGCTCCAAGGTGGCCACCGAGGATTTCCAGGGAACCCAGCTCCACATTATCAAGGGACAGGAGGCCGACGCTCCTCCTCTGGTCTGGGCCAAGCAGGGGACACTCTTCCGCATCGGTTCGGACGTCGAGGCCCTGAAAGACCTGATCTCACACGCCGAGGGGCGCGATGAGTCGCTAGCCTCGAACGAGCTCTTTGGCGAGGTCAGCAAGCGGGTTGGCGACAACGCCCAGGTTCGCTGGTTCCTGGATCTCTCCCAGGTCTTCCGCCTTGTGACTCAGGCAGCGACCAACAATGGCGCCAACGGTGAGCAGATCGCGGCGCAGCTTCAGATTCTCGGCATCAACGGCCTGAAGGCGATTGGCGGCAGCTTCTCGTTCAACGAGGGGGACTTCGACTCCGTCTCCAAGACCTTCATTTACTCGCCCGGCCCGTTGCAAGGCCTGCTGAAGATCTTCCAGATGCCAGCGGTCGACCTCAAACCGCAGCCCTGGGTGGCCGCCAACGTGGCGAGCTATCAGACGTTGAGCTGGGACCTCGACGGGGCCTGGAACGCCATCAATGAACTGCTCGACATGTTCGCGCCCGGTGTGGTTGACCAGGTCCAGAAGGGACTGAGTGGCCCGAACGGCGAGGGGCTGGAGTTCAAACGCGACCTGTTCGGCCCGCTCGGCAACCGGCTCACGCTCGTGAGCGACTTCAAGAAGCCGGTGACCGAGAAGAGCCAGCGCCTTCTGCTCGGTGTGGCGCTCGATGACGCCAAGGCGGCGCAGAACACGTTGAACAAGATTTTTGCCCTGGCCAACGCATCGCCCAAGAAGCGCGAGTTCCAGGGCACCACGATCTACGACTTCGACCTGCCTCCCGAGGCCGCGCAGAACAGCGGAATCGCCGGTCCGATCAGCCTGACCATCGCGAAGAACCATCTGTTCGTCTCGAGCGAGCCTTCGATCCTGGAGCAAGCCCTGCGTTCGGGTGGTCCCAGTCTGGCCGATAGCCCTGAATTCCAGGCCTTGACCAAGCACTTCCCGACGACGAGCAGCACGTTGAGCTACCAGAGGCCCGAGGAACAGGCCCGGATGCTCTACAACATGATCCAGAGCGGTCAGCTTCAGGAGCAACTCAAGCAGGCGCAGGCGAATGATCCGAACGCGCCGAAGCTCGACAAGCTGCTGGACCCGAAAATGCTGCCCGACTTCTCCGTCTTCGAGAAGTATCTCTCGCAGGGCGGCGGGTACGGAACGATGACGCAGGACGGCCTGATGCTGACCCGGTTCACGCTCCGGAAAGCCAACCCCTGACGAAATCGAAGGAAATCGCTCAAGCGCGAGCGTCTTCCGGACGATTCCACTCTTCAACGACTTGCGGCGGCAGCCCGGCTCCACGGGTTGTCGCCGCGGTTCTTTTCTGGCACCTTCCCTCAAGCCCGAGAATCGTTACAACCGATACTCAAGGAACGTCCGGCAGGGTCGAGGGCGGACGCGCCCCGGCCGTCGCATCGGTCAAGTCTCGGAGCGGAGGAGTAGGGATGTTCCACCGTAGCAGGAAGCCGGCGACCGGGTCGGAAGCCGTCCGTCGAACGAATCGCCGGGCCACCCGGCCAAGGCTCGAGGACTTGGAAGGTCGGCAGCTCCTGGCCTCTCTGGCACCGATCTCGGCGGTCAACGCTCCGACAGGCCTTGGATACCAGCTTCCTCTCGACGGCGGCACCGGTGGCGACCAGACCTTCACCGTCACCTCCGACAATCCCGATATCCAGACGTCGATCGCGCAAGGCAAGTTCCTGACGATCACGGTCAAGCACGACTCGAGCGGCGCCAGCGACCCGGCCTTTA
>CAZRGV010000074.1:0-2173 GCA_964599655.1 uncultured Isosphaeraceae bacterium | reverse complement strand
GGCTCGATGACCTTCCAGCTCTTCCAGGATCTGACGCCGCAAACCGTGGCCAAGATCGAGCAGTTCGTCACGCTCGGTTTCTACACGAGCCCGACGCAGCCGACGAGTACGAGCACGCCGTCACTGCCCGACAAGAACTTCCACCGCATCGTCCCTGGTTTCGTGGCTCAGGCCGGCTCGAAGACCGGTGACGGAACCGGAAGTTCCGGACTCCCCGGCACGCCTTTCTCCGATGAGTTCAACCAGCAACTCGTCTTCGACGGGACCGCCCAGCTCGCGATGGCCAACGCGGGCGACGATACCAACGATTCCCAGTTTTTCATCACCTACGGCCCGCAACGGAACCTCGATTTCAATCACACCATCTTCGGCCAACTGGTCTCGGGTATGGACACGCTGCTCAAGATGGAGAACGTGGCCAAGACCTCGCAGCCGGTCGGCGGCGAGGTTTCCAAGCCGGTCACGCCCGTTCTGATCACGGGAACCACGCTCTCGAACACCAATCCCAATGGTGTTGTTCATATCAATACAATCAACGCAAAAGCCGGCGAGACGGCCAACGTCACGGTTACGGCCACCGACTCGATGGGCGCGAGCATCTCTCGGACCTTCCAGGTCAACGTCACGGCCAACGTGGACGTGAATGGTCAGCCGCTCAATGAACCGGCGTTTCTCAACCCGGTTCAAAACCTCGTGGTCGCCACGAACCAGACCGCGGTGTTCCAGTTGACGGCAACCAATCCCGAGCCGACCGACACGTTGACCTACATTGTCAAGGGTGGTGTTCAGACCGACCCGACGACCGGCGTGAAGTCGTTCACGAACGTGCAGAACGCGACCGCCAGCGTGGACGCGAATGGCACGGTCACGGTCGTTCCCAACGCCAACTTCACCGGCGTCATCAACCTGCTCGTGGGCGTTCGAGACAACGTCCTGCACCCCGGACGATCCACCACCCTGGACGACCCCAACAATTTCGATACACAGCAGATTACACTCACGGTGCGAAACGGAGCCATTGTCAACCTCCCGCCGATCGCGGCCAACGGGAGCACCCAGGTGACGGCCAACCAGCCGGCGCAGCTTCAGTTGCCGGGGTTGACGGCCAATCCCGGCCAGCCGAGCCAGACCCTGACTTACGAGCTGCTTACCCAGCCGACGCATGGAACGATCACGAACTTCGATCCGACCAAGGGAACCTTCACCTACACGCCGAACGCCGGCTACCTGGGACAGGATACGGTCGGTTTCCGGGTTCGGGACAACGGGGCTCCGACGCCAAACCTGACCAGTCAGCCTGGGACATTCACGATCAATGTCACGGGAACCGACACCGGGGCGGTTCGATTCCTTGACGGCGTCTTGATCGTGACACCGCCGCCCCGGACCGATCACGGCACGAACACCGTCAACGTCAAGGAAGTCAACGGCGCCATCCAGGTCGAAGTGAATGGACTGATCGACACGAACTCGCCAACCGCTTCGAACGTGAACCGTATCGTCGTCTACGGAACCAAGGCCAACGACAAGATCACGATCGACCAGAACGTCACGATTCCCACCACGCTCAGCGGCGGTCTTGGGGGTGTCAACACGATCCAGGCCGGCGGTGGCATGGCCCGAGAGCACGGCTGGTTTGGTCGAAACACGCTGACCGGAGGGCCGTTGAGCGACGCGCTCTATGGCCGAAAGGGGCATGTCCGGTTCGTCAAGAGCGGGGGCAACGACCTCCTGTTCGCGGGCATGGCCCGGCTGGGGCGCAAACACGGCCAGCTCAAGAACTCGAATCTCATTTTCAAGATCCGGCCGTTACCCCCCACTGGCACGTTCTACCGCTTCGTCGGGAACCGGATCGTGCCAATTCCGACGCCCAAGCTGACCGTACAGCGAGTCCGGAATCCTCGAATCGGCGACCATACGGCCGTCCAGGTGGCCTCCACGGTCTCCCCCGCGCAGGCCCATCTGGCGAGTCGAGCAACCAGTCATCAATCAAACACCAAGAAGTAAGCCGATTTGACCACGCTCCGCCGTTGGTCTGGACTTGCGAATCGTCTCGTCGATGGCTATCTTATGTTCTCTTCAAGGCGCCGTAGCCAAGTGGTAAGGCAGCGGATTGCAAATCCGTTATTCCCCGGTTCGAATCCGGGCGGCGCCTCTCCGACTGCAACCGCCC
>CAZRGV010000073.1:23555-30807 GCA_964599655.1 uncultured Isosphaeraceae bacterium | reverse complement strand
CAGCAGGCGTTCTTGCTGCAACTGCTTCGCCGGCTCGCCGGGAACGCGGAACATCCGCGGGTCGACCTGGCGACGATCGCCGAAGCGGTGGCCGATCCCTCGCGCGGCAAGCTGGCCGATCCCGATCGCCTGATCAAGAAGTCGGAGCGGGAACGACTGGCCCGAAAGCTCAACGCCTTGCTGCATGGACCGTCCTCGTCGCTGTACAACGCGGGCACTCCGCTGGACCTGGAGGTGATGCGACGCGCGGATGATCCGGCGAAAATACCGTTAAATGTCGTTTATCTGAACGCTCTTGCCGACGATGATCAGAAACAGACGTTCGTGGCGTCGCTCGCCGCGGAGGTTTATCGCTGGATGGTGACGTCGGTCGAATCGTCGAGAGGGCCATCGCTGCTGGTCTATCTGGACGAGGCGCGCGACTTCATTCCGGCGGGCTCGTCCCGGCCGCCGGCGAAGATGCCGCTGATCCGGCTGTTCACGCAAGGGCGGAAATATGGCGTGGCCTGTTTGCTTTGCACGCAGAGCCCGCGATCGGTCGACTACAACGTTTTCGGCAATTGCAGCACGAAGCTGATCGGGCGGCTGGAGAGCGCGCAGGATCTAGATCGGGTTGCCGACTGGTTTGAACGTGACGGCAGACCGAGCTGGCTGGCCGATCGCAAGGGGGCTGAGGCCGGGAGCTTTGTCGGCCGATGGCCGGGGATGCCGTCGAGCCTGGAAGGCCGTTCGTTCCACGGTCGGCCGCTTTTTTCGTTCCATGAAGGGGCGTGGACGCCCGATCGGCTCGAGCGCGAGCTGAGCGGACGTTCGTGAACGACGCGCGGGGTTTCGTGTTCCCGGTTTCGGTTCGAGCCTCAGATCAGAAGTCAGTCTGGAAGTCAGGCGCGAGCTGGAAGCCGCGCAGGAGTGACATCGAGCGGAGGACCGCCTCGACGCGATTCCGCGATTGGGCCTCGGCCAGGGTGCCACGGACTTCGAGGCGATCTCCCTGGAGGGTCACACGATCGACGTGGGCCTGATCGCCAAGCTGGCGCTGGATCTGCGATTTGAGGTAAGGCTCGACGTCCTGAGGGCGGCCGTTTTTGAGGAGCGGGTTCGTCGACTGGCCGTCGGGGGCGGGGAACTCCAGGCGGTCGTCGATCTCGCGAACGCCCGGAGTTTGTTCGGCCGCGCGGTAGGCCAGCATGGCTTCGTAGGCGGACGGCAGCCGGCCGGTCAAGGTGGCGACGCCATCGCTGGCCTTGACCTGGATCGTCGAGTCGGCCAGGGCGGGTCGACGTCGCAGGGATTCCTCGATCCGGCCGGCCAGACCCGTCGAGGCTGGTCGAGTTTCCGGACCGAGGGTCTGGACGTTCCGAGGCAGGGGAGGCATGGGCTCTGGAGGAGGCGGAACGGCCTTCTGAGGCTCCGGTGCGTTGGGTTGTGGCGCGGGGTTTCCTTCCGGGGGAATCGCGCCGGCGTCTTCTTCCGGGTTTTGCACGTTCAGGAGGTTGATGACCTGGTTGACTCCTGGGGTGTTGGCGATCTTCTGCCCGATGGCGATGCGATCTTCCAGGCGAGGCACGTTGCCTCGGAGGATCGCGACGCCTTGCGGATCAATGGCCATCTCGATGGTGTTT
Source organism: uncultured Isosphaeraceae bacterium (assembly GCA_964599655.1). Classification (GTDB taxonomy): domain Bacteria; phylum Planctomycetota; class Planctomycetia; order Isosphaerales; family Isosphaeraceae; genus CAZRGV01. Next base: position 29,185 of record CAZRGV010000073.1, on the reverse strand, counting down.
TGCGCGGCGGAGGACGTCGGAGGTTGCGGCACGGGGACCGGAGGAATCGAGGACGGGGGCGTCGCCAACGCGTATTCCGAGAGCCGTCGAGCCGACATGGCACCCCACCAGGGGGGATAGCTGATGACGGGTGGCTCGAAGCCGTAGAAGGGCTCGTCGTACCATCCGAACAGGGGTTGGGGATAGACGTAAGGCGCGCCTCCGCCGAAACCCATACCCATTCCGGCGCCCGGGTAGGCGTAGCCGAAACCGCCGACGGGGGCCGTCGCCGTCGTTGGAGCGGCGGGGGGAGCCGCCAAGGGCGGACCGGCGAGGACGCGGGTGGTCTCGGCGGTATCGATCACGAGCTGATCGTCGATCGCGGGGGTGAAGGCCATCGCCGTCCGAATGGCAATGTCGTGAATCTGCTTGGTGCCGACGCGTCCCCTGAGGACGAGCTTCCCGCCCCGGATTGCCGTGGCGAAGGGGTAGGGGGCGGTGGCTGGGTTCGCCGCGAGGGCCTGGAGCACGTCGGCTTCGAGGCGGGTGGGCATGGAGGCACCCGACTGGGTCGCTGGTTCCTGAGCCGCGCCTGGCGGGTTCGGCGTGGCCTGGGCGATCGCGGCGACGGGGACGAGGCCAAGAAGCGGCACCAGGATGATTGACGTGAATCGAGGTTGTGACATGGCGGGACGCCCTCCCCTCGCGGCCTTGTTGGAAACCGCCTTCCTCAACGTTCAGTGTAGGGCGTCCCTCTCATCCAAACAAGTTTTGGGCCGGAACGATCGGGATTCGAGGGACGAGGGCGAGGGGCGACTCGCGTCGGCGGTCAACGGATCTCGATCGGTTCGAGCTTCATCGACTGGAAGACGCGGAGGACCGGGAGGAACGCCTCGAACGGAGCCACGCCGTCGAGGCTGGTGTCGGAGAGTTTGATGTGCGTCGCGTCGACGCGGGACTGGTTGAACGTGGCGTCGATGGCGACCCAACGGCGGTTGACGTAGACCTCGTTCCACATGTGCGGTCCAAAGCCGCCGAGGTTGTCGGCGTAGACGAGACCGATGACGCAACGGCAGGGGATTCCGGCGGCGCGGCACATGGCGGCGGTGAGCACGCCGTGCTCGGTGCAATCTCCGCTGAGGTCGCGGGCGACCTCCATGGCCGGTGCGAAGGCGGTCGAGAAGTTCTTCCGGCGCATGTTGCGAAACACCCAGTCCTGGATGGCGACGGCGCGTTCCCAGGGATCGAGGCGCTTTCCGACGGCCTTTTTCATATGTTCAACAACGATAGGATCTTCGCTGTTGATTAGGGGATTGGCGGCCAGATAGGTGGCATCGACGGTTTCGGGGCCCTGGGCGCCGGAGTTTGGGGAGTCGGATTTCACTTCCAGAGTGGCGGTTTCGCGGGTGGGACCGGGACGCGACGTCTGGCGGTGATCGCTGGGAAAGACGAGGGCCGCGTCGGAGCCGGTGACGCGATAGACGATGTCGGTTGTTTGTTCGGCGTTGGCGATCGGGCGGGGGGTTTTCAGGATCGAGGCTTCGAGCAGCTTAAAGGGGGATCGACCCTCGGCGAGCGCGCCTTCCTTGGTCGTGCGATAAGTGTACATGCCGCCGAGCAGGTCGGTTTTGCTTTTCATGATTTGGCCGCTGTCGTCGATCCAGAGCGTCGACGTCATGCCGGGGATCGGCTTGCTCTTGTCGTCAAAGACGACCGACTCGACGCGCAACAGCTTGCGTTTTTCGGCGCGCGAGCCGAGCGGAACCTCCTCGAAGTCGACGGCGCGGAGCTCGGTGAGGCAGACCTTGTTGAGGTCGGGAATGTAGGTTTTGACGGTTCGGGATTCGCCGGGTTTGATCGGCGATCGGGAGAGGCTCATCTCGGCGCCGTAGGGGCCTCGCACGTCGGGCCCCCAGGGAACCTCGACCTGATTTTTTCGACCGCCGATCTCGAGGGTCAGCAGCATGACGTTGTCCCTAACGTCGCCGAAGGTCCGGATATCCTCGCCGCCGGAGGCCTGGGTTCGGGTGTCGAGGCGAAGGACCGTTCCCTCCTTGGTCTCGATGGTGCCGTAGAGCATGCGCATCCGCGCGAGGTCCTTGCCGCGCTGGAAGGCCAAGTCGTAATCGACCCGGACGTTGACCAGCTCGCGGCCCCGAGAGTCCTTGACGGGCTTGATCCAGAGGTGCATGTGCCCGACCTTGGTGTCGCCGACGTAGATGGCGTCCCACGCCTCCTGATCGGCCCTGGCGAGGCGAGAGCCGGGGGCGGCGGCGAGAACCAGCAGTGTGACGACGACCGGAACGCGGTGACGAAGGTCGAGGCGGAACATCGGGTACTCCCGTCTTGGTCCCAGAGAGGCTCGCGGGGGATTCCGATCCCTGGCCGAGAGCGCGGCGTGGGAGTCGATCCCCATGGAGGACGCGGGTGGATGGTACAAGGGGGCGGGCGCGAACCGGGGAGTCCGGGCATCGCCCCCTCAACTATGGCCCAAACCCCCGACGCGCTCAAGTTCAAGAGCCCGGCGGGGGTTTGTTGTTGGAACGGGATGTCGAACGGGATGTTGCGGGAAACGGCTGGTTTTTGAGGTCGAACTCAGGCCACCGTGATCATGGGAAGGCAGCAATCACCCGGCAGAACGTCCAGCGCACCCTGAAGCGCGAGTTGTCTCATGTGATGCGAAGGGACAAGACCCCGAACCACCACCATTCCATGAACTTCCTCCACAGCAAGGTCGCGAATCCGGCCGTGGGTCGCGGTCCGGATTCGATTCTCCACAAGTTGGAGCAAGGACAGACGGCTCTTCTCAGAGGTGTGGGCAACCATGCGGTAACACTCCTCAGGATGTGTCAGGCACCTAGAGAATTGGTCTGCATTCGAGCGAAGGGACTTCAGCCGTTTGCGGTGTTAGGCCATTCTGAGGATTGAAGTCCCCGAATGCAAGAAAAAAACGAGCGGGTCCAACTTTTTCAGGCTAGGACACGCCGGAATAATGTCGAATCTTTGGGAAAAAAAGTGGTGACATTCCGCTCGTCCTTCAAATGCCGGCAATATTAAACAGGATGCATGCTCATGGGCGGCGCGGCTCCCGAGGCGGATCGGTCTCGGGGCGAAGGGGTTCGGTCGCGGAGGGAGCCCAGGGTGGCGGGGTGCGTTGGATTCCAAAACGGGGACAGGCTCCGAGTCTTCAAGCGGCCTGTCTCCGATTTGAAGCCGCCTCTAGAAGTAGATCTGGCAGCGAATCCAGAACAGGTCGCTGGTCTTCTGGAGGCCGGGACCGGGTCGGAAGTAGACAGGGTTGCCGAACATGGCGTGTTCCCAGTCGAAGTAGACTTTGACCAACTGGTTGAGGTACCAGTTCAGGCCGACGTCGACCATTGACGCCGTGTTGGTCCAGAGGTTTGGGTCGGAGAGACCCTGGGTGAAGACCTGCTGGCCGAGCGAGAGTTGGCTGAATCGGCTCGTGATTTCGAACGCGCCAAGGCCGAACTTGCCGGGTCGAAGGTCGAAGGGGTGCAGCGGGTTGATCACGGTTCGCTCGGTCAGGGTTTCGCCGGTCAGGATGTAGCCGGCCTGGACATAATAGCCGCCGATGGGCAGGCGGATTGGCCGACTTCCCGAGCCCGGCAGAGTGAAGCTTTCAAACCCTGAGTTCCACGAGGCCAGGAAGGAGAACCCTTTGTAGTAATAGGCCAGATGCAGATCCCAGAGGGCCCTGGCGCCTTTTTCTCGAGCGGCGGGATTGAACTGGAGGAAGGGAACGGCCGCGTTATTGACGGGGTTCGAGCTGGTGATGTCGGCCGTCGAGGCATTGGCGGACGTTCGGAGGTCCACGGGGCGAAGCGGATTGTTCTGGTCGCCAAAGTCGGCCGAGCCGCCAAAATTCAGATTCTGGAGAAAGGAATCGGTGTTCTCGAACGGTTTGAAGTTCAAGAAGGCGATCACATCCTTCGCGCCGTTGAAGTCCTGATAGGAGTTCCTCGGACCATCAAAGATCCCAACGGCATATTCCATGCGGTTTTGAAGGAGTTCTCCCCACCCCATGAGGCCGATCATACGATTGAGGCCAAAATTCAAGGAGTAGAGGGAGCGTTCGGGCGCGAGGAGCTGCCAGTTGTTGAGTTTGTAATATTCGTAAAGATAGGGTGCCTTGAATCGTCCGAAACGGACCTGAAAGCGCGGGTCGTAGTTGAAGTTGAGGTAGGCGTTGAGGAGATCGACACCGCTGTAACCGCGCTGAAGCGAGAGCTGATAATCGATCGGCTTGGTCACCCGGCCCGCGAAATAGAACCGGGTTCGGGGGACATAGAAGCCGCTATTGACCGGATCCTGGTTTCCCTGCTGGTAGATCCGTGAGTCGACCTGGACCTCGCCTCGGAGCTTGAACTGGAGCTCTCCGTCGTCGGAGTCGAACCCGAAGCCGCTCTTGTAGTCGTAGCCGGACTTCATCGAGATCTTGCCGAGAAGCCGGCTCGAGTCCTTTTCCGGGCTGTCGGGACCGGGCGCGGATTTCTCCCAGGTTGGGACCGCTGGCTTTGACCCGGAGGCGGACGACGCGGTCCCAGCGCTGTCCGCGGCCGGTTTCTCGAGCTTTTTCGAGAGCTCGTCATACTTCTTCGAGAGCGCCTGATTCTGCTCCGAGAGCTTCTCCACCTGGTTGAGGAGGCGTTGATTCATTGCCTCCATCCGTCGCAGCCGCTCGAGAAGCGGGTCGTCGTTCGAGGGATCGGAGGCTGGGCTCGCGGGGGGGTTTGGAGAGGGAAGCTCCGGGGTCTGGGCGTGCAGATCGAGGCTCATCAGGAACAGAGCACTCGCGAGCGTCGTGAGAACGTTGCCACGCCCGCGACCCAGAATGCTGATTGGCATCACGCGGGTTCCTTCGCGTTTCCTCATGCTGGGCGACAATCTCTTCGTCGGCCGCTGGACGATTTTCAAGACCATCGAACCTCGAATCGACCGGTCGGCTCCCACGGGATCGAGCGACTCGACGAAACGGCATGGGGGGAAGAGTTCCTCGGGACGCCGAGGTCGGAACGCGGCTTCGCCTCGACGGGTCACTCCTCAACCACCTCGCGTCGCCTGCTCGAGACGGACCGACGTCCTTCGAGATCATCTCCGTAGAACGTATCGGCCGACGGTAACGCCTCGTTGAGGGAATCTCTACCGATTCCGACAATTCTCGCGATTTCGCGGGGCCCTGAGTGAGGCGGACTCGCTCGAGCGTACCCTTGGCCTGGACCCAACCCGATCCCCAGGAACCTATTACGCGGATGAGGCTGGCCCGGCCGCGCTCCCGCCCCCGAAGGCCGGTCGAACCGCGAGGGCGAACGGGTGGAGCCTACGGCACGGTGTCTCGGAGTTCTTGCAGGCGACGCAACAGCCTGACGACCTTGCCAGATCGCAGCATCCTGTCGCGATGCCCGTCATAGTAGCGCTCACCTCGGGCGCAGGCGGTGAGCATGGCCCGGACCTGGGCGAGGTTGGCGTTCGCGATGGCCTCGTCGTCGTCGAGCAGGTCCAAGGCGACTCCGAGGTCGGAGTTGGAATCGATCCAACCCCGACGCGACACGAGTCGAAAGAACGCGTCGACCTCCGGCGTGTAAGTCGGGAACGGCATGGAAAACGAGCCGTCGGGTTGCGGTCCGCCCTTC
>CAZRGV010000073.1:17625-23537 GCA_964599655.1 uncultured Isosphaeraceae bacterium | reverse complement strand
CGACGAACGCTTTGCCTGGAACGTCGAAGAGGGGCAGGAAGCGGAGGAGTTCGTCGATCATTTCTCGGGTGATCGGCCGGTCGTTCACGAGGCCCTCCGCGGGTGACGGTGGAATCGGACGGGGCGTTGAGCGTCGAGTCATCGAGGCTGGCGCGAAGGCCATCTCGGGCGACGGCCACCGTGCCACGGATCGCGAAGCGACACGAGAAAACTTATTAGACTAACAATAAAATCGTATAAAAATAGGCTTACCTCGTGTTATTAATTATAAGTTTCGTATAAAAATAATAAAATATTGTCAAATATTCGTTTGTGCGATGAAATCGGCCGGCCGGGGGACGTGTCAGTCGCTGGCGTCGTCGGGGCGTGAGAGGTCGAGACCGAGGAGGTCGGCGTGGAGTTTTTCCAGTTCCCGTTTCGTGATGTGGCCGAGGGGGTCGCGTTCGACGAGGGCCCAGCCGGGCCATTCCCCTTCTTGCTCGACGTCGTAGCCCTCGTCGATCGCGTGGATGACGCTGAAGACCGACTCGTAGGCCACGAACCGGGCGAGCGTGCCGATGTCTTTCGGATCGGCTCCGAGGTCCAGCAGCCGTTTCAAGGCGCGGCCGGCGTCGGCGAACTGTCCGTTGGGGGACTTTTCGGCGTCTTGAATGAGGTTTTCGACCCAGAGGAGGGAGTCGCTCCAGGCGTCGATGGCCTCGCTCCAGAGGTGTCGAAGAAGGAGGAACCGGCTGAGCTGGGGAAGGTGTTCTCGAAACTCGCGACGGGCCCACGCCTCGGGATGAGGCGCTCCGAGCGCGGAGAGTTGTTCAATCAAGCGTTCCGCCCGAGCTCGGGTCTCTTCGTCGAGCGATTCCAGCCATTTTCGAGTCATGGCCGACCTACCTTTATTACTGGGGCGGGGAATGGAGTCGGCCGGTCGTCACACGTCGCTGTTGCGGTCATAGGGAATGATGTTCTGCCACTCGTCGGCATCGGACCGGGCCACCACGGCGACGACCGGTTCCGTGTCGCTCATGTTGAAAACCTCGTGAGGAACGCCGGGCTCGATGTAGATGAAGTCGCCGGCCTGGTTTTCGATCGACTTCGACAAGCCGGGGCCATACTCGTGCCGGACGCGTCCTTCGAGGATGTAGAGCATCAGCTCGAAGCCGACGTGGATGTGGGCGTACGCGACGCCGCCGGGGGGGATGGTCGCGACATTCATCGAGAGCTTCGTCGACCCGACGTTTTGTCGCGACATGCCCACCTTGTACTGGATGTTGTTCCAGCCCCGGCAGTTGCCGCTTCCTCGGATGACCTGGATTCCGTCACCGCCTTCCACGAACTTCGAGAGGTCGAGCTCGGTGTCCGCCATCGGTCGCGCCCTCCGTTTGCCGGTCTTCGTTGCGTGCGAAACTGGATTTTACACGGTCGTGACCAAGCACGACAGGGCCGGCCCGCGGCACGAACTCGAAGATCCGGATGCGTTCGCCGCCCAAGCTCGCGCGATTCAGCGGAATCGACTCGACGCTTCGGAGGTCGAAGCGTGTGGCCATCGCGTGTCGCCAGTCGGCCAGGTCGCTGTTGTCGATGGTTTGCGAATCAAACGCGATGTAACGAAGGGGATGATCGTGTGAGATTTTGTTCCATCGGGGGCCATTCTGGTTCCGGCGTTGGGGAGAGTAGATGGCCTGGTTGCAAAGGTAGACGGCTGTGTCGAGGTTCGCCGAGACCCAGGGAAGCGCGTCGGAATCCCACCGCAAGCAGGCCAGCTCGGCGGTTTTGGCCTGCTCGGGCCAGAATCTTCGGGCGAATTCGCGGGCCTGTTGCTCATACTCGGATCGGTAAGGATGACGCATCTCGCCCAGCCAGGGAAGAACGCCCGCGCCGGCCAGTCCGATCGCGAGGAGCCGGCCGACTCGTCGTTGCCTGGCAGGGGAGTGGATCCGACCGATCAGCGCCGAGAGCCCCAGCCCGGCCAGCAGGCAGATGCTTGGCGCGAGATGCTGCGACATCCTGGGATGCCCGCCGTAGGGATAGCGCCGGAGAACGGAGGCGGCGAAGGTCAGCGCGAACGGAGCCAGGCTAAGGGCCAGCAAGGTCCATCGGCGGCGATTCGCCAGGCCGATCACGCCGAGCGCGACGAGTAGGAACGTCGGCGTGCTGGCGCCCCGGTCGCCTCCTCCCGGATAGGCGAACATTCGGCCGCCATGAACGTCCAGGAGCCAGCGCGCCAGGGCCCCCATCGAGTCGAGTGGAGGAAACGCGGACGCCCAGTAGGCGCGCATTCCGTTCAGCGTTTGCTGGCTCTGAGCCCGCGTGTAGAGAAGGTACAGGCCGCAAAATCCGACGTTGAGGCTGATCACGTAGAGCACGAACGCAATTCCGACCTCACGCCGGCCGGCTCGAGCGACCGCGGGGGCGATCGCGATCGCCAAACCACCCGCGACGAAGACCGACGGATGCGAGAACGCCAGCGCGATCGGCACGAATCCGGCGAGACGCCAGAGCCAACGAGCCTGTTGCTTCGTCCGATGCCATTCGAGAGCGAGCCAGATCAGCACCAGCGCGGCCAGCAGGTCGGAAGCGTACGGCTTGACCTCGGCGGCGAGCCGGATCGGATGATACGCCACCGCGAAGAGGGCCAGCGCGATCCAGCCGGTTCGATCGGGGCAAACGAGCCGGACCACTCTGGCGAAGAGGAACACGCTGGCCAGTCCGCAGAGCAACGGGAACAGCCGGAGCGACCACTCCGCGAAGCCGAAGGCATCCACCGTCGCCTTCTCAACCCAGAGAAAGAGCAGGGGGCAGACCTGGCCGTAGTCGAGCGGGCGAAGGAGGTCGTGGTAGCCTCGACGGAGGACGTTGACCGCGACGAACGCCTCGTTCCACCAGAGGGGGGAGTTCAGCAGGTATCGGCCGACACGCAGCAGCACCCCCAGCCCGACGAAGAACCAGACGGCCCATTCCGGCCTGGCGAGGCCGGCGGAAGGATCGGGCGGAGACGGTTGCTCGGAAGGCTGAGCGAAGGAGGGGGTTGGGGAGGACATCGTCGGCGTTCGGGCCTCGATCCTCAGGAATGCCGGGCGCGCCAGCGATCGACGAACCGGCGGTAATCCTCGGGGGTGTCGATGCCGATGCTCGGCTCGTTCACGATGCCGACGGCAATCGGGTAGCCGGCTTCGAGCACTCGGAGCTGCTCCAGCCGCTCGGTTGATTCGAGGGGCGAAGGGGGCATCGAGGCCAGTCCGAGGAGGAAGTCGCGGCGGTACGCATAAAGGCCCAGGTGGAGATGGGCGATCGGCGAGCCGACGGCTGGCAGGCCGTCCCGGTGGTAGGGGATTGGGCTTCGGGAGAAGTACAGGGCCCGACCCGACCTTGAGACGACCACCTTAACGCAGGCGGGGTCACGATAGACCTCGGGGTCGACGATGGGCGTGGCGAGGGTGGCCATCGGGGCGTCGGGGTCGTTTTCGAGCAGGGAGGCCACCAGATCGAGCGCCTCGCCGGTCATCTCGGGCTCGTCGCCCTGAAGGTTGATGATAATGCCGGCGTTGGGCAGACCCTGGGCGACCTCGGCCACGCGGTCGGTGCCGCTGGGGTGGTCCTCGCGGGTCATGACGACCTCACCGCCGAAGGCGCGGACGGCGTCGAAGATGCGGGAGTCATCGGTCGCGACGATCACGCGGTCGAGCCGTCGGGCGCGCTGGGCGGCCTCGACGACGTGCTGGATCAAGGGTCGGCCGGTCTCGGCGAGGAGGGGTTTGCCGGGTAAACGGGTTGACGCGAAGCGGGCGGGAATGACCGCGAGGATTTCCATCTTTCGGAGAAACTCCGTCGAGGGTTCAGCCGATAAAAGGGACGCCACGAGTCAGCCGCCGCGAGAGGCCGTTCCCAAGGGCGCCACACTATAGCCCTTTCGGCCGGTTCCGCAAGGCGGCTCGTCGCGTCCGGCCGTCGGGATCGGACCTCGATTCCGGCTCGGGGTGGGCTCTGGAAGAGTTCCGCCCTCCCTTCCATCGGGCCGACCGCCCGATGACCCCCGCAGGATGCCGTTCGACGAGCCAGGTTGGCGGGGCGTTCTCGCTGTCGGACCAGGGTGGTTCCGTCCGCGAGCAAGGTTCCAACGACCCTGGTTCTCCGCACTTGGCGCCTCCACTTTGGTGTTGATCCCGCGGGACCCTGGACGGTCCTCGGGGGACGCCGAAGGCTCCGGGCTCCATTTCCCACACGCTCGACCGCGCCTCGAGAGGCGGACTCCCGTTCTGGGTCCGGTCTCCGTGAGCCTCGCGCTGGAGGTGTTCCGGCGCTGGGTTCGCTCCATGGAAGGGGGGCGTTCACCAACGATTTGCGGGGCGGCCAACGCCAATGGTCTGGCGGCCGTCTGCGGAGTCCGCCTCTATGCTCTCGATCCGATTCACCCGGCGCGCTGCTCGCGCCGGATGTCGGCCGCATCTCGAAGTCCTGGAAGTCCGAACCCTTCTGTCCTCGCCAAATCAAAGCGTGAGCAACCCGTCGTTCGACTCGCTGATTGGAGCGGCGGCGGTACGAGCCGCGTACCAAGTCGACGGCACGGGCCTGGCGGCGGCGACCATCGACACCGGCGCCGATTACACCCATCCCGCGCTGGGCGGAGGCTTTGGCCCGGGTTACAAGGTCGAAGCCGGATATGATTTCGCGATGCAGGACGGCGACCCGATGGCCACGTGGTCGCACGGCACGTCGGTCGCGGGGCTCATCGCCTCCAACGCGCCCAACGCCTCGGGCGTGGCTCCCGGCGCCGATCTCGTGCCGCTTCGCGTCTTCGGCAACGACAACAAGGGAAGCTTCCAGTACGTGGCCGACGCGCTCCAGTGGGTGGTCGATCACCATGTTCAGGAGAACATTACGGTTGTCAATATTTCGATCTCCGATAGTCAGAACTATCCGACCGACTGGTTCGCCACGGACGGGGGGATCGGAGAGAAGATCAACGGCCTGGTTGAAACGTTGCGCGGCCTTAACATCCCGGTCGTGGTCGCGGCGGGGAACAGCTTCGACGGCCAGCACCAGGGGATGGGATTCCCGGCGATTCTGGAAGACACGATCAGCGTGACCGCGATCGATCCCTCCGGCAATTTCGTGAGCAATGCGCAGCGCCTCGGGCCGTCGGTCGGTGGCACCTCGGCGACCGATCTGGCGGCGCCCGGGTCGGACCTGCTGGCCCCCTCGGACAACGGGGGCTATGCCCGGGTCGAGGGGACGAGCTACGCGGCTCCGCTGGTGAGCGGCGCGATCCTTTTGCTTCAAGGGATCTACGAGTCTCGATTCGGTCATCTGCCGTCGGTCTCGGACGTCGAGCAATGGCTGACGCGGGGCTCCGACCCACTGAAGGACCCGGTCACGGGGATCACGATCGGCAAGCTCGACATCACGAGGGCCGCGGCCTTGATTCCCCAGGCGCCCGCGAGCCCGGGCCAGTCGGGCGGATCCTCGTCGGAGGGAGGCACGCCTCCAGGGAGATCGGACTCGGGCTCGAGCGCCGACAGGCCGTCCGCGAGCCCTCCGGACTCGACCCCTGCTCCTTCGCCAAGCCCCGCGCCGGACCCGGCCCCGTCCCCCTCGCCGGCACCCGATACCACGGCCTCGAATCCCAAGCCGCCGCAGCCCGTTCCCGACTCGGCAACGCAAGGGACGACGGGCTCGACGAGCTCACCGAGCCTCTCGGTTTCCTCGGGCCCTTCCAGCGTCTCCGAGGTTTCCCCGGTCACGGTCCCACTAGGTCAGACGCTCACACTTTGGAACGCCGCCCTGGCGCGAACGCGGGCTCGCGTTTTGAGGCGACCGCCGCAAGCGATGGTGGCGGGACGTTTGGTGCCCGCCGCCCGGGTGATCCCGATCGCGCACATCGGCGGCACGGGCAGGATCCGGCGCCAGCATCATGGCGAGCA
>CAZRGV010000073.1:11141-17615 GCA_964599655.1 uncultured Isosphaeraceae bacterium | reverse complement strand
TGGCGTCGCATGGCGTGCCGGCATCGAATTCGCATCGAGCCCTGACTTTGGGGCTTGTGGGCCAGACGCGCAAGTTGGCCATCAACACGCCGTCGGAGGGGCAACGACTCCTGGAGCGAGAACCACGGCTTCAACAGCCGCCCTCTCGATCGATCGAACTGGCCACGCGAGGGAAAGGCCGTTAGAATCCCGGACCGACGACAACACGGTTTGACCCCTTGTGACGAGACCCTTCCGGCCCCACGTTCCGACCCATCGGGTTGGGGTGTTGGGGCCTGGTTGCGGCCGGGAGGACGCTGTGAGCGAACCGCTCAAGACCGCATTGATCACCGGAGCCGGAAGCGGCGTGGGGCGAGCGATCGCCGAGGCTTTGTCGGACCTTGGCCTTCGATTGGCGCTGGTGGGCCGCGACCGGTCGAAGCTCGAAGAGACGCGGCAGGGGCTGGGCGAGGCCGCGCGCGACGCCGTCGTGGAGCCTTGCGACGTCGCCGATCGCTCGGCCGTGGGGGCGATGGTCGGGCGGGTGCGTGAGGCCCTCGGTTCCATCGACGTTCTCGTCTGTAACGCGGGAATCAATGTTCCGCGACGGAAGCTCGAAGAGCTCGATCCCGCCGACTGGGACCGGATGATCGCGACGAACCTGACGGGAGCCTTCAACCTCGTCCACTTCGTTTTGCCCTCGATGCGAGAGCGCAAGACGGGGTTGGTCGTTCAGATTTCGTCGGTTTCGGGGAAGCGGGCCAGCGTGCTGGGGGGAATCGGCTACTCGGCGAGCAAGTTCGGACAGTCGGCCCTCGGCCTTTGCCTGGGACGCGAGGAGCGCGTTCACGGAATTCGATCGACGGTGATCTATCCGGGCGAGATCAATACGCCGATCCTCGATCGCCGGCCGGTTCCGGTGGACCCGCAACGCCGCGCGGCGATCCTTCAGCCCGAAGACGTTGCCGCGGCCGTGCGGTTCCTGGCCGAGTTGCACCCGAGAGCGAACGTTCCCGAGCTGGTCATCACACCGACGGTCGACGAGTTCTTCTGAATCGGGGTTTGGTTTGGACGGAATGAGGCCGGGGTCAGCCCATCTGCCCGGCCTCGATCTCACCCGAGGCGAACTGGTTGAACTCGACGTACTGAATGTGGCGATAGAGCTTACTCGTGTTGTGAATCTCGCGGGGCGCTCCGATCGACTCCACGTGTCCGTTGTGCAGGACGATCACCTGGTTGCACTTGCGGATGGTCGAGAGTCGATGGGGCAGGAAGATGAGGGTTCGGCCGGGGGCGAGGCGGTCGATCGTGTCGTCAATCAGGGGCTTGATCTCGTCGTTGATCGCGGAGTACGGCTCCTCGATGATGACGATGGACGGGTCGTGGAGGTAGGCCCTCGCCAGGGCGATGCGATACTGCTCATCGATGCTCAAGGGATAGCCGAGCTGGCCGATCACCGTCTCGTAGCCCTGGGGAAGGTCCTGAATGAAGTTGTGAGCATGAGCGACCTTGGCCGCCTCGATGATGCGAGGCAACATGAAGCTGGGGTCGCCCAGGCCGATGTTGTTGAGGACCGAGTCGCTGAAGACGAGGTCGGCCTGGAGGACCATGCCGACCTGCGCCCGAAGCGATTCGAGGGTGACCTCTCGGAGGTCGATGCCATCGATCCGAACCCGGCCGGATTGCGGGTCGATGAGCCGAGGAATCAGGCAAACCATCGCGTGCTTCGATTCTTCGTCGAGGCTCATGATGGCCGTTCGACTGCCGGCGGGAATCTCAGCCGAGACGGAGGCGAGCAAAGTTCGACCCGTCGGCGAGGTGAGACTGACGTTTTCGAAACTGATTCGGTCGCGCATGGGCGAGAGGAAGCGGGCCCCGACCGACATCTGAAGCTCGGGCTTTCGCTCGAGGAATTCGAAGATGCCTTGGGCGGAGCGGTCGGCCTGCTGGATCTGTCGCCGGCAGGCGATCCACTCCGACACCGGACGTGCCAGGGCGATGAGCGACGCGGAGAGGACCAGCGCCGAGGCTGGACCGACGCGGGACTCCAGAACGTTGTAACCCAGCACCCCCACCGCGAGGAAGGCCGCGGCTCCCGCGAGAAGGAACGTGGTCGGATAGCGCCGATCCTCGGTCTGGAGCCGACGTTCATCGGCGATTTGGAACTGTTCGAGATGCTCCTCGAAGCGCTTCTTGTCGATGGCTTCCATGCCGTAGACTCGGACCGTTCGGAGCATGCCGAGATCTTCATGGAGCAGGCACAAGAAGACCGCCGAATCACGGGCGGCGGCGTCCGAAGCGACCTGAACTGCGCGATTCAGGGGAATCGAAACCAACCAGACGAGCCCGCCGAGCGACAACAGGAAGAACGTCAAGGTTGGTGAGAGGAACAGCGCGATCGCGAGCAAACCGACCGCGAGGACGGGCAGCCGATAGGTCGATTCCAGGTCGGCGATCAGGCCGTCTCGAACGTCGTTGACGTCGCGCGTGAAGATATTGACGACCGGACCGGCCCCCTCGGTGGGAAGGGAGGACTGTCCCAGCCGGTATTCTTGCCGATGGATCTGGTGCCGGAGTCCGCTGGCGGCGCGACAGGCGGCCCGGACGGAAAGTTGTCGGCGAAAACGCCCCAGATAGGTGACGGCCAGGAGCAGGACGAGCCCGACCATCAGGAGGGACTGCAACGCCCCGAGGTTGTCCCGAAGCGGTCGGAACCGGGCGATCCAAGCCGCGAGGGCCCTCGAGCCGGCCCGTTGCAACGGATTGCGGCTAAACTGTCCGGCCGCGACCATCGGATAAAGCCCGGTGTCGGGCAAATAGGCATCGCCTCGATTCGCGGCCGGGGAGATCGGGTTCCGCTCGTAATACAGCGGCAGCCGGGCGGCCATCCAGGCCGGAAGCTTCGGAAACTCCCGATCGGTCAAGTGCTGGGACGTGAGGTGGGTGACGCCCCTGGTAAAGATCAGGCCCAGAACCAGTCCCGCGACGACCACGAGGGCCAGAAGCAAGATCGAGTCGATCACCGCCAGGACCTGAATGGCGAGGATCGAGCCCGATCGAGCCTTCATGAGAGCTTTCGCGCGTCGAAATGCGGCCGTTTGCATTCGTGAGGTCCCGCGACAGGCCTTCGAGCGACGGAGCGGAAAACTCCGGCCGAGGGGAGCCAACCCTCAAGCACCATGACCAAGACGGACGGGGATCAACCTGGCGTGAGTCGACCGGCGGCTCGCCCCTTCGCCACGTTCCTCGGAATCCGCTCAGCGTTTCGCCCGACGAGACGCGCACGCCGCGTTCAGGCCACGTCGCGGTTTTCGAAGAGGAGGAACGCGAACAAGAGGGCCGCTCCACTATACAACATGCAGTAGCCAAGCGCCGGAAGCACGTAGCCAATCCAGGGAATCACCGCGCCGGTCGAGATGGCCGGACCGGCGTTGAAATACTCGAGGGCGGGCAGGGCCCAGGCGAACAACCGGGCCATGAAGGCGACCAGCTCGTTTCGCTGCTGGCCCGCCTGGCTGGTCGCCTCGACGAGAACCGGCGTCAGGTGCCCCAGGAAGAAGATCGAGATGCAGACGACCAGATTGACGAGCATCGGCAGCCGGGTCGAAATCGCCACGCTGATGGCCGTCAGCACCGTCACCTCAAAGAATCCGAGCACCAAACCCGGAAGAATCTGGATGACGTGCGAGCTTCGCTTGGCCAGTTCCTCGACCCCGCCCGAGGCTTCTCGAAGATCGTACGCCGTTTTGTAGTAAACGCCGTACGCGAAGAACGCCCCGAGGATCGCGAACATGACCAGGACGCCCATCTCAATTCCCAGAAACTTACCGAGGATGAATTGCCTGCGGTTGATGGGCTTCGAGAGCATGGTCACGGCCGTCTTGCCTTCGATCTCCTCGGCCACCGTCGAACTCGACGTCAAGAGAGCGAGGATCAGGCACGCGAACGAGATCGTCGCGAGCCCTGTATCCTTGTACATCTTAATGTCTTCATTGAATGTGAAGTAGGGCAGGAAGATCGAGACGATGAGCCAGGCGACGGCGAGGAACGTGATGACCCAGAAGGCGGGCTGCCGGATGGCCTCTTTGGCGGTCGAGACCGCGATGCTGATCGTTTTCATGGGGTACGTCACTCGGGAAACCAGGATGGAAGACGGATCGTGTTGGAGGAAGAGGACGCGAAGTCGAATCTCGGGACGCGACGGGCGAACGGGTCAATAATGGATGGAGAATCCGCGCGGAGAGTCGGCTCGCGACGGTGCCTTTTCGATGGAAACGTCCCGAATGTTCGAAGAAAACTCGCGGGCGATGGCATTTTGGAACGCGTCGAGCTCCGAGGGTTCCCCTTCGGCGAGAACTTCGACCCGACCGTCGGGGAGGTTCTTCACGAAGCCGACGACCTGGAACCCCCGCGAAAGGTGCTGGACGGTGGCGCGAAAGCCGACCCCCTGAACGCGACCGGTGTAAAAAATCTGGCGACGCTCGACCGACATCGCGAACGGTTCTTTCCGAAGCGGGGTTTGGGGATACGTCGAACGCGGCGATCCCGAAGCGAGTGGACCGGGTTGAGCCGGGTTTTCCGGGGGCCACGGGTCGGTGGCACCCGAGCCCCGGTCTGAAACGCGGTCGGACTCGGTCCAGATGCCTAGTGTATCTGTCGGAAACGCGCACTCACAAGAGGGCATGGCGGACGGTGTGGGGGATTAGGAAACGGCCGAGGCGATGGATTGAAACGGGGGACGGACCGCGCGGAGCCCGTCCCCAATTCGCGAGTGGTCGCGCACCCATCGAGAAGGCGCTGAAAGGGATCAGAGGCCGTTGGTCTCGATGCTCTCGACGAAGCCGTTGGCGGCCTGGATCGAGACGAATCCGCTACGGTTCGGACCGATGCCGAGGTGATCGACGTTCAACGTCGGGGCATCGGCCGAGCGACCCGCGCGAAGGGCCACGTTCTCGATCGAGAACGGCAATCGGTTCACGATTCGCAGGGTCGTCGAGCCCGTCGATCGGCGAGCCGGGGTGGCGGTGACGAACGAGGAGGCGAGGGCACGGTCGAGCGCGTGAGCCAGCGCGTCGCCGGTCAGGTCGGACACGGCGACGTTTTCGGTCAAGGAAACCGTGCCGATTCTCGTCCAACCGCTGATCACCGAGTTGTGCCGAACGAGAACGCGGGCTCGCACCTGCCCGGGCTGGCTGTCAGTGAGGACGACGTTCAGCAGCAAGGCCGAGGGGCGGGCTCCGTCGACGTTTTCGACGACCTGAACCGGCAGGCCGAAGATGCGCGTGCGCTCGAGCTCGCTGTTGAGCCGATACGCGTCCTTGGACAGCAGGCCCTCGCCCTGGACCCGGACGAGAATGCGGCCTTCTTGAAAGTAGGCGGGATCGACCAGCTCGTGCGAGCCGGAGGCGTCAAGGGCTTCGACGAACCGGGCGGCCACACTGATCTCATTCGTGTTGAGGTACTTGGCGGCGGTTTGAGCCATCTGTCCGAACGTCAAGCCGTTGAAGACATTCCACGCGACGGCCTGCGCAACGCCATGGCTGGTGCCGAGGTTCGAGAGGCTCCGGAGCGCCTTGCGGGCGCGGGGGTCGGCCGTGTAATCGTCCACGTCCATCAAGGTGAACGTGTTCCGAGGGGTCGGCGTGGGAATGCCGAAGTTGAGGCAGACGGCGGGAACGGTGAACTCGACGGTTTGACCGGCCGAGATCGCGATTCCCTCAGCATCCGCGTCCTCAAGCGGAACGGAGCGGAAACCCGTGTTCGCCGACGAGGCGCTTCGGTACCGGCCAAACTGGCCTTCCCGCGAGGTCGGGGCCCCCAGTCCCATGCTCTGGAATCCCCCGCCACCGGCCGCGCCCTGCCCGGTCGTGCTGGAGGCCACCAGGCCCGGAGGCAGGACGACGTTGAGCCGGCGCTCGGATTTGTTCGTCACGGTGAACTTGACTCGGTCGTTGCCCTGACCTCGCACCACGACGTCGAGGTCTCCGGCCTGACGAGCCTGGAGGATCGGGATGGTCTCCGTGGCCGCTCCGGGAGCGGGCTCGTCGGCGGAGGCCAGTCGCGCCGCGCCGAGGAACGAGCAGGCCAGAAGGCCCGCGGCCGAAACGACCCGGATCGGGCTAAGAAGTTGGGTCCACTTCATGGCGAGCCTTTCTGCGGGGAAGGGCCGGCGCCGCGAGGGTGCGGCCGCCTGGGCCCGGTTGCCGTTCGTTCTGATCGTTTCCGGGGAGCGGCGACGACCGGAGCGCGTGATACCGCCGCGCAGACTGGACGTCGATCAGGCCCGGGTTATTCGGTATCATCACCTCTCTTTTTCGGCAGCAAGGACGGTCAACATCGGTCGAATCGTCGACTCGACGCGAACCGGACCTCGGCCCATTCGGATTTTGCCGGTGACAATGATCGGTCGGGGTGTCGCGG
Organism: uncultured Isosphaeraceae bacterium; assembly: GCA_964599655.1. GTDB lineage: Bacteria > Planctomycetota > Planctomycetia > Isosphaerales > Isosphaeraceae > CAZRGV01. Next base: position 11,216 of record CAZRGV010000073.1, on the reverse strand, counting down.
TCGGCTCGGCGTCCGCGTCGGCTTCGAGCGTGAGGATCCGCTCCGACAGGTCGGGAGGAAGGATTAACATCTTCG
>CAZRGV010000073.1:3071-11122 GCA_964599655.1 uncultured Isosphaeraceae bacterium | reverse complement strand
GGAGACCTTCACGCCGTTCGGCAAATCCAGGCGAATCTCAACCGGCCCCTGGACGCCGGCCTCGCGGTGAACCGCCACGAACAGTGGCGCGGTCCGGCCTGCCGAGAGTTCGATCGGTTTCCGGCTCAACTCCACGGAGATTGGGGTCCGAACGAAGACCGTCGCCGGCCAAACCATCGTCTTCCCGTCCAGGGTCGTCAGGGTAATTCGAACCGTGCGGACCCCCGGCGGGCAGTCAATGTCGGCGAGCACGCGAACGATGGCGGCGGGCTCCATTGTTTCGGGCGAGACGGACGAGGGCATTTCCGTCACGAGCGTTTGCACGCCGAGTCCTCGGCCGATCGCCTCGGCCTCGATCTGGAACGAGCCGGGCGGTGGGACCGCCGGGTCGAGCTCCAGGTTCAGGTCGAGCCGGCTCCCCTGAAGGACGACGCCATTGCTGGTCACTCCCTTCAGGGCGATCGCGATGGGTCGGGGGGGGCCGACGAATCCTGGCCGTTGCTCGGCGGGACGGGTATCGCCCGTGACCCAGATCGGGATCTCGGTCAGGTCTCTCGTAATGGGCTCGCTGATCGTGTTGTCGTTATTGTTACCTGGTGGGTTGTCCAGCACGATGGAGGCCAAGGCGCGTCGGGTGAGGGTTGGGCCGTCCTTCGAGGTCGTGGTCGCGACGATCCGCAAGGCTCCGAGATCCGCCGGCGCGTCGCGCTCGACTTTCAAGACGATCGCCCCTCCCGAGGGTGGAAGCGCCCTGGCTCGGCTTGGCTGGAGGCTCGGTGGGGGTTTGATCGTGACGGGGCTGGCGCTGACGCCAGAGGGCAAACCTTCGGCCCGGACCTCGATCGGACCGGTGGCCCCCTGCGCCGTCACCAGGAAGTTGATCGGGATGGCGGACCCCGGCCTCAGGTTAAGCGAACCGTTCGAGCCGGGCGTGTTGATGGTCTGGCGACGGCCGAAGACTCGGCGCTGGTTGAGGTTCGGGTCGCCGATCAGGAGCTTGACCGTGAAGTCGGGCCGGGCGGGTCCGCTCTCGATCCGGTAGGCGTATTCCGGCCCGCCCTCGCCGTATCGATCGCTGATTTCGAGCGTCAACTCCCGATCCTCGTTCGACTGGAAGTCGAGCTGGCTATCGGGCGAGGACGGAATTTGACCGTTGAAAGGGTTGAAGGGGGCGTTGTTCGTGTTGTCGCCGGGATCGTCGTTTTCGGCGAGGGTGTTCCCACGGTCATCGACGAGGCGAAGCACCGAGTCGAGCCACGACCCGTACTCGGCCGCCCGGACCCGGAAGGTGATCGACTCCCCCTTCTTGACCTTGAATCGATAACGATCTACCTCCCCGGGCCGGTCGAGCCGGCCGTTGAGGGTCGTGCCGCTCTCCACCATCCAGGGCGAGTCGGCCGGCGCTTCGAGGGGCGGTTCGGTCCAATCGTTCGGTCCGCCGACACAGAGCTTCATCGGCGAGGGCACCGCGCCTCCCGGTCCGTCGAAGGGGCCCGGATCGACGAGAGTGGCCGGCTCGTCCGGCATCGTCACCGACTTCGTTCGGGGTTCGGAAAGGTTGCCGCCCGACGCCGTGACCTGAATCGTTTGCCCGGGCGGCCCTCCAAGCGGATAGAGTCCGGTCGCGAACGGGGCCGTTGTCACGCGAAGGCGATAGACCGAGGCGTCGGAGCCGCGATACAAGTTGTCGCGAAGCTGGATCAAGTACGCGCCATCGGCTGGGAACTCGATGGACAACCGGACGTCGTGGTCGAGCCCTCGTGATTCCCGGGCCTGGGAGATGGCGAGCCCTCGCTCAGAGAGAACCGTCAGGACGGGAGAGATGGCGGAGCCGAGCCGCTGGGCCTCGACCTCAATCGTGACGCGATCACCCCGTCGTCCCTGAATCCGATAAACATCGAGATCACCGCTCGTCAAGTGGCCCGCGACGGCGGTTCCGACCGTCAATTCGTTCGCCGTCTTGGGTTCGTCGTTCGGCTCCGTTTCGGACGATTGCCCGAGATGGTCCAGACTGAAAAGAACGAGGTTTGAGAGTCCGCCAGGTCCGAGGACCCGTAACTCTCGAATCCCGGGCTGGGCGTCGGCGGAGACCCGCACTTTCGCGAGCGCGTGATCGTCCGACTTCGGCTGGAACTCCGTGACCTCGATGCCGTCCCCGGAGAAGATCCAACGCTCGACCTTCGAGAGGTTCTGGCCGGTGAGGGTCCATTCAGTGGACTGACCGATCGTGGCCCCCGGTGGCGAGATCGCGACGATGCGAGGCGAGAGATCCCGGCCGACCGTCCTGGCCCCGCCTGGCTGCGGCTGAGCCTCGATCGGACGCGCCTGGACCGTCACGAGGACACACGCAGGAAACCAGACCATCGCCCAGAATCTTCGAGCCATCGTGAGACCTCGGATCTGGAGTCAAGACGCCGCATCAGGAACGATGGGATCGGTTGATGTGAAGCCTGATCTCCTAAATTATCCGTTTTCAAGGGCGTATCAACAGAAAAAACCCGAGACTTGCGAGGAATCGCACGTCATGGCTGGACCCAGGGGGGCTGTCTAGAATCGAGACGATCGGCTTGCCGGTGCCGCGGAAGGGCGGATAATGCGAGGGGAGGATTCCGCCTGAATTCCGATCGGCGAGGCGAGCGAACCGCCATGAACCAACCGAGGAAGGCCGTGCTCGTGACGGGTGGAGGCCGAGGACTTGGCCGAGCGATCGGCGCGAGGCTGTCGAACGAGGGATGGACGGTCGGGCTCCTGTCGCGGACGGTCGACGAGGTGGAAGAATCGGCCCTGGTGTGTCGACAAGGGGGCGGCGAGGCCAGGGGCTTCGTGGCCGATGTGCTCGACCCGGCCAGCCTGGAACGGGCCCTGGAGCGGTTTCGGGACTGGGCCGGACGGCTCGATGCCCTGGTCTGCGCGGCGGGCCGGCTTCGAGGGATCGGCCCATTATCCAAGGTTGATCCGGACGAATGGTGGCGCGACCTGGAGACTTCGGTTCGAGGAACGCAGCTCGCGATTCGAGCGGCCTGGCCCTTGCTTCGGGAATCCGCCGCCGGGTCCATTTCGATCCTGGTCGGCCCCGGCCACAACGGAGAACTCGCCTTCGCGTCGGGGTACGGCGCGGCACAGGCGGCGCTGGTCCGGCTCGCTGAATCGCTGGGACGGGAGTTCCAGCACGAAGCGATCCCCGTCTACGCCGTGAACCCCGGACTGGTTCCGACGGCCCTGATCGAGCCTCTTCTGAGCAGCGTCGAAGGCCGTCGTTGGCTGCCGCAATTCACGGAGGCGTTCGCCGAGGGCAAGGAAGTCGGAGCCGAAGTGGTCGCCGAGATGATCGCCTGGCTCGTCGAGCGTCGACCCGCCGAACTGAACGGGCGCGTGGTGGCCGCCCTCCAGTCACCCGAGATTCTCGAGGCTCGGCTGGAACGGGTTCAGAAGGAGGACCTGCACCGATTGCGGCTTCGCTAACGGCCATCGATGGTTCTCCAACGAGCCGCGACGCGCGGTCGTTATTGACCGGCCTCTATTTGCCTATTAGACTTACGAAAACTGCGCGGACCAGCTTCGCAAGGAAACGCGAGCGGGAGGTCTCATGAGTTTGGGCGAGGGCGGCGGTAGCGAACTGGAGTTCGAAACGCTCGAAGGGCGAGACTGGCCCTCGATCACCCAGTATTCCGTCTTCCTGGAGAACCGGGTCGGACAGTTGCTGGAGGTGGTCCGGGCGTTTCACGGGTCGAAGGTGAAGATCGTCGCGCTCTCGATCGCGGACTCGGCCGACTGCTGCATTCTTCGGTTGATTCTGAGCCATCCCGAACAGGGGCGCGAGATCCTGGAGCGTTCCGAACTGGCCTACGCCGAGAACGACTTGATGGTGGTCGAGCTGCCGAATGGGCCGCTCTCGCTCTTCGAACTTTGCTCGGGCCTGATCCAGGCGGAAATCAACATTCACTACGCCTACCCGCTGATCGTTCACCCGCACGGGCGCCCCGCTGTCGCCTTGCACGTGGATAGCATCGAGCAGGCGGGTTCGACCCTGCGCGCCAAGGGTTTCGAGATTCTCTGCGAGGCCGACCTCCAGGGCTAGTGGCGGGTTTTGTCGGATCGCGGTGGGGCCGCCTGATCGCGTGCCCGGTATCGCCCTTTCCTTGACGGAACCGGTTCGATCATTCCCGCGCGTTCCAGCCGCTTTCGCCAGGCGCCCGCCGCCTGGGGCGTGCCGCCGATGGCCTTGTGGAGGCGCTTCACGTCGTCGCCGGTGAACTCCGGGGGCAAGAGGCTCAGACCGACCGGTCCGGCCTGAACCTGGAAGACGAGCCAATGAAGCGCCGTCGCCAGAATCTCTCGGTGATCGAACGCGAAGGCGTCCACGGAGGCCGGTTCGATCCAGGCCGCCTCGGCGGCGTCGTCCGCGGCGGCGACCGGGGGGGCAGGCCATCGCACGACCGCCGCGTGGGCCAGGCTGATCGTTCGTCCTCGAGGGTCGCGACCAAGGGCGCTGAAGACTCCGATCGGTTCCATGTGCTCGACGTGAGCCAATCCGGTCTCTTCGCGAAGTTCCCGGAGCGCCGCGTCGGCCACGGGCTCGTCGATGTCGAGGAAACCGCCGGGCAAGGCCCAGCAACCGGCGAAGGGGGCCTTCTTCCGGCGGATCAAGAGCACCTGGATCTCGTCCCCGACGAGGGTGAAAACCGCCAAGTCGACGGTGACGGCCGGTCTGGGATAGTCGTAGCAGTAGGGCGGTGGCATCAAGGATTGCCTCGATGAGGGGGAAAGATCGTCCTGCCCGATCGGAGCGACAACATTATCATAGGGGTTCGAGGGTTCGGACAGGGCCGGGCTTCCGCAATCAATCGCGGGGCCGTCCGTCATGGCCCTTCTCCGGTTTTTCAAACCGACCGCACTCGCCACCCAACAGGAACGACCATGGCCTCCACCTCCGACCGCATTCCCGACTGGCCTGGCCCGAACGATCCCGCGGAGGCAGAGCGGCTTTCGCGTCTGACCATGCGACTGGCCGACGCCGATGGCGATGCCGACGAGGCCGGGGTCTGGTCCGAAACGCTCTGGTCGATCGTTCGGGAGGCCCGCGCGCAGACGTGGACGCTTCCGCCGAGCCTGGGAGGCGAGGGCTGCGACCGCCCGACGATCATCCGGCGCTATGCGAAAGTGGCCGAAGGCAGCCTGACCGCGGCGTTCATCCTGACGCAGCACGACGCCGCCATTCGACGCTTGTTGCCGGCGTCGGGACGGAAATCGGTGGATTCCTGGCTGGCCAAAATCGGCGAGGGACGGGCCTTCACGACCGTCGGGATCTCGCAGTTGACCACCTCGAGACGCCACGGAGCGGCGGCCCTCGTGGCGAGCGAGACGCCGCGTGGGTATCGGCTGGAGGGCGTGATGCCCTGGGTCACAGGGGCGGAACGGGCCGACCTGATTGTCACTGGGGCCGTGATGGAGGATGGCCGGCAAATGCTGATCGCTGTGCCGACCGATCGCCCAGGGCTCTCGGTGCAACCGTCGTTTCCTCTGGCGGCGTTACAGGCTTCGTGTACGGCTGAAGTTCGCTGTGACGGGGTCGAGGTGGCCGAATCCGACCTCCTGGCCGGTCCGGTGCCCGACGTGATGTCAACGCCAGGCGCGGGTGGAACGGGCGGCCTGGAAACCTCGTCGCTGGCCCTGGGGCAGGCGAGGGCGGCCTTGACGGCGCTCGACCGCGAAACCGTCCAGCGCGACGACTTGTTGGAGCCGATCGAAGCCCTGACCCAGACCTGGAGCCGTCTGGCCACTGATCTGATCGATGCCGCCGAGGGCGTCGCCGGCGCTCCGTCGCCTGGTGAGATCCGCCGTCAGGCGAACTCGCTCGTGTTGCGTTGCACGCAAGCCTATCTGACCGCTCGCAAGGGCACCGGCTTTCTTCGAACCGAACCGGCCCAGCGATGGGCCCGACAGGCCCTGTTCTTCCTGGTCTGGTCGTGCCCCGGCCCCGTCGCCCAGGCCGCGATTCGCGACCTGGCGGGGCTTTGCTCGGCGTGATTTACGTCGATGAACCTGTGTTCGTTGATGGATCAAGGTCCTGGGTGGGATGACTCCTCAACCTCGACCTCTTCACCACTCCAGAGAGGATTGGAAGACCAAATCACAACCTGATCTGCCTCCTTCTCGGAAACCGGCGCTTGCCGCGATTGGGCGCTCGACGGGACCAGTCGAGCCGCGCCGAGCACCGACCCGGCGCGGCGGATCAACCGACGGAGAGCGCCGATCAGGTAGTCAGCCGCGACGAGGACCGGCCCGCTTGATCGAATCGAGCGGGCGCCGCGACGGGCGCGGAGACGGTTGCGAGGCGCAGATGGGATCCTGGCACGCCAGCCGCCTGAGCACGGCTCTAATGAGGTCAGGGGCTGGGTCCACCACGGTGTACTGGTTCCGCCTGGAACCCGATCGAGGGTTTCGCATCAAGGGATTTTGCGATCAGGAGTGTCCGAACTCGCAGAGTTTGTGGACGTACTCCCGGCTGCCATCGTTGGCCCAGCCGTCGAGCTGCGCGGCGTCCTTGAGTTGCTGGCCGCGGCGGCGATCCACGGCCAGGAAGGCGCACGGGAGGTCGGGAAGCGCGGTCAGATCGCCCCAAAGTTTCTCGAACTGAGCGACAGGGAACACGTCTTCCTGACCGTGGCCCCATCGCCGTTTGACATCCTTGATCGTGACGTAGGTCGGCACGCGCGAGGCCATGCCGCGCACGGCGGTGGCGACCTTCGCGGGATCGTTTCGAAGGTCGGAGCGGGTCAGACCAAAGGCGGCGAGCAGGCGGTCAATCTCGACCCAGGTGGTCAGGGTGTTGTAATACCGGAGACGGAACTCGGCTTCCTCGCGAGGCACGGCCAGGCCTTCGAGCAGGCGAACCCGGCCGTTGACTCGAGCGAGTCCGCCGCCCCGATCGTCGATCCGACGCGGGACCACCTCGTAGCTCAAGGTCGCGTCCGACTCGATCGCGTATCCGAGCAATGTCGGATCGAGGTCGGCGCCGAGGGTGTCGATGTTGTGCACCATCAGCCATCGGAGATTTGGGTAATCTTCAAGCAAACGTACCAGCATGCCGTTGCGCAGAAGGTTGGGGACCTCGTAGAAGTGGCCGGGCGGATTGAACCGCTGGATGGGTACGTTATCGGTGTAGTCGGTTCCCTCGCCCATGGCGCGGGCCCAATCCAGAATCGCGCGGCGGCTGGCGTCACGAACCTTCTGCTTGTTCTCGTCGAGCAGTTCGTGAGGTGTCTCTTCCCAGAGGAACGTGAGGCTTCGGGCCATCGGCACGAGGCGCTGGCCGATCGACTGACCCGACGAGAGGTAGACCGGGCCGTTGTGGCCGTAATTGTGGGTGAGCCCCAGGTGATGCTCGATGGCCTGATGCGTGAGGAAGCTCGTGGTCACGACGTGAGGAATGGTCACGCCGAAACGGCTCTGGGCCCGTCGGGTCTTGGCGAGATGGATCTCGAGAAAGCTTCGATGCCGGCCTTCGAGCAAGACGAACGGGTTGACGGCCTTCACCACCCCCGCGCCGGTGGTCCAGCGACTGCCGACACCCGCCGCGAGCGAGACAACGGCCGCCTCGCCTCGTCGAATCGCCTCCTCACCGAGGCGCGTCGCGCGATTGGACGGATTGCTGGCGACGACGATGAGGTCGGAGTCCTCGACGTCCCGGATGTCGGTATCGATCGGTAAGCGGTTGCGCGAGAGGTCGATGCGACCCCGCTGATAATCCTCGCGAAGCTGGTTGTGCTGAACCGCGTCGAAGCCGTTTTCACGACGGATTCGATCGGCCTCGCGGTTCCAGTGGGTGGAGACGGAGTCGGCGGCCCCCCGCGTCACGGGAAAGAGGTTGTGGATCATCGCTCGGAAGACGCGGAGGAGTTCGTCGGTCTCGTTGTGCCGATTGGCGAAGCGATCGACGTCGGTCTTCCGCAGGTCGTCGACGCTCGCCCCTTCCGCGATCATTCTGGGAATTTGAAGCGTGTAGTAACGCCCCGGCATGGTGGCGTCGGCGCCCGAAAGGAGCTCGGCCC
>CAZRGV010000073.1:0-3061 GCA_964599655.1 uncultured Isosphaeraceae bacterium | reverse complement strand
AGTCGTAAACGACCGGCTCCATCGCGAAGGGCAGGGCATCGTCGAGGCGGGCCTTCACGCCTCGCATGATCTCAAGCACCTCGGCCCGAAAGGCGTCGTGGCGATGCGGAGCGACAAAGAAACCCATGCCGCCGCCCGACATTCCCCCGAGCATGAGGAAGCCCCAGAAATCCTCCCCGAGGCGACTCTGGACCTCTCGGATCACGGCCTCGGTGAAGGCGTTGCTGACCCAGGGAATGATCTGCTTGAGCGGGCCTTCCCAGTTGGACATCGTCAGGCGGCCGATTTCGCGGATGTCGGCGTTTCGGACCGCCGCGACGATGCCATCGAAGATCCGAAGCGCCTCCTGGCGTGCCTTCCACTCGCGAGCGCCTCGAAGCAGGTATTTCTCCGTGACCATGTTCAGGATCGGCCCGACGTTCTGGGCCATTCCCCCATGAACCAGGACCAGGCTCCGCGACAGCGCCTCGCGAAAGGTTCGGCCCTCGGCGGGCGAAGCCTCGGAAGAGAGCAGGGCAGGGCTCGTGGTGTCGAGTCCGGCGTCGAGCAGCTCGTGCTCGGGTAAGAGCCGGCCGCGGCTCACCCGCCACTCCGGGTCCGTCTCACCCGCGGCGACCCCCTTGATGATCTTGACGCCCGGAAACACGCCGCCCGAGTCTTGCCAGCCGCCACCCGAACCACCGAGCCACTCGCCGAGGATCGCACGCGCCACCACGACCCTCGCCTCGTCCGGCTCGAGCGGGCCAACGAGCCGGCGCGCTTGACCGGTCGCCCGCATCAGGAGGCTGATCAACGAGGCCAGCAAGTTCGTGGAAACAGCCAGTCGCGAGCCCTTGGGAATGTCGTTGACCTTGCTGACCACTTCGAGGCCGCAGCCCGGCCGGATGACCCTGGCGAGAATCTCGGCGAGGGAACAGCCGGTTCCCTCAAACGACGGCGGGATCAACCCCGAGGCGATGACGCCAGCCTTGACGAGCCCCAGGTAATCGTTGCCAAAATTGAACAGTTCTTCAAGCGTATCTACGTCCTTGCATGCTTCGAGATCGATGCTGGTGAGTCTCAGGACCGGTTCGGTCAGGACGCGGCAGTAGGTTTCGATGGGAGGAATCGGATGCGCGTCACGGCCGAACAACCCGAGGTCGACCGAGATGTTCAGGACACGGGCTCCCTCGGGGTAATCCATGCCGAGGAAGAAGATGTCGGACCAGGCGGAATGGGACAGGTCGAGCCGAACGGGCGTCCGCTCGACCAGCACGGGAAAGAGCTCGCCGGGCCCAGCGCGCCGGAGCAGTCCCGGATGAATTCGGATGGGATGCTCGTCGGCCTGCCCGACGCGAAACATCCAGCGATTGCCCGCGCAGCTTCGGACCGAGCGTCGCACCTGGTCGGCGAGTGTCTGGTAGGTGATCTGTTCGTAGGCGTGAGCCAGGGCGCTGAGGATTGTGCTGTTGACGCCGCTGGACCGCATGGTGCCGAGAAACGAGGCGATCGACTGCTCGAAACGTCGGGAAAGCAGATCCTCGAATCCGTCGAAGGGAATCCGTCCGGTCGCGGGCACGCCTGGTGCGTCTTGGATCACGAATCGGAAGATCGCATGCAGGAACATCGAAGCGCGCACGCGCTCATAGAGGTTTTGCGTGCTCCGACGAAACGCCTCCAGTTCCTCGCACGCGGCCAGGATCTCGGGAATCGAGAGCCCCTGGATCAGCTCGCCGATCGATTGGTCGCGAACCGAGGGGTCGGCGCTCCGGATGGCGGAGATCAACGGATTCGGATTTGTCGTGCCGGTCACGTCCTGGGCTCCCGGGTCGGTTCCGCCGGCCCTCCGGCGTGATTTTCGAAGAGGGGGAGTTTAGCCGGCATTCTGCTCGATCCGGACAATGGATTCCAGGAGCCCGGCAAGCATCCGCTCGCGGTCCTGACCGGCGAGCGCCAGGGCGATCTGGGCATCCACGAATCCGAACTTGACACCAAGGTTATGGCGCATTCCCTTGGTTTCGAGAGCGAGGTACTTTTCCTGCCGGGCCAGGGCGTCGAGGGCCGTGGTCAACTGAATCGGACCACGATCCCGCTCACTGCTGGCGTTCCAGGCGGCGACATCGGCGTCAAGAATTTCAAAGATCTTGGGTGTGAGCACATGCATGCCAAAAAAACAAAGGTAATGACCCGCCCGAAGTCCAGGGACGTGCAGGTAGAGCTCGGCCAGGGTGGTGGTCGGTTTCTCGATGATTTTCTCGATGGCATAGACATTGGGATCGTGGCCGACCTTCTTGCCGGCGAGCGTGCCGTACTGATGAATCAAATGCTCACGCGTGGACTGAACCGCGGAGACGGCGCAGTCTTCCGCCTCGGCCAGATCGATCAGTTGCCGGGCACACCGTCTCGGCTCACCGTGAGAATGATCCTGGCTGATGTAAATGTGATCGCCCAACAAGAGAAGGATCGGTTCTCCCGCGGCGAAGTCTCGGGCGCACCAGACGGCGTGACCGTAGCCGAGGGGTTCCGGCTGCACCGCGAATTGCAGCCTTGATTCGAGATCGACGAGGCGACGGGCCTGTTCCTCGGCCCAGGCGACGCCTTGGAAGGCCGTGCACAGATTCTCGGCGAACGATCGGAAATGGCGGCGGTAGACGTCCTCGTCACCCGGAGCGATCACCACGCAGATTTCCTCGATCCCGCTGTCGATCGCCTCCTCGGCGATGATCTGCAAGACCGGCTTGGTCAGGCCATCGCGATCGACCAGAGGCAGCATGGCTTTCTGGACGGTGTCGGAACCGGGATACTGGCGGGCTCCCCGACCTGCCGCCGTGATGACCGCCTTGCTGATCTGCACGTTCGACGTCTCCCACTTGGTCGCCGTGTTTGCGGGTCGCCTCGACGAAGGTTTCGCCTCCCAAGGCTAATCAGACAGCCGCGCGAGGAGCAAGACCACGATACTTGACTTCCGCCATTTGGGCCTGTATCTTAATTCTCGTCACCCGGTTTTGGGGATCTCGTCACCCGGTTTTGGGGATGTAGCTCAATTGGTTAGAGCACCGGCCTGTCACGCCGGAGGTTGCGG
>CAZRGV010000072.1:30045-30967 GCA_964599655.1 uncultured Isosphaeraceae bacterium | reverse complement strand
AGTGCGGGACGAGGTGGCGCGACGTTCGGACTGGGACGGATTTGCTTGCCGGGTCGGGTGAAGCCGGAACACCGGACGGACTCCGGCTCCCGAATGGCTTGGGTTCCGCGAAGAAGACCGGGAAACCGGTCGGTTTCAGAACGGGGACTGGCAGGTCGAAGACTGGGAGCCCGGTCCCCTCTGCTCAGGAGGAACCGTCACGCTTTTCCACCACGGACGGAACAGGCTCCCGCGGTCCGGGAGGCACTTCATCACCGACAAACGAAACGCCGAACGCGTCCCAGGAGCGGCGAGCGTTGCCGGGTCGGATCGAGCGAAGACTCCGGCCGCCTTCGATCGGTGGCCGGACCGGTGAGTGACCTGCAAGGATTTGGTGGGTCGACGCGATGTTGATGTTGGGGGTTTGGACGATCCGACTCGTCGAAGCCTCAACCCGCGTGAGAGATCCCTCCCTGCTGGTTCTGAACCTTGTAGGCAAGATGCTCGAGTTGAATGCTCAGGTCGACGGCCACCACGCTCACCGACTCGGGCACGATCAAGGACACCGGCGCGAAGTTGAGAATGCCGTGGATGCCGCAGGCCACAACCTGCTCGGCCACCCGCTGCGCGGACTCGGCCGGGATGGTCAGGATCGCCAGGCCGATTCCCAGGGTGGATACCAGCGCCGGCAGGTCCTCCAGGGAGTGAACGATCAGGCCGGCCTGGGTTTGCCCGACTTTCTTGGGGTCGTTGTCGAAGAGGGCGACCACATGGAAGCCCCGCGATCGGAATCCGCGATACTTGATGAGGGCTCGTCCGAGGTTGCCCAGGCCGATCAGGGCCGTCGGCCACACCCGATCAATTCCCAGAATGCGCCGGATTTCCGCGATCAGCTCCTCGATCCGGTAGCCAATGCCCGGATATCCAAACTGGCCGAAGAACG
>CAZRGV010000072.1:8089-30013 GCA_964599655.1 uncultured Isosphaeraceae bacterium | reverse complement strand
CATTGATTCCCAGCGCGGCGCCAAGCTGGCTACTCGAGATCGTGTTCTGACCCGCCTTTTGAAACGTTTCGAGCTGGCGGAGATAGAGGCTGACCCGACCGACCACCGCCTTGGGGGCCGGTTTCTCGGCGTTTGGTTCGCGTCGGGAATCCGCCACGAGGAGGGGCTCCGGGGGGGCGGAACGAAGGGACATCCTGCCAGTGCCGGGACCACACCCATCGACCCGTTCACGATCGAACCGGCCGCCACCGTTGTTCCCGTCGTCCGGAACGGCGGAGCAGGACGCGCCGACCGTCCTTAACACAATCGAGTCTATCGATTTAGCACGGGATGGGTCAAGGCGGCCTCGGGGCCCATCCGCCATCCTGCCGGGCGAAGCTCGCCAATTGCGCTGGCGTTCAACGACCCTCGACCCTTGCGATAGAATGGCTTGCCGCGACCCTCGGCCCTGGAACGTGGCGTGGGCCGATTTCTCACCCGTGTGGATCGAACCGACTCGAGACGTCATGACGCACGCCGCCTCGCCGTTTACGCTGGGACTGGTCCAAATGCGATGCTCGACCAACCCGGACGAGAATCTCCAGCGCGCCTGCGAGTTCCTCCGCCTGGCCGCGTCGAAAGGCTCGCAGGTTGCTTGCCTGCCAGAGCTCTTTCGAACCCCGTATTTCTGTCAGACCGAAGATCCCAGGAACTTCGACCTGGCGGAGCCGATACCTGGCCCCACCACCGAGGCCCTCGCGGCGGGCGGCCGGGCAACCGGCATGACCATCGTCGGATCGGTTTTTGAGCGTCGGGCCGCGGGCGTCTACCACAATACGGCCGTCGTGCTCGCTCCCGACGGTTCGATCGCCGGCATCTATCGCAAGATGCATATTCCCGACGATCCGCTTTACTACGAGAAGTATTACTTCACGCCTGGCGATCTCGGCTTCCAGGCGTTCGAGACCCGACACGCCACGGTGGGAACCCTCGTTTGCTGGGATCAGTGGTATCCCGCGGCCGCCCGGCTCACCGCGCTTCAGGGGGCCGATGTGATTTTCTATCCCACGGCGATCGGCTGGCATCCGAGCGAGAAGGCCGAGTTTGGCGAGGCGCAGGCGGATGCCTGGCAGACGATGCAGCGGGCCCATGCGATCGCCAACGGGGTTTACGTCGCGGCGGTCAACCGGATCGGCCACGAAGGGCCCGCCGATGGCGGCCTCGAATTCTGGGGCGGATCGTTCGTCGCCGACCCCTTCGGCCGGATTCTCGCCCGCGCCAGCCAGGATACCGAGGAGGTCCTGATCGTGCGGTGCGACCCGAAACTGACCGAGGAAACCCGGCGGCACTGGCCGTTTCTTCGGGACCGTCGCATTGATGCCTACGGACCGATCGTCCAGCGTTTCCTCGGCCCGAAGCCCTGATCTCGCCGGGTGCCGCGGGTCGTCCACAACCCGTGTTCCACGTCGACCCAGGCCAGAGCACGGGTCGGGAACGACCCGGGGCGCCCGAGCGGACAACGGTACGATGCGAGCACAGCCGCTCCGATCCCTCCAGAAAACCGGCCCCCTTGATCCTGTCGAGATCGAGGTTCCCTCAATTTTCGCGAGACGAGTCGACCGATGCCCGAAACGCCCGCCGCACTGGGTTATCGCCTTCCGGCCGAATGGGAGCCTCACGAGGCCACCTGGATTGCCTGGCCGCATCACCGCGAGGATTGGCCTGGCAAATTCGCGCCGATTCCGTGGGTTTACACCGAGATTGTCCGCCTGCTCAGCCGGGCCGAGCCGGTGAACATCCTCGTCGGCGGGCGTCGCGACGAGCGCAAGGCCCGCAAGAAGCTGGCGCTGGCGGGTGTGAATCTCGATGACGATCGGGTTCGCTTCCACCGCGTGCGTACCGATCGCGTCTGGCTTCGCGATAGTGCTCCGAGCTTCGTGGTTCACGACCAGGCGGACGAATCCAACGATCCAGTCGCGATCATCGACTGGCGGTTCAATGCCTGGGCCAAGTACGACAACTATCAACACGATCTTCGCATTCCTCGCTTTCTGGCGAAGGAGCTGGACATCCGCCGCTGGAAGCCCGAAACCGAACGCGACGGGCATCACGAACGCGTCGTCCTTGAAGGCGGCGCGATCGACGTCAACGGGCGAGGCGCCCTGCTGACCACCGAGGAATGTCTGCTCAGCCCCGAGGTCCAGGTACGCAATCCCGGTCTGGATCGGCCGGGGCTCGAACGCGTTTTCGCGGACTACCTTGGCATCCGCAAGGTGATCTGGCTCGGACGAGGGATCGTCGGCGACGACACGCACGGGCATGTGGACGACATCGCTCGGTTCGTGAATCCGACCACCGTGGTCGCCGCCGTGGAGGATGATCCGACCGACCCCAATTTCGAGCCGCTACAAGAGAACCTCGAGCGCCTCCGCTCGGCCACCGACCAGGACGGCCAGGCGCTTCAGGTTGTCACCCTGCCGATGCCGGACCCGGTCGTTTTCGAGGGCCAGCGGCTACCGGCCAGTTATGCGAATTTTTACATCGCGAATGGTCTCGTGATCGTTCCCACGTTCAACGATCCGGCCGACCGACGGGCGCTGAACGTTCTCGCCGAGTTGTTCCCGGAACGCCAGGTTGTGGGCGTTCACGCGGTCGACCTCGTCCTGGGGCTCGGAACCCTGCACTGCCTGACCCACGAGCAACCGGCCGCCCCGCGGCCCGGATCGTGAGGCAACGTCGAAAGGCGAGGCGGCGAGCCGTCGGCCGGGGCCGGGTCCCGCCTCGAGATTTCGACCGGATCGATCAGGGGGATTGGGGCGGCCCCTTGGCGAGGTTGGCCTTCGGGTCGAGCTCGTCGGGGTGCATGCCGGCGAAGAACTCACCCGGTCGAATCGAGCGGTCGGAAAGGGACGCGGCATTCGACGGCAGCGTGCCCGTGCCCTCGCCGAAGAGCTGGTCGCGAACCCGCACCAGCATCGGATAGAGCGTGCGGTACGCCTCCTTCTGCGAGGGCGTCTGGGCAATGCCGAACCGAAGGTTGAACGACTGCATAAAGCCCAGCAACTTGGCCAGCGTCACGTCGTCGCGGTTCTCGACATCCGCCAGGAAAATCTCGAGCGATGGGCCATCGAGCATGTAAGACAGCCCCATCAAGGCGCGAAGATGCCGCTCGGCGTCGAACCGCTTGGTCGGGTCGAGGTCGGGAATCGACTTGAGCTTTTCCTTCACGCGATTGAGCACGTCTCGCATCTTGCCGACGGTCTGGGGCTTCACCGTGCCCGAGGTCTCCACCTCGTTGTTCAGCTCGTCGGTGATCGCCCGATAGGCCGTCACGTCGTTGGCGAATTCGGGGCCAAGAAAGATTTCGGGCTGGTCGCCGTCGGTCAGCTCGTTGAGGCTCAGAGTCACCGCCTCGACCGCGTTGCGGAACGGGATGTTCCGGATCAGCGAGCCGTCGATCTTGATGTTCGCTTCCTGCTGCACGGCATAGGCGTACCTCGGGTCGCCGAGCTCGTCGAGGGCGATGTTCAGGGCGTCGCCGGAATCGATGTCGCGCGGCGTGGGATTGTTCCGCAGGCGATTTTGGAGCGCGGAATACGCATCCTTGTAATCCTTCAACTCTTTCGCCTTGCGCTTCCAGAGCTGCCGATCATGATTCAGAATGCTTTCGTACATGTACTCATTGAGACGGATGGCCGTGTTGACGTTGATGGAGCGGGCCGCGGCCGTGTCGAGGTTATACACCCCCTGCCCCGCGGCCAGCCAGCCCAGCCCTCGAGCATAGGCGCCATAATCGGCGCCGACGCCCCAGCCTCCCCAGCCCCAACGGCCATAGCCTCGAGGGTAGTAATAGCGGCCGTGAGCCACCTCGGCCGAGAACAGGCCGACCACCCCCAGCACGAACGCGACGCGTTGCCATCGATAACGCATGCCGACCCCTCTCGCCGCGAGAATCGACCCGCCGGCGTGAGAATCGACATTCCCACGCCGGACGGCCATCATGACGTTCTTTTTCTAGGATACGATGAGGGATGCAGGATGCAACGCGCTCGGTCGACCGTATGGGGAAAGTGACTCTCGATCGAGGTCGAATCCTTTTGGATTTCGTTCTATGGATTTGAATAAACCGTACGGGCCACGCCCCACGTTCGAACGGTTCGGGCCGGGGTTCGACCGCGTTCCCAGGGATCGATTCCACAACCGACTCAGCGCCGCCGGGCCGGTCGGACCCGAGCGGCGATCCGCCTCGACACCTCCGACAGGAATTCGGGAAATCGATCTTGGTCCTCGGCGGCCGTTACGATCGATGCGGGTCTCCGTGGCGCGGGAAGTCCGATCATCCAAGCTCAGTGGAGCGGCCCGCCGAGAGAAAGCCATCGCATGACTGGAGATCGCAGCGGCGGGGTGGGTCCGCCGCTGCGCCCGATTGGGCGGCGTTCCATCGGAATGGGTGCCATCGGCGGCTCGCCCGCCAGTGGCTGCGACGGGCCCGGAACACGGGTGGACAAGCCACCCGTGCCACCCGCCGAGGTCGATGCCCTGGCCATCGGCGCGTCGCGCGATTTCTCCTCCAGAAACCATCGAGGTGTTATAGTTGTGGGGATGAGGCAAACAGCGGGCTTTCTTCCGGCGAGTCGGAAGATCACACGTCCGGGCCTCGATCCACGTCACCGCGATCGCTCTCGTCCTCGCTCCACGTGAGGTTGCTCCATGCCGCCTGGGACACCCCGAAGCGACGCGCCCGAACGCGACCCCAAAGGTCGAGATCAGGCCATTCGGCAATTCGTGGGATTTCGCCTCGACGACGAGGATTACGCCATACCGATTACGCGCATCCGGGAGATTATCCTGATGAAGCCGATTACCCGGCTGCCTCAGGTGCCCGACGCGATCGAGGGGCTGATCAACCTGCGCGGGAACGTGATCCCGATCATCAACCTTAGAAAGCGGTTCGGACTGACACCCCGCCCGTTCGACGACGAGACTCGAACGATCGTCGTCACGGTGGAAGACAAGATTGTTGGTTGCATCGTCGACGAGGTGACTCAGGTCATGCGGATCTCGGGCGACCAGATTCAGCCCGTCCCGATCTCCATGGCGGCGGTTTCCCGGCGGTTCGTTTCCGGACTGGCCAAGCTGGAAGATCGCCTGCTGATCATCCTCGACACCGACAAGCTTTTCGGACTCAACGAATTCGATCTCGATTCGGCGTCGGTATCGCAGTCAGCATCGACCCACACCCCCGAGCGGCCTCCAGAAAACGGTGCGTGACCCCGTGGAACCTACAATCCCAGGCGAACATGCCAAGAGTGACCCGACCCGGCGGTCGCGAGAACTCTCGGACACGAAAACCTCTCGCTCCGGCAAGCCGTCCCGCGGCGTTCGCTCCGCGTCCAACGAGGAGCTGGATGACCCCACTCCCCAGGGGAGACCGGGCCAGGACACCGGCCTCGCCGATGTCGGCGTCGAGGCCCGTCGGATCAACACCGCCTTGATTGAGGCGATGAACGCGATTGCCGAGGCGGATACGATTGAAAAAATCGTCCACTCCACCCTCGACATCGTCCGCGCTCAGTTCGGGCTGGTTTACGGCTCGTACTGGGAGGTCGACCCCCAGGGAGACGCCCTGGTCTTCTCGATGGAGTCGGGTGAGGTGGGTGCCGAGTTCCGCCGGATGACCCGCTCGGCGAGGTTCCGCGAGGGGGAAGGACTGAACGGTCGAGCCTGGCAGCGCCGCGAGCTGTACTACGTGGACGATCTCAGCGAGCTGGACGACTGCTGTCGCGCCCCGCTGGCCGTGAGGGCCGGTGTTCGCTCGGCGATCGCGTTTCCGATCCTCCGGAACCACGTCGTTCTGGGCACCATGGACTTCTTCGCCGAGGAAGCCGCGGAGATCCGGCCCGAGATGATCAAGGCGCTCCGGGCCATCGGCCGGCTCGCCTCGGACAAGGTCACGGAACTGGGCAAGCGGCTCGAAATGGCCCGGTTGCAACGGATGATCGAGAACGCGCCCACGAGCATGATGTTCGCCGATCGAAACCTCAAGATCCGCTACATGAACCCAGCCTCCTTGAAGCTGGTCAAACGGTTGGAAGCCTACTTGCCGGTGAAGCCGGACCAGTTGATCGGCCAGTCGATCGATATCTTCCACAAGAATCCGGAGTACCAGCGGAGAATTCTCGCCGACCCGAAGAACCTGCCCCACGAGGCGCGGATTCGGATCGGGCCCGAATACGCCGACCTGCTCGTCAGCGCGATCCTCGACCCGGAAGGGAACTACCTGGGACCGATGCTGACCTGGGACATCGTCACCAACCGCGTCGAGGCGGAAATCCGAGAGGCCGAAACCATCACGGACACGGCGGCCGTGAACAACCTGCTCATGGCGTTGAGCCGCGCGCGCTCCACCGAGGAGGTCCTTTCCTCAGCGCTCTCGTCCGTTCGAGAGGCTTACAACTGGTCGTACGGCACGTACTGGCAGCACGACCCTCGAGAGAACGTGATGCGGTTTTCCCGCGATGCCGGCGTGGCGCCCGAGGAGTTCCGCCGCAAGACCACCGAAACCACGTTCCACGAAGGGGAAGGTTCGATCGGTCAGGCGTGGCGGCTCAAAGATCCCCAGTTCCTCACCGAGTTCTCCGAGCTTCGGAACTCCCCGAGGGCCGTCGTCGCCGAGCGAGCCGGGCTGCGATCGTCCGTCGCCCTGCCGGTCCTGCTTCACGGACAGGTGTTCGGAGTGATCGACTTCTTCAGCAACAGCGTCATGCCGTTGACCGACGCCCGAAAGGAAACCTTCCGAAGCATCGGCCGGCTCATTTCGAGCGCGCTGGAGCGGGTCGACCAGCAGGTTCGGCTCGACGAGGCGAGGCGCGACCTCGAAACCAAGGTGAACCAGCTCATGAAGGTCGCCCAGGCCGCCGCGCAGGGGGACCTGACCATCGACGTGGAAGTCCGAGGCACCGACGACATGGGTCGGCTCGGCGAGGCGCTCGCCAAGATGATGGCCGACCTGAAACACGTCATCGGCCAGGTCATCGAGTCGGCCAACCAGTTCGCCGAGGGTTCCCGCGTCGTGGCCGAGAGCGCCAGCTACCTCAGCGACTCCTCACAAAACCAGGCGGCCACCGTCGAGGAGATGTCCGCCTCGGTTGAGCACCTCAGCCGCGCCATCCTCGAGATCAACCAGAATGCCAGCGCGGCCCGAGAACTCGCCAACCGAACCTCGCAACTGGCCAAGCAGGGCGGTGAGTCGGTCGACCAGGCCATCGAGGCGATGAACCTCATCGGCA
Organism: uncultured Isosphaeraceae bacterium; assembly: GCA_964599655.1. Lineage (GTDB taxonomy): Bacteria > Planctomycetota > Planctomycetia > Isosphaerales > Isosphaeraceae > CAZRGV01. The sequence continues at coordinate 22,745 of CAZRGV010000072.1, read as the reverse complement.
AGTCGAGCGAACAGGTCAGCGACATCATCCAGGTCATCGGCGAGATCGCCAGCCAGACCAACCTGCTGGCCCTGAACGCCGCCATCGAAGCCGCCCGCGCTGGCGAGCACGGACTCGGCTTCGCGGTCGTCGCCGATGAGGTCCGGAAACTGGCCGAGCGATCCCGAGCCGCCGCCAAGGAAATCACGGCGCTGATCAAGGAGTCGACGCATCGCGTCAACGACGGCGCCCAACTTTCGCAGAAGGCCGGGCAGTCGCTCAAAACGATCGTCCAGGGTGTGGAGGAGACCGCCGCGAGCATCGCCAAGATCGCCCAGGCGACCCAGGAGCAGTCGGAGTCGGCCGCCGAGGTCAGCAAGGCCATCCAGAACGTATCCTCGATTACCGAGACGAACGCCTCCAGCTCCGAGGAACTTTCCGCCAGCGCCGAGGAACTCGGCGCTCAGGCCGCCACGCTCAAGGACGTCATCTCCGGGTTCAAGGTCTAAGGACGCGCCATGCTCGACGCGGAGCTGACCGAAGGGGAATTCCAGCGTTTCCGCGACCTGATCTACGAGGTCGCGGGAATCCGGGTTCCCCCCACAAAGCGTGTCATGATCACGAACCGGCTGCGGAGGCGGCTCCGCGCCACGGGAATCGCCTCGTTCTCGGCCTACTACAACCACTTGAAATCGAGCGCGGGCAACCTTGAAATGCCCCGATTCCTCGATGCGATCACCACCAACGAAACGTACTTCTTCCGCGATCCTCACCATTACGAATGGCTCGGCAACGTCTTCCTGCCCGAGGTCATCCGCCAGGCCCGCGCGCATCGCCGGGCCAGGAGCCTCCGGATCTGGTCGGCGGCCTGCGCGACCGGCGAGGAGTTGTACTCGATCGCCTTGAAACTCTGGGAACACCGAGCCGCCCTGACCGGCTGGAAGCTCACGCTCCTCGGAACCGATATCAGCGGCGCCGCGCTCGAGGCCGCCAGGGCCGGCGTCTACGACGCCAGGGCCCTTCGCCTGATCCCCCCGGAGGTGCGAGACGCCCGCTTCGATCATGATCCCGGCACCCAACGATGGACCCTCAAACCGGAGATCCGGGCGTTGACCCTCTGGAAGTCCCACAACCTGCTGCTTCCTCTGAAAGAACAACCGTTCGACTGCATCTTTCTCAAGAATGTGCTGATCTACTTTGATCCCCAGTCCAAGCAGCGCGTTGTTCGAAACCTGCTCGACGTTCTGGCCAAGGGGGGATTCCTGGTCGTTGGGCCCACGGAGGGGATCTACAATATGCTGGGTTCCCTCGATCGCCAGAAAACCTGGCTCTACCAGAAACCGGCCTGAGACCCCGGGGAGGCACGCCCATGTCGGATTTCGACCTGTCGAGCCTGCTTCCCGTCTACCTCGACGAGGCCGACGAGCAGATCGCCGCTCTCAACGACACGCTCCTACGCCTGGAAGAAGCGCCCGACGAGGAGCAAGCCCTTCGCGACGCCTTCCGCCTTGTGCATACGCTCAAGGGTTCGGCGACGATGTTGGGCTTCGACCAGGTGAAGGGGCTGACCCATCAGCTGGAAACGATCTTCGACCAGCTCCGCGGCCGCAAGCGAACGCTCGACCGGCCGTTCCTCGATCTCTGTTTTCGCTGCCTCGACGCCCTTCGCGACTACCATCGCGACCTGCGATCGCGGGGCCGGAGTGATGTCGACCTCTCGGGCCTGACGAAACGGGTCCTCGATCAGCTCGAGTGGCCCGTGGCTCCGCCCGCTCCAACCTCCAGGCCCACGCCTCCCGAGCCTGAGCCCCAGGCCCCGCGGCCTCCAAGCCCGCCGGTTTCGGGGCCTTTGGAGTCACTCCTCCTGCCTCAGGCCGTTCCCGGTCAGCCCGAGGCCGTCTGCCTGACCATCGCCTTCGAGCCGAATCTGCCCTGGCCTGACATGAAGGCCAAGCTGATCCTCAACCGCCTGGCCGCCAAGGGGCGCATCCTGGCGACGGAACCGCCCGTCGAGCGACTGGAAGAAGCCAAGGCCCTCCCCGAGTTCCAGATCTGGCTCCTCTCCGAGTGCGACCTGGGTGAACTTCACGCCCTGGCCGACGTGGACGGTGTCATCGATATCCGGTTTTCTTCGGGCCTGGGCGAGGGGAGTCCCGAGGAGGGCCCGGGCGAGCCGGCTCCCTCGGCCAGCGTCGAGACGACGCCCCTTCCCGAAGCGGTTCCCGCGGCCGATCCCAGAACCCCCAGCCTCTCGGGACCGGTCGCCGCGGGCGATATCGTCGGCGTCGTCGGCCTCAAGGAGTCGGTCACCGGTTCCCCCCCTCCTCTCGAAACGGCTCCGGCACCCGCCGCCTCCACCACGAAGGCCGAGGCCGAAGCCAAGCGAGCCCGCGTCACCGAGACCGTCCGCGTCGATGTTGATCGGCTCGACCACCTGATGAACCTCGCCGGAGAGCTGGTGATCAACAAGTCCCGGTTCTTCGAAATTTCCCGGGGGTTGGAAGACCTGTTCCGATCGTCGAACGCCCAGTTCCTCGCCGTCGACACCCTCGACCGGCTCGACAGCATCGCCGGCACCCTCGAGGACATGGATGGCGGCTCGATCGAACGGTGGGCTTCGCGGTTTCGACGGCTTCGAGAGAACTTCCGGGCCATTCGCGACGAGCTCGACCTGATCCGACAGGGGCGCGAGCGGCTGGTCGCCATGGCCGACGCGATCCACCACCTTTCCCGGGTTTCCGACGGCATTCAGCGAGGTGTCCTCGAAACCCGGATGGTTCCGATCGGCCCCTTGTTCGAACGCTTCCACCGTGTCATCCGTGACCTCCGGCTGGCATCGAACAAGGACGTGACCTTGCGGATCGATGGCGAGAAGACCGAGCTCGACAAGCGAATGATCGACGAGCTGGGCGACCCGCTCATCCACCTGATTCGCAACGCCGTCGACCACGGCCTGGAATCGCCCGAAGCGCGGCAGGCCGCTGGCAAGCCCAGGGCCGGAATGGTGTCGCTGGTCGCCGCGCACCGAGGCAACAGCGTCGTCATCTCGGTCGGCGACGACGGCCGCGGCATCGACTGCGAGCGCGTCCGGCTCAAGGCCGTCTCTCGCGGCCTGATCGGCGACGAGGAGTCCCGCCAGCTTTCCGAGCGGCAGCTCATCCAGTACATCTGGCACCCCGGACTCAGCACGGCCGAGCGCGTCACCGACATCTCCGGCCGGGGCGTCGGCATGGACATCGTCAAGAGCCGGATCGAGAACCTCAACGGCAGCGTGGATGTCCGGACCGAGCCCGGGCAAGGAACCACCTTCATCATCCGTCTCCCCCTGACCCTCGCGATCATGTCCGTCCTGCTCACCAGGGTCGGAGAGGAGACCTACGCGATCCCGCTCGATCACCTGGACGAGATCGTCGAGGTCGGCCCCGGTCAGGTCTATCTCGTCCAGGGTCGGCGGTCGATCGAGATCCGAGGCCGGATCATCTCGGTCGTCACGCTGAATGAGACCCTGCTCGGGCGAGGCCCGGATTACCTCAAACGGACAAACTCCGCCGAAAAGAACGGAGCCAAGCAAACGGTTGTCGTGGTTTCCAACGGCGAAGCGACGATGGGCCTGATCGTCGACGAACTGCTCGGCATGCAGGAGGCCGTCCTCAAGTCGCTCGAGCGAAACTTCCGCCCGGTGCCGGGCCTTTCCGGCGCCAGCATCCTCGGCGACGGCCGGGTTTCGCTCATCCTGGACATCGACGCCTTGATCGACATGGTCGCCCTGGGTACGGGCGCCCGCGTCGGTTAGAACGGTCGACTCGAACCATCGGGAGAGGGTCTGGCACGCGTGGAACCACTCTTCAGCGAGCCGCAAAAGCGAATCCTGACAGCCATCTTCGAGCGAGGGGCGGAAGACGCCTCCTCCGCGCTGTCGAGGTGGTTGGGGCAGGACGTGCGGCTGACCATCAGCGAGGTCGACGAGAGGGACCTGACCGAGGCCATTGAGGTGCTCGGTCCCCCGGAACAACTCGTCGCCGCCTGCACGATGGAGCTCGTGGGCTCTCGGCTCTCGGGCCACCTTCTCCTGGTCTTCGAGGACCGCTCCGGCCTGGCCCTGGCCGACCTGCTTCTCAAACAGCCTGTCGGCACGACAACCTCGTGGGGAGAGCTCGAGCAGTCGGCCGCGATGGAAACGGCGAACATCGTCGGCTGCGCCTACCTGAACTCGCTGGCGACGCACCTGCCCCTGCCGGGCGATACCAGGCCAGGCGCGGCGGCGGTGGTGCCCTCGCCCCCCACGTTTCGCCACGAATTCGCCGGAAGTCTTCTCCAGTTCGCGTTGATGGATCAAGCCATTCAGCTCGACCGGCTCCTGCTGGTCCGCACCCGGTTCGAATCGGACCGGATGGAGCTGAACTGGTCGCTGCTGCTGGTTCCCAGCACTGATTCGCTCTCGATACTCGCGTCGTCATTGGCCCAACTCGAGACCCGGTGAGCCCCCCCGTGTCCACACCCGAGCGGCCCGAATCCTCGGAGATCGTATCGGTCCCGATGGGACAATGGGCGGTCGCCGCCGCGCCGGCCCAGATCCGAACCCTTCTTGGGTCGTGCGCGGGGGTCGTGCTCTACGACCGTTCCGCGCGCCTGGGAGGCGTGGCCCATATCGTGCTCCCGCACTCTCGAGGTTCCACGGATCATCCCGGCAAGTTCGCCGACACGGCCATTCCGGGCTTGATCGCGGATCTGGACCGCCTCCGAGGCCGTCACGCCACGTCCCGGCTGATCGCCAAGCTGGTCGGAGGCGCCCGCATGTTTCCGACGGGTTCGGCCATGAACATCGGCCAGCAGAATCGAAACGCGGTCGAGCAGATTCTCGCCGAACTCGGCATCCCGATCATCGCGAAGGATGTCGGTGGCGACACGGGACGGCGCCTGACACTCGACCTGGTCACGGGGATTGTGGCAATCCGAGTCCCCGGCGGAGGGGACCGGGAGATATAATCTCTGTTGGCAATCGGCCTCATTCCTCAGCCGTGGATACGCCATGAAACGCCTCCTCATCGTGGACGACGCCTTGCTGATGCGGAAGATCATCGGCGATGTCGCCGTCGGGGCCGGCTGGGAAGTCGTGGGCGAAGCGTCCAACGGACTCGAAGCGGTCGAGCTCTACCAGCGCGTCCACCCCGACCTGGTGACCATGGACGTCGTCATGCCCGAGATGACCGGCCTCGAGGCGCTGCGGCGAATCCGGGCCATCGACCCCGACGCCCAGGTCGTCATGGTCACCGCGCTGGATCAAAGGCAACCGCTCATGGATTCGATCCGAGACGGCGCGATCGACTTCATCGTCAAACCCTTCGATCGCGGCCGGATCGCCAGCCTGCTGGAGAAAGTCGCGGCGTCGAGGTCCGCGAGCAACGGCCCCGGAGGCCCCGGTCCAGCACCGGGAGGCGAGTCATGACACCCCCCCCACCACGCGTCCGGGTGCTGGTGGTCGACGACTCGGCGCTGACCCGCAAGATCCTCACCGACATGCTCAAATCGGCGCCGGAGATCGAGGTCGTCGGCACGGCCCGCGACGGTGCCGAAGCGTTCGAGATGGCCGCCAAGCTCAAGCCCGACGTCATCACGCTCGACGTCGAAATGCCGGGGATGTCCGGCCTGGAGGTCCTTCCGACGCTGCTGGAGCAGAACCCGACCCCGGTCATCATGGTCAGCGCCTTGACGCAAGAGGGGGCCGATGTGACCCTCGCCGCGCTCGAGCTCGGCGCCGTCGATTTCCTGCCCAAGCCCAGCCGAAACCAGTTCGCCGGCCTGAAGACCATTCAAGATCAACTGGTATCGAAAGTCCTCAATGCGTCACAAAGCCACGTCCGGCGAGCTCGACGCGCCGCGTCCGCGCGACCGAGGACCGAGCCACGACCCGAGCCCGTCGCAAGGCCACACGCCGGGACCACGACGGCCACGACCTGTGTCCTGATCGGCATCTCCACGGGTGGTCCTCAGGCGCTCAGCCAGACCTTGCCGGCCCTCTCGCCGCCGATCCCGCCGGTGCTCGTGGTCCAGCACATGCCGGCCCAGTTCACGGGGGTTTTCGCCGCGCGCCTCGACCGCAATTGCGCGGTCGAGGTGAAGGAGGCCGAGGAAGGCGACCGCGTCCAGCCCGACCGGATCCTGATCGCGCCTGGAGGCCGGCACATGACAGTCACCGGGCACCCCTCCCTTGCCCGGGTGAGCCTCTCCGAAGGCGCCCCGGTGAGTGGGCATCGTCCCTCGATCGACATGCTCTTCCAGTCCGCGGCGAAGGTTTTCGGCCCATCCGCCGTCGGCATTCTCATGACCGGCATGGGGCGCGATGGCGTCGAGGGCTGCAAGCGAATCCTCGCGGCCGGAGGAACAACCTACGGACAGGACGAAGCCACCTCGGTCGTCTTCGGCATGAACAAGGCCGCGATTCTCGAAGGGGCTATCCGTCGACAATTCCCCCTGGATCAACTGCCGGCGATCATCCAGCGCGCGGGCGGCTCGACCCCGGAAGGGCCTTGAGGCCGTCTGGGCGGGGACCGGATCGGCGAAACGGCTCAGCCTCGCTCGAGGAGGTAGGACGCTCGAACCTGTCCCTCGACGTTCTGTCGAAGGAAGCCGGTCGCCCGGTAGCCGGCGTCGAAGGCGGCGAGAAACGCCCGCCCGACGGCTTGCCGCCAGGCATCCGCTCGCGAACGATCAAGGGCCCGTAACCGGCTGATGTCTTCCGGGATTTCCAGCAGCAGCCGCGGCGGGCCGTCAACGAGCTTCGCCAGGTCCAGAGTCGGCGGCCCGCCGGGCTCGACCGACGCGACCACGCGAGGCAACCGGGCCGCGGCTTCCTTCGAGAGGGCCTGCCGCGGCCTCGGCGAAACGGCCCACTCGGCGATCAGACGGTCGGTCGGGGTTCCCGCGTTGAGCGCGTCGGTTCGAGGCCCATACATGTTCTCGACGTAACGACGACAGATCGCGCCAAGCTTGTCGAGGTTGAAGCGCGCGTTGCCGGCCTGAAGCGGGTCAAACGCCCAGGCGATCCATTCGATTCCTTCCTTGAGGGCAAAGTCGCGCTGGGCGAGCTTCAGCCGCGTGCCAAGACCTCGATCCTGGTAGCCCGGAATGATGCCGGTCAACTGCGAATAGAGGCAAAGTCGGCCCTCAATCCGGCCGAGGAAGGCGAAGGAAACGCCGACCGCCTGGCCGTCCGGTAGGAACGCGCCGAGGACCAGTCCTCCGTGAAGCTGGGCGCCGACCATCGTGGCCACGGGGACAACATAGCCTTCTTCGTTGATGCCCCAGGCAAGCCGCTGCGCGGTCTGGCAGGCCTGGTAATCGGCCACCGATTCGGCGGGGCGGATCGTGATCTCGTCGGACATGGTCGGGACGACTTTCGTTCGTTGGGTCAGAGTTCCAGAAGCAAGGCGGCCAGCAGTGCGGCACGCTCGGGAAGCGTGTCGATGAGAATATGTTCGTTCTCGGCGTGCGCGCCGGCACCCAGAGTCCCGAGGCCGTCCAGAGTCGGCACACCGAGCGCCGCGGTGAAGTTGCCATCGCTGGCGCCGCCGGTCGCCCCCTCGGTCAGTTCGAGGCCGAGCGACTGGCCAATCCGCCTGGCTCGTTCGAAGAGCGCGGCGATGGCGCTCGTACGTTCCATCGGCGGACGGTTGAAGCCGCCCTCGACCAAGATTTTGGCCTCGGGAGCCACGGGTTGGAGCCCTCGAATCGCGGCCTCGACCCGCTCGGCCTCCGCGACGCTGGTCACTCGGACGTCCACGCGGGCCACAGCCTTTGCGGCGACGACGTTGGGCGTGGTTCCCCCTTCCACGACGCCGACGTTGACGGTCGTGCCGGCGGCGGGATCGGCCATGGCGTGAATCCTGAGAATCTGATGGGCGAGTTCCTGGATCGCGCTGACCCCCTTCTCGGGCTCGATGCCGGCGTGCGCGGGACGGCCCTCGATGGTGACGGTGAACTGCCCGACCCCCTTGCGCGCGGTCTTCAATCGTCCGCCCGTCAGGGGCGATTCCATGACCAGGGCATACGCGCAGCCCTTCGCCCGAGACTCGATCAAGGCGCGAGAGGTCGGGCTGCCGATTTCCTCGTCGGACGTGAGCAGGGCGACGACCGGCCGTGGCAAGGGAAACGCCTGTTCCTGGATGGCCTTCATCGCGAATTCGAGAAGCACGAGGCTGGCCTTCATGTCGAAGATGCCAGGCCCGAACGCTCGGCCGTCCTCGACCCGGAACGGAAGGCGTGCCAGCGTCCCGACCGGCCAGACCGTGTCGAAGTGGCAGAGGACCAGCGCCGGCGCGGCGGCTCCGGCGGCCCCCGACGCCTCGAACCGAACGCGGACGTGATCGCCGCCGGACGGATTGGCCAGAACCTCGACGTCGCCGCCGAGGCGTTGGAATCGGTCGGCCAGCCGGCGAGCCAGCCCATCGAGCGCGGGTTTGTCGCGGCTCGGCGACTCGTGACGGACCAGCTCCGACAGCGATTCGAGCATCGCGTCTCGTTCCGGCCCCAACAGGTTTCGCAGGGAGCTTACGGGTATCAACAGAGGTTCCTCGATCCATCAGGGCCGAAGGGTCAACTCTCGGATCGTCCAACGGGCGATGCGCTCCTCGACCGGCTCGTGCCCGAGGCCGATCCCTTCCGGCACTCGCACCAGACCGTCGACGGCCCGGATGGGCGGCTCGACCAGATCCTCATGATAGTACTTGTCGGAGCCGGAGACGTCGCCCGGCAGGGTGAAGCCCGGCAGGCTGGCGATCGCGACATTCGCGGCGCGGCCGATCCCGAACTCGTGCATTCCGCCGCACCAGACCGGAATGTTCCGGGACCGGCAGAGGTCGTGAATGCGTTTGGCCTCGCGAAGCCCGCCCACGCGGCTCACCTTGATGTTGATGACGCGACAGGCACCCAGGGCGATCGCCTTCCGGGCATCATCGGCGGAGTGAATGCTCTCGTCGAGGCAGATCGGCGTCCGAAGCTGGGCCTGGAGCGTCGCGTGGTCGATAATATCATCATGCGCCAGCGGCTGCTCGATCAGCAAGAGATCATATTCGTCGAGTGCCTGAAGCGTCTCCACGTCGTCGAGCGTGTAGGCGGAATTCGCGTCGACCTGGAGCGGAATGTCGGGATAACGCTCGCGGACCCGCCGAACGACCTCGACATCATTCCCAGGCCCGATCTTGAGCTTGATCCGCCGATAACCCTCGCCAAGATACTGCTCGATCAAGCCCAGCAACCGGCCGATGTCCGACTCGATGCCCAGGCTCACGCCCGAGGCGATCGCGGGCAAGGTGCCGCCGAGCAACGCGGCCAACGGCTTGCCGGCGCGTCGGGCCATCGCATCCCAGCACGCCATTTCCAGCCCGGCCTTCGCGAAGTTGTTTCCCTTGACCAGTTGGTAGAACCCAACGAGCTCTCCGATCTGCTCCCAGTCTCGCCCCAGCACGCGAGGGCCCAGGAAATCCTTGAGAAGATGCCAGCAGGTCTCGGTCGTTTCCGGGCAGTAGTACGGGTCGGACGGGCTCGCGCACTCGCCCCAACCAACGACGTCATCGGCAACGACCCGCACCAGAATGTGCGCGATCTGATCCTTGCGGCTGGAACTCGTCTGAAACGGCCGGATCAAGGGCAAGCGAACCAGCTTCAGGTCGATTCGTTCAATGCGCATGAGGCAGTGGCTCGAACAGAACTCTCGGGCCGAGCCGACGATCCTCTCCATCGCCTCGGGAACACGGCCGCGTCCCATTTTACCGAGAGCCGAGGGCCCTGTCGGCATCAGTGCGAGCCAACCAGGGTGTGGTCGTCCCGATCGGTCGCGGATAGAATGGATTGGTCGATCCTTCCCGGCCTCGCTCCGTTTCACCCCTGCCCCGGATGAAGGCCAAGCCCGGCCCCTGCCCGACCCGGAACCCGTGATTCTGAGCGACTCCGGCCCTGCCGCGGGGTCTCCCGAAAGGACTCGAAACCATGGTGAGCACGGCTCGAACGTCGATAGGATGAAGGCAAACCCTCTGGCCAGCGCCGAGGCCACCGCCACGGCCACGCCGACCTGAATTCGAGGGGCGATCATGACAGGGAAACGACGGGAACCGGCGAGAACCCTGGACCACGACGCGTGCTGGCCCTACCTGGCGCTCATGGCCCTGCTCGGGCTGTTGGCCGCTGGCCCCTCGCCCGCGTCCGGTGACGACGAGCTTCCGCCGCCCGCCACGCGGCCGGTCGACTTCGAGCGAGACATCCAGCCCCTTTTCGCCCGGTATTGCCTCACGTGTCACGACGGCCAGAAGCGCCGAGGCGGCCTGCGGCTCGATCACAGGCCGGACGCCCTGGCCGGCGGCGACTCCGGGCCCGCCTTCGAGGCGGGCAAGAGCGGGGAAAGCCTCCTGATCGAGAAGGTCGCCGGACTCGACCCGGCTTCGGTCATGCCGCCGAAGGGGGAGCGGCTCTCGGCCGAGCAGATCGGCCTGATCCGCGCCTGGATCGACCAGGGTGCGAACTGGCCCGAAGCCGCCGTCGCCTCCCGAACAAAGAGCGAGCACTGGGCCTTTCAGAAACCCGTCCGTCCCGACTTGCCCGAGGTCAAGAATACGGCCTGGCCCCGAAACCCGATCGATCGGTTCATCCTCGCGAGGCTGGAAAACGAGGGGCTTCACCCCTCGCCCGAGGCCGATCGCGCGACCTTGATCCGACGGCTCTACCTCGACCTCATCGGGCTGCCGCCGACGGTTCAAGAGGTCGATGCGTTCGTGAATGATCCCTCGTCCGACGCGTACGAGACCGTCGTCGACCGGCTGCTGGCCTCTCCGCATTACGGCGAGCGCTGGGGGCGTCGCTGGCTCGATCGCGCCCGGTACGCCGACACCAATGGCTATGAGAAGGACCGCCCTCGATCGATCTGGCCCTATCGCGACTGGGTGATTCAGGCCCTGAACGACGACATGCCCTTCGACCGGTTCACGATCGAGCAGATCGCCGGCGATCTCCTGCCGGACGCCGGCGTGTCCCAGAAGGTCGCCACGGGCTTCCACCGCAACACGATGATCAATGAGGAGGGCGGAATCGACGTTGAGGAGTTCCGCTTCGCCTCGGTGGTCGACCGCGTGGCCACCACGGGAGCGGTCTGGCTCGGCCTGACCATCCAGTGCGCCCAGTGCCACAGTCACAAGTTCGATCCAATCACCCAGCGCGAATATTATCAGTTCTTCGCCTTCCTCAACAACGCCGACGAACCCGATATCGAGCTCCCCGACCCCGCGATCGCTTCGAAGCGCGCGGAAATCGCCTCGAGGATCGCCCGGCTCGAAGCCGACCTCGAAAACCAGTTCCCGGCCGAGGATTCCTTGGAGAACTGGCACGTCCTGAAACCCGTCGAGGCAACCTCCAGCGGCGGGGCAATCCTGTCGAGTCAGCCGGACGGCTCGCTCCTGGTCTCCGGCCCATCCACGGCGACCGACTCGTACACATTAGCCTTCGACACCGACCTGACGGGCATCGAGGCCATCCGCCTCGAAGCGCTGACCGACCCTTCGCTTCCGAACACCGGACCGGGCCGCACGCCGCACGGGAACTTCGTCCTCACCGAGATCGCGGTCTCCGCCTCGCCTCGTGGCAAGACCGAACCGGCCGAAGCGATCGAGCTGACCGGAGCGGCCGCCGATTTCTCTCAAACCGGCTTTGAGGTTCGGAACGCCCTCGATGGCAACCCGAAAACCGGCTGGGCCATTGATGATGGGTCGGGACACCTGAACAAGAATCGAACCGCGACATTCCCGCTCAAGAGGCCTCTCGGCCTCGAAGGCGGCACGCGCCTGATCGTCCGGCTCGACCAGCAATACGGTGGGACCCACACACTGGGCCGTTTCCGCATCTCGGCACGAACCGCGACGACCTCGAAGCCCGACCCCTCCGAGCCGATCGCCGAGCGACGGCGCCGCCACCTGGCCTCGAAGTTGGCGGCGTGGGAATCCTCGATTCGCCCCGTGCGTTGGGAAACGTTGACACCGACTCGGCTGGTCTCGAAGAAGCACGCCACCATGACCGTGCTCGACGATCAATCGGTGCTGGTTCACGGCGACAAGCCGAACAACGACGTCTACGAGGTCGAGCTGCCGACCGATCGGAAGGGAATCACGGCCTTTCGTCTCGAAGTCTTGCCTCATGAGAGCCTGCCCGACGGCGGTCCGGGACGTGCCCCTTTGTTCTCGGTCGGCGACTTCATTCTGACCGAAGTGGACGCGCGAATCGCGCCCGACGCCGATCCCAAGGCCGAGGAACGGATCAAGATCCAGAATGCCAGCCAGGATTACTCGGAACCCAATCGCCCGGCATCGCTGGCCATTGACGGCGTGCCCGATAGCGGCTGGACGGTCAAGGGAGGCATCGGCAAGCCGCACGCGGCGGTCTTCGAGTTCGCGGAAGCCGTCGGCGACGGCCGGCCGTCAAAGCTCCACCTGACGTTGCACCAGTTCGGCATCCATCAGATGACGATCGGCCGGTTCCGGCTCTCGGTGACGACCGACCCGCTGCCCGTGAAGGCATCGGGCGTGCCCGACGAGATCGAGCGACTTCTGCTCGTGCCCGCCGCCGAACGGACGTCCGAGCAGTCGGAGACGCTCAAGCGGTATTACCTGTTGTCGGTCGCGCCGGAGCTCAAGAAATCGCATGAACAGATCGAGGCCCTTCGACGATCGATGCCGGCCTATCCGACGACGATGGTGTTGCAAGAACGTGAACCATCGCATGCGAGAATCACACATATTCACAAACGAGGTGAGTTCCTGAAGCCGACCGATCCCGTCGAGCCGGGAGTTCCGTCGGTGCTGCATCCCTTGCCGGACGGAGCGCCCCGCAACCGGCTCACGCTGGCTCGATGGCTGGTGAGCGAGGACAACCCGCTGGTGGGTCGCGTCGTGATGAACCGGCTCTGGCATGCCTACTTCGGCCGTGGGCTCGTGGGGACGGTCGAGGATTTCGGCACCAGGGGCGATCGACCGACCCATCCCGAGCTGCTTGACTGGCTGGCGACCGAGTTTCCCCGGACAGGTTGGAGTCTGAAGCGGATGCACCGGTTGATCGTCACCAGCGCGACCTACCGGCAAGGCTCTCGGGTCACGCCCGAGCTGCTGGCTCGCGACCCGAGGAACGAGCTGCTGGCTCGCGGTCCTCGGTTCCGGGTCGAGGCCGAGGTGATTCGCGACATCGCCCTGTCGGCCAGTGGGCTTTTGAACCCGAAGATCGGCGGGCCGAGCGTCTTTCCGCCACAGCCGGAAGGAGCCACCGCGCTGGCTTACGGACAAAACGACTGGCCGACCAGCGAGGGCCCCGACCGCTACCGTCGCGGGCTCTACACCTACCTGAAGCGCACGGCCCCTTACGCGGCGTTCATCACGTTCGACGCCCCGACCTCCGAAACCGTCTGCGTGCGTCGCGAGCGATCGAACACCCCGTTGCAAGCGTTAACCCTGCTCAATGACGCGGTTTTCGTCGAGGCGTCGCAAGCGATGGCCCGGCGTGTCCTGGAGGAGGCCGGGAATTCGGAGGAGGAGCGCGCTCGCCATGCGTTCCGTCTCTGCGTGGCTCGGTCACCCAAACCGGACGAACTTGCGGCGATCCTCAGCTTCCACAAGGAACAGCTCGAGCGGTTCCGGTCGGGCGAGCTGGACGCGTCCAAGGTGGCGGGACTCGATCACAGGGCCCCCTCCGAAGGGCAAGATCCCTCGGAGCTGGCGGCCTGGACCAGCGTTTCGAGGGCGATCCTCAACCTCGACGAGACCCTGACGAAGGAGTGAGTGATGAGCCATCGTGACGACCGGAACGGAGCGCGACGGGCGGCTGAGGCCCGGCTCCAGGCGATCACCCGTCGCCACTTCTTCCGCGACTGCGGCGTGGGGCTCGGCAAGATCGCCCTGGCCTCGTTGCTTGCGGAGTCGTCGTCCAGGGCGTTCAGCGGACCTGATCCGAGTCACCCCCTGGCGCCCAAGCCGCCGCATTTTTCGCCCAGGGTCAAGCACGTCATCTACCTGTTCATGGCCGGCGCGCCCAGCCAGCTCGACCTGTTCGACAACAAACCCGAATTGACAAAGTACGACGGCAAGCCGGTGCCCGCCGAGGTCGTGATGGACCAGCGTTACGCGTTCATCCGGCCCGATTCGAGCCTGATGTCCGCGCGTTACCGGTTCGCGAGATACGGTCAGTGCGGCGCCGAGCTTTCGGAAATGCTGCCACACCTGGCGGAGGTCGTCGACGACATCGCCATCGTCAAGTCGATGCACACCGACCAGTTCAATCATGCGCCCGCCCAGATCTTTGTCAACACGGGGTCGCCACTTCCTGGCCGGCCGAGCATGGGATCGTGGGTCACGTACGGGCTGGGGAGCGAGTCGTCGGACCTGCCGGGATTCGTCGTCCTGTCGTCGGGGAGCGGCATCAGCGGTGGGGCGGCCAATTGGTCGAGCGGGTTTTTGCCCTCGTCGTATCAAGGGGTGGTATTCCGCTCGAAGGGAGACCCGATCCTCGACGTCACCAGCCCCGAGGGCGTGGATCAACGGCTTCAGCGCGACTCGATCGACCTGATCCGATCGCTCAACGAGCGGCACCTGGGCGACGTGGGAGATCCGGAGATTACCACCCGGATTGCCCAGTACGAGATGGCCTATCGCAT
>CAZRGV010000072.1:0-8018 GCA_964599655.1 uncultured Isosphaeraceae bacterium | reverse complement strand
GGGCAAGCCGTCGTTCGCGAACAACTGCCTGCTGGCCCGGCGGTTGATCGAGCGGGGCGTGCGATTCGTCAACCTCTATCACGAAGGTTGGGACCACCACTCGGACGTCGCGGGCGGGCTCAAGAGGCAGTGCGGGCAGACCGATCAGGCCGCCGCCGCCTTGATCAAGGACCTGAAGCGCCGGGGCCTGCTCGACGAGACATTGGTTGTCTGGGGCGGCGAGTTCGGCCGCACGCCCATGGTCGAGTCGAACGCCAACCTCGGCCGGAGCATGGGACGCGACCACCATCCGCAAGCCTTCACGATGTGGCTGGCCGGCGGGGGAATCAAGGCCGGGATCACCCTGGGCGCGACGGACAACATCGGCTTCCACGTTGTCGAGGGGGCCGTCCATGTCCACGACCTCCAGGCGACGATCTTGCACCTTCTGGGGCTCGACCACACCCGATTGACCTATCGCTCGCAGGGTCGCGACTTCCGCCTGACCGACGTGCATGGCCAGCTGGTGAACGATCTCCTGGCGTAACGGCCGACGTGATTTCCCCTCGAGCCGAGTTGGGAAACGCCACCGGCGCGATCACCGTCCGGGGGGTTTCGGTGTCCGTCCTTCGGAGTGCTTGACGCCTTCTCCCGTCGCGGGATAAGGTGAATCGCCATTCGCGTTTGGTTGCGTTGCGTCGTCCACGATCGGTTCATGAGATGCGCCCTGGAAACCAGGGCCCCGAGGCCCCGAGACCACCCATGTTGAAGCGGACTCATACCTGCGGCGCGCTGACCGTCGAGCACGAGGGACAGACCGTCATTCTCAACGGCTGGGTCGACACCCGTCGCGACCACGGCGGCCTGATCTTCATCGACCTCCGCGACCGCTATGGCCTCACTCAGGTCGTCTTTGAGCCCGACGCGGGCGAGGCCCTGATGGCCGCCGCGCACGACCTTCGGAGCGAGTACGTCATCGGGGTCCAGGGGACCGTGACGCGACGGCTGCCCGGCAAGGAAAACCCCAGGCTCAAAACGGGCGCCATCGAGGTCCGCGTCAGCGCGCTCGAGGTCTTCAACCGCACCCCGACGCCTCCGTTCGAGATCTCGGGCCTGACCGAGCCCAACGAGGAGCTGCGGCTCACGTATCGCTACCTGGACCTCCGTCGCCCTCCGATGCAGGAGATCTTCCTGCTGCGGCATCGGATGGCCCAGCTCATGCGGAACACGATGTCGGACCTCGGCTTCGTCGAGGTCGAAACACCGATGCTCGGCCGGAGCACGCCCGAAGGGGCTCGCGACTTCCTCGTCCCCAGCCGCGTCCATGCCGGGCACTTCTACGCGTTGCCGCAGTCGCCGCAGCTCTATAAGCAGATCCTGATGGTGGCCGGTTTTGACCGGTACTTCCAGATCGCCCGCTGCTTCCGCGACGAGGACCTTCGCGCCAACCGCCAGCCGGAATTCACCCAGCTCGATATCGAGATGTCGTTCGTCGAGTTCGAGGACGTGCTGAACACGATGGAGGTGCTCGTCGCCGCCATTGCCAAGGAGTTCACCGGCGAAGAGCTGACGCTCCCGCTGCCCCGCGTCGACTACCACGAGGCGGTTGAGCGGTTCGGCGTCGATCGGCCCGATTACCGGTTCGGCGTCGAGCTGAAGGACCTCGCCGACCTCGCCCGGCAGACCGAGTTCAAGGTCTTCCACCAGGCGCTCGATGCCGGCGGTCGCGTGCGGGGCCTCTGCGCTCCAGGGGGCGGAGAACGCTACAGCCGCAAGGACCTCGACGAGATGACCGAGTCGATCAAGGTCTTCGGCGCCAAGGGGCTGGTCTGGCTCAAGGTCGAGGCCGAAACCTTCACCGGGCCAACCGCCAAGTTCTTCTCGCCCGAGGTCCAGGCGAGTCTGCGACAGCGGTTCGACGCCAAGCCGGGCGACCTGATCCTGATCGTCGCCGACTCGATGGCGGTCACCAGTCAGGCCCTCTCGTCCTTGCGAATCCGGCTGGGACAGGAGCTCAAGCTCTACGACCCGAAAACGTTCCACTACTCCTGGATCGTCAAGTTCCCGCTGCTGGCCTGGGACGACGAGGAGAAGCGGTACGTCGCCGAGCACCACCCGTTTACCATGCCCCTGCCCGAGGACCTGCCGTTGCTCGACAGCGACCCGGCCAGGGTCCGGGCGCAGGCGTACGACCTGGTCATCAACGGCGAGGAAGCCGCGGGCGGAACCATCCGGGTTCACGACCCGGTCATCCAGTCCAAGATCTTCGCCCACCTGGGCCTGACGCCGGAGCAGGCCGAGGAGAAGTTCGGCTTCCTCCTCAGTGCCTTGCGCTATGGAGCCCCGCCACACGGCGGCATCGCGTTCGGCTTCGACCGGCTGGTGATGCTCTATGCCGGTTTGACCAACATCCGGGACTGCATCGCCTTCCCGAAGACCGCCAAGGGGACCGACCTGATGACCGGCGCGCCGGGAACGGTCGACGCGCGGCAGCTCCGTGAACTGCACGTACGCGTCACCGAGTAACCGCCGCATGGGAACCGATCGACCTATGCCTGAACCCTGGCGAGTCGTCGAGAGCCGCGTCACGTACGAGGACCGCTGGCTCAAGGTCCGCAGCGACCACTGCGTGACCACCTTGGGCCGCGTCGTCGCGCCCTATCACGTGCTGGAGTATCCCACATGGGTCAACGTCGTCGCCCTGACGGATGAGGGCCAGGTCGTGTTGATCCAGGAGTACCGCCACGGCGCGGGGCGAGTGATGCTTGGCCTGCCCTCCGGCACGATGGACCCCGCGGACCCCGATCCCGTGATCACGGCGCGACGGGAGCTCGTCGAGGAAACCGGGTTCGAGGCGGGTCCGATGTTCTGCCTGGGCAAGCACCTGGCCAACCCGGCGAATCAGACAAACCTGTCGTGCCTCTATCTGGCCGTCGGCGCGCGCGCCACTGGCCAGCGACAGCTGGACCCGACCGAGGAAATCGAGGTTTTCCTCGACGACTTCGTCGGCGTGGTCAACCGGCTCTGGCGGCACGAGCTTGAGCTTCAGCTCTCGCACGCGGCAGCCATTCAAGCCTCGGCCCTGGCCCTCATCCGGGGCCAGGTCCAGGGACCTCCCGGCGTGCCGGACGCCCTGCGGCGTTGCCTCCTCGGCGAGGAATGACCGGTCCAGGCCGCCCAGGGCGAACGGGGGCATGAGCGCGATCGACCACCAGCCAGGGATCGTTCTGGGTCACACCCGAAGCGACGACAGCCCAGGCGAACCCCCGGGCCTTCGCGCCGTCCGAGCCCGGAGGTTCCGCGTCGGATTTGCCTGACGGCCAGGACTCAGTAGGAGGACGCCGAGATCGCCTCACCACCGGACTTGGTGCCCAGTTGCCACCAGGTCAACTGGTTCACGCTGTTCTTGATGAACTTCACGCTCCCGTCGGCAAAGAGCACGTTCGCACCGCCCGGGTGACGGCTCCGGACCGTCTCCATGCCGGTGTGCTGTGCGTAATTGTAACAGTCTTGATGCGGCGAGTTTGGTGTCAGCAGCTCGTTGATGATGGGGCCATGGGTCACCCGCCCGGCCGCCCAGTACGAGCCGTTGGAATTGTCCTGGTGCGCCGTCTGTCCTCGCAGAGCGTCGCACCTCTGGATATACGTCTTCAGGACCGCGATCCCGATCGGCATCACCATGTCCGCCCCCGACCCCTGCGGATCGCTTCCGGGCCACGGCTGGCAGTTATACGTCTCGGCACCGCTCCATTGCGCGATATCGTTGTCGCCGATCAACTTCTCGCCGAAGGCGATCGTGTTGCTGGTCCCATCCCGGCAATCGGCAACACCCCACGCCACCCGGAACGCGAACAGCCCGACGCCGACCCCGCGCGAGGTGATGACACGCGGATAGGTGTTGTACTGCGGACCGATGCTGGCCCCGTAATTCGTGCCGTAAGGGAACACGCGCATCCCTGAGTCCGACGGGCAGAGGAACGGCGACACCGAAGTCAGAAACACCGTCGAGTTGATGCGCGTGTACATCGCCGACGCGCCCACAACGGCCGCCATGTTGAAGTTGAACGCGCTGTACAACTGCTGCTGCTCCATGTACCCCAGCGAGTACACCAGCGAGCTCGGGCCGTGACCGGCCCCCGCGTCGATACCGAACGCCGCGTTCCCCTGCCCGATCGGGAAGACGTCGTTCGCCGAGTGGTAGTTGTGCAACGCCAAGCCGATCTGCTTGAGGTTGTTGCTGCACTGGGCCCGGCGGGCGGCCTCGCGAGCCGACTGCACCGCCGGCAGCAGCAGAGCGATCAGGACGCCGATGATCGCAATGACGACCAACAATTCGATCAGTGTGAATCCCCGACGGAATGGCAGCCTCATGGTGGACTTCTCCTTCTCGAAATGCGGGAACGGTCGACTCCCATGATGAACTCCGCGATTGACATCCGATCGAGCCAATCCACGCGGCAACGCCGAGAGAATCGCCCTCCGAGGAACGGGATCGTAAGCCATCACCACGTCATCGTTGCCTCACACGCCCCCCGCGTGAGAGCATGCCAGCGCGTCGTCCAAGATCGAATACGAATACACTCAGAAACACGTCGGTGGAGGTGTTGACGTGTGAGCGATGGAGGGGGGAGGGAGCAGGCGGTTGGAAGCGCACAAGCGGGCCCGTTCCGCATGCGACCTGCGGCAATGCCACCTGCCAGAAATGATTGACAGATGCTTCATAGGAACGAGCGCGCGGAACCCCGATTTGTGAAATGTTCGCGAGTCCGCATCGACGGAACGGCCGGAGACGAGAAATCGTCGTTGAAAAGTAGCCTCAAGCTACGAGGACCTCATGGCTCGGTCAAGAAAAAAAATGACGATTTCGCAGTGGTGGACGAAAACCGCATGGTTCTCGCCGATGCCGGGACAAGATCGGTTCGATCGGCCCATCCCACCGATCGACTTGGCCGATCGCGTCGCGCACGACTACGATAAAGGACCGGCGTCCTCGCTCGACCGAACCTCGTCACTCGAGCCGGAAGGACCGCACGCATCGAGGCACTGTCATTCGATCGGGGGTTTCTCATGTCCTATGGCGGACAGGGTCGTGGCGGCTTGAGGATCAATCCTCGCGTGATCATCGCGGTCCTGATCGCGATTGGTGGGATCGTCACCTACTTGTCTCAGACCAGCGTGAATCCGACGACGGGCAAGACGCAGCACGTCGCGATGACCGAGAGCCAGGAGATCCGCCTCGGGCTCGAGACCGCGCCCGAGATGGCCTCGCAGATGGGAGGCGAGGTGGATCCGGATGATCCGAGGGCCCGGATCGTCTCGCAGGTGGGCCGGCGCCTGGTGGAGCGGAGCGACGCCCGAAAAAGCCCCTACTACGGCCATTTCGAGTTCCACCTGCTTCGCGATCCGAAGACCGTCAACGCCTTCGCCCTTCCCGGCGGCCAGATCTTCATCACGCTCGGGCTCTTCAACATGCTGCAAAACGAGGCGCAACTGGCCGGCGTGCTCGGGCACGAGATGGGTCATGTGATCAATCGACATGCCGCCGAGCAGATGGCCAAGGGGCAGCTCGGCGAGTCGCTGACGACCGCGGTGGCCGTGGGGGCCAGCGACAACCAGGGACGAGGACGCACCGCCGCCATGGCCGCCATGTTGGCCAACAAGATGCTCCAGCTCAAGTACGGCCGGGATGATGAATCGGAGTCGGATACGTATGGATTGCGCTACATGACCCAGGCCGGCTACAATCCCGAGGCCATGCTCGGCGTCATGAAGATTCTCAAGGCCGCCTCGAACGGAGGCGGAGGCCCGGAATTCCTCCAGACCCACCCCCTGCCCCAGTCCCGGTTCGACGAGATCGCGCGGATCCTTCAGCGTGACTACCCCGACCGCGAAGGACTCTCGATGGGCCGTCCGCTGCACGGCGGCACGGACGACGACTGGACGTAAGCCCGGCACGCATCCGAGGCCGGATCGCGTCGCTGACGTCGCTCGCGAACCGCGACCTCGGGGCGAGGAGAAGGCTCCCGCGGGCCGTGGCCCATGGCGCGAACCCTCGCGGCCGCGCCGCCCCGGTTGACCAGCAACCGGGGCGACCCCTCTGATCAATTCCTCAGAGAGGAGCACGGACACATCATCGTGGCCGTGCCTTTCGGAGAGATTGAAAATGTGTTGATATCGCGGACTACTTGCCTTCGGCCAGGGCGTTTTCGATGGCCTTGACCACCGTGTCCGACTCGGGCGCGTCCTTCGGCTGGAAGCGAGCGATGACCTCGCCCTTGCGGTTCACGAGGAACTTGGTGAAGTTCCAGGGGATGTCGCCCGCGAACTTGGGGTTGGTCTCCTTGCTCGTCAGGAACTGGTAGAGCGGGTGGATCCCCTCCCCCTTGACGACGATCTTCGAGAAGACGGGGAAGGTCACGCCGTAGTTCTTGGTGCAGAATGCCTTGATCTCCGAGTCGGTGCCCGGCTCCTGCTTGCCGAACTCGTTCGCCGGGAAGGCCAGGACCTTGAACCCCTTGTCGCCGTACTTCTCGTAGAGGGCCTGAAGTCCCTCGTACTGCGGCGTGTAGCCGCACTTGCTGGCGACGTTGACGACCAGGAGGACGTCGCCCTTGTAGGTCGACAGGTCGATGTCCTTGCCATCGATGCTCTTCATGGTGTAGTCGAGCACGCATTTGGCCTTCTGGGTGGCCTCGCCGGCGAGGGCAACCGATGCCCCCAGCAGGACGAGGGCGGGAAGCAACAGTCGTCGCGTCATCGAAGTGGACTCCTCGATCAGGTGTGTCGTGGACGCCGTCGGACGCCCGTGTTTAACATGGTGCACACAGTGGTTGAAAAATCAAGGGTTGGCCGGTGTCGTGGCCGCCTTGTCGAGGAACCCTTGATTCTTGAGCCAGGTCTCGCAGAGCGTCGGCCAGGCCTTGAAGGCCAGGTCGGGCGCGATCTTGAACCGAGCCGAACCGCCGCCGAGGCCCAGGCCGTGCGGCCCTTTTTCGAAGAGGTGGAACTCGACCGGAACGCCCGCCTTGCGCAGGGCGAGAACGAACAGGATGCTGTTCTCGGCGGGAACCCCCTTGTCCTCGTTGGTGTGGGCCAGGAAGGTCGGCGGGGTGTCCTTGGTCACCTGCTGCTCGTTGGAGAGGCTCTGCACCAGCTCTTCAGGCGGGTTCTCGCCGAGCAAGTTCCGCTTCGAGCCGCCGTGACCGTATTCCGTCGCGATGGCGATGACCGGATAGACGAGGATCGCCCGGTCGGGCCGAGAGCTCTGGCGCTCGATGGGATCGTCGGCGTCGGGCTTGCCGGCGTCGAAGTGGGTCGCTGCGGTCGACGCCAGGTGACCGCCGGCCGAGAAGCCAAGGATCGCCACGCGGCGCGGGTCGAGGCCCCACTCCCCGGCTCGGGCCCGGACGGTCCGAATCGCGCGCTGGGCATCTTCAATCATCACTGGATGATGATATTTTGGCCCAAGGCGATACTTGAGGATGATGCCCGCGACGCCGATGGAGTTCAGCCACTCGGCGACCTGCCTCCCTTCGTGGTCGATGGCGAGATTGCCGTAGCCGCCGCCCGGGCAGATCACCACCGACGCGCCGGTGGCCTTGTCCTTCGGGGCAAGATAGACGGTGATCGTCGGGATATCGCCGGGATTGTTGTCGTTGCCGGCGTTCGTTCCCTGGGCCGCGGGAGCCCCCTCGGGCCAGAGCGGATAGGTTTTCGGGCCAGCGGGCTCGTCCTCGGCGCGAGCCGGCAGGACGAACGCCAGGCCGAGCCACGCGAGAATCGCGAATCGACGCATGGAAACACCTCGAAGCGGGCTCCCTGGCCGGGAGCCTTTGACAGCCTGGTTTGAGAAGACGCACGCGATCCCAAGATGGTCCACAGCGCCATCGAAAAATCAAGGGTTCGCCGGCCCCAGGGGTCGTGGGTCGAGGAACCGTCGATGATACTTGAGCCAGTTGTCGTGGCGCGATGGTCAGGCTCGAATCTCTCGCAACGCCGCAAGGAACGCAACGTGGGCTCTCTCGGGGCGCAACGGGAGC
>CAZRGV010000071.1:30340-31149 GCA_964599655.1 uncultured Isosphaeraceae bacterium | reverse complement strand
GCGCCTTCAACTTCGACGGGGAACTGAACGTCGCCAACCGCGGCATCGTCGAGTTCATCGAGGTCCTCAAGCTCGACGTCGCGTTCCTCTACGACCTGCTGGGCGCCAGCCAGGAACACAAGATCAAGCCCAAGAAGTTCGCTCAGACCGACATCGACGAAGTGATCATCGGACACACCAACGAACCTGAATATAAAAAGCTCCAGTCCAACGAGTTCATGGAGGCCCTGCGCGACCGGACCGTCAAGATCGACGTGCCCTACGTCACCAAGCTGTCCGACGAGATCAAGATTTACGAGAAGGACTACAACAGCCGCAAGGTCCGCGGCAAGCGCATCGCCCCCCACACCCTCGAGGTCGCCGCGATGTGGGCCCTGCTCACCCGCCTCGAAGAGCCCAAGAACGCCGGCCTCACCTTGATGCAGAAGCTCAAGCTCTACAACGGCAAGACCCTGCCCGGCTTCACCGAGGACAACATCAAGGAACTCCGCGAGGAAGCCGAACGCGAAGGCATGCACGGCATCAGCCCGCGCTACGTCCAGGACAAGATCTCCAACGCCCTGGTCGCCCACGCCGACGAACGCTCCGTCAACCCGTTCATGGTCCTCAACGAGCTGGAAGCCGGCCTCAAGCACCACTCCCTGATCAACAGCGATGAGGTCCGAAAGCACTACAAGCACCTGCTCGCCGTCGTCAAGGAAGAGTACGAGGACCTCGTCAAGAACGAGGTGCAGCGCGCCATCGCCGCCGACGAGGACGCCCTGACCCGGCTCTGCGCCAACTACATCGACAACGTCAAGGCCTACACC
>CAZRGV010000071.1:0-30312 GCA_964599655.1 uncultured Isosphaeraceae bacterium | reverse complement strand
ACCGGCCAGTACGAAGAACCGGACCAGCGGTTGATGCGGTCGATCGAGGAGAAGATCGACATCCCCGAGAGCCGCAAGGACGACTTCCGCCGCGAGATCATGAACTACATCGGCGCCCTCGCCATCGACGGCAAGAAGTTCGACTACAAGACCAACGAACGGCTCCAAAAGGCCCTCGAACTCAAACTGTTCCAGGACCAGAAGGACACCATCAAGCTCACCAGCCTGGTCTCCTCCGTCGTCGACAAGGACACCCAGGAGAAGATCGACATCGTCAAAGGCCGCCTGATCAAGTACTACGGCTACGACGAGGACTCCGCCACCGACGTCCTGAACTACGTCGCCAGCATCTTCGCCCGTGGCGACGTCAAACGAGGCGGTCACTGAACGGATCGGGGCGGATCTTCCCGCCCCGATCGGACCGCTCGCCGGAGGAGGTCCGACCGATGGCCATCGTCGCGCCCGCCACCAACGCCTCAACCCACGGGGCCGGTTCACCACCGGCTCCGCACGCGTACCAGCCGTACCACTTGAACCTCGCCCAGTACCAACAGATGGCCGAGGCGGGCATCCTCAGCGAGCATGATCCCGTCGTGCTCCTCGACGGGATGCTCGTGCGAAAAATGACCAAGCGTGATCGTCACGTCACGGCCACAATTCTAACCCACATGGCCCTCCTTCAGGTCGTGCCGACTGGCTGGCATGTACGGAAGGAAGATCCGATCGCGTTGCCAGACGGACCTGATGGACTGGACAGCCGACCGGAACCCGACGTGACTGTCATCCGGGGCTCGGTCCGCGACTATGCAAACCGAACCCCGTCAGGGGCCGACGTCGCCCTCGTCGTCGAGGTCGCCGAGCGCTCCCCTCGCGAGGACCGCGAGGGCCTGGGCCGCTTCGCCTGGGCGGGCATCCCGATCGTCTGGCTCCTGAACCTCAAGGCGCGCACGCTCGAAATCCATTCCGAGCCGACCGGCCGGAGCGACGATCCGCGCTATGCCCAGGTTCAAACCGTCAACGAAACCGATGCCGTCCCGCTCGTCCTCGATGGCCGCGAGGTCGCCCGCATCGCCGTGCGGGAGTTGCTTCCCTGAAAATCGGAACGGTCAGATCCCTTGGAAAAAGAATTCGATTCTGATGACGAATCGCACCTTACCGATGATTTGACTTGGACAGCCGAAGGGATTCGGAATACAATTTGCAATAGTGAGGAGCGGGGCCTCCCGACGACCGGAACAGAGCTGGCTCCAGCGCCGGCTTCGAATCTCACCCGCCCTTCGCTTCCTGCAAACAGCGTGACTTCGCCCAACTCCTCCAACGGATCTTTGGTTTTGAGGCGCGGTTCAACCGCCCAGGCGGCGGGCAACTCTTGCTGCGCCCCGGGGCAGGCTCACAACCCTACAGCGAGGGCGATTCCCCAGCCATCGAGTCGCCCAGGTTCCAACGGCGAGGGATCACGGCCGTGGTGCGAAAAATCGAGCGGGACGCCAACCGGTTCAAGCAGATTGTCCGCGGCAAGATCAAGAGCGACCTGCGGAAGTACATCTCGCACGGCGAGATGATCGGTAAGACCGGCGGCGAGCTGGTCTCGATTCCGATGCCGCAGATCGACATCCCCGAATTCCGCTACGGGTCCAAGAACTCTGGCGGCGTCGGCCAGGGTCCTGGCGACGTCGGCACCCCCATCGGCCGCTCGGGGGAAGGCGACGAGCCGGGCGCCGCCGGCGACCAGCCCGGCCACCACATCCTCGAGGTCGAGCTGACCCTCGAAGAACTCGCCGAAATCCTCGGCGAGGGCCTCGAGCTGCCCCGCATCGAGCCCAAGGGCCGCGCCAACATCATCGAGGAAAAGGACAAGTACACCGGCATCCGCCAGGCCGGACCCGAAAGCCTCCGCCACTTCAAACGCACCTACAAAAAGGCGCTCAAGCGGCAAATCGCCTCCAACCAGTACGACCCGGCCGACCCGCTCGTCATCCCGATCCGCGAGGACAAGCTCTACCGCTCCTGGAACCCGATCCCGCTGCCGCACTCCAACGCCGTCGTCTTCTACCTCATGGACGTCTCCGGCAGCATGACCGACGAGCAGAAGGAAATCGTCCGCATCGAGGCCTTCTGGATCGACACCTGGCTCAAAAGCCAGTACGACGGCGTCACCACCCGCTACATCATTCACGACGCCATGGCCCGCGAGGTCGACGAGCACACCTTCTACCACACCCGAGAAAGCGGCGGCACCCGCATCAGCTCCGCCTACAGCCTGGCCAACAAGATCATCGACGCCGAGCACCCCCCCGTCGACTGGAACATCTACGTCCTGCACTTCTCCGACGGCGACAACTGGGGCGAAGACAACCGCCAGTGCATCGGCCTGCTCGAAGACCAGCTCCTGCCCAAGTGCAACCTCTTCGGATACGGCCAGGTCGAAAGCCCCTACGGCTCCGGCGAGTTCTACCGAGAGCTCGAAGAAGCCTTCGACGAGGTCCCGAACCTCGCCCTGTCCGAAATCCGTAACAAGGAGGGAATCATGGATTCGATCAAGGAATTCCTCGGCCGAGGACGCTGATCCGCTCCCTTTCCCTGGGAGGACGCCGTTCACGACGGCCAGACGCTGGGGCGAATCGCCGTCAAACCGTTGATCCCCTGAATCCACCACCGGTCGATCCGGCCAATCGAAATCGAAATCGAAACCGAACCGACCCAGCGAGACGAACCCGATGTCACGATTCCGCGTCCCTTATCCCAGTGACCCCGAACGCCGCCAGGCCATCTTCGAAAAGGTCGTGGCGCAGTTCCAGAGCCTCGGGGCCAACTGCCAAGGCACGCCCGACGAGGGTTCGTTCGAAGGCTCAGCCCCCTTCGTCGGCCGCCTGGCCGGCTCCTACCGCAGCCCCGCCGGCTCCGACGAGCTCGAAATCGAGATCCGCGAAAAACCCGCTTTCCTGTCGATGAGCCGCATCGAATCCGAGGTCCGCAAGATCACCGAGGCCTGAACCGAGTCCGTTTCCGTCACGCGCTCCGAAGTGAAAATATCGTTCACCAACCCGCAGAGACCGAGAGCACGAGGCGCCACGCCATGTCGATCATGAGCACCGCACACGACCTGCCGGCCGACCTCCGCGAGCTCCAGATCGAGATCGAGGAGCACGCCCGCTCCTACGGCCTCGACTTCTACGACACCATCTTCGAGGTGCTCGACTACGACGAGCTCTCCGAAATCGCCGCGCTCGGCGGATTCCCCACGCGCTACCCGCACTGGCGCTTCGGCATGGAGTACGAGCAGCTCTCCAAGGGCTACCGCTACGGCCTCCAGAAAATCTACGAGATGGTCATCAACAACGACCCCTGCTACGCCTACCTCCTGCGCTGCAACCAGCGGGTCGACCAAAAGCTCGTCATGGCCCACGTTTACGGCCATAACGACTTCTTCAAAAACAACATCTGCTTCAGCCAGACCAACCGCAAGATGATGGACGAGATGGCCAACCACGGCAACCGCATTCGCCGCTACATGGAGCGATTCGGCGAGGAAACCGTGGAAAACTTCATCGACAGTTGCCTCTCTCTCGAAAACCTCATCGACATCCACTCCCCCTTCATCAAGCGGCGCGGCGACACCAGCCGCTACGACTTCCACGACGAACCCGCCGACGAGCGCGAGGCCAATCCCGGCGTCCCCAAGCTCCAGAGCAAGGACTACATGGACGCCTTCATCAACCCGCCCGAGGTCCTCAAGGAGCAGGCCCGCCGCCAGGAAGCCGAGAAGCAGAAGGCCACCCAGTTCCCCGAGCAACCCGAGCGCGACGTCCTCCTGTTCCTGCTCGAGCACGCCCCCCTCAACGCCTGGCAGCACGACGTCCTGGCCATCATCCGCGAGGAAGCCTACTACTTCGCCCCCCAGGGCCAGACCAAAATCATGAACGAGGGCTGGGCCTCCTTCTGGCACTCCACCATCATGACCACCCGCACCCTCGACCCCTCCGAACTCGTCGACTACGCCGACCACCACTCCGGCACCATGGCCACCCAACCCGGACGCCTCAACCCCTACAAGCTCGGCATCGAGCTTTTGCGCGACATCGAAGAACGCTGGAACAAGGGGCAGTTCGGACCCGAGTGGGAGGAGTGCGACGACTACGAGGCCCGGCGCAACTGGGACAAACAGCTCGGCCTCGGCCGCCAGAAAATCTTCGAGGTCCGAAAGATCCACAGCGACGTCACCTTCATCGACACCTTCCTCACACCCGACTTCTGCCGCCGTCACAAACTCTTCAGCTTCAAGTATAACGACCAGAACGAACTTTATGAAATCGAGAGCCGCGAATTCAAGAAGATCAAGGAGCGTTTGCTCTTTGGGCTGACCAACTTCGGCCAGCCGATCATCCGCGTCAAGGATGGCAACTACCGCAACCGGGGGGAGCTGTACCTGACCCAGGAACATTTCGGCGTGGACCTGCGGCTCGACCACGCCCAGGATACGCTCCGCCACCTGCACCGCCTCTGGACGCGCCCCGTCCACCTGGAAACCGCCGTCGAGGGGCGAACCACCCTGTTATCGTTCGACGGGTCGGATCACACCATCCGCCCGCTGGGAGGGAACGGACATGAGCCTGAGCCGAAAGATCGCCGCCGCGGTGGATGACCACATCACGTCCGGGCCGGCCAACGGCGCCGTCCGGGCCGAGGACGGCCCCCACCGCCTGACACTCGACCTCCTCCAGGCCAGCCCCGTCGGCGTCGAGATCCAGGGCCTGGAATTCGCCGTCAACGACCGACCCGACTGGTCGCTCGACGCCCTCAAAGCCTGGGGCGACCGTCTGGCCGCTCGCGTCACCTACCTCATGGAGCCCCTCGTCATCCTCGAAGCCGACCCCGTCGGCGGCGAGGTCGAGCTCCGAAGCAAAACCCCGACCACGCGCGACGGCCGACGCGCGTATTACGAGGCCCGTCTCGACCGCAATGGGACGCTCCGCCTCTTCCGCGTCACCTTCGACGAAACCGATCGCACCCGACGGACCACGCCCTACCAGCTCACGCGCGAGGTCCTCGAACGCCTGACCGACGACCTCGTCGCCAGCGTGGCCTGACCCGCGCAACGCTCTCTTCCTGTTTTCATCCGCAACGGGACGTCCCCAATTGCCAGGGGCCGTCCCGTTTTGATGCCTGGCCGTCGGATCTCGAAGCGAAGGCGAACCCGGAGCTCCTCCGCGCTGTCCGCTCGGTTGAGCCGCGACCGACCAACCCGGGAGACGCCCCGACCATGACCGACACCTGCCCCGAGTGCGGCGCACCCATCCCCGAAGGCGGCTCCTGCCGCGACCACTTCCACGCCCTGCTCCTGCTCGAAGGCGAAATCCCCGGCGTCCCCGGCTCTCTCCTGCACTTCTACGCCGTGGCCTGCTACGGCCTCCAGCACCCCGACAGCATGAACCACACGGCCAAGGCCCTCGACAGCCTCCGCAAGGCCGTCGCCGATGCCCTCGACGGCCGGGCCACCCTTCGCGACCTCAGGAACCGCGCCCGACGCGCCTCCGACGGCCCCACGCGCGTCACCCGCCGCCCCAGCGATCCCCCCGTCCCCTGGCACCGCGGGCCCTGGCCCCGGACGGTCGCCGACGTCTGCACCGCGGACACCTTCGGCGCCTACGACACCTACGACGAATACGCCGACCGCATCACCCGATGGGCACGCTCCATCCTCGAGACCCTCGACGCCGCCGACGCCCGACCGCCACTCTCCGCTTCATAGAATCCACATTCTGGATTATGAACATCCTTTGACTATTGGCCCTACCTACCGCCTGACCCCATCGACAGTCTGGTCGGGTCCGCCATGCGGACCATCCTCCTCGATCGGGCCAGAGCGGTCCGCACGGCGGACCCTACGACTGCATGAAGGCGCAGATCGACGGGACGGCGGCCCCGTCGCTGCTGGCCTGAATTCCGATCGAGGAACCGTCACGGCCAGCTACGGCCGTGAACGGTTACCAAGAATCTTTTGTGGAATGATCGCGGGTGACCCCGGTGGCTCACCCAGCGGGGTCTTGCAGCGACGAGAGGCTCCCGCCCCGGTGGGCGAGCCACCGAGGCCGCCCGCTCCGGCACACATCATCACCTTTCAAGGGTGGCACGGACATGTGCCCGTGGCCGGCATTCGTGTCTCAGGAACACGACCATGAGCACATGCCACGATAGAGTTTCAATTGGCAAAATCACTATTTCCTTAATTTCAATAATACTGAAGTCCAATGAGTCCACCCGGTTCCCTGGCGCCCGCGGCCGACGCGCCGTCCTCGCGACGCTCGTAGACCCGGTAGTCGGGGCCGTCGTGCACGAGCTTCATCGCCCTCAAGAAGACGGCGAACTCCGCCATGTGTTCGGGCGACAGGACGTCGACCGGCTTGCAGCGGGGGACGACGATCACGTCGGCTCGGGCGAGCTGCGCGAGCGTGCGCTCGATCTCCGACGCGGTCGAGATGCCCCGGAGCAGGAAGTAGCTCTCCGGCTCGGGATACTCGCGGAAGAGCAGACCCGCGCCGCCGGCCATCGCCAGGACGGCGGCGTCGCGGCCCCGCGTCAGGTCCAGCACCCGACGCCACTCCGCGCGCTCCTCGCCGAACGCCCAGAGCCCGGCCGTCTCCTCGGACGGATTCATGCGCATCCATGCCGCGCAGGTGACGATCCCATTCCTCAGGTCGCCGACAAGGGCGATCGACACCAGGCACCAGACGATCGCCTCCCGCCCCTTCACTCGGCCCGCGAACACCGCCAGGCCCAGCACGACCAAGACGCTGTAATAGGTCCAGCTCCAGGGCCCGGCGAACGCCAGCATCAGGAACAGCGCGTGCAGCCCCGCGCAGGTGGCCAATAGCTCGTCGTCCGCGACGCCCTCGCCCGTCGCCCGCCGCCGCAGCAAACGCCAGGCCGCCTCCAGGCCGAGGACCGTCAGCGCCAGCATCCCGACCAGCCAGAACCACGCCCCCGTCCCGAGCTGCTCCCCCGGCCGCCGGAGCACCTGCGCCCAGACCTCGCGTCCGATCCCACGGAAGAACCCGAAGCGATAGGCCCGATACGCCTCGCTCGCCGACGTCGGCACGATCGTCGCCCGCAACGATCCCAGCCCGAAATACCCCCAGACGATCAGCGATGACAGCAGCCCCACCGCCACCGATGGCCCCAGGAATCGCACCCAGCCCTCGAAGCCCCGCCTCTCATTCTTGATCTCAAGCGCGATCAAGACAACGATGTAGAACAGGCAGAGCGACGGCTTGACGAAGACGCAGAGCGTCGACAGCGCCAGGGCCCGATCGCGCCTCGACCAGGCGTGCTCGGCCAGGGCATGGCACAGCAACACCGCCTCCAGCGCGTGGGCGAAGTTGAAGTACGACGGCATCAGCCAGTACGGCATCGCCAGCGCGATCAGCCAGAACCCCGCCCACGAGATCCGCCTCGCCCTCGCGAGCCGCGCCACGCCCCAGACCGCCAGCACGTTGCACGCCAGCATCGCCAATTGATACGCGAACGGCGTCGCCCCCGCGACCCGAAACCAGAGCCGGCCGAACGCCAGCGACAGCAACCCATACGGATATCCAAACTCGAACCCGGGACGATACCCCCGATCGAGCAAGACCTCCGCCGCCAGGTTCGCCCCGAAGTCGCCGATCAGAAACTTGTCCATCCGCAAGCTCTGCGGCAGGGCCAACCCCCAGAGCACCACCGCCTCCACCAGCAACGCCGCCCCGAGCGCGAACGCCCCCGGGCCGTCCGACGGCCGCACCCTCCCCATCCCCCTCGCTCGCGACCGACGAAGCGTCAACGCCCCCATACCCATACCCGTCCCCGAACCCCTGGCCTCAAAACCTCGCCCATCCCAGGGCGCATCCCGCCACGAAGAATCTAGAACACGTTCCCGCCTCGCGCGTTCCGAAATGTCCGTCGGAGTGTCCGACGTCCGCCAGTCCCACACGAAATCAGTTCGATCGCATCAACGATCGTTCGCTCTCTTCACTTCCAGTAGCTCAAGGCAGAAAAGCCTCAGCAAGCCTTAGCATTGATAAGAGCCTTGCACATCCTGATCTGCACAGATTTCTGATTTAAGCGATCATTATGTTCCTTCATGGAGGTGCAAGGATGGCCAAGCCGATCCTGGATGACGAGCTTTGGGCGTTGATCGAACCGCTCCTGCCGCCAGCGAAGCCGCGGCTCGCCCGATACCCGGGCCGCAAGCTGATCGAGCCGCGTAAGGCGTTGACCGGCATCCTCTTCGTGCTCCGCTCGGGCATCGGCGGGGAGCACCTCCCCCAGGAACTCGGTTGCGGCAGCGGCATGAGTTGCTGGAGGCGGTTGCGCGACTGGACGGCGGCCGGGGGCTGGGACAAGGTCCATCGCGTCCTGCTGGAGAGGCTCCACGGGGCGGACAAGGTCGACTGGTCGCGGGCCGTGGTCGACTCGTCGAGCGTCCGCGCCGTTTTTGGGGGGATCAGACCGGACCGAACCCCACGGATCGAGGCAAGAACGGCTCGAAGCACCACGTTCTGACCGATGGCTACGGCACGCCCCTGGCGGCCCGCACGACGGGTGCCAACCGTCACGACGTGACGCAGCTCGACCGGCGCGTGGCCGAGATCCCGCCGCTGAGAGGGAAGCAGGGGCGGCCCCGTCGTCGCCCCGAGGTCGTGTATGGGGATCGCGCCTACGACTCGCAACCGCATCGCGACTCGCTGCCCGCGATGGGCATTCGTTCGCGACTGGCCCGCCGACGGGACGCCAACGGCAGCGGCCTGGGTCAAGTACGCTGAGTCGTCGAACGCACGATGGCCTGGCTCCACCAGAACCGGCGGCTGCGAGTGCGTTACGAGCGTCGGACCGACAACCACGATGCGTTTCTCAAGATCGGATGCATCCTGATCTGCTACAATCCGCTTCGACTGTCATTCTGTTAGAGGCTCTTAACCATCCTCGGCATCGAGAACCGGACCGTCCATTCGGTGTCGGTCGGCGGCTTCGCCTGCCCCGGCGACCCCGAGTCGTGCGATCCCCGCGCCTTGAACCAAGGGGCCCTCGACCGGTACGGTGTCCCCGATCCGGCCCGGATGGTCTTCACCAGCCACGCCGGCTGCACGGGTTCGTTCACCGTCCTCGCGCTGCTGTTACCCGCGGACCGGTGCCGGGTCGACCCTCGCAAGGCCGCGCAGAACAACGGGCTCTTTCATGATGTCTCGCCGATCCGATTCGCCTCCATCGCCGACGGCCTGAGCCAGACGATCGCCCTGGCCGAGAAGTCGACGACCACGCTCCAAGGGCTCAACGCCGTCAACCCGCGCCTCTTCGCCCGCCACGGCTGGTACATCACCGGCAACTGGGGTGATACCCTGTTCACAACCTTCGCTCCGCCCAACGCCGACAAGACGATCGCCGTCGGCGCCATCGAGGCGCAGCGGAACTCGGCCTCCAGCCTGCACCCCGGCGGGGTGAACGTCGCGATGGGAGACGGCTCGGTCCGGTTCGTCAGAGAGACGGTCTCGTCGTGGCCCGTCGATCCCCGGACCGGCCAGCCGATCGGCATCTCGCGAAACCCGGGCGGGTGGTGGGAGAACGTCCCGAAGCCAGGGGTCTGGCAGGCGCTCTCCACGCGATCGGGCGGTGAGTCCGTCTCGCCGGAGACCTTCTGACGCGATGTTGGGTCAAGACGACCGAGTCCTCGCGAACCGCACGGCTCGTGCGCTGCCCCGAACGCGACGAAAGCTGCCGTTGGACGGCCCTCGGCAATGTGCTAGAGTGTTTCCTGTTGTCTCGGCCGGTCGAGGCTCTGCTCCAATCCCCCTTGAAGACGACTTCGTCAATCTGATGCTCCACCCCTGGCACGACGTGACCCCGGGCGAAAACTTGCCCCTGGAGTTCAACGCCATCGTTGAGATCCCCATGGGGTCTAGCGTCAAGTATGAACTCGACAAGCGCACCGGCTTGCTCCGGATGGACCGGGTGCTCTACTCGGCCGTTTACTACCCGGCCAATTACGGGTTCATCCCCCAGACCTACGCCGAGGACGACGACCCGCTCGACGTGCTCGTGCTCTGCCAGGAGGCGCTGGCGCCGATGACGCTGGTCACGGCGCGGGCGATCGGCCTGATGACGATGATCGACGGCGGCAAGAAGGATCATAAGATCCTGGCCGTGGCCGTCGACGACCC
This sequence comes from uncultured Isosphaeraceae bacterium, assembly GCA_964599655.1. Classification (GTDB taxonomy): domain Bacteria; phylum Planctomycetota; class Planctomycetia; order Isosphaerales; family Isosphaeraceae; genus CAZRGV01. Next base: position 20,122 of record CAZRGV010000071.1, on the reverse strand, counting down.
CGAGTTCAACGGATTTCGCGAGGCCAAGGAACTGCCGCCACATCGACTTATGATGCTCCGCCGATTTTTCCAGGACTACAAGCAACTGGAAGGCAAGGCGGTCGAGGTCGACGAGTTCCAGGCGTTGGACATGGCCCTGCCGGTCATCGAGGACGCGCTGCAGCGCTACAGCAAACACCGTCGCAAGGGGTTCCACTAAAGTGCGAGCCATCGTCATCGGCGGCTCCGGGCAGATCGGCGGCTGGCTGCTCCGGCACCTGGCGGATCGCGGTCACGAGGCCGTGGGCACCTTCGCCACGGTCCCGTACCCTGGCCTGATTCGGTTTGGCGAGGCCGAGGCCGCACCCGCGTCGACCTGGATCCGTTCGTACCAGCCCGACGTGATCTTCTATCCGGCCGGGTTCACGTGGGTCGACGGCTGCGAGCGCGACCCGGCCCGCGCCCGGTCAGCCAACGTTGAGCGGCCCGCGATGCTCGCCCGAGCCGCGAGCAGCCTCGGCTGCCGGTTCGTCTACTACTCGACCGACTACCTTTTCGACGGCGCGAACGGCCCGTACGCTGAGGACGCAACACCGCATCCGCTCAATGTTTACGGCCGGACGAAGCTCGAGGCTGAGCGGACCCTGACGGACATCCTGGGCAAGCGGCTTTTGATCGCGAGGACCTGCTGGGTCTACGGGCCAGAGCGCCAGGGGAAGAACTTCGCTTACCAGGTCATGAAGACGTTGAGCCGGGGGAAGCCGCTAACCTGCCCGACGGACCAGGTGGCCAACCCGTCGTACGGCCCCGACGTCGCGTTGGCGACCCTCCGGCTGGTGGAAATGGGGGTTTCGGGCGTGATCCACGTGGCCGGCCCCGAGTGGTTGTCGCGGGTCCGGTTGGCTCGGACCATCGCCGAGGGGTTCGGGCACGACCCCTCGTTGATCGTCGGCAAGCCCACGTCGGCCACGAGCCAGGCCACGCCCCGGCCCCTCCTGGGCGGGCTTCGGAGCGATCGGCTCGAGGAGCTGCTGCCCGGTTCGATGCGACCGATGTCGCAGGCCCTAAACGACTTCCGACGTCGCCTCAACACCAACGAAGGCTGGGCCGATCCTCGCGAGGCGGCCTGAATCGGGGCAAGCTCCCCTTGTCAGTCCTGGGGCGTCCGCTACCATGGTAGCAGAGCCGTCAGGATCGGCATGACAAAAAAAGTCCGCGCCTGGGAGGTCAGGATGACGCTTTACGACGCGGTGATGGCGGGTGTCGTGGTCCTGGGAATGATCTGGGGTGCCTGGCGGGGCATCACCTGGCAACTGGCGAGCATCGCGTCGCTGGTCGTGGGCTACATGGTGGCGCAACCCCTTTCGGCGCAACTGGCTCCGCGGTTTCCCGGCGATCCGGTGGTGGCGCGGGCCCTGGCCATGCTGGCGGTTTACGCGGGGGTCTCGGGCGGGATCTTCCTGGTCGCCTGGCTGGTGCGGGCGACCTTGCGGAAGTTGAAGTTCGAGGCGTTCGACCGACACCTGGGAATGGTCCTCGGCGGCTTGGAGGGGGCCTTGCTCGGAATCGTCGGAACCCTGTTCGTGGTCAGCCTTTCGCCGCAGTCGCGCGAGCCGATCTTCCAGAGCCCGTCGGGCCGGCTGGTCGGCCACGTGATGAGCGCGGTCGGCCCGGTCTTGCCGGCCGAGGCGCGCAAGGTGCTGGCGCCGTTCTGGTCGACTGGCCAACCGGGCGCGTTGGCCGAGGCTGCGGTGGCGCCTGCTCGAACCATGACGCAACCCGTTCCCGCTCCCAAGGTTGCGTCCAGCCCCGATTCAGGCGCGATTCCGGCTTACCGGCAGGAGCTGTCGGGCCTGGGCCGTTCGGCCGGACAAGCGCTCGAACAATCGATCAACTCGGGCGACACGACGGGCCTTCGCGGCCTGGTTGACGAGGGTCGCACCCGCCTCGGCCGCGCGGCCGTCCAGGCGCTGGAAGATCAGCTCGACCGCATGGGCGGCACGTATGACCCCAACGCTCGACGTCGGTGATCGCGAGATCAACCTGACGCAGGTCCTGAAGCTCGCCGGCTGGGCCGAGACCGGCGGCCAAGCCAAGGCGATGATCGCCGACGGCCTGGTCCGGGTCAACGGCGAGGTCGAGCTTCGCAAGCGTCGCAAAATGGCGATCGGTGATGTTGTCCAACTTGAGGGCTCTCCCCCCCTGGTCCTGAAGCGGCATTCGGAACGAGGGGAACCATGAAGCGCATCGCGATTCTCACGGCCGGGGGCGACACCCCCGCGCTCAACGCCACCATTGTCGGAGCCGTTCAACGCGCAAACCAGCTTCGCATTGAGGTTTACGGCATCATCAAGGGGTTCAGCGGACTGCTCAACCCGCAGGTGCCGCACGTGCATCTGAACCCGTTGTTCCAGTGCATTCCCGAACTCGACGCCACCAAGGGGGGCACGCTGCTCGGCGCGTCTCGCGACTACGTGGACGCCGACGACCATGAGACGATCGCCCGGGTCGCCGAGCGGCTGGCGCGACTGAAGGTCGACGGCCTGATCTGCGTCGGTGGCGATGGGACCATCAACGGCATGCAGCCGTTGAGCAACCACCTGCCCACGGTGCTCGCCCCCAAGACGATCGACAACGACCTCGGCCTGAACTATCCTGACGAGCCCAACGAGTGGGTTCGCGAGGAGGCCGACAATCGCAAGGGCTACACCGCTCGCAAACGTCCGGGACGCGATTTCAACCTCGACGAAATGGTCAATTTCGTCACGCCCGGTTTCGCGACGGCCGTTTATGTTTCGAGCCTGAGCGTTCAGCGCATCCGAACGACGGCCGAGAGCCACCGGCGGATCGCCATCATCGAGGTCATGGGCCGCGATTGCGGCATGATCGCGCTGGGAACCGCTTATGGACAGCCCGACCTGATTCTCGTGCCGGAATCGCCGGTAGATCCCGACACGCTGGTGGAGCGGGTCCTCTCGGTCGTCGACGTGCAGAAGCACGCGGTGCTTTGCGTTTCGGAGGGGATCGTCGACGTCCACGGCCAGATTCTCGGCGCGGTGACCCAGAGCACCGACCCGGCCGGCAACCTGCAATACAGCGGGGCGGCCGAGGCGATCAAGCGCTTGCTCGTCGAGAAGATCGGCGACTCCTACTTCACCCACAAGCGGCGTAACGAGAGCGCCCATGCGGCCATCTTTGTCCGGAAGATCGGCCACACCCAGCGCGGCGGCCGGCCGATTCAGTTCGACCGCTTTTATGCCTCGCAGCTTGGCGGCAAGGCGGTCGACATGCTGGTCGAGGAACTTCATAACTGCGTGGCCACGCTGGACTACCGCGACGGCGGCTTCGTCCTCGACAGCGTGCACGCCAACCGGCTTCGCGACCGCTGGAACGTCATTCACGCCCGCCCCCTCTCGCCGTCATTCTACGACTCGCACCGGTTCCAGCCGTCGGCCAAGGGGGTGGAATACCTCCGGACGATCTTCACGAACGCCTTGGGGGCCGACGACGTTGAGGCGATTCGAGGGCTGTTCAACACGGCCAGCTTGATCCAGCCCTACGACTCGGTGAACGTCGACATCAACAAGCGCATCCAGCGCCTGGAAGACTGATTCCGACCGGATGGGTGGCTGGGTCTCGTGCCCAGACCCCAGCCACCCAAACAGGCGTTTTTCCCCTGAATGGGATGAGGGGAGTCTTGCACAACGCCTGACGTCCTGATGCGAAAGTCGCCATTCGTCCTCCAGAGGTTTGGCGCCCCTGGCGATTCCCGGTCGCCCCTCCGGGGCCGTGAACGTCGAGGCATGCTGGAGGATCAGAGGTGATGGCGTGATTGAAGCGTGAAATCGGGAACCATCTTGGAATTTAGCGGAATGAATATGTCGGAGTTTGATTCGTTTTCCCGCATCGCGGTTCCTCGGGTCCCTTCGAGGCCCACGGACGATCGCTCCGACCTTCGGTGGTTCTGGACGGGATCGGAGCCACCGCGTGACAATCGGATGCGTCCCGAAGTGTCCACGTTGATCGCCTCAGAATGAGACGAATCGATACGACACACCTGTTCTCTGAAGGATTTCGGATTCTTGAGATGTCTTCCGGATCAGAATTCAAAAAAGATACAGAAGGTTCTTGAACTGGGATAATCGCCTCGCTACACTCAACCCAGGTTGCTCATGCTGGGTAACCTGACGCCGGCTATGAAAGCCCTTCACACACCTGTGTGGACGGGCTTTTTTTCATGGTCGGGCGCTCATGGCTCGTCTGATGACCGGACGAAAGGGTTGGCGGTGCCATTCCCTTTGTCATCGCGGTGACGATCGCCTTCCCCCCCTGGTAACGGTTGCCAAGTTGATAGCGAGGCAGGGGTAACGAGCCCTTCGTTGCCCGGTTGGCGTTCCGTATCGCATTCTCGACTCGGCGGAATTTCCAGCGACCAGCCACGCCAGGAGGAGCGGCCCGGAATGGCCCTCCCCTGGAGGGTCGGCCGGAGGCGGTTGCGCGCCCGTGTCGAGAGCGGCAATGACCCAAGGATTGTCCATTTTCTCATCGAGAATTCTTGTTCGAGGGTGCAGAGATGAGCTTCTCCGATCTGATCCTCCGCGCACGGCGTGAGTCGCTCTCTGCCTACCGCAAGAGTGGTCCCATCACGAAGCGGTCGGCGCGGGCCCGACGAGACCTTCGTTTCGAGAACCTGGAAGGCCGCCAGCTCCTGGCGACCAGCTCGACCAACATCGCGATCATCGGCGGGCCGAGCGTGATCAACGGTGGGTTCCTGCCGACCACGGGCAGCGACCTGGCTGGCAAGACGTTCACGAACATGGCCCCCTCGGCCGTCACGGCTGCGGCGCTGGCGCCCTACGACACGGTCGTGCTCAACGTGGCCAGTGCACAGATGGGCTGCAACACCACGGCCCTGTCGGCCCAGGCCAAGGCCGACCTCGTCTCGTTCGTCGGCTCGGGTCACAAGCTGATCATCTACGATTCGGAGTGCACCCCTCCGGGCGGTGTCGATTACTCCTGGCTGCCGTACTCCTTCACGACCAACAACCCCGGCGCCTACGGCGCGCACGGAACCCTGTCGATCATCGAGAACAACACGCTCAGCGATGCGAACGCGAGCAGCCCCTACTACATCGACGCCAACTACCTGGGCACGCAGACCGACGCGGTGGGCGACGCCAACGTGATGACGACGCTCGACTCGCACTGGTGCCTCGACATGTCGGCCACCAACATCAATGGCGTCACCGGTCCGGTGCACACCTACGCCACGTACGCGAACCCCGGCACCACGACTCAGGGCCTGATCATCTACAACGGCCTGGACGTGGATTACATGGGGTACGAGAGCAGCACCAACGGCCTGCGGAAGATCTGGGTCCAGGAGCTGAACCAGTCGTTCAACCCGGTCACGGGTCTGCCGTGCGCCGCCGTGGTCACCGGAATCAAGATCGAACCGGCCAGCGCGGAGGATCAGGTCGGCCGCCCGCACACCTTGACGGCCACGGTGGCCGACCTGCTGGGCAACCCGCAGGTGGGCGTGCCCGTGACGTTCACGATCCTTTCTGGCCCGAACGTGGGGGCCATGGGCACGGTCAGCCCGGCCGACGGCAAGACCGACTCCAATGGACAGGTGACGTTCACGTATGTTGGCACGGCTGTCGGGACCGACATGATCGAGGCATCCTATGTCAATTCCCAGGGCCAGACGGTCCACTCCGTCCCGGCGTCGATGAACTGGGTCCAGACCCACTCGCCGCCCATGTCGGTCGACAAGACGTTCTTCACGCACGTCGACACGACCCTGTCGGTTCCCGCGCCTGGGGCGCTGTCGAACGATACGGACACGGATCCCGAGCACGTCCTGTCGGCGACCCTTGTCAGCACCACGTCGCACGGGTCGCTCACGCTCAATGCCGACGGGTCGTTCGTCTACGTGCCAGCGGCTGGCTTCATCGGTCAGGACAGCTTCCAGTACAAGGCCTACGATGGCTACGACTACGGCAACACCGCCACGGTCACGATTACGGTGTACCCGCCACTGACGATCACGATGGATCCGTCGAGCGACACCGGCGCGTCGAACACCGACCAGATCACCAACGACAACACCCCGACCTTCAACGGCACGGCCGAAGTCGGCTCGGTGGTGCAGCTTGTCGCCCAGCAGAACGGCCAGGCGCCGATCATCCTCGGCCAGATGACGGTGGGCGCGGATGGCAAGTGGAGCATCACGCCGACGGCCGCGCTGCCCGACGGCAGCTACACCGTCAGCGTGAACGAGAACCATCCCCGCCAGCCCGATCGCGAGGTTGAGACGACGACGTTGATGAATCCGGTCATTATCGACACGGTGGGCCCGAGGGTCACGGGTCTGGTCTTCCAGCCGTTCCGCGGCCAGTTCATCGTGACGCTTCAGGACGATCGAAGCGGCCTCAACCAGGTGGTTCTGGCCGACCCGAACAATTACCGCCTGATCCGGCTGCACACGCCGCCGCATTATCGGCTCATGGTGACCGGCGTCACGCCGTCGGCCGCGTCGCCCAACGACCCGACGGCCGCGCAAATGGTCGTCGTTCAGATCGGCAATGGCCGGGCCTTGCACACGGGCTACTACGTGGCCCAGGTTCTCTCGGGCGGCCTTGTCGACGTGGCCGGCAACGCGCTCGATGGCGAGTTCAAGGGGACGTTCCCCTCGGGCAACGGCCAGGTGGGCGGCATTTTCCAGGCGTTCCTGGTCTCGCACGGCAACCACGTCCAACCGGCTCGCGAGGTGACGCCGTACATCCAGGCTCTCGTCAATAATCACGAGAACCCGCCGGTCTCGCCCGCGAAGCAACGGGCGGAGCAGCTCCGCCAGGCGTTGCTCCAGCGTCAGCAGGCTCTGCTCGCTCGACGACAGGCCCAGCTTGGTCAGCGGCAGGCGTCGGCCAAGGTCGTCGCGAGCCGGGCCGTTCCCCGGCCGACCACGTTCGCCACGCGCGTGGTCGTGCCGCTGACGACCTCGCAGAAGAAGACGCATTGATGTTTCGGAGTCTTTGAGCGTCTTCGCGATTCCGGGCGGTCGGGTGGCGGTCTTTTTCGAGGGCCGTCGCTCGACCGCCCGTTTGCGCGCCGGTTCAACTTCCGGCGCGATGGAAGACGCTCGGCTCGACGCGGCCGGTGGCGAAGAGGCGGTCGTGCAGCAGTTGCTCCATGGCCTCCACGTCGCCGAGCAGGGTCGAGGCCCGCTCCTGGTCGAAATCGGAGAGGGCCCGGTTCGCGTACGACTGAACCACCGCCAGGCGGTCGAGCAAGGCCGGATGCGCGGCGTCGATCGGCGTGCTGGGGGCGGCCAGCAGGCGGTGGCGGATCGAGGTGTGCAGCGTGTCGGGCACGCGCGACCAGAAGGCGCGGAAAAAGGCGTAGAGGTTCGGCAGGTCGGGCTCGGCCGGGTCGTAGTGCTCCAGCACCTCGCGGAACAGGGGTTGAACGAGGGCGACCTTGACCAGGGCCGACGCCGCGACATCGCCTCCGGCGATCGCGGCCGAGGCGCGATCGGCGCGGGCTTCCTGGCCCCGGGCGATCGGCGCCAGCCAGCCTTCTCCCAGGCGGCGGCAAAGCTTGGCCCAGAGCCGGAGCGGGCTGATCGAGGGGCGTTCCGCCTGGTCGAGGGCCTGGCTCAGCCCCTCGACGAACCGGGCCGAGCGGAGCGAGACGGTCGCGTCGCCGCGGGCCAGGTGGGCCAGCTCGTGCGCCAGGACGGCCCGAAGCTCCGCCTGGTTCAGCACATGCAAGAGCGGCATCCCGAGCAGCAAGGCCCGCTTGCGGCCGTGTCCCCAGGCCACGACGCCGCAACATGGCAGATAGGTCAGGCGGACCTGCCCCGGCGGTTTGGCTCCCAGGCGCCGGGCGACCTCGCCAATCTCGGTGAAGAGCACCGGCGCGTCGGCCCGGGCCAGCACCGGCCCGAGATCGGTGTCGGGGTTGCCCGTCTCGGAGACGAGCCGCACCCCGCCCAGCGTTTCCAACACGCCCGGCCAGTCGTCCAGCTCGTCGCGGAGCCAGCGCCCGATCACGGGGATGAATCCGCCCAGGGCCAGCAGGGTCGCGGCTCCGACCGTGGTTCCGACGTGGTAGGCTCCTCGGAGGCCGACCAGCGCCAGCCCTCGAACCAGGAGACCCAGGCCGCTCACCGTCGGCGGCTCGACCGCTCTCGGCATCCGCGGTTCCAGGGCCGTCGCGTGCTCTCCTGAGGTCGCCGCGGTGATCTCCCCCGACCGCCCCTCGCGACGACGCAGCCGGTAGCGCCCGCCGCACGCCTCGCAAACCCAGCGGCCTTCCGGCGCAGCGGTTTCCAGGGGCCGCAGGCTTCCCCCGCACGACGGGCATCGTAGCCGACCGTGGGAGGACGCCCCTCCGCCCATCTTGCCTCAGCTCCCCGATTCGTCGACCCTCGCCTCAATCACTCGGATTCCGAAGTTTTTCGTACAAGTGTCCGAAACCGGGTTGACGCAATGAGACACTTGTCTTAGGATACGGAAGCCGAGGGCGAGGGTCTACCCCGGCATTCACTCCAACCGTGCCCCGGTCACGGGGCGTGCCCGCCGCCTCGGGCTTCCATCCTAACTTATTCGAGATGATCGGCCATGGCCAAGAGACCCCCGACAATTCCGGATTCCGAGCTCGACGTTATCAAGGTTCTGTGGGACCGGGGGCAAGGGACGGTCCGCGAGATCCTGGAAACCCTTCGCGCCGCGGGGCGACAATGGTCGTATGCCACCGTTGCCACTTTGCTCGACCGCCTCGAAACCAAGGGGATGGTCACCAGCGACCGCAGCGAGCTGGCGTTCGTTTACAAGCCGGCGATCACCGAGCAAGAGGTCCAGCAGAAGCGGCTCAACAGCCTGGTCGACAAGCTCTACCAGGGAGAGCCCGGCTTGCTGGTTCTGCACCTCTTGAAGTCGCACGCGCTGGCGCCCGACCAGGCCCGCGAGGTCCGCAAGCTCCTCGATGAGATGACCAACAACCGACCCGCCAGCAAGAAGAAGAACGGCCCCGACGCGTCCTGATCGAACGGGACGCCGTCTCCCCCGCGCTTCCCTTCGGGCGGGTTCTCGATTCGTCCGATCCGGATTCGATCGGAGCGGAACCGATGGTGCTGGCCGGGCACTCCGGGCCTCGTACCGCCGTCGAGCGTCTTCGAGTTCAGGAGGGCCGTGCGATATGTCGCGGGGCACCCAGCCGGCGAGCGGTCAAATCGTTTGCCAGTGCGGCAAACGGCTCAAGCTGAGCGGCGCCTTGCCCGGCCGGGTTGGCCGCTGTCCCTTCTGCGGCGCGACCTTCCGCGTTCCTGAGCGGTCGCCCAATCCTCCGCCGACACGTCCTTCCGCTCCTCCCGCGACCCCTTCTCCGCAATCAACCACCACGGATTCCGATGAATCCAATTGCCGCGACGGCTACGCGCTGGCCCCCTCGACGGCCGTTGCGCCGTCGCGCCCCGGGCGAGCGGCTCCCGCCGAACGCCTTCCCGAACGAGAGCCCGCGCCGGGGACGGGCCGGCCGAGGCCGAAGGTCGAGCCGGTGGGACGCGAGGGGCTGGTCGCGCGGCCCTCGTCGCTCGAAGACCGCGTCCGCGTCAGCCTGCGATACCCGCTCTGGGACGCCCCCGGCCTGTCGCTTCTGGTCGTTCTGCCGCCGGTCCTCTGGCTGACCTCGCTGTTCTCGGTCGGCCTGATTCCGACGTATGTCCTCGGCGATCAGGACCTGCCGACGCGCATGGGGGCCCTGACCATGGTCGTCCCGATGCTCGCGTTGCTGGCGTTGGTCCTCGGCTACGCGTTGCGGTTCATCGGCGAGGTGCTGGTCAGCTCGGCGCAAGGAGACGTGTTTCATCCCCGATTACCCGGTTTCGAGCTCGGGGCGGTTTTCGGGGCGTGGGTCCGTTGGCTGGCCTCGGCGCTGGGAGGGGCGTTGATCGCCGGGCCGCCGGCGTTCCTCGACGTGTTCGCGAGGGGGGTTCACGACGGGACGGATTGGCTGGTCCTGGCCGTTTTCGGCTCGTTGGGAATGGCCTGCGCCTTGATCGCCGCGATGGCGGTCTGGCTGCACGAGAGCCTCGCCGCCGCGAGTCCGACGACGGTGCTGTCCGCGCTCGCTCGTTGCGGTGGCGATGCCCTGCGGTTGGCCCTGTTCGCCGCGGTTCTGGCCGGCCTGACGATCGCCGCGGCGGCCGCTCTCCTCCGGTTCGGCGGTGTGGTCGCCGGCACGGTCGGCCTCTGGGCGTTCTGGGCGGCCTTTCTGTACGAGTCGATGGTGATGGCGCGCGTCCTTGGCCGGTTCTACCGCCGACACGCGAAGTCCCTGAAGTGGTTCCGTGAATCGCGATGACCCGGAGGGCCGCGCCTGGCCCTCGATCGCCCGATCTCGCAATCCGGGGCGGTGATGCATAGCGTCGAGCCGGTCCCTGATGGCAAAATAGGCCTCGGGCGAGCGGAGGCCTGCCATGATGGATCAGCAGCATGCTCCGGCCGTGGCGACAAGCCTGTTTTGCACCTGCGGCCGACGATTCTTTCCCATGGGCGTCGAGCCGGGCAACCTGGCCAAGTGCCCGGGATGCGGAGCCTGGATCCGCGTTCCGATCGTCGAGGAAGACTCGGCGCTGGCGCCCCCTCGAAGACGCGTCTGGCGGCCCGAGCCGACCGCGGCCGAATGCCTGCTCTATCCGCTCCGAGACGGTCCCGGCATTGCCTTGCTCGTCGTGATGCCCCCGTTCGTCTGGCTCCTGTCGGTTCCCGTCTTCGACCTGATCCGCTTCACCTGGTCGGGGCCTCGTGGCACGTTCAACCCGTTCGCCCTGATTGTCTGGCCGCTGGCCATGCCGCTGATGCTCTGCTTCTTTCTCGTCAGCGGCTACATCCTGATCTTCTTCGGAGCCGTGCTGGTCTCCAGCGCCTTGGGACGCTACGAGCATCCGCGATGGCCCCCCTGGGACCGCTGGCTGATTCTCGAAGGTGTGGGCCGCTGGATGTGGGCCACGCTGGTCGGGGTGGCCGTCGCGTTTTTCCCGATCTCCTTCTACGCCTCGCACTGCGGCCCGATCGACCCGATCGACCTCGTCGTTCTAACCGCGCTGGCGACCCTCGGAATCGCCTACGGCCAGATGGCCCTCACCGCCTCGCTGCTGCACGACAACCTCGTCGCGGCCAACCCGGTCACCGTCGTCCTCGCGATCTATCGGGTCGGCTGGCCGTACCTTGGCCTCTGCCTGACCACCATCGCCTCGCTGGCGACTCTCGGCGTGCTCGGGTTTTTCGTGCTCTTCCGATCGCCAAGCCTCGTCTTCGAGGCCGTCGGCCTCTGGGGCTTCTGGGTCCTCTACCTTTACCTCGGGATGGTCATTCTCCGGATGCTCGGCCTCTTCTACTACCAGAACGCCGCGCGCCTGGCCTGGTTCGAACGACAGCCGCACTGGCAGGCCGCCGGCCGCGAAGGCACGATCTACGTCAACTCGTAACTCTCTTTGTGATAATATGTTCTGTCGATTCTCTGGATTTTTTATTGGGCCCCTGAAGCCCGGCGACGCCCCACCAGCGCAAGCTGGAATCCCGCGTGAGGCCGGACGATCCACGTGAACGACCCGATCGGCTCCGCCAGCGCGGCCAGTTCGTCCCTCGTGAAGCCACGAAGCACCGACAGCGGCCCATCGTGCCGGACGAGCCGGTTGCGCGTGAAGATCCGGCTCCAGAGCAGGAAGCCCCCATACGCGACCCAGTGGCGTTGTATGTCGAGAACCACCACGCGACGGCGAGCCACGCGGGCCATCTCGGCCAGCAAGCGTTCGAGCCCCCGGCCCGCGAAATGGTGGGCAAACTTGACGGCGGTGACCAGGTCGAAGCAGGAGTCGGGGAAGGGAAGCCGCAACGCATCCGCCCGAAGGGCCGTAAGGTTCCGGCGAGCCGCCAGCGAAAGCGCGGTCGCATCACGGTCGAGAGCGACGGCGAACGTCCGGAAACCGTGTTCTGTCAAAATCTTCCGCGCCGTGTCGGGAAGATCGCCGGAACCGGAGCCGACGTCGAGCAACCCGACCGTCGAGCCCGCGTCGGGGCGATCCTCATCCAGAAACCGGCGCAGCTCGCGGCCCATCGAGGGCGATCCGCCGAAGAACCAGCCGTTGACGCGCTGAAGGACTCGATAGGCGTCGGCAACCTCCGCCTCGGGTAGGCCGGGTAAGTCCATCAGCTCCGCATCGAATCGTCGACCAGGGGTGGGCAGCCCGACTCGCATGTCATTTCGGGCCGGCTTGGTCGAGATCGGTGGGAGCGGCCGAGGTCGGCAATCCCGCGCTCAACGGCGGCTTCGCGACGGGGCGGCGTCCGGAAACGACGGCCAGGGTCGCCAGACCGGCCACCCACACGAGGAACAGGCCCAGGGCGGCGAAAAACCGGGCGCGGCGCGTATCCATCGAACCAAACCCCTCCGAGGTCGAGACGCGGCCAGCGGGTCGAGCGACGCCGAAAGAGTCGTCTTCCTCGCCCGCCGGCTCCCATTCCGAAACGCGAATCGACGCGACTCAGGCGACATCATCGAGCAACAGGGTATAGTCGCGTCGCAGCGCCGTTTCGAAGTCGAACACGTCGTCAAAATCCGCGCGCGAATCTTCCGCGGTCTTTTCCAGGTCGCCCGCCGCGATCAGATTGAAGACGATTTCTCCGATGTCGGAGGTCGAGTGAATGCCCCAGGACCCCAGCACGGTCATGGCCAGCATGCCGTAGAGCTGAAGGGCCAGGTCGCGGGCCCCCTCGCAGAGTTCCCGGCCGCTGACGTGCTGACTGGGCCGTCGGATCTTTCGGCCACGGGCACGAAGTCGCGCTCGCTTGCGCAGCGCCTTGGTGTGCTCCAGCGCCTCGAACACAAACGCGTAGGCATGAACCGAATAGCGAGGGTCGCGGGCCATGATCACCGCGAGATCATCACGAAGGCTCATGAAAGGGGTCCTCGTCGGACGTCATTGTTCGACGTGTTCATCGTCCTCGTCCAGTTCGTGGTTGGGCCGGGATCGCCCGCGGGGCTCGACGTGAAGAATCTCATCGGCACCCACGACAATCCGGCGGCGGTCGTCAAATTCGACCACAACCTTCCGGGCAAGGACCTCCTGGGCGGCCACACGGCCCGAGCCCCGAGACGTGGTAACCCTCGAGCCGACCGATGGCAACTCATGCTCGAGATCCCGGTACGTCTCGAACTCGTACCGCAGACAACACTTCAGTCTACCACAACGACCGGAGATTTTCGAGGGATCCAGGGTCGTTTTCTGGAGCTTCGCCATCCGCATCGAAACCGGCGGCATCCGCGAAAGATGGGTGTTGCAACAGACCGGTTTCCCGCAATCGCCATAATCGGCAAGAAGTTTGGCCTCGTCGCGAACCCCAATCTGGCGCATCTCGATCCGCGTCCGAAACGCCCGCGCCAGGTCCTTCACCAGCTCTCGGAAATCGACCCGCTTCTCCGCCAGGTAATAAAACACCATCCGCTCACCGCCGAGGATCGCCTCGACGTCGACCAGATCCATCTGAAGCTTGCGACGGCCAATAAACTCCTGGCAGGTCACGAACCCCTGCCGTTGAATCTCCAACAGCCGCGCGCCGCTCGCGAGATCCTCGGCCGTGGCCGTTCGGAGAATCTCTCCCCGCGCCGGGTTTTCGAGAAACAACGCGGCGCGGTCGGTGGCCGGGCAGAGCACCTCGCCCAGCTCTACGCCCCGGTCGCTTCGCACCACCACCGCCTCTCCCCGCCGATGGTCGTGTTCGGGAAGACCGGTATACTCCCCCAGAAAGCGCATCTGGCCGTAACGGACGATATAAGTCGGGGTCATGGGGTAATCCACTCCCGTCAATGACCCTTGAGGGCTTGGCATCCAATTTCATCAAGACGAATCGCTTCGCGAGCCAGAATCGGCGCGGCATCGGCATCGGCCGAGCCGGCTCATCGCTAAGACGGGCACGGCCGGCCTCAGTATAACCCGACCGTGTCCGCCAGCCTACCGGATGCTCCCGCCTGCCGATCGATCGCTCGTCCTGGGCCTTGGTCCTCTCCCCGAGGCACGCCCTCCTACCCGCCAAAACGTGATCCGGGGGCCACAAAAAGCCTTCGGCGCCGAATGCCAACACGAACCTCGGCGCCGTCGCCCCTGGGTCCATGGATTCGGCTTCCCCGGTGGGCCTGACTCCTCCATAATACCAACGAGGGTTCTCCGGTCATCACGCCGGCGAGAGGATCGACCCTCGGCAAGGACACGAGAGCGAGGCCCAGCCTGTCATGGTGAGCGAAGAGCTGCTGTCGATTCTGGTCTGCCCAATGGGCAAGGCCCCCTTGCGTCGAGAAGGAAACATCCTCATCTGTACGCGTTGCGGCCCACGGTTCACCATCGAGGACGACATCCCCAACATGCTCATTGACGAGGCGGAATTGCCCGAGGGGTGCGCCGGCGTGTTCGACCTGGAATGCGTCAAGTCGGGCGACGTCAAGCTGCTCGACAATCCCTGAACGACGCTCCCTCAGGGAGTGGCCGGCGTCGTCAGATCGACCGAGTTCGTGGTGAGCCAGCTCCTCAGCGAGTCAGCATTGCTATAAACGTCGATGTAGTCGCCTTTTCGAAATTCGATGCGTAACGGGCCCGGACTGGCCCGCCCCGCGGCATCCTTGACCGCGTGATCCCAGATGTGAGTCACCTGGTCGAAATTGATGATGACCTGGCCAATGCGAATCAGTGTCATGGCGAGTTTCCTTGAGGATGGAGAAGCCTCGAAGCGCGCGGAAAAACGGCCGGAACCCCGGCCGCGCGACCGCGGTCGATCGTTCCGGCCTGGCCGTGAGCCAACCTCGGCTCGACACGAGACGGAGGTTGGCCGCATGGCCCATGGATTACGACGGTAGATACAAAGTAATGCTTGTGCGATTCCCGATCGAATCCGAGGTGGCCACGATCCGGGTTGTGGCGACGTTGCCCCCCTTGACCGTGATCGTTCCCGACCCGACGCCGGTGATCGTCCCCGCGGCCGCCGCCAGAATCGGCGACAACGCCTGACGCGCGTTGACGCCTGGTTCGACCACGATCGCGTCGAGACCGGCACTGGAGAGCGAGTACCCGGCCTTGTCGTTGTTCGTGCCCACCGTCACGGGAGCCGTGACACTGGCGACCGGGCCCCCCGCGTAGGTCGATCGGCTCGAGATCGGCGCGTCGAGATTGGCGCCGAACGTGTTGGCGGTGTTGTGGTTCGCCTTCGGCTCCTCCCAGACCGCCGCGGCGATCTGCGCCACCGTTGGCGGCGCGGGTGGAACCGAGTAGGCCGAGGCCGCAAGCCGGCTCGAGATCGGCGCGTCGAGATTGGCGCCGAACGTGTTGGCGGTGTTGTGGTTCGCCTTCGGCTCCTCCCAGACCGCCGCGGCGATCTGCGCCACCGTTGGCGGCGCGGGTGGAACCGAGTAGGCCGAGGCCGCAAGCCGGCTCGAGATCGGCGCGTCGAGCGTCTGGCTGAGCAGAGCGCCCGCCGTACCCGCCGGATAATTCCCGGACAGGACCGTCGCCCAGGGATCGCTACCGCTACCGCCGCCGGTGGCGAACACCGGCGCGTCGTCGCCGTTGAACATCGTCGCCGAAAGCTGAGCGATCACGACGTTCGAGGCCGCCATGTTATGAATCGTCACGCTGTACTCGCCGTTGGTGAAGACCGAGGCGGGGGTCGTGGTCAGCGTCGCCTTGTACCGACCCAGGAAGTTTCCCGTATCGGCCGGCAGGCTCGCGATCGGGGTGGCGGGCGTCGCCGTGAACGTTCCCGCCGTCGAGCTGGTCGTACTGAAGTCGTAAAACGTACCGTCGCTCAAGCGCTCGATCGCGTAGCCGAGCGTGGCGCCGGTCGGGTATTGAAAGCGCACGCGAAGTGCCATGTGTGCCCCTTTATGCCATGGAAATCCAGAACGCCTTGGGAGTGAACTTGACGGCGGGGTCGCCGGCGCCAATCGTCAGCGGAGCCGTCAGATTGGCCGCCGCGATGACGTTGCCCCCCGAAACCGAATCCATCAGGTAAACGCTACGAACCGTTCCCCACCCACTCGTGGGAGCCGGAAAGCTGAGCCGACCCGTGTTACCGAGCGTGCAAATGTCCGCGGGCGGAACACTCGTCGACGAGGCACTCCAGTTCGTTGCCGAGGTCGCAATCCGCGCATAGCCCCCTCCAACCGGCTCGACCGGGGCGTTGGTCGGATCCGCCGGTCCCGTCGAAAGCGCCAGGTAAACCGTTGGGCTGGGGAACGCCGCCCCGCCGAGCCAGGCATTGATCACGCTGTTGTCAACGCTCGGAGCAAACCCGCACGTCGACAGCGGAGCCCTCGCCAGCGCGATCTGTCCCGGAGCGAAGGTGAGGGTCGAACCGGCCGCGACCGTCTGGTAATCCAGGTCGATCATGGCCAGAACATTGCCCCCAGTGGCTGCATCCGCGATAAAGAGCGATTTGATCGGTTGATTCGTTTTCCAAACCGCCGTGGCCTGTGGGAACGCGACCGCCGCCGTGTTCGACGTCGAGCCGTTCGTGGCACTCGAGAACTGGATCGGCACGCGCGCGTAACCCGTCGCCACCCCGTTCAGCGTCGAGGGAATCTCCTGAATCTGGCCGTTCCGCCGGGCTCGAAGGCAAGACAACCCCACGTAAAGGTTCGTCGGCGAGCTGAACGGCGTGCCCTGGAACAACCGATTCAGAACCGCGTTCAGCACGTAGTCCGTCCAGAACCCAAGGCGATCCGCACCCGACGCGCCCGCGGTCCAGTAGGAGTGTCCCAGCAGGTAGGTCGCCACCGCCGACGAGTCGAAGTCGATCCGCTGCACGCCGAACCAACTCGGAGGCGTGGCCGTGCCGTAGCCGCCGCCGTTGGCGCAGCGCCACTCGGCGAACTGCGAGCAGGCGGGACGCTTGACATTGAGAATATGAAGACCCGTCGACCAGATGCCATCGCGAGGAGGGCCGGTGAAATTCGAGTGCCGGCTCACGATGTTGCAATTGCCGCCCGACTGGTCATTGATCCACTTGGGCCGCTGAAAATTCACCGAACCGGTGAACTCTCCATGCCAGACCGGCCCATCGACCTGAACGATCGAGGCGTAATCCTGTTCGTAAACCGACCAGGAATTCATACGAAAATCCGCGCGTCCCGTGCCGTTATACCCCTCGGCCGTGGCTTGATGAAGAATGACGAACGGTTTATCCCAGCCGAAGGTCCCGACGCCGATATTCTCGAGCACGGAACACGACATCGGAGTCGTCGGGTTGCTGAAGTAAAAGGCCGAAATCTGCGGAGCCGGACCACCCTCGAAGTCCGCGGACGTGTCCTCCATCGTCACCGTTCCCCGCGTGGATTTCACGAAGTAATCGGTGCTGTCCGTGCCGGCGGGGGCTCGCACGCCATGGAAGTTCAGGTCGCAGTTGTCGAGTCGAAACGCGGTGCGGACGTATCCGTTCACCGAGAGATCGCGCACGAAGGTCGTTGACATCGCGAATTGATAAAACGCGGCGTCGAGACCGTAAACCCGGCACGAGGTGATCCGATTGTCGTAGCTCCCCACCGTGTTCTTGGAACCGATCCCGTGAAGGCCGCCCCGGGCATCCACGCCCTCGATCGCGCAACTGATCAAACTTCCCGTGGAAAGCGCCTGACCAAAGTTGATGCCACAGACCAGGCTCAAATTCCGGATCATCGAGTACGAGGTCGGGTAATTCCAGGTGGCGTGCAGCGTGTTGTCGAGGAACAGGGCCGTGCCCTGCGCATACCCAGGCCCCCAGACCGTCACGACCCGATCTCGGATCACCGTACTCGGCGATTCGGTCATCGGCAGCATGCCGATCACACTGGGTTCCATCGAAAAGTAGCGCACGGCGTCGTTGAGGCTTCGACCATCCAGTCGAGCCTGAGGCGCTCCGGGCCCGTTGTTGGCATACAACAAATCCTGACAAATCTTCAGGCCGCAGAAGAGCGTGTCAAAAAACGAGCCATACCAGTTCGAGGACGCCACCGACTGAATGTCGAAGCTGCCGATACCGAACGGCGAATTCTGATTCGAGTAAAACTTCAGACCAGGGCTAAAACCCGAGCCAAGCAAGTTCGTGAACGGAACCTGAACCCCATCGACATACGCCATGACTTGCGCGTTATCCAGATCAATCTGGAACGAGCACCGGTGCAGGGCGATTGACCCCAGGCTAAACTCGAAGGCACGCTCGACGCCCGTGTCGATTCCGCCGTCCGACGTGTTGAACGACACCCGGATCGACGGATTCGTCCCGTTGTTGCTCTTGAGCAGGACTTTCCAGGGGCTGGAGTACCCCTTGCTGGGCTGCCCCATCCCCAGCAACGCCCCGGCCTCGCTCGGCAGTGAGCCGACGCGCAGGTCGATCGCGAAATCGACCGTGAGCTTGGTTACGTTCGTCCAGTAGCCGCCGCCACCGGAATCCAAAATGCCACCCATCGTGACCAGGTGGGCGCCCTTGGTTCGGTAGCCCCACTTCATGCCCGGACTCCTCGCCGCCGGCGCGTCGAGGATGCCGTACAGGTCCACGAAATTGTCCTGGGTAAGGTTGACTCCCGAGGGAGAACGCGCCACACCCATGATGACGACGTCGTGGCCGTACGGACTGTAGCCGGCAAGGCGCGACGACGTCATGCCTTCACCACAGAGTGTGACCGAGTTCTGGTCAAGAAAGATCGGTCGTCGAACGTAAAACGTTCCCGTGGGAACGTAGACGGAACCACCCGTGGAACCGAGACTGTCGATCGCGGCCTGAATGGCGTAGGCATTGGCCAGGGCGACCGCGTCATTTTGCACGTTCGCGATCGCGCCAAAATCCCGAATATCGACGAAGCGGCTTCCACGGTCGGGAATTCGTGATGCCGCTCCCAAGGCTGAGCTCATTTTCGTTAGCCCTAATTCAAGGGCAAATCACTTGGTGGAATCCGCCTGATTCCTTTGGTTCATGGATTGTGGGCCTCGGTTTTGAGCCAAGAAATTTGCAATATTTGAATAGAAAATTTCTCTGTGCACTTTTCTTATCGTGCAATCTGCGCGCTAAATCGCGTCGTGGCCGTGAAGTCCCCGGTCGTCGCGTCCGACGCCCAGTGCAGCACGGCGCGCGCCAGAACCTCGTCGAGCTCCTCCTTCAATCGTCGCGCCTTGGCCGACAGGACGTCCTCCTGGCTTCCCGCCTCGCGGCTCAAGGCCAGGTACTGCCGGTGCAGAACCGTCAGCACGGTCATCTCCCGCAACTGGCGAGGATCGTACAGGTCGGCCGACCGCCGTCCGTTCAGCGATTCATCGATTCCGAATCGTTGCGCCAGATCATAACTGGCCCGCGAGAGCTGCGGTTCGTAGCTCACCACCAGGAACTCGACGCCGGTCAGGCCGCCCGCCGGCGCCGGGGGTTGGCCCACGCCGCTCGGAAAACCTTTGCGTCTCAACCTGACGCCAACGGCCGACACCGAATCGATCACCAGGCATTCCCCCGGCGGCTTGAAATTCGCCGTCGGTCCCAGCAACTGGACAACCTGCCCCGGAGTCAGCCCCTGCGCGGCGAAATCCACAGTGGCGGATGTCAACGTCCATCGATCCGACGCGCCGAACACGCCATCCGTGCCGTGGGCCAACGTCTGATCGGCCGGACACAAAAGCGAGAAGTCCGGCGACGCGCGGATCGCGAGGTCCTCGTCGGTCGCGTACAGAGTTATTTGAGTAGTCATGATACGCTAGATCCCTTCTCGACGCCCGTGGGCCCATCGCCCGGTCAAGCGGAGGGTCGACCACGCGCGCGTCCTCGTCGCCGCGGTGTCTTCAGCGACGGTTCCGGCGCGGCCGGCTCGGGCCCGCGGCCCCGCACCCAGCCGAGCGCCCCGTGGATCAACGTCAAGAAACTCGCCCGCACCGTCGCGCAGGGCTCGACGGAAGTCTGGCTGGAGCGCGAGGGGGACGACGTGTTCGGCTTCCGGCTGCACGGCACGGTCCGCGGCTCGCCGGGCGGGGCGGTGCAGGTCGCTGTTCGTGATCCGAGCATGATGTTCGCCCGCGTGCTCGCCGAAGGGCTCGGTCGGGCCGGGCTGGGCGAGGGCGGGCGCACGCCGAGCTACC
>CAZRGV010000070.1:28258-31170 GCA_964599655.1 uncultured Isosphaeraceae bacterium | reverse complement strand
CCTACACGACGCTCTTCCGAGATCGGAAGAGCGTCGTGTAGGGAAAGAGTGTACTGACCGGAATCCCGCTCTGGCCATATGGCCGGAACTTCCAGGGCGACTTGAGCACGTGGCCCACGTCGTTGAACTGCGTGGGGTGGACCTTGGTCTGGATCGGCTGGCCGTCCTCGCGGTCGAGCCGAGGCTTGGGGTCGAAGGTGTCGACCTGCGAAGGGCCGCCATCCATGAACAGGAAGATGACGCTTCGTGCCTTGGGTTCGAACTGGGGAGATCGAGGTAACTGCGGATGGGGCTCGGGCGTCGACTCGTTCCGGAGGACCCGACCAAACGCTGACTCGCTCAGGAGAGCCGTCAGGGCGACCGCTCCGAAGCCGTTCGCGGCTTGCAGGAGCATGTCGCGTCGCGTTAAGGGCTTTGGCAAGAAGCGTCGGCAGTGCATCGGGCGAGTCCCCAGGCGTCGGCCGCAAAGCGGCTGCGTTCCATGGATTCAATTGACGAACACGAATTCCTTGACGTTGAAGAGCACGTGCGCCAGCTCAGACCATGTGTCGAGGTCTCCGGCGCGGCCCTTGTCGCCCAGAAATTCCAGCGCCTCGGATCGCTCGGTGTCGGTTGGACCTCGTCCGAAGGCGGCCCGATACATGGCATCGAGTCGAGACTCAGGGGTCGCATCCGGTGCCGTCAGCACATGTTTCGCCCAGAGCCGCGCCTGCTCGAGCACGAACGGATCGTTCAGCAGCGTCAAAGCCTGGGCTGGGACGTTCGAGACGTTGCGTCTGCCCATCGTCGTGGCGGGTTGGGGAAAGTCGAATGCCAGGAGCATGGGCGTCATGAAGTTGCGTCGAACGTTGATATAAAGGCTGCGTCGTCCATTCCCGTCGAGCGGACCGGACGTTGCGGGGCGGCCACGCCCTTCCATGAAAGGGGTCAGGTGCGGCGGCACGCTCGGGCCGAATAGGGATCGGTCGAGTCGGCCGGAGACGGCCAGCATCGCGTCGCGAATCGCCTCGGCCTCCAGTCTTCGAACGTTCATGCGGTGCAACAGCCGATTGTCGGGGTCAAGTCGGTCGATTTCCGGATCGGGCCTGCTACTCATTTGGTACGCATGCGAGAGCACGATCATGCGGTGAAGCTGTTTGATCGACCATCCGTTTTCGATGAATGCGGAGGCGAGCCAGTCGAGCAATTCCGGGTGCGAGGGGGGTTGTCCCATGTGGCCGAAATCGTCGGGCGAGGGAACTAGCCCCTTGCCGAAGTGGTGCAGCCAGACCCGGTTGACCAGCACGCGGGCGGTCAGCGGGTTCGCGGGATCAACCACGCGGCGAGCCAGTTCCAGTCGCCCGCTGCCTTGCGAAGGGGGAGTCTGGTCGTGGCCGGCGATCACTTCGAGGAATCGCCTCGGCACGATTTCGCCCGGAGTACGGTAGTTGCCTCGAATTTGAACATGCTCGTCTTCGCTCGTGCCGTCCGCCAGGGCGAGAGCCAACGAGGGTTCGGGAATCTGACTCTCGATCTCTCGGTAGTGAGCCAGGAGCGAAGGCGGCGCGAGAATCGGCGGAATGAGATCGCGTTGCCTCAGCCAGGAGAGCACACTCACTCCAACCTGGTCGTCCGGTTCCAGAGCTCGCGCTCGCCAACGCTCGAGTGTCCTGGCGACGACCTGTTCGAATCGGGCGGCCAGGCCTTCCGGGGACGCGGCTTCGGGAGTCTTGATCAGGTAGGGGGTGAAACGGTCAGGCAGGACCGGCGAATCAGCATGGTCGGAGAATCGGATCTCGTCAACGGCAAGGAATCCGTCACCCGCGACATAACGGGTATGACCGGTTGTGTAGTCGGCCGTCGCCCCATCCGACAACTCGATATAGCCCCGGTGTCCGACCCACATCGACACGTCCTGCGCGTACCAACGAGGCCGGTCGGTGTTGACGTCAAAGACGAGACCGCCGTAGATCGGGGAGCGAATCTTTTCAAAACCGTCAATGACGAGATTGATGCGCCCCTTGCGGCCCGAGGCCAGATAGTGAATGAATCTATGCTTGATCTCAAAGGTTTTTGAGCGAAGGACGCCCTGGAGCCGGTCCGAGACGAGCCCGCTGTGGGCCAGTCCGGCGGGGATGGGGACGACTCCCTCGGCGCTGACGCGAAGGTCGCCCGCATGGCTCGGAGCCGCGCCGAAGGCCTGGCCCGTGGCGAACCAGTCGCGGTACGTTCCGCTCTCAAAATCCTCGAAAACGCTCGAATCGTCGCTCGGCCTCTTGCGGAGCCGGTCGAGAAGGGCCCGTCGGAGCGATTCGCGTACCTCGGAGGTCGAATCCGCGGTCGCCAGGCCGAGTTGAGTCCAGGCGAAAAGCGGATGGCCAGGCTGTCGAGCCAGGTCGTCCTTGAGGGCCTCGACCCATCGCGTGAGGGCTGGGGCATCGATTTGGTGAACCTCGGCGAACTCGGTCAGCGGTCGCTCGGGGTTAAGCAGAGCCTGGCGGGCGGCGAGCAGATAGGGCGCGATCGAGGGCTTCTCGGAAGTGATTTTCGTCCGGATTTCGGCCCGGAGGGTTTCGAGAGTCACGGCCTTCGCGTCAATTCGATCGGGTGAATCGATAAACGCATGCTGATAACGAGAGCTTTGTAAATAACCTGCCAGGGCGTAATAGTCTTTCGAGGTGATCGGATCGAACTTGTGGTCGTGACAACGGGCGCAGGCGACGGTCAGGCCGAGGAAGGCTTTCGAGACCACATCGATTTGATTATCGATCCGGAGGACTTCGTCGTCCCGGATGTCGACCGGCGAATGGGTTCCCTCGCCGAGCAAGAAAACACCAGTGCCCAGGATCGACTCGTTGAATCCTTCGGTTGGGTGCCGTCGAGGAGAAGGGAGCAGGTCGCCGGCCAGGTGCTCGATGACGAACTGGTTGTAC
>CAZRGV010000070.1:26186-28248 GCA_964599655.1 uncultured Isosphaeraceae bacterium | reverse complement strand
GATGTCGGCGTTGAAGGCACGTATCACGTAGTCGCGGTAACGCCAGGCGTCGAGGATATCGTAATCGAACTCGTGTCCCGAGGTCTCGGCGAACCGAACCAGATCGAGCCAGTGACGCCCCCAGCGCTCGCCGTAGTGAGGCGAGGCCAGCAGCCGCTCGACGACCTGCTCCTTGGCGTTGGGTGACGAATCGTTGACAAAGTTGTCGATTTCCTCGGGTGTGGGAGGCAGGCCGATCAGGTCGTAGGTCACTCTTCGAATCCCAGTTGGCCGGTCGGCGTCCGGCGCGGGGGCCAGATGCTCC
The DNA here is from genome assembly GCA_964599655.1 of uncultured Isosphaeraceae bacterium. Classification (GTDB taxonomy): domain Bacteria; phylum Planctomycetota; class Planctomycetia; order Isosphaerales; family Isosphaeraceae; genus CAZRGV01. The sequence goes on along the minus strand of CAZRGV010000070.1, from coordinate 27,944 downwards.
GCTTCGAGACGGGCCAGAAGAAAGCGGTCGATCGGGTTCCTGGGCCAGAACTCGTCGCGGACGGCGGGTGGCTCGATCGTGCGGACCGGCTGGAAGCTCCAGTGTCGGGCACGCTCCTGGAGGTTGAACCCGCTCGACGAGTTCGCGGCTTTGGGGCTGCTTTCTTCGGTCCAGGGAGCACCCATCGCCACCCACTTTGTCAGCGTGGCGATCTCGGCCTCGGGCAGCTTCGACTTGGGAGGCATCTGATAAACGTCGCCGTACTTGATCGCGTCGATCAGCAGGCTTTCCTCGGGTTTCCCGGGCTCGACCGCCGGACCTGTCAGCCCGCCTTTGAGCGCCGCCTCGCGAGAGTCGAGACGCAGGTCGTTCTTTTGTTTCGAAGGGCCGTGGCAGGTCTGGCATCGGTTGGCCAGGATCGGTCGGACCTCTTTCTCGAAGAACTCAAGCGCGGTCGGGTCGGGCTTTGACTGGGGCTTGTCGGGGCTTGCGGCCGGGGCGATGGTCGGGGCGAGGTCCAGCAGAAGAACGGTGAGCAGGATGGCGAGTCGGCCTCGTCGCATCAGTCGCCTCCGAGGGGTAACATCAGGCCCCGAAGATCTCTTCCAGGGCGCGTCTCATGACTTTGGGATCGGCGTCCTGGCCTGTCCAGAGCTTGATGCCGATGACCCCCTGGTTGACCAGCATGCCAAGCCCGTCGAGGACGAACAGGCCCATCGCCTCGGCGTCGCGAACCAGGCGGGTGCGGGGCGGGTTGGGGATGACATCGCAGACGATCAGGTCGGAGGGGAGCGTGGTGAGATCGATCGGCACCCGGGCGTCGAGATCGGGAAATAGGCCGATCGAGGTGGCGTTGACCAGGAGCTTGGTTCCCTCGGGAACCTCGTATTCGCCGACCCAGAGGTCGAACTCGGTGGGAACGCCCGTGCGCGTGTGGACCGCCTCGGTCAGGGCCTCGCCTCGTTCGCTGTCACGGTTGACGATCGTGATGTGATCGGCCCCGGCCAGGGCGAGCTCGACCGCGATGGCCCTGGCCGCGCCGCCGGCGCCGAGGATCACGACGCGAAGCCCATCGACCGGGCGGACAGCCTGGACCGACTGGAGGAACCCCTTGCCGTCGGTGTTGTCGCCGATGAGTTTGCGATCCTTGATGAGCACGCAGTTGACCGCCCCGATCGCCTCGGCGGCGGGGCTCAACTCGTCCAGGAATTCCAGGACGGCGACTTTATGAGGAATCGTGCAGTTGAAGCCCTTCCAGCCCATGGCGCGGGCGCCTCGAACGGCGTCGCCGAGATCCTCGGGACGGACCTCCACGGTCAGGTATCGCCAGTCGAGCCCCATGTCAGCGAAGGCGGCCTCGACCATCGCCTGGGTGGGGTTCTCGGCCACGGGGAACCCGAAGACTCCGACCAGTTCCTGCTTGAAGGAGCGGGGCTCGGCCACGATGATGGCCCTCGAAGGCGGGGAACGCCTGTCCTTGGTTCTCGGCATGCCAGGGCACGGGGCTGGAACCTTCATTACAAGGCAACCCGACCCACGGTGTCAACCTGGGGAGGCTTCTTCGATGAGGCAAATCAGCAGGAGACGGTTCCTGAGAACGTCCGCCGCGGTCTCGGCGTCGTCGGTCCTGATGTCCCCGGGCGCCGTCCGAGCGGTCCAGGCCAGTGACAAGATCGTGCTCGCCGCGATCAGCCTCGGTGGTCGGGGCTCGAGCCTGGTGCGCGGGTTCGCCGAGCGGGATGACGCCGAGTTCGCCTA
>CAZRGV010000070.1:10933-26176 GCA_964599655.1 uncultured Isosphaeraceae bacterium | reverse complement strand
ACCGCGGCGGCGCCCGACCTGCCCGCCTCCGGGACCTCGATCCGAGGCGAGGCGATGACCTGATGGAACTCGTGGCGTCGTCGCGAGGAAAGGCTCCGAAACGTGTCGCCGACTTCCGCCGGGTGCTCGACGACAAGGCGGTCGATGCCGTCGTGGTCGCCACACCCGACCACTGGCACGGCCCATTGACCGCTTTCGACTGCCAGGCGGGCAAGGATGTCTACGTCAAGAAGCCAGCTAGTCACAACGTCTGGGAAGGGCGGCAGATGGTCGAGGCCGCCTCGGCGGACGCTCGCTCCGCTTCGACGAGAAAACCGAATCGTTTGTCGGCGACGATGAGGCCAACCAGTTGCTCAAGCGCTCGTACCGCGCTCCATTCGTAATTCCCGATCGTGTCTGACGGAAACCTCTCAGGAAGATCGATCCATGAACAGATTGGTGTTTTGTCTGATCGTGTTGCTGAGATGCGCCGTCTCGCTTGCCGGCGAGGCCCCCGAACCGCTGAAGATCTGCATGCTCTCCGGCTCGGATGAGTATGAGTCGGACAAGTCGCTGGCGGCCTTCAAGACGTACCTGGAGGCGCACTTCCCGGTGAAGTGCACGTTGCTCAAGGCGAAAGGGACCGACGACCTGCCGGGGCTCGAAGCACTCGATGACTGCGACGTCGCCCTGTTCTTCACCCGACGGTTGACGATCGGCGGTGAGCAACTGGAGAAGGTCAAGGCGTACGCGCTCTCGGGCCGGCCGATCGTCGGCGTGCGGACGGCCAGCCACGGGTTCCAGAACTGGCTCGAGTTCGACAAGATCGTGCAAGGCGGCAACTACCACGGCCACTATCGCAACGATCTCTCGACCCGGGTGAACGTCGAGAAGGACGCCGCCGATCATCCGGTCGTTCAAGGCGTCGGCACGATCGCCACGAGAGGCAGCCTCTACAAGACCTCGCCGCTGGCCGATGACGTGACGGTGCTGATGGTCGGCACGTCTCCCGAGGGGAAGGAACCGGTGACCTGGACGAGAGAGTTCAAAGGAGCTCGCATCGTTTATACGTCACTCGGCGCGCAGGGCGACTTTGAGAACGCCACATTCAAGCGACTCCTCACAAATGCCCTCTTCTGGGCCGCGAAGCGTGAGGTTCCCCGACCGACGGCCGCGGCGCCTCCCATGCGGCCCACCCCCGAGGGGACGATCAAGCTGACGCTTCGCACGCGCGTCGAGACGTTCAAGGGAAGCGGCGAGTGGGACGAGGTTACCGTGACCCGCGACCTGCCCGTGGCCGAGACGGCGATCGTGATCTGCGACATGTGGGACAAGCACTGGTGCCGCGGCGCGACCGAGCGCTGCGACGCCATCGCCCGCCGGATGGCGCCCGTGATCGCCCAGGCGCGGGCCAAAGGCGTGCAGATTGTCCACGCGCCGTCCGAGTGCATGGACTTCTACGCTGGGACGCCGCAACGGGTACGCATGCAGCTCGCGCCCAAGGCGACCGCGCCCAAGCCCCTTGCCCTGCCCGCCGAGCCGCCCCTGCCGATCGACGACTCCGACGGTGGTTGCGACACCGACGACTCGTTCTACCTGGCCTGGACCCGCCAGAACCCGCAGATCGACGTCGGCGAGTTCGACGGCGTCAGCGACAACGGGGACGAGGTCTACAACCTGTTCCGGCAGCTCGGCATCAAGAACGTTCTTGTCATGGGCGTTCATACGAATATGTGTATACTCAATCGCTCTTTTGCAATTCGCGCCATGGCCCGTCGCGGCATGAACTGCATTCTCGTCCGCGACCTGACCGACACGATGTACGACCCGAAAGACGCGCCTCGCGTGCCCCACGACATGGGCACCGAACTCGTTGTTCAGCATATTGAGAAGTATCTCTGTCCGTCGACCACGAAGGAGCAACTGGTTGAGGGTTTGCCAAAATCGAAGTAGGCGACTCCGGTTGTCGTGGTACTCTTTATCGCGACAAAAACTCATATTTTTAGAAGCGTGAATTTCATCGAATCATCACCTTGTCCGTGAGAGTCCGAGCCATCCCGCGAGCGGAGAATCGACCCATGCGACCCAGCCTGCCGGTCATGATGTTCCTTCTTGGCGTTCTCATCCTCGGAGCCGGGAGCCGAGGGGACGACGTTCCTCGCGCGAAGGTATTCCGCGCGGGGGCCTCGGCCATCGATGTCTCGCCGGTCACGCTCCCTTGCATTGTCAACGGCGGGTTCCTCCAGAACACGGCCAAGGCCGTTCAGGACCGGCTGCACGCGCGCGGACTGGTACTCGACGACGGCACCACGCGCCTGGCGATCGTGGTCGTCGATAGCTGCATGATGCCCCGGGACTTGCTTGACCGGGCCAAGGCGAAGGCACATGAGGCCACGGGGATCCCGACCGATCACATGCTGATCTCGGCGACGCATACCCATTCCGCCCCTTCGGCCATGGGAGCGCTCGGCACCCCGCCCGACCCCGACTACGTGGAATTCCTGCCGGGGAAGATTGCCGAGGCGATCGAGCAAGCGGCCCGGAATCTCGCCCCCGCGGAGATCGGCTGGGGGGTGGTGGATGACTTCGACCACACGCACTGCCGGCGCTGGATTCGACGGCCCGATAAACTGCTCAATGACCCCTTCGGCCAGCCGACCGTTCGAGCCAACATGCACCCCGGTTACGTCAATCCCGACGTGATCGGTCCGTCCGGTCCGGTCGATCCTGGGCTGTCCGTCGTGGCGGTGCGGTCGCCCGAGGGCCGGCCGATCGCGTTGCTGGCGAACTACTCGATGCACTACTTCGGCGCCTCGCCGGTCTCGGCCGATTACTACGGTCGGTTTGCCGCGCGGATGGCCGAGCTCGTGGGCGAGGCGAAGGCCGAGTCTCCGTTCGTCGCGATGATGTCGCAGGGAACCAGCGGCGACCAGCACTGGATGGACTATAGTCAGCCGCAGAAAAAAATCTCAATCGATGAATATGCCGACGCCGTGGCTCGTCGAGCCTTTGAGGCCTACAAGGCGATCGACTATCACAAGTGGGTTCCCCTGGCCATGGCCGAGACGACCTTGACGCTTCGCCGACGTGTGCCGGACGAGGCGAGACTCGCCTGGGCTCGGCCCATCGTGGCCGCGATGGGAGACCGCGTTCCTCGCCAGATCCCCGAGGTTTACGCCAAGGAGGCGATCGAGCTCCATGAGCATCCGGAACGCGAGCTGAAGCTCCAGGCAATTTGCGTGGGCGACCTTGGCATCGCGGCAATTCCGGACGAGGTGTATGCCATCACCGGCTTGAAAATCAAAGGGATGAGCCCACTGGCAACAACGTTCACGATCGAGCTGGCCAACGGTTCCGAGGGGTACATCCCGCCACCCGAGCAACACGCCCTTGGCGGCTACACGACGTGGCCCGCTCGAACCGCGGCGCTCGAGGTCCAGGCCGAGCCGAAAATCGTCGAGACCGTGCTGACACTTCTCGAAAAGGTTTCCAGTCGGTCCAGGCGTTCGCTCAACGATCCGAGCGGCCCGTACCCGAAGGCGGTTCTGGCTTCGAACCCCTGGGCGTACTGGCGGCTCGGAGATCTCATCGCCTCGAAAGCCCAGGATGCGTCCGGGAACGGTCGAGCGATCGATTTCCACCCGGGGATTGCGCTCGGACTCGACGGTCCGCCCTCGCCGGCATTCTCTGGTGAAGGGGTTCTCAACCGTGCGGCGCACTTCGCCGGTGGTCGATTGAAGGCCGAGTCGCCCTCGCCGGGCACCACCTACACCGTCGAGCTCTGGTTCTGGAACGGACTGCCGAACGACGTCCGGCCCGTGACCGGCTACGTCGTCTCCCGAGGTCCCGACGGTGACCCCGACGCGCCTGGCGACCATTTCGGCATCGGCGGCACGCACGATGCGTCAGGTCGGCTCTTCGTCTACAACGGCAACACGGCCAAGGAGCTGCTCCACGGATCGACCGAGATTGCCCCCAGGACCTGGCATCACGTGGTCTTCGCGCGAGACGGCGAGCGGATTGCCGTTTACCTCGACGGCAAGACCGAGCCCGAGATCGTCGGGGCCTTGAAGAGCACAGTGCCTTCGAAATCCATCGATCTATTCCTGGGAGGCCGAAGCGATGGCTACGCGAACTTCGAAGGGAAGATCGACGAGGTGGCCCTGTACGATCGGGCCTTGAAGCCGAGCGAGGTCGCCGCGCACTATCGAGCGTCGCGACCGGAAGCCCTGTCGGCTTCAACCTCGAGGGTGAAACAGCCCGCGATAGATGCGGAGAAGTCGAAGCAAGCGGCCCGAGTAGGGGAATAGGTTCGGGCGGAACCCGCCGGAGCGTTTCGTGTGAACGACCTGCGGTTGGGCGAACTCGCGGAGCCCGAGAGCGCCGTGGGTTCGCCCGAAGCCGCTCGCCTTCACTCCACCGAACGGGGCCGCGGCGTGCGCCGTGGGAGCCACGGCCTCGTTGATCGCCACCATGCCAGCTTCAAGGCGGTTAGCGACGGCGAGGGCGGCGGATCGGTCCTTGCCCCAGACACTCGCGGCCAGGCCGAACGGACTGGCATTGGCCGCGGCCACGGCCGCCTCGATGTCGGACACGCCTCGCACCAGCACCACCGGTCCGAAGACGCCCGCCAGTTTCGCCTCGGGCTCGGGACGGCCGGCCCGTAATACGGTCGGCCGATAGAACCAGCCAGGGCCCGGCTCGGGCTCGCCGCCAGCGATCAGGCGAGCCCCGGCGGCGACGGCCTCTTGAATCGTCTGGTGGAACCGCTCGCGGGCCGCCTCTGAGATCAAGGGTCCGACATCCACTCCGCTCGTGGCCGGATTGCCGATTCGAAGCGCGCGGGCCTTTTCGGCCAGGCCTTCGGCCCATTCGGTCGGGTCGCCGACAACGATGACTCGCTTCACCGCCACGCAGGTTTGTCCCGCCGCCACGAACGCCGACCACGCCAACCCCCGTAGCGTCGCATCGCGAGGCGCGTCCGGCAGGATAATCGCCGGGTCGAAACCCGAGAGCTCGGCCACGGCCGGAATCCCTCGGCTCGCCAGGGCTCCGAGCACGCGACGGCCATTGGCAACGCCACCGGTGAACATCCCCTTGTCGATCTCGGAATCGACGAGGGCCTGGCCGACCTCGGCCGCCCCGAACACGGTGGCCACCAGGCCATCGGGCAGCCCGGCCTCCTCGAGGCTGCGCTGGAGCCTCTGACCCGTCAGAGGTGACAGCTCCGATGGCTTCCAGACAACCGCGTTACCCGCCGCCAGTGCCTGGGCGATTGGTGGCGCGTTCAAAAACAGAGGGTAATTCCATGTTCCGATGATGCCGATCACGCCGAACGGCCGCCATCGGAGCCGGGCCGAAGGGATCAGAAGCCATCGCTGCCACCCGGCACCAAGGCGTTGGTCGGCCAGGGCGGCTCCTCCGTGCCGGACGTTCCATCGCAGGGCGTCCAGCGTGGAGACGACCTCGATCATCGCCTCCTCGGTCGGTTTGCCGATCTCGTCGCGAATGGCCTCGGCCCAGCCGTCCGCATCCCGGGCGAGAACGGACCACCAGGTTCGCAGCCGTTCGCGACGCTCGTTCCACGAGATGGCCCCCCATCGAGCCTGGGCCTGCCTCGCCCTGGCCACAAGGGCCGGCAGCGCTTCGGGCGGTGTCACGGCGACACGGCCACGCTCGGCCCCCGTGGCCGGATTCCAGGCGATGAGCGTGTCGGAAACGGTCGTCGACATGCCAAGCCATTCTCAAGGTGTTGTGCGAGCAGATCCTCAGACTTTGAGATCGACCGACGTGGCCGGCTCCGCGACGGCCGCCTCGCTCGGCCCGTAGACCGTCCCTCGCCACGTAACCCGGCCGGTCAGGCACATGCCGATGGCCTTGAGAAAAATCCAGTCGCTGATCAGGCCCGCCAGCGAGTACCATCCGGCATACCAGGCCGTGGAAGGGCACGACATGCGGTACATCCGGTAAAGAACCGAAACCTTCAACACCTGATGGATCAGGCCGAGGATCAGGAGCCAGATTGGAAACGGTCCCGTCACACCCATCGCCAGCATGATGGGAGCGGCAATCAGGGCCAGGTCCCCGGTCTGGCTGAAGATCAACGGTTCAAGCGTCTTGCCCACGATGGGCCAGGGGCTCCGGCCCAGCGCGTCGTAGAGAATGCGGCTCCAGCCCCGGACAAGCTGAGGCAGTGATGTGTACATGCGAGTCGAGCTGATCTCGGTGCCGATGGCGACCCGGATCGGAAGGCCAAGCGCCTTGACGCGTTTGGCCATGTAGATGTCTTCGACGAAGCGGTCGCGCACCGCCTCATGCCCTCCGGCCGCCTCGTAGGCCGAACGCTTGATGACGATGTACTGGCCGTTGGCGAAGGCCAGGCGAGACGTGTCGCGGTTGACCTGAAACGGCGGGAACGACCGCATCAGAACGATGCCGGCCAGGGGCTGAACGACCTTTTCCCAGAACGTCTCGCACCGCATTTCGGGAACGAGGCTGGCCAGAACGGCCCCTTGCGAACGGGCATACTCCATCACGATCGACAGGCTGTCCGGTTCGTGTCGGGTGTCGGCGTCGAGAAACCAGAACCAGTCACCGCGCGCCTCGGCCGTGGCGACCTGCAAGGCGTGGTTCTTACCGGTCCAACCCGCTGGCAAGTCGTGAATCGAGATCAGGCGAACCCTCGGGTCGCTCGCGGCAACACGTCTGGCGATCTCGGCCGTGCCGTCGGTGCTCCGGTCGTCGACGATGAGGATTTCGAGATTCGGATACGACTGTGCGCAAACCGACGCCAGACAGTCGGCCAGGGTCGATTCCTCATCCTTGGCTGGGATGATCGCCGAGACCAGCGGCGGATCCGGCTGGGCGAACCGAGGCGAGCGTAAGGTTAGCACGTCGAAGCGGCGGAAGATCCAAGTGAGCACCAGGTGTCGGATCGGCCACGCGGCGACGATCGCGATGTAAATCGTCAGCAAGAGCGATTGCGTGGGCGTCATGAGCCGGCCTCGCTCGGGCGTTGATCGTCGGAAATCATCGGTTCGTCGAAGTCTTCGAGTTCGCGGGCTCTCGGAAACGCGAGGGCTCCGAGCGCCAGCGCCGCGACCCAGAACGGTGCGACGGCCTGCAAGCTCGGTTCGGCCGCGATCCCGTGAGCGAGTCCCAGCGGAACGGCCAGGGCGCCGACCGTCACGGCCAGGACATGGGCCCGGAAGAACCGGGTACAGCGGCGAGACGGGTCGTTCAGGGCCGATCGCCGGCCCAGCCCTCGCCGCAGGGCGATACTGGCCGTCACGATCACCAGCAGCAAACTGTACGCCAGTCGTCTCGTGTCGTCGAGCGGCCAGGCAAGCGCGCCTCGGTCGCGGCGTCGGAGGACCAGGCCGGACACGGCGATGCCCGCCGCGGCCACAACCATCACGTTCAACACCGCCGACCGCGTCCGATCGAGACAGGCCACGACCGCTGGCTCCAGGGTGTCGAGGTCGCGACGGCTCATGGGCGGGCCTCGCCCACGGCGCTGGCAAGCTGGCGACGAAGACCGAGGATCAGCTCGACCTGTCCGATCGGATGGCCAGTCGCCCTCGCGATCGAATCGGGCGAAGCCCCCGAGTCGGCCAGCGCCCAGATGGCCCCGAACCGCTCACCCAGCTCGGCGGCTGCCTGCGAGGCTTCGCTCGGCGGTGAGGCCAGGTCGGGCACCGTGATCAGGGTCGGACCCGTCACGGCCGTTGGTTCGGCCAGGTCCGCGCGTCGGAACGTGCGAGGTCCGCAGGGGCTGGAATCGGCTTGGGCCCGACGTTCCGGCATCGGTACCGTCTGCCCCTCGAGCCGTTCGAGCAGGCGTTCGATCCGTTCGAGGGATCGATCCACCGGATCGGATCGGGGGATCGACCGGACCCGCCACCAGAGCGCGCCGGCCACGGCCGAAACGACGGCCAGCAGTCCGGTCAGGGTCACGATCAGGGCCATCTCCATTGCGGGGGACACGTCGGAATTCCCTCCTTGGACTCGACCATTCGACCGTCGTGCTGCGATCTTGGCCTGAGCCTCCTGCGGCATCAGTGAGGCCCTGGCGCGGTGGCGGGTTCTTCGATCTGTTTTCCCTCGGCGAAGGCCATCTGCGCGGCCTGATAAACCTCGCGCAACGGCACGTTCCGCGAGGTGGCTACTCGTGCGCAGTCGTCGTATTCCGGACTGAACTGCGGCGGACGGCCATCGAGCCAGCCAAGTTTTCCCTGGACGGGGCCGAACCGGGTTTCGACCTTGGCCGGTTTGCGATGAAGCTTGTGCCGGCTGACCGGATAGCGTCGCACACCCAGCGTCGTGGTCTCGCGGAAGAGAATCTCTTCCATTTTGGGAATGGCCGGCTCGTCGCAGAGGACGGTGATCATCACGCCAGGCCGGTTCTTCTTCATCAGGATCGGCGTGACGAAGGCGTCGAGCGCTCCGGCGTCGAGAAGCTGCCGGGTGGCGAAGCCGACCACCTCGCCGGGCAGGTCGTCGAGGTTGGTTTCGAGCACCCAGACACGGTCGCCGCCGACGGGCGTGGCGGCCTTGCCGACGAACAGGCGGACGATGTTGGCGACGCCGGGCGGGTCGGCGGTCCCGGCGCCCAGGCCGATCTGCTCGATCGTCATCGCGGGCAAGGGCCCGAACGACTCGGCCACGGTGGCCAGGATGGCCGCGCCGGTGGGGGTCGTCTGCTCCATGTCGGCCGTCGATTCGGCCAGGGGAATCCCCTTGAGCAGCTCGGCCGTCCCGGGAGCCGGCAAGGGCATCCGCCCGTGCGCGGCCTTCACCGAACCACGGCCCGGTGGAACCGGGCTGGCCTCGATCCGGTCGACCCCGAGCAGCTCGAGCCCGACCGCCGCGCCGACGATGTCGACGATCGAATCGACCGCGCCGACCTCATGAAAATGCACCTTGCTCAGGTCGCTGCCATGCGCCCGGGCCTCCGCCTCTCCCAGCTTGAGGAAAATGCGCTTGGCCAGCTCGTTCTGACGAGGCGTGAGCCCCGCCTTGTCGATCATGGCCTCGATGTGGTGCAGGTGCCGGTGCGCGTGTTCGGGGGGCGCGTTCACCTTCGCGTACGTCGCGCGAAAGCCTCCGCGGCGAACCGTTTCGAAGGTCAGCTCGGCATTGAGCCCGAGACGGGCAATGGCCTGTCGGATCGCCTCCGGATCCACCCCGGCGTCGACCAGGGCGCCCAGCGTCATGTCTCCGGAGATCCCGCAAAAACAGTCGAAGTAAGCAATGCGCACGACGATCACCCCAGGGCTACCCGGCCGAGCATGCGAGCCGTCCCCATTCTATCCGCCCCCCCCCTCGCCGCAAGGTCGGAACCGCGACCACCGGGAAGGTCCAGTCGCCCGACCAGCCGGAACGCCCACGTCCTTCGGGTCGTCGCCTCCCGCGCGCAAGCCGAGAACGCTCATCCCCTTACGGCTTTCTGGCTTTCAGATAGGTACTCAAGGTCCGCAGGTTCTCGGCGAACGTGGCCGACTGGATGATGCCATCTTCGGGCGTGATCTTGCGGCCGTCCTGATCGCGCACGAAGCCCGGTTCGGTCCACGCACCTCGGGAATCCTGCCCGGCGATGATCGCTTGGACCCTGGCCGTCAGTTCGGGTGTCCGATGGGGTGAATCGTCGTTCCTGGAGGCAACGGGAACTTCCTCCTTGAGTCGTTGGTATTCGGCTTCGATCTCGTCGAGTCGAGAGTCGAAGACAAACCCGTAATGCGCTGGCACCCCGTCACCGTCGTAGGTCAGCTCGTACGATCGGGTGAAGTAGAGCGGGCGGTTGGTCTTCAGCTCGTAGAAGCGGGCGAGCCGGCCGTCGGGCAATCGGCTTCGCTTCAGATAGGCGACTGCCCGGGGGATCGGCGCGAGGTATCTCTTGCCGCCCGTCTTGCGGTAGAGCAAAAGCAGCGTCTTGAGCACGTCCTGCGACTCAAACCCCGTGATGGCGGGCGGCTCGAACTTGCGTTCCCAGACCGGTTGCATCTGGCGGTCGTACTGCTGCGCCCAGGCTGGTTGCGGGTCGGGAAGCTGGGCCCGGATCAGGAATTCCCCCCCCTGCTCCGCCGAGGCCTTGTAACGGTCGTCTCCATAGGTCTCCCACGCCAGAAGCATCGTCCGGATCACGTTCAACGTGATGCGATCATTGATCGAATAGCAGCCGTTCCAGGCATTCGGCCAGGTTCTCGGCCACGATTCCGGATACGAGGCGTCGCGAATCGGGTAATGGCCCGGGTCGGGACGGCGGGGCGGAAACCGGTCGTAGTTGTGGGACCACGCGCCGATCGGATGCTGCGCCTTCAAGAGAGACTCCAGGGCATAGGTCACGGCCTCGTGAATCGTTGCGTCCTGGAATTCGAGCGCCTTGTCCAGTCGGATCAGGAACCGCGCGGCCGACGGCGTCGTATCGTCGTCCACCATCGTGAGGTTGTCCTTGTTCCGATGCGCCTTCCAGACGTCCCAGCCGCCGATGGCGTCGTCGTTGGGCCCTTTCTTCGTCGGTCGCTTCGAGGACGCGGGATCGACTCGGTAGCGGAATTCGGGTCGTCTGGCCGGATCGAACTCGACGCGGTAATACCAGCCGCCCGACTGGAGCTGTCCGTTCACCAGGGCGCCGCCGACCTCGCGCGCGGCGTCGAGATAATACCGATCTCCCGTGGCGTCAAACGCGTCGAGGAACGCCTCGCCAACCGTCGGCGTCCCCGGCGGCTGAATCCAGATCGTTCGAGGCCCCGCGACTCCTTCCCCTTGCCGGTGCTTCAGATCGCTGCTGTAACGCCAGACGTAACCACCCTCCGAGGCGACCTTCGACCGGAAGAACTCCGCCGCGCGACGCAGGGCGTCTTCCGCCTCCCGATCGTCCGCGACACCGCGCGACGCCGAGAGCGAAACCATGACCCCAAGCAGAAACCTCAGAGTGCGATTCATGAATCCACTCCTGTCGGCTCGAAGCGCGTTCAGAAATCAACGCCTTTCACGCGAATGATCTTACGAGGCCAGCCTGCCCCGTGCCCGCAAGACGGCTCGCGGGAGGATCACGGTAGCGAGGGTTAGTCGCGGAAGGAGCCAATCCCCCCGCCGCCCGCCACCGTTCCCAGACCTCGCCAGACGACGCCGTTGACGCGGTTCTTCACGAACCGCACCGAGCCGTCCCCGAGCAAGACCTCGACCCCGCCGGGATGATCGCTCCGCGACGTGATGGCCCCGAACGTCGGTCCTCCATTCTCCTCGTTGTTGCCGTTCCGATCGATGTCCAGGTTCTGGCTCGGGGTGCCGAGGATCACTCGGTTCGGAGGCCAGGCCGTCGTCATCCCCGACGAGTGAACGTTGCCGTCCGACCACTCGCTGTGCGGCAGGGCGTAAAACCGGCACTCGCCGCGGAAAAAGATTCGGGCGCCACCGTCGCCGGATCGGCGTTCGGCGCCGGAATACTGTGGGGATTGTTGATCTTCGACAGCCTCGCCATCGCAAATGTGGGCTGGCGAATATGTCTTCACTTCCGCGAACATCAGCATCTCACTCAGTCCGTCCGTGAAGCTCGCGTGCCGACGGCTCCGGTTGGCCCCGAAGGCCGATCGATTCTCGGGACCCTGGAACCATTGCGCCCGACGCGATGCCTCTCTCGCCGCCTGCACGGCCGGTAGCAGCAAGCCGATGAGCACCCCGAGAATCGCGATGACCACCCGCAGTTCGATCCGCGTGAAACCTCGTCGCGAAGGAATGTTCATCGTTGACCCTGATCCTCGTCAACAAGGCCGTGCGAGGTCGGGAACGTCCGCCACCTCGATGACCTCTCATCGTCACGGCCAGTGCCCTTGAAAATCAAGACGAATTCTTTAAGACCCGTTCCGAAAGGTCCATTGGCCCCGGCAACGGACCGGGAATCAAGCGGGTTGCGCCTCGCGAGGCGTGGGCTGGCCGTCCCCCTCGAAAGGTTCCATGTGGATCAGCACGCCGCTCACGGCGGGAATCGCCTCGCGAATCGCCCCTTTCACCTTTCCGCTGAGGATGTGGGCGTCTCGGAGCGGGAGCGTCGGGTCGGCCTGAACGTGCAGGTCGAGGTAATACTCGGTGCCGAGCTTGCGGACCCGCAGCTTTTCGATGGCCCGGACCCCGTCGACCCCTTCGGCGGCGGCGGTGATTTGCGTGACGGCGAACCCTTCGGGCATGCGGTCCATCAGGTCCTGGATTGCCGGCCGTAGCAGCCGAACACCGTTGAACGCGATGATGGCCGCCGCCAACAGCGCGGCCCAGTCGTCGGCCGACTCCCAGCCTGGACCGCCCCAGATCGCGATCAAGATGCCGAGGAACGCGGCCGCCGACGTGATCGCGTCGCTCCGGTGATGCCAGGCGTCGGCCTTCACCGCCGTGCTGCCGATCTCGACACCCACGCTCAGCACCTTGCGCGACAGGACCTCCTTGACGATGACCACAACCGCGATGACCACCAGCGTGAACGGCGCCGGCGTATGGTGCGGCGTCACGATCTCGCCAACCGCCGCCACCGCGATCCCCAACGCCGCGCCAAGCAACATCAACGAAACGACCGCCGCCGCCAGCGTCTCGGCCTTGCCGTAACCGTACGGATACTCTTCATCGGCCGGGCGCGTGGTGAGCCGGAGACCGCCCCAGACGATCAACGACGAAAAAATGTCCGTCGACGACTCGATCGCGTCGGCAATCAGCGCGTACGAATGCCCGACGATGCCGGCCAGCAGCTTCACGACGACCAGCGCGACGTTGACGAGTAAACCCGAGAGTGCGGCCCTCATGCCGCGTGTGGCCTGGCTCAAGTGTCGATTGCCTCCCCCATGTCCTTGCGGTCGACCATTTCCATTCATCCCATTTCAACCCGGAATCATTCCGGATCGCCAGCCGGACCCGTTTGACCTTCCGCCGGCCGATCGCCTCGCGAACCGTTTTTCTTCCCGATTCCCCCTTGCCTTCAGCGTCGGACAGTTGTCTAATGTCGCGAGCCACGGACAGTTGTCTTGGGCCGGGAGAGAAGAGACAGGGGGGGAACCATGCGACGGATCGACCTTCCGTGCGGGCTCAGGCTCTCGAGGCGTCACTGGCTGGGGCGGGTCGCCTCGACGGCCGTCGGTGGGGTTCTGGCCGCCTCGGTCCGGGTTCGTGGGGAATCCGAGCCCGTCACGAAGGGCCGGATCTTCGTCTTCACGAGAGACCTAGGCGGCCGCGCGAAGGGCCCCTTCGTGCTGCTGTCGATCGACCCCGAGACGGGGCTCTGGGCGCAGTTGCCGCACGACCTGAGCGACGTGGCGATCACCCAGTGGCGGTTTTCGCCGGGGGCGACGCGGCTCGCCGGCCAGCGGTTCGACGACATGGGCCAGATGATCGGCGTCTGGACTATGGGCACGCGCGAATCGACCGAGCTGACGCGATTGACCAGGCGCAACGGTCGGGTCTGCTGGTCG
Source organism: uncultured Isosphaeraceae bacterium (assembly GCA_964599655.1). Taxonomy (GTDB): domain Bacteria; phylum Planctomycetota; class Planctomycetia; order Isosphaerales; family Isosphaeraceae; genus CAZRGV01. Next base: position 12,746 of record CAZRGV010000070.1, on the reverse strand, counting down.
GCCGACGGCCGGGAGCTGATTGTCAGCGATGGTTCGGCCGGCTCCTGGCGAATCAAGGTCGACGGCTCGGGCGTCTCGAGGCTGCCGATTCCCGAAAAGGACACCGTGGTCGACTGGTCGGCCGACGGCCAGTGGCTCCTCACCGAGTCGGAACGCCGCCCCGACGGTGTGCTGAGCAAGAACGCGGATTACCAGAGTCCCGCCGTTTACGCGATGCGGCCCGACGGCTCCGACTCCCGACTCTTGCTCGACGGCGGCGATTACACCTTCAACCACCGGATCGCGCCCGACGGCCATCGCGTCGTCCACACACTCTACCTTGATCCTCCAGGCGAGTACCAGATCGGCGCGGTCGACCTCGACGGCCGCAACCGACGGCGGATCTTCCCCGAACAGAAGCAGGCCGATCCGTTCCAGGCGGCCTGGTCCCCGGACGGATCGAGACTGGCGCTGGTTCTGTTCGACTGGGAGCGCGACGACGACGGCCGGAAGCGCTACAACGGAAACCAGCGCCTGATGACGTTCGACCCCGATGGCCGGAACCCTCGCCAGATCAGCCTCCCGCCTCTCAACGTTCTCCGCCTCATCGACTGGCGATGATCGGCGCGTGATCGGGCTCACGCCTCGATTCCGAAGTCTTTGAGGTACGACCGGAGGCCGTCGAGACCCTGGAAATGGTGGGCGTTCAAGCCGAGCGCCTGCGCCGACTCAACGTTCAACGGCCGGTCGTCGATGAAGATGGCCCGGTCCCTCGAGCAGCCCGCGATTCCCAGCGCGTTCAGGTAGATGTCCTCGTCGGGCTTTGCCTGCCCGAGGTAGCACGACACGAAGAACGCATGAAACACCGAGGCCAGCTTAAACGTGCGAACCCGATACTCATGCAGCTCTCGCGATTCGTTGTTCAAGGTGAACAGCCGCAGCTTGCCCGTCGTCGACAGCGTCCGGACCCACTCCAGAGTATCCCCAAGAAGCTGCGATCGCGTGAACATGAACGTCTTGAACTCATCGGGCGAGAACGACCGCGATCGGTGAAAGATCGCCTTGCGAACGTAGGCGTCGAGGCTGAGCCGGCCGGTCTCGAAGGCGGTCTTGAGCATCTCGTGCCGGGTCTGGAACTCCTGGAAGTCCAGGCCGAATTCCTCGGCCGCCGCCTTGCGAGAGCTCGTGTCCCAGGCATTGGTCAGGAGCACGCCGCCGACGTCGATGAACAGGGTGGGCAGATTCTGCATGGGCGAAGAACCCTCTTGGTCAGGTTACAGGCAGTCGTATGCCTCGCCGAACCGCCTCGCGACCGCTCCCAGCGGTTCGTCGAGGATCTCGAAGACTCGATCGACGATGGGCTGAGGAACGCCTCCATAAAACGCCTGGGCGATTCCTCCCGCGATGCAGGCGATCGTATCGCTGTCGCCTCCCAGGGAGATCGCCTTGCGCACCGCGTCCTCGAAGTCGTCCGACTCGAGAAACGCCGTGATGGCCTGCGGCACCGAGCCCTGGCACGAGACGTCGAATTGATAATAGCTCCGGATCTGGTCGAGCGGCTCGTCAAGCCAGTAGTCGAACCTCGACTCGACGAAGGCCCGGATCTCCTCCTTCGAGTGCCCGGTCCGGGCCAGGAAGATCGAGCCCGCGGTGGCCTGCGCCCCCTTGATCCCCTCCGGATGGTTGTGCGTCACCTCGGCGCTGCGGCGCGCCTGGTCGAGCACTTCCTCCAGCGTCCCGAACGCGAAGCCGACCGGGCTGACCCGCATCGCCGAGCCGTTGCCCCAGCTATTGTACGGTCTCGAATCGTCCGCGTTTCACCAGTGGGCTCTTT
>CAZRGV010000070.1:0-10923 GCA_964599655.1 uncultured Isosphaeraceae bacterium | reverse complement strand
AGAGCCCACTGGTGAAACGCGCTTCCGTAGCCGGCGTGAGGATATGCCCGGTAGTACGTCTTCAGCCGCTCGACGTACGGCACGTTGTCGAGCAGGCTCTCGGCCAGGGCGACAGTCAACACCGTGTCGTCGGTGAATCGGGCCCTCGGGTGGAACAGCGGGAAGTCCGTCGTCTTGATGTTGCGACGTTCGTACACCGATCCAATGATGTCCCCCGCGATCGCTCCGATCATGGTGGGCCGCCTCCATCAAGGGTCTTGTGTTCCTCGTCGAGGTAAGCTTCTTCCTCCAGGTCGCGAACGTACGCCAGCGCCTCGTCGACCGTGGCCACCGGCACGCCCGGCACGCGGCCGGCATCGTCCAAGTCTCTCAGGAGAACCAGGTCCTCGAAGTACTCCGAATCCTCCAGCGCCTTTCGCACCTTCGGGCTGACCGGCCGTCCAGGACGGGCGAGCAGGTCCATGTGGTGCTCAATCAGCCAGGCGGTTCGCTCGGTGATCGCCCCCTCCAGCGCCTCGAGCCCGGCCGCCACGTGGTTTGCCGGGTCGATCGCCTTGCCGATGTCGTGCAACAGGGCCGCCAGCAAGAATTCCTCGTCGTAAGGCCGCGCCGCGCGCGCCAGTTCGAAAACCTGAAGGCTGTGGTACAGCGCGTCCCCCTCGGGATGGTATTTCGCGTTCTGCTTGACATCATGCAAGGGCTGGAGCCGCAGCCGGTAGATCGCGAAGCGGTCCACGTGGTCGCCCATCCGCTCGACCACCCCCTCCGGCTCGGGCTCGTGATCGGATTCGCCCCGTCCTCGCTCGGGGGCCGTCTTCGAGCGCGCCAGCGCGAGCACCTCGTCGCGCACCTCGGCGTCGCTCGGAAGATCACCCGGCCGAACTCGCTGTCCGAGCACGGCCGCCGCCTTCCGCTTGGCCGTGTAAAAATCGGCCTCCGATGCCTCGCGAAGCAAGGTCGAGCCGGCTTCCGGGCCGATCAAGGCATAGAGACGCTTCGCCGCCTCGACGGCGATCTGCCGCCGCAGCCGGTCGTTTGCCCGGGACACGCGATGACGCTTCTTGTACTTGTCGTGCATACCCCCCATCATAACGTCGCCGACCGCCCGGCCGGAATCCCGACGCCGTTGAAGCGGCTCAATCGCCGCACACGGTTCTGGTCTGGGTCAACGTCGCCCCTCGCTCGGTAAACTCCGCCAGCGTTTCGGCCTCCGACTGAGGATCCACGGCCCGGATCGCGTCGACGACAACCGCCACCGACTGCCCCCGTTCCCTCAGACCGAGCACCGCGCACTTCACGCAATAATCGGTCGCGACGCCGTAAACCACGAACGTCGGCCGATTCCGGGCGTAAAGCCCCACGATCCGGTCGGCGTCGGGATGCGTGAAGACGTCATAACGCCGCTTCTCAATGGTCAGGTGGGCCGGAAGCGCGTCCCCCTCGAACCGATCGTCGGGCCCGACGACCCGCCCGCCCGGCCAGGCCGTCGCCTCGACCCGCTCTTGCCCGCGGGTGCCCACCAGGCAATGCGGCGGGAACGGCTCGGGATCGGCCTCGTCGAGCGTGTGGGCGCAGGCCGTCGCCAGGACCGGAATGCCACGCTCCCGCGCGAAGGCCGTCAACCGCGCGAGGTTCGGCACGATCGCGTCCGAGCCCTTGATGAACAACGCCCCGTCCGGCTCGAGAAAATCGCGCTGGGTGTCGATGTCGACGAAGACGAGCGGTCCCTCCAGCATGACGGTGCTCCGCGCCCGGTTGCGAGATCAAGACAAGTCCCACTTTGCCCGATCGTGCGGCGATCCGCCACCCCTCACGTCGTTCGCGGCGGCTGGATGCCGGGATCAGGCGCTGCGCCTCGCCAGGGGATACCCGGCCATCCGTTCCAGAATGGCAATCGGGGCCTTCTCCGGGAAAACCAGGCTCGTCCGCCCGACAAGAAACGTCTGCTCCAGCAGGTACTGGCCCCGAAGGCAGGCATGGCTGGCGCTGTCGGTGAAGACAATCCAGGTGGACCCCGCCGGGAATTCCCAACGGTCCTTCCGGCACCCGTTCTGGAACTCGGCATCCTCCTTCATCGCATGATGAATCCGGAGCATGAAGGCGTCGTACGGCGGCCGATCCACGACGGGCAAGCCCAGCCGTGAGGCCACTCTCACGGCCGAACGCTTCCAGACGTCCATCCGGCCCGGTCGTCGCGCGACGCCGACCCGGTTCGCGAACCGGCCGACCAGTTGCTCGAAGGGGTCGGACGTGACCCAGACGCGAGGCTGGTCGGGATGGATGTTGGTGAAGATTCGCAACAACCGATCGCCGTGCGAGGGCCGCGTCGGAAAGTTGTCGACGTGCAGCAGGTCGTTCCTCGAGTGCAACGAAACCTTGCGCCCCTCTTCCTGAATCGGCCGGAAACTGGCGAAGTCGATCTTCCAGCCCGTCGCGTAGTGTCTCAGAAACGAGGTCATGAACGCCACGGCCCGACGTGAATACGACCGCATGATCGAATGAAATCGCGCTTGCAAGTCATGGCCGCTGTCGGCGGCTCCCCGGAGCTGATCGGTGTTCGGTCGGTAGCTGATGTTCTTGTGGTACGAGACGCCGGACTGCCTCCGCTGAACCAGGAACGCCCGTTCCTCCTCGCTCACCAGCGGCGGCGAAACCGGGAAGTACAGGATGTCGCCTGACTCGAGCCCGCCATACTCCTGTTCCGTCGCCTCCGTGGCAAACCGATCCTCGAGCAACGTGATCCGCGCCATGGGAATCACCCCTCCCGACCACAACGCACTTCGGAACCCCAAGAACCCCTTTGTTTCACTCGTCGCTCACCTCCGTCGCGCTTCCCTTGAGAAATATCGGATCGGAACAGGGCATGCTTAACCTTAATTTCGTTCGAGACGCCTCAGTCCCCGCGCAAGAATTACCGCTCCTTCTCCCCTGGAAAAACGCCCGCTGGGGTCTCGCACGAGACCCCCCGTCCGAGACCGAAACACCCAAGTCTCGTGCCAAGACCCACTCACCCGGATCCCACGAATCGACCAACGGATTCATGCGCCACTTCTTAAGACTCGAATCGACGGGAACGTTCCGAGTGGTCCGCAATCCTCGAGGTTTCGACACCCTCGTACACCCTCGAGGATCGAACGGCAAACGCTGGGCATCCGTTCGGTTGGTGCCATCAGACGTTTCCACGCGCACCCCTCAGACGAGCCGATCGTCCGACGGGTCGTCACCATGCCCTTCGCAGGCCATCCGGCGAGCCGGAATCCGTCAGCGCTCGGATCAGCGAAGAAACTTTCTGAAAACCCTAGAATAGGATGGGAGCCGGATCGTTTCTCCACAGCGCCCCGCTTGTCTCTCACCCCAATCCCATGCCCTGGAAAAACCCGAAACGTTGCGATCGAGAGGCGCCTCGCCGTCCTCGTGGGCGGTCCACCCGTTGATCGAATCCGGGTTCCGACGTACGATCAATCCCATCGACGGGTCGGGCCGATCCCCGGCACGGTCGAAATCCAAGTCGACTCATCGTTCAATCCCGACTTTTCATCACAACCCTTTCTCTCGGGCGACCCCGATGTTCCCCGCCTGGAAACCGATTTCGCGAGGCACGCTCCGTTCGAGACGGGCGATCCTCCGCGCGGGGGCATTGTCCTGGCTCGGGCTGAGCCTGGCCGAAATTCTTCGGGGGCAGTCGCTCGCGGGTTCCACCACCCGGCCCTCGATTCGAGGCGTTCTGCTCGCCTTTTGCCCCGGTGGGCCAAGCCACCTGGAAACGCTCGACCCCAAGCCCGACGCGCCGAAGGAGATCCGAGGCGAGTTCGGCACGATCGCCACCGCCTTGCCCGGCGTCCGCGTGGGGGAGCACCTCCCCTGGCTCGCTCGACGGCTCGACCGCTTCACCCTGGTCCGCTCGATGACCACGACCAGTCCCGTGCACGAGCTGGCCGTGCACCGGCTTTTCGGCGGCGTGACCGAAACCCCTCCCGGAACCGGCGTGCAAGCCTCTCGCAAGGACCGCCCCCACCTGGGAGCCTTGCTCGCCGCCTCGAAGCCGGCCCCTCGGGGCCTGCCGCAATCCGTGATCCTGCCCACGAATCTCACCTTCGAAGGGGCGACCTTCCCCGGCCAGAACGCCGGGTTCCTGGGCGCGCGGTTCGACCCCTGGCACCTCGTCGGCGACGTCACCAAACCCGGATTCGGCCCGTCCGACCTGGCCTTGCCCGAGGACGTCTCCCTCGACCGCCTTCACGACCGCTTCAACCTCCTGGCGGCCGTCGACGCCCAGCGCCGCGACCTCGACCGACACGCCGCCCTTCGACCGTTCGACGGTTTCCAACAGCGAGCGACCGAGATCCTCACCTCCACCGCCTGCCGCGACGCCTTCGACCTCGAACGGGAGGACCCCCGCCTCCGAGACCGCTACGGCCGGACCCTCATGGGCCAGGGGCTTTTGCTCGGCCGACGACTCCTCGAGGCGGGCGTCCCCCTCGTGCAGGTCAACCTCGGCGAGTCGAACGTCTGGGACACCCACGAGAAGAACTTCTCGAGGCTCAAGGAGGTCCTTCTCCCGCCCTTCGATCAGGCCGTTTCCGCCCTGGTCGACGACCTCGAAGCGCGCGGCTTGCTCGACGAGATCCTCGTCGTCGTCACCGGCGAGTTTGGCCGCACCCCTCGCGTCGGAATGCCCATCAAGGGGGGCGCCGGCGCCAAGCCCGACGGCCGCGACCACTGGCCGGGCGTCTTCAGCCTGCTGGCCCTCGGCGCCGGCGTGGCCCGCGGCCAGGTCCTCGGCGCCAGCGACCACCTCGCAACCTTTCCCGCCTCCCCCTCCTACAGCCCCGCCGACCTCGCCGCCAGCCTCCTGACCGCCCTGGGCGTCGATCCCTCCGCCGAGATCCAAGATCAACTCGCCCGCCCCTTCCGCGTCAACAACGGCACCCCCATCCCCTGGGCTTGATCAAAATCCGTGGAATCTTATGTCTCTGGCCGTCCTCTCATTCAGGATGTATCGTTAGATACAAGAATATATTGATACGAAACTCCGCTCCCCGCGAGCGACGCGCCTTGCGGTCGGCTTGAGGGAGCGGAACGGATCGGCGCCGCGGGTTCACGCTCTTGGATCAACGGTCTTCCGCTGAGCCTCGGGGCGCCGATCCTCGCGCCTCTGTCGGTCACGAGTCAGAGCTTGGCTCCGCTCGTGAATGAGGCGCGACCCGTCGCGCGGGGCGATCACTTCGGCTTGTGGGCTTTGTGGCAGCTCGCGCACGACTCGGTGACACCCTTGAACGCGGTCCTCGCGGCGTCGAGGTCCCGTTTCTGGATGGCGGCCAGGACGGCGGCGTTGCACTCGCGCAGATTCTTCGCGGCGCCGGCCCAGTCGCCATCCGGGCATCGACCGTCGTCCATGAGCAAGAACCCCATCTCGTTGAGCACCGAGGCGTGGCAGGCGGCGGAATCCCAGGCCTTGTCATCGGTCGGGCCGGAATCCTTGAGCAGGTCACCCAGCGCCTTGCAATGGGGCTGATTGATCCCGCGCATCAGGTACTTGGTCGTGGCTGGCCGCGTCTTCCCCTTGGTCTTCTGCGCCGAGACGCTGCCCACCAGGAGCACGAGCCCCAGACCGATCGACAACCCGACCACGAACTTGAACCGGTTCCGCGACACGTTCCACCTCCTTTGTTGTGACGGCAACAAATCTTCGGAACGAACCACAGCCCTTCATCGAAGCGATGAAAGTTGGACTGCCGCATGACGGAATCTTGAGCAACGGACACAACCGTCACCGAGTGACGTCCCTGCGCCCATTGGGCCGTTCGTTGGCCGGTGTCCCACGACCCGCCATGAGTCGGGAACAACGAGCACGTCTTGTAACGAGTCCGACGCGCCGAGGCAAGCAAGTTCTGGTGATGGTTTTTGATCTCACCAGACTCATCCGCCGAGATCCACGACCCGCTTGACCGCCCCTTCCACGCCAACACCGGTATCCCTCGTCCACGAATGAGTATAATAATACATGCAAAATGTGTGGTCCTCGACGCGGACCGCCCTCCTCCATCCCGCCGAATCAACCCTTACGGCGGACCCGACCCGGCGGTCGACCTCAAGAAGGGACAGACGCCACCCGCGGTTTGACCTGCGCGTGGACGTCCTGTAATCTCCCATTGAGCGGCAGGATGACGAGAGCTGGGTTCGAAACGATCGCGGTCGGACGCACGAACCACTCGGACGGACGGCCCGCGGCGCATCGCGTGGCGCGTCGGCCACGTCGTACTCGCTGGCTCTCGACTCGGTCGTGTCGGTTGACGCGGAACCACTCCAGGTCGAAAGCGAGCAACAATCATGAAACCCATCCCGCGCAGGAGTTTTCTGAAACGCACGATGACCGCCGGCCTGGCGCTGGGAGTGCCCCGGCTGTTGCGGGGCGCCGCCCGGTCGGGCGGCCCCAATGAGGCGGTGAACCTCGCGGTCATCGGGCTGGGGTCGACCACGGCCGTCGGCGGCGTGGGCGGGCGCGGCCATCAGCTCATCGGCCGGCTCCGCGAGATCCCCGGCGTTCGGATCGCGGGGCTCTGCGACGCCGACCAGGCCCACCTCGACCGCGAGCTCAAGGCGGCCCAGGACCACGGGGAGAAGGTCACCGCCTATCACGACCCACGCGAGGTTTTCGACGACAAGACCATCGACGCGGTGGTCGTTGCCCTGCCCAACCACTGGCACGCTCTGGCGACGGTCTGGGCCTGCCAGGCGGGCAAGGACGTCTACGTCGAGAAGCCGTTCTCGTACGACCTCTGGGAAGGCCAGCAGATGGTGGCGGCGGCCCGCAAGTACGACCGCATGGTCCAGGTGGGCACCCAGAACCGATCCAGCACGTTCCTCCGCCGGGTGTTCGACCGGCTCAGGGGCGGCGAGCTCGGCGCCATCCGATTCGCACACGCCCTGGTGTACCGGCCCCGCGACGGCATCGGCACGGTCCAGACCCCCACGCCACCGCCGGCCACGCTCAATTACGACCTCTGGTGCGGCCCGGCCTCCAAGAAGCCCCTGATGCGCAAGCAGTTGCACTACGAGTGGCACTGGTTCTGGGACACCGGCAACGGCGAGATGGGGAACAACGGCATCCACGTCATCGACATCTGCCGCTGGGCCCTGGGGCAGGACCGGACGCCCCCGCGCGCCATGAGCATCGGCGGCCGGTTCGCCTTCCACGACTGCGGCGAGACGGCCAACACCCACATTGCGCTGTTCGATTTCCAGCCGGCACCGATCATCTGCGAGGTCCGCAACGTCGTCGCCGGCAAGGGCGCCGCCTCGATCGGGAAGTTCCGCGGCCGGAGCGGCGGCGTCGTCATCGACTGCGAAGGCGGCTACTTCGCGGGCGACGCCTCCGGCGGCGCGCTCTTCGATCGTCAAGGCAAGAAGATCGAGGACGTCGCCAACGGCAACAGCCCCAAGGCGCTGGAAATCGCCCACCTCACCGCCTTCGCGACCGCCGTCCGCAGCCGCAAGGCCAGTGACCTCGCGGCCGAGGCGCTCGAGGGACATCGCTCCACGGCCTGCTGCCACCTGGCCAACGTCTCCCACCGGCTCGGCAAGGAATCCTCCCCCGACGCCATCCGCGCCGCGACCTCCGGCCACACCGAGTTGACCGACGCCTTCGAACGCTGCCGCGAGTATCTGCGCGACAACGGCGTGGATCTCGACGCCACTCCGGCCACCCTGGGCCCCTGGATCGCCTTCGACGAGTCGCAAGGCCACTTCGTCGGAGACTTCGCCGACGCCGCCAACGCGCTCTCCCGCCGTGAATACCGCAAACCGTTCGTGGTCCCCGAGATCACCACCTGAGGAACCCCGCCGACTCCTCTCGCGCCCGCGCCCGAGGTTCCTGACCGGCCGCCTCGCCGCGACCCGCAACGCAACGCAACGCAACGCAACGCCCGGCCTCGCGTCGTTGTCGAGGCCGGGCCGGGTGCGATGTCAGGCCGCCTCGGGACGCCACACGGTCCGCTTCGGCCGTCGGACGATCCTCAAGGCGGCCCAGCCGAGCACCAGCGCCAGCAGCGCCTCGACGATCGCGATCATACCGCCAGTCCCCAGCCTCTCGGCCGCCCAGCTCATCCGAGGCGGGAGACCGCGGCGTCGCCCCACCCCCCGTTCGATCAGGGGCCTTGATGGTCTCATCGCGGGACCGGCGGTCGGCCAGAGGATTTCGGAACCCTCGGGAGCGGGAGCAGCATACCGGCCTGTTTCCGATAGGCCCTGTACGGTTCGCCGTGAAGGCCGACCAAATCCCGCTCTTCCAGCGGCAGGGCGATGAGGATGTACGCCGTCGTCGCGCTGGCGAACAGCAGATGCCCGACAGTCATCGTCGGCGTGGTCCAGAAGGCGATGAGGAATCCGGTCATGAGGGGATGGCGGACATAGCGATAGAGCCCGGTTGTCCGGAACGTGGGTGGCGTGTACTCCCGGCCCGAGACGTGGAGATAGACTTGGCGGAGGCCGAACAGGTCGAAGTGGTCGATCAGGAACGTGGACACGAGCACGAGGACCCACCCGGCCCAGAACACAGCGCGGATGAGGCCGCGAGCCGCCGGATGCCCGACGTGCCAGACGACGGCTGGAATCGGCCGCCACTGCCAGAAAAGCAGCCCGAGGAGCAGGCTGCTCACAAGCACGTAGGTGCTCCGCTCGATCGGGGGCGGCACGAACCGGGTCCACCACCGCTTGAACGCGGGGCGGGCCATCACGCTGTGCGGGACGGCGAAGAGGACCAGCAGCAGCGTATCGTTGAGCAAGGCGACCGGCAGCGCGGCCGTCGGACCCGAATCGATCGATTTCGGCACGAGGAGATCGCCGACGAACCCAACCGCGTACAGGAACACGGCCAGGAAGACCAGGTAGCTCGCCACGCCGTAGGCCAGGGCAAGGATGCGGCTCATTGCCGTCGGAAGACCCCGTAGAAGAACGGTTGCGACGAGCCCCAGGGCGTCGTGTGCGACTCCCTCGCCTCCCTCACGAGCGTGAAGCCTTCGCCGAGTTCGTCCGCCAGGGAGCGCGCGTTGTAGTGGCAGACGTCGAGGTTGCTGCACTGCTTCGGGCCGTCATCGGCGAAGGTGGCGATGACGAGGTGCCCCCCTTCGGGGACCGTCTTCCGGGCGAGCTCGACGTAGCGCCTTCGGTCGGCCGGGTCGGTCAGGAAGTGGAACACGGCCCGGTCGTGCCAGACATCGAACGTCCCAAGCTCGGGAACTTCGGTCACATCGGCGACCACCCAGCGAACTCGCTCGGCACGCTCGCCGAGCCGGGCCTTCGCCCTGTCGAGGGCGGTTGCGGAGATATCGAGGACGGCGATTTCCTCGAACGGGAGCTCAAGGAGCCTGTCGACCAGGACCGAGGCCCCGCCGCCCACGTCGATGATTCGGCCCCCTTCGGCCGGGGCGACGGCCCTGATGAGTTCGAGCGAGAGCCGAGGTTCCTCCTGATACCAACTCACACTCGTCTCGGCCTTCGTCGCGTAGACGGTTTCCCAGTGGGTTTTGCGATCGGTCATTCTCATGAGGCCCATCTTGGACGAGCCCCGGAAAAAAGGCCACCGACCTTCCCCTGATGCGGCGAGCGACCATCATAAGCCTCGCTTATGACCGCTCATCGCCGATCGGGCTGGAGCGGATTCGCCTTCAGGAAGTGGAGGAACGCCGACGCCGCCGGCGAGAGTGGCCGGCGTCGGTGATAGACCGCGTAGAGGTGCCGCGAGAGGATCAGCCCCCGCACCTGGACCGAGGCCAGCTCGCCCGAGGCGAGCTCTCGCTCGACCGTCGAGCGGGAGACAAACGACACCCCAAGCCCGCGTTTCACGGCGTCCTTGATCGCCCCGTTGCTTCCCATCTCAAGCGAGATGGTCAACTCGTCGAGGGACGCCCCAACCCGTTCGAGCCCCTTCCTCAAGGCACAGCGAGTGCCCGAGCCGGGCTCGCGGATGATGAGCGGCTCTCCGGCGAGCGCCGCCAGCGTGATGCGCTTCCGGCCCACCAGGCGATGGCTGGGGTTGAGGATCAGGACCAGCGTATCAGTCCCAATGGGGTCGGATTCGAGGGTCGCTTTGTCGGCCTTCTGCCCCACAAGCCCAAGGGCGGCGAGCCCCTTGGTCACCTCCTTCATGACCGACGAGCTATCGCCCACCGAGGCCCGCACGTGGACGTCGGGGAACCGCTCGCGGAAGCGTGAGAGCAGGGCCGGAAGGTAGCACTCGGCCGGGACCGAGCTCGCCGCGATCGGGAGGTCGCCCGAGATGCACGGTTGAAGACCACCGAGCCTCTCCCGCGCCTCTTCGTGAAGGTCGAGGATGCGACGGGCCAGCTCATAGAGCCGCTCGCCCGCCTCGGTCAGGGCAATGCGACCGGCCCGTCGGTTGAAGAGCGAGACTCGGAGCTCTCGCTCCAGAGCGGCGATGCGCTGACTCACCGCCGCCTGGGTCACGCCCAGGTCGGCGGCCGCGTCCGTGAAACTCCCCCGCTCGGCCACCCTCGAGAACGTCGCGAGGTGTGGGAGCTCTCGGAGGCCCGGTGTTACGGAGCGGTGGGCCATGGCGCTCGGAGGATATCGACCCGCGTTCGGCGGTGCCCCCCGCCGGTCTCGCCGGAGATCATTCCCTTTATATCCTAATGCCAGAGACGGTCAATCGACGATCCCTCTCGCCGCTGGATGCGACACAACCCGACGGCACGACGCGGCATCCCCGCGCCCCGACCATCCGACCGGCACGCGACGCCGGCTCGCCCATTGAAATCCGCCGCGTCCTCTTGCAAGCTGGGGCGACCGCCGGCACGAGCCGGCCACCCCACTTGTTTTCACGGAGTCGCCGCCATGAGACGCCTGATCGCGCTCGCCGCCGCCCTCGTGATCCCCGCCGCCGCCCAGGCCCAGGACTGGGCCAAG
>CAZRGV010000069.1:28382-31602 GCA_964599655.1 uncultured Isosphaeraceae bacterium | reverse complement strand
CGGCATGGGCGACAACATCTACCTGGGCGACCGCAACGGCGTCCGCACGCCGATGCAATGGAACGACGACCGCAACGCGGGCTTCTCGCGGTCCGACCCGTCGCGGCTCTACCAGCCGCTCATCATGGACCCGATCTACAACTACCAGGCGATCAACGTCGAGGCGCAATTGCGCTCGCCCACGTCGCTGCTGAACTGGATCCGGCGCGTCATCCGGGTGCGCAAGGAGCACCCCGAGCTGGCGCGGGGCCAGATGGGGCTCATCGAGCCCAACAACCACCGCGTGCTGAGCTACGTCCGATGCCACGAGGGGCGGGTGGCGCTGATCGTGAACAACCTGTCGCGGTTCGCGCAGCCGGCGCGGCTGGACCTGAGGGAGTACGCCGGCAGGGTGCCGGTCGACATGTTCGGAGGGACGCCGTTCCCGAGGATCGAGGAGACGCCGTACCCGATCACCCTCGGCCCGCACGGCTTCTACTGGTTCCGCCTCGAACCCGGGGGCGACCCGGACCGGATGCCGTCGGGGAACCCGTCGTTCTGAGCGGAACGCAAGACGCCCGCACGCGCCGATCGCCCGGGTCCGAATGAGATTGCCCTGCGCGGGGATGACCTGCATCGGGGCGATGATCCACAACGCCCGCGCCCCCGGTCTGGAGTGCCCACCTCAGCCTCGGCTGGAACGCCGTGCCAGGAGCCGCGCGCGCGTCGGGCCGGCGTCGAGGACGCCCTCGGCGTCGACGCGGAGCGGGATGGGGTCGGAGGTGAGGAGGGCGTTCATCGGCGCATTGCCGGCGGAAGGAAGCGTGAAGGGTCAACGAGGCGAGCGATTCATCATTCTACACGCCGGGTGGACGCGTAGACTCCATGCCCGGATCCGTCCGTCGCCGGGCCTCCTCGTCCTGGGGTCCGAGTACGGGCCCCGCCACCCGCCGCGCGACGGCTTCCCTCCCGGGGCACGAAGCCTGAGCCCCGGGCACCCCGTGCTGGGGGATGGGCGGGGAAGGAGAAGAACGGCGAGAAAGCGGAGGAGCCGCCGCCCGGGTGGGTAGGCTCAGCCTCCATGCCTGGAGCGGCGCCACCCCGGCCACCCGCCGCTCAGCCCCGGCCACCCGTTGCCGACCTTAGAGCCACCGGACAAAACCGTCTAGGCGTTGAGATATCTCCAGGCGATCAGCGAGCACGCGAGCGAGATGAAGGCCTTGGTCACTTCGGCCGGATCGTCGGCCTCCGATTGCCGTCGACCGCCCAGACGGTTCAGTTCACCGTCTTGGACTGACGCCGTTTCTGTGAGGAGCCATTCCGTAGGATGACGCAGACCTCCGCGCGGATCGAGTTGCTCTGGTGCACGTCGTAGCGGTGGTAGGTTTCGAAGTCCAGCATCTCATCAACATGCCACCCCCGGGATTCGGCGATGTCGGCGAGGAGTTTCGGGGTGTCGATCAGGACCGCTTCGCCGCGGAGCGTCGTTGCGTTCCGGCCCACGAGCAGGGCGTATTGCCCGCTCGGCTTGATGACCGACCGGACCGAGCCGAACATGCTGGCCATGTCGGTGAGATACTTGTAGACCAGCGCCGGGACGTTGCGCCGGCGGAAACCGTGGGAGTCGTCGTCGGCCAGCTTGAGGAGGTGGCGGCAGAACGCGATGACCGAGTCGGGCAGCCGGGCCGCGTTCTCCCGCAGCTTCCCTTCCAGGTCCAGGCGTTCCTTGTCCTGAATCTCCCGGTTTCCGATGAGCTGCTTCTCTCCCCGGCGAAGCTCGCGAGAGGGGATGAGTCCGAGGAGAGCCAGGCTCAGCCGCTGCGTGTCGAGATAGGGCATGGCCGTCGCATACGGCGGGCTCGTGATGGCCGCATCGAAGGCGCTGCCGCCGTTCTTCTTGAGCAGTGGCCCGAGGACGGCATCCGCCTCCCGCGTGTCGCCGAGGACCGCGAGCTGAGTCAGACCCTTCTTCGGCCGGACGTGCTCTCGTGCCCGGACCACCGCGCCGACTTTCGTCCGGAGCGATTCGGCGAACAACTCGATCGCGGGATAGTTCTCGGCGGGGTCCTTCCGCCTGCGGATGCGGAGATCGCCCGGGTCCTGGAGCGAGACTTCCCGGCATATATCGCTCAGCACTACGCGGAACACGTCTTGGAGCGCGACGGGTCGGGTCTCCTCGATGGCTCGGAGGATCGCACGGAGCTGCCGGAGCACTGCCACCGGGAACCACGCTTCCAGGTACTTAGGCTCGGGCAGGTGCTTCCGCCAGTCGTCGCCAGCAGGAGCGGCTGAGATCCGGGCGATGAGGGCTTCGGCTTCGCGGGTGAGGACTGACGGAGAGGCGTCGAAGGCGGCGAGCTTCGCGTTCGCTATGAGCACCCCGAGCGGGTTGATGTCGATACCGATGGAGTTCCAGCCGATATGGGCTGACTCCAGGAGCGTCGTCCCCGAGCCGCAGAACGGGTCGAGCACCCAGGCGCCCGGCTCAAGGCCCATCAGGTTGCCGATCGCCTAGACGGTTTTGTCCGGTGGCTCTTAGTTAGACCGCAGACACGAGCGACGGCTGGCGGCACACCCAGTCCGGTGCCGGCAGCCGGACCAGCGGCCTATTATCCGTGTACGTCGCCCCGTTGATCGTCAGAGCCACCGGATTGACCGTCGCCGACGACGTGGACGTCCGCGCGTACATCAGCGGCGAGATCGTGTTGAGGTCCACATGGAGGGCATTGTACTCCGCCGTCGTCGTCGCCCCGCGCACGAGGTGCAGCATCGGACGGCCCCGCCAGAGCGGAAGCACCCATCGGAGCCGGACAAGTTCCTCCTCGCTCGCCGACACGTCGCCAGACGTCCCGATCCCCGTCAGCGAGGCGATGCCGACCGTCGTCGTGTAGATCGCCGAGAGGCAGGCGATGTCGCCCTGGAACGCTGCCGTGCCGGACGCCCCGGCGTTGCCGATCGTCAAGTTTGCGTTGGCCGTGTAGTTCCCGCTCCGCGTCGTCGGGTTGGTCACCGTGATCGACGTCGGCTCATTCGTCTCGTCGCCCACCCATACCCGCCACTGGCCGGCGACCGTCGTGTTCTCGGTCGAGGACAGCCAGGCGATGAACCACCACTTGTTCGTGGTGATCCCAGCCCCGCTCGTGACCCACTGGCCGTCGGTCGTGTTGTCCGTCCGCATCCGCAGTTCGGACGTCGTCGAGTCGATCTCCGCGCCGAAGACCGAGCCGAACGCCCAGAGTTT
>CAZRGV010000069.1:23958-28371 GCA_964599655.1 uncultured Isosphaeraceae bacterium | reverse complement strand
GCGTTGTTGGGTAGAACCATCCGGCGACGATCGAGCCGGTGTTGTCGCCGCCGTTGGCCAAGCCCGACGCGACGTTGATGTCGTCGCCTGTGTTCGCCCCGAAGGTGTACGACATGGCTCAGCCGTTTCGCTCAACGTAGACGACCAGTTTGAGCGAGGTCGTGGCTCCGAAGAACGTATGGCCGGCTCGTGTGACAAGCAGCGCGTAGAGGCTCGTGCCGCCGTTGCAGACGTAAGGAATGCGGATCGGGCCGCTTTGCGCGATCCGGTTTGCCCCCGTGTCGTAAGTCGAGAGCGGCACGACGGCGACCGTGCGGATGGCGTCCGCATCAGAAGAGATCGAGAACGCGGCGTTGTCGGCCGCCGGAGTGACAGACGTGTCGTAGAACACGACGTCGTACGCGCCGATGATGTCGCTCTCGTCAATGAGCGTGACGCCCACGATGTAGCCGCCTCCGTCGCTGGCCCGCGCGGCGTTGGCGATCGTGAACTTGTCGCCCACCTGATCGCCGGCCGTGTACGCTGTCGTCGCCGTTGTCAGGCCCGCCGAGGTGACGCTGATCCGCACCATGTCCACGCTGGGCTCGACCCGTGCCGCGCCGGCCGCGCTCATGGATAGGGCAGAGTAGTCGCCGTCTGACCCGGCCCCACCGTAATTGCGGACGCCGAGCAAGAGGACGCCGGTGTCGCCGTCGGAGTGGGCGGCGTCCTCGGCCTTGCCAAGCTCCGTGGCGGCGGTCCCTGGTACGACTCGGGTTACGTCGACGTCGAGCCCGTTGGTAGCGTCGCCTGGCAGATCGGTCGCCGTCTTGGCGTCGTCGGAGCCCGAGAACGCAACGAGACCGATGACCTGTGCGTTCTGCGAGGCGTCACCTGAGTATGTCACGCTTCGCGTGGCGACCGGCACCGAGTTGACCGTGACGTTGTCAGGCATGGATCAACCTCTAGCCAAGAAGCAAAGACACAGAAACCTAGGGCCGATCAAGACGGATCGACAGTCTTGATCGGGTCGCCACCAGTCGCCGCAGACACCGATGCCTGCCACGCGGTCGTCGTGTCATCGGTCGCATAGACTGTGAGTGTTCCGGAAGCAACGTCCCACTTGTTGCGGAGCAGATAGAGAGCCTCCTTGACAAGACGGCCAGAGTTTGATCCGCCAGCTACGTTGCGGTTCAAGAGGGCGTCAGCAGCAGCCTCATATCCAGCCGTCGTCAATGTGTATCCCGTCTTCGATCCAGAAGCGACCACGACACCAGAAGTGCCGGTGTCATCGAGGATCGACGCCGTCTCAGCCTTGATCGCCGCGATATCGGCAGCGATCGACGCACCAGCCGGAGCGCCGATGCGCGAGTAGATCGCAGCGATCTCGGTATCGATGTAGTCATCGATCGCGGTCAACTGCGCGTCGAGATTGGCGCTCGCCAGACCGACGGCCGTGCGGATGTCGGCCTGCGAGAGGGTCGAGAACCCGGTCGCCGTGATCCACGCCGCGTCGCCACGGTCGCGGAGAGCTTCGAGGCTGTCCGTCGTCTGATCGAACGTGAACGAGCCCGTCGTCTTGCTCATCAGTTCGTGGAACACGCTACCCACGGTCGGCGGGGCGGCCCCGTCGATGTCGCTGTCCGCGTTGAGCAGTTCGTCGAGCCGATGGACGACCAGGGCGTCCTCGACCTCCGACTGGACCTCGGCATCCCATGCCGCGTTCCACGGGATGCCCGTGAGCCCCGCGCCGGCCGCACCAATGTCGTCGGTCTGCGCCTCGATGTCGGCCAGGTTGGCGGAAATGGTCGCGCCGCCACCGAGGTTCGATGGCGTTCCGAGCCGCGTCAGCAGCGTCCCGACGCCGGTCGGGTCGTTGGTAAGTGTCGTAACCGTCGGGATCACCGCTCCGGTGTGCGTCGTGGCAGCCAGCGTTACCGTGCCCGCCAGGTTTCCGGCCGACAGGTTGATCTGGCCCGTGCTCGTCCCGTACTGGACCTGGACACGCCCGCTCCCATCGCCCGTCGGCAGTCCACCGCTGGCTCCCGCCGCCGCGTTCGGCAGCGAAGTCAGGCCGAGCCGCACGGAATCGTTGGGGTCGCAGGCAGTCGTACGGATCGAGCCGCAGACCGGGATTGCCCCCGTGCCTTCGAGCACGAAGCCCATGATCTCGCAGTCGGTCTCGCCCTGGGTCGGGGTGTACTTGAACGCCCCGCCCGAGATGTGCGTCAGCGTACCGGCCGAGGACGCCTCGGTGCCGTCCTTCGAGATCGTCAGCGTCCCGCTCGTCACCGCCGTCCCGTCGCCGGCGAAAACCTTGTCGCCCCGGTCGCGGTAGACGACGTGTAGGGAAAGAGTGTAGACGACGTCCCCGGTCTGCCGATAGACCCAGCCGAACGCCGGCGCGATCAGCATGTTCAGGTCCGGCGCTCCTCGGTCCGGCGCCGTGCTCTCGTAGTAGAACCCGCCGTCGGCCTCACGCCAGGCCAGCGTCCAGATCAGGTCCAGCGCCCGCTGGACGGCCGGAAGCGCACGGGCATCGCCAGTCGCCGCGTGGTAGGCGATCAACGCCTCGCAGGTGATGCCGACCATGAACGGCTGAATGTAGCCGGTCGCGCCGCCGGTCCACTGGTCGATGTGGCCGAGCGCCTTCGTGTAGAGCAGATCGGTCCGCGCTGAGTGCGCCTTGCCGATCGACTCGGCCTCCAGCCTGGTCAAGAGGGCGTAGGCGACCTCGCGGCTCACCTCGTAGCTGGTGAGCAGGTTCGGCGACTCCCAATCGCGGCTGTACGAGGCCGTGTCGGCCATCGCATAGACCGCGTTGCGGCTCTTGACGTCGCCCGTGCGGCGGAAGTGCTCGGCGAGCCCCCGGCCAAAGTTCCAGTAGCCAGGGACGTTGCCGTTGTTCGGCAGGACGTAGCGGTCGCGGTAGACGTAGACGGCATCGGAGACCGCCGCCAGCCATATGGCGTCTCCGGTGTCGTCGGCGATGTTGTAATAGACCCGCGCCGCGTCATAGTATGTCGCCGCCAACGCCGGATCGAACGCCTTCGACTTGTTCTCCCGCATCCAGTCGGCGTGTTGCTTGCCGTACGTCAGCATGTTCGCCCGGAACCGCGCCAGCTCTGGGACGGGAGGCGACGCGGACGGCAACACCGTGAACCGGAAAGCGAGCGAGGCTGTAGCCATCGCTCAGGACCCCGAATCGGAGATGATGCCGGAGACGTTGTATTCACCCGCCATCGTCGGAGTGCCGGTCAGCAGTCCCGTCGAGGACATCACGATGCCAGGCGGAAGTCCTGTTGCTGTGAAGACGTACGGAGGAGTGCCGCCAGTCACGACAAACTGATAGGAGACAGGCTCACCAACATTTGCCGGACCAGGCGGCAGCGAGACGAGTGTCAGCGGCGCCGTGACCGTCCACGTCCAAGAGAAGTTGATCGCCTGCGCGCTCATTGCAGTCTCCGTTCTATCCACCCCGAGACCGAGGAGGATCATCAGATTAGTGCCCTAAGGTTGCCGTTCGAGGAGTCCATTGTCAGAACGATGTCAGACCCGTTCGTCGGAGTGTCTGCGACGTCAAGAAACGCGATCAGAGTGCTATCCGTGTCGGCCGTCTCGTTCACATAGACGACGACGCCTCCGATCGTGTCGTTCGTTGCTCCGCCCAAGGCGGTGTACGTCACGTTTCCAATGACAAATTTCACGCGGTTGTTGGTGTCGTCCTCGGAGATCGTGACGGTGAGCGTCTTGCGACCAGAGCCGGAGTATCCACCCGTGTAGTTCGTCGCGACTAGTTCGTGGCTCAGAGGATCATTCGCTGACCCATCGTCCACGAAATCGTGGTCTGGGTTGTACGTGTAGGTCGTCTTGACCAGCATGCACTTCCAGGTCGCAGAGCCACCGTTGATGGCTCCACTCAGGAGCCGAGTAGCTCCCCGGTTGTAGAACCCCGACGCCATGTGAAGCGTCTCCTGTCAAGTGGTGAGGTGATGACGTCAGAGTGTGACGACGACCGGGTCACCGTCGACCCAGTTGCACCAGGACGACTGCCCCATGTGCATGAGAGGCACTGCCCACGTGGCAGCAACCCGGGCGCCACGCTGCTGGATGAAGCGGCTCATGTACCAGTCTTCTGGGACAACCTGCGCGTAATACTCGCCTTTTTCCTCGTCCCAGGAGATCCTGTCCTCGAACCGGAACGCAAATCCGTCGGTCCACCACGGGCGGTTCAGGTCCGCGAGCCAGCATCCCGTATTGACGACCATGAACTCGGAGTCGTCCTTGCAGACGTTCTCCGAGAAGAAGGTCTCGGGCAACTTGGCCTTGTGTTCCATCGTGATGTAGCGGACGTTCCACGGGTCCGCGTGTGCCGAGACGCCAGTCGACGTGATTGTGCGGCTCGACTCTTTAATCGGGACAACAGCAGAGACA
>CAZRGV010000069.1:0-23942 GCA_964599655.1 uncultured Isosphaeraceae bacterium | reverse complement strand
GGTACATCTCGCGCCAGAGAATGTCGAGCCATGGCCCCTGAGGAACAATGTCCGAGTGAAGCATCGCGACATGCGTGACCTTGCCGCGAACGTGCAGGTTCAGCGCCTGGCAGAACAGACGGTTGAACGTGCGGCACAGAAGGCTGGACGCCTCGAAGGCGCTGTAGGGGGCATGAACAGCCCCATTGGAGAACGTCTTGCTAAACGCAAGCGACGAGCGGTGATGCACGGTGCCGTCGTACGACGGCATGAGCATCACAACCTTAGGGCTGTCCAATCAACGATCTCCGAGGATCAGTAGACGACGTAGCGAAATGAGAACCTGGCCTTCCGCGACCCAGCAGGCGGCGGCGGAGGCGGCGGCGGAGGCGGCAGCGGAGGGGCCCCATCGTAGACGACGTTTCGGATCGAGGCGGAGACAGGAGACGGCCCGATCAAGGCCCACTGGGCGTCCCAGTTCGCCTTGTTCAACCCAAGCAGCATCGCCGCGTACTCGTGCATCCCCCCGCCTGGCAGAAGAGACTCAACGGCACCAGGATTTACGCCGGACCGCCACGACGCAGACGACCCCTCCATAAGCAGTTCTGGAATGTCGATCAGAGGCTTGTTTTCCGGGATCGAAACCGCTGTATTGTCGGCCAGTGTCGTCGAGTAGATCGGTCCATCCATCGCCACCGGCCGCACGTTGACGATGGCTGGGTCGCTGGGGCCGACGAACACGTTGCGGCGAATATGCCCACCGACGATCTCTTCGATGTAGAGCCCGAACGACAGTTTCCGCGTGCCAGGCTGAGGCTGTCCAACACGGACGATCGTGTTGTCGTCGATCAATGCGCCGGGGAAGCAACGGAACGCCGTCTCGCCGCTCACCCCGTCGTTGTCCTGCCCGGTGAACCCGATCCCGACCTCGCCACCGATCGCCAGGTTGTCGTGGACGTTGACCCCTGGACTTGAGTCTGGAAACAGACCTCGGTGCTTGTAGTGGATCGACGACGGATGAATCGACACGT
Source organism: uncultured Isosphaeraceae bacterium (assembly GCA_964599655.1). Lineage (GTDB taxonomy): Bacteria > Planctomycetota > Planctomycetia > Isosphaerales > Isosphaeraceae > CAZRGV01. The sequence continues at coordinate 22,932 of CAZRGV010000069.1, read as the reverse complement.
TGTCAGCAGACTCGAAGTTGACAGCACCAGAGAAGTAGTAGGAGTGGTTGTAGATGTTCGCCGTCGTGACCGTGCGACCGCGGCTGTCCACGGTCCACATCGGCGTCAGATCGCGGTTCGACGCATGGCCGCAGTGATAGAAGACGTTGCTCAGGAGATTGCAGGGGAATCGGTAACTGTTGATTCCCTGTGCACGCTCGCCGCCCGTGATCCAGTTGTGGTGAAACAGGTTCCGCCAGATCACGACGTCGGATATCGAGCCGACAGGGTCAGCGAGGCTGCGGCCGGTCGCATTGAATCCGGTGAATGCCATCTCGCAGTAGCGCACCGAGACCCGCCGCACGACGCCGCCGGCCTTGGGAGCCAGGTTCAGTCCATCCGCCTTGCCGACAAGCCCACCAGGCAGGGACACCGAGCGGGTCCACGCGTTGTCGTTGGCGGGGTTGGTCCAGTCCATCGCCGGGGTGTACCAGCGGATGGAGTCGATCACGACGTCGGTCTGGTCCTTCGTGATCCAGAGGGTGCCGGCGATGTTCTTGCCGGGCGAGACCCCGAGTAGCGTGGCGCGGCCGCCGGGTGTGCCGTAGGAGCCGAGGTAGAACGGATGGTCGGCGTCGAGCCCGTTGATCCAGGGGATGAGCGGGTAGGCGAAGATCGCGGTGTCCTTGAGGAACACCGTGGCGTGAGCCTTTCCGGCGGTCAGGGGGATGTCCGCCCAGGCCGCCTCAATTGTCGTGTGGGTGCCGCCGCCGTCGGGATCGACGTAGAAGACGGTAGGCGCCGTGAGCGGGTCGTAGCCGGCGTGGTAGGTGGGGTCGGGCATCTCAGGAATCCCGAGCGAACGCGGCGAAGTGCGCTGCGTAGGATCGATCCCGATCCCACAGGTACGCCTCGGCGCATCGGTTGACCGACAGATATCCCTTGCGGAAGTGCCAGGAGTCGGTCGCCTTCAGGGAATGAAGGAACCGCACGACAACGCCCTGGTGGGTATCCATCGTCGGGAAGTCGAACCGCTTGCCCTGATGAAGATGGCCACAATGCCACTCGTGATGGCTAGTCTCAGCCCAAAGAGTTGGCGATGTCGTTGCCATCAAGACTGGCATATCCTTTGGCTTCACTTCGTCTCCATGAGTGAAACCAAGGAGCGTCTGACCGTAGCGATAGAACTTGTGCGGGCTGGGCCCCGAATCAACAGTCACGTCCGGAGTGCCGCGATAGTGGTGCAGCAACACACGGCAAAGATGCCAGGATGCGAGTCGGTCATGATTGCCAGGAACGTGGACAAGATCCACGGGAGCGACCTTGAGGCATCGGTCGATGGCCTCGATCATGGCCATCTCGCCAACCTCAATGATCTTGTGGTAGCGTCCATCCGCGTCCTGGAACGTGCCGGCCGTCGTCGTCTGCTGGAGGTTGTCGATGTGATAGAAATCGTTGCCAATCGGGATCAGGAACCTCTCAACCTCGTATGGAGCCGCCGCCTCCAGCAGGTCATCAACGGCGTTAGCGAACAGCCGCTCGGCAATCCTCAGGTCGTAGTCCTGGCCCGTCTCCGGACGCCAGCAGAGCGCGCCGAAGTGGTGGTCCATCAAATCAAGTTCGAGAAGATACGGACGCTTCGGAGGCGACTTCTTTCGGGGCGGTGCGAAGTTGATGGCCTTGCGAGACGACAGCCTCTCGAAAACAGCCTCAGCCGCCTTCAAGAGGGGCTGCGGCATCACACGCTCTAGGTCGACGGTCACACGCCACATCATGCGGCGGACCGGCTGCTCGCCGACGATCTTCCCAGACTCGTCGAACTCGCGGACCTTGAGGGTCACTTCCCAGGAGGTGACACCCCACTTCTTCACTCGCCACTCGGCCAGGTCGACGTCGGCGTACCTCAGGGCGTCTTCGAGTGTGCGGACCTCGTGGTCCAGGTTTAGGGTAACCCTGCGCGAGTCCCCAGACTCCTCGACCCGGATCTTCTCGACTCCGTCAGTCGCGGCCTGCGAGACAGGCGTCTGGGCCGGGGCTGCAACGGAGTGCTTGGCAACAGTCGCCCGGTCGATGCCAAGACGCCTGGCGACCTCCGTCTTGTTTCCGCCAGTCTCGGCCAGAAGTTCGAGAACGCGAAGCCTGGTTGGCTCGTCGATCGGTTTCCCGGCCACGATCCCCCCTTCGTTCAAATCTGCTCCGCTATCACACGGATCGCACGGAATGCAGCAGACAGAGCCAGATTCCTGGCCGACACGACATCCTCGTCGTCAACCACATCCAGCATCGGAGGAGGCATAGAGGCATCCACCTCAAGGTGGTACGGCGCGTAGAGAGAGACGAACTCAACGAGCGACTGAAGCCGCTCGTTCTGATGGGTGTACGGAGCGGTTCGACAAAAGCCGCGCGGCCTTGGTCGGCTCTTGGGCTTGGACACATTGGCCTTCGCCGCCGGACGTCGTGCGGCCATGGCTCTCGCCTCGCGGTTTACGCTGTCGGGAACCGCCATCACATTGGGACGACTCAGCACGCCTTCTTCCTGCCACCCTTCATGCCCTTCTTCATTCCGGACGGTTTCTTCGTCGTTGACTTTCCTGCGGACTTCTTAGCCATCTCGGCCTCCGTGAAACCTCAGTCATGTGGAGCCAGGCGTCGCAGCAACTCGCGGCAGCGAGCGAACTCACGCTCAAGTTCCGTCTCGAAGTCCCACGCCATCACTCGTCCTCGTCTCCATCTAGACTCGCTCGCCAGGACTCGTCTTCGTCCTCCTCGTCGTCGCACCAACCGTCTAGGTGGCATTCGCAGCCACAATCGCAGCGGCAATGGTCGCCGCAGTGGCATCCGTCAATGACCATGTCGAACTCAACGCCCGTCATTCGACCAGCAGACTCCATCACCAGGAAGCCCATCTCGACGGCTTCCTCGGGCAGCAGGGCAAATGCGAAGATCCGGTCGTCTTTCTCGGAGAGAAGATAGACCAGGACCTTGTTCTGATTCGTCTCGCAATCAAGCGAGTCTTCGACAGCGAGGAACTGGCACCCAATCGCCGGCATTGGGTTGTCGACGGTCCCGAGTTTCCCCATGAGATGTACCCTCATCCCCGGGCGCACCGACCGAAATAGCGGCCGGTCGGCGGGTCGGCGTCGCCGGACGGCCCCCAACGGAGTTGGATCAGCCGCTCGGTCTCTGCCGCCTTCTCGGCGTAGTACCTTGACTTCATTACGTACATATCGCTTCCGTCCGGCTTCTCGGACATATCCAAGAATCGCCGGGCCAGCGTCGACTCGACGCAGAGCGCACGGAGTTGGCGGACATCGGTCAGGTCTGACACCTCGCGATCCGGAAGGTATCCAAGGATCGCGTATTTCTCGTTGATCTCGTACGAAATGTCTTCGATCTGAGGATCGAGAGTTCGTACGACGAATTCGACTCCGGAGATCCCTCCGGCTGGGCATGGCGGCTTTCCAACGCCTGCTGCGAACCCAACGCGACGAAGTGTCGCCGACGTTCCAGAGACCGACTCGATCGCAAACAGGTCTCCGTTCGGACCAAACACCTTCGTTTGCGCGTGCCTCAAGTGGACGATGTGCCCGGCCTTGACGCCCAGAGACTCGAAGTCGTTCGACGCCGACTCCAAGACCCAGGGATCGAGGAAGTCAAGGACTCCGTCATTCCCTGCCGCGAGTTTATTGTTGTCAGGAGCGACGCGCACGAAGTCGTCCACAGCACGGAGACAGATGTCCTCGTCCGTGCAGTAGGGATCGACGGTCGCCATTCAACTCACCCCCTGGGCGTCTGAATCGCAGGACGAGGCGCCGCCGGCTTCGGTGGCGACTTCGAGGACGGTCCGCGATGAATCTCGGCCTCGTGTGATCCCAAAGACTCTAGGATCACCTCGACGGCCTGCGTGATCGCATCGGATGCCAGGTGCAGACCATCCCTGAACTCCAGGGCGGCCCTGACCTCGGCAACGAGACGATCGTGAATTTCCGGTCCGATGCGACCATGGCGTGCGATCTGGTCGTTTGCGGCCGAAACGCACGTCGAAAGAGACTGTCGGACGGCGAGGAACTGGCGGATGGTCCGCGCTGCATGCAACGCGGACTCCGTGTATCCGTCGCCAACAAAGAGGGCGTCCCAAGGAGGGTGCTCCAAGGGACGCCCCATGGGCGAGTCAGGAGATCGCATTCAGAATCACGCGTACGAGGAGATGCCCGAGACCCAGGCGTGCCAGGTCGGGTGACCAAGCTCCAACGCCAGGTCGCAGATGAAGTCGCCCTCCCACGCATCACCACGCTTGCCGCGCGGCGACCAGAACTCGTTCCGCAGGACCCGCAGGCGCAGATCGCTGGACGTGAGGATGATCGCCGTGCCGCTCGCAAGCTGGAGCGACGGGATGAACGTGATCGGGTTGCCGATCAGAGGCACGTAGAACTGGTTGATCGGAAGACCTAGAACAGGGGTCGACTCGACACGCCGCTCGGCACCAGCCGACCACGTCGCCAGCCCGCCCATGAAGTCGGTCGAGCAGATGATGACGTCCGGGTTGCCGCCGGCCGAGTACACCTTCTGGAGGCCGTCCGTGATGAACGACGCCTTGGTGTACGAGGCGCCGCCGTTGGTCTTGACGTTCGCCGTGGCGATGAGGTAGCGAAGACCCTTCATCACGGCGCGGTCGCCGACGCTGGCGGGCTTGTAACCCTTGCCGTAGTAGACCGCATACTCCTCGTCCCGGATCATCTCGGTGAGCTTGATCTGCTGCTCGGCCGAGAAGATGTCCATCGGGCCGGTCGGCAGAACGATGTTCTGCGAGGCATTCGCCTTGCCGGAGACCTGGACCGGGAACTGGAACGTCTGGACGTACTGCTCAACGGCAGTCCGGATCATCCGGTTGCCGTCGACGTCGACCTCAGCGCCGGTCCGGCTGTTGTACAGCAGGGTCACAGCAGCGGCGTTGTTGGCCGCAGCAGCGGTCGTGGACTCGTGGCCTCGGACCACGGTCACGTTCGCGCCAGCGGAGTCGACTGCCGTCACAAGCATGCGCTCGGTGCCGACCTCGATCACGTCGCCGATCTGGAGCGACGTGTTGTCGGTCAGGGTGACGGTCGTGACGGTGTTGTTCGCGATGGCCGCGTTCAGGGTCACGCCGGTCCGCTGGCGGACGTCGTACGTGACCATCGAGAAGACCTCGCCCGCAGCGGGAACGCGCGGAAGACGCGTCACCAGGGGCGCCTCGTTGACGAAAACCTCGCGGACGACCGGGTACAGGACCGTCTCGGTCTCTACGCTGAACCCGATCGGACCCTGGAGGCCCTGACGGTGAGTAGCCATTGGATCGAACTCCGGAACGTGGGGTCAGTCGGACTCAGCGGGGAGCGAGATGGAAATCAACGGAAACCGATGGCGTCCGAACGGACGCTCATCGCATCGCGTGCAGCCTTGAACAAGTTCGCGATCGGGTCGTCAGACGAACCGGATGGAGCGGCAACCTCGCGGGCCGCGCCAGACTGAACTCCGGCTCCACCCGTCGACTTGGGTCGCTGGAGATGCTCGAACTCATCGGAGTCGAGCAGGGACGGGATCGACTCGGAGGCAAACTTGCCGTCCGGGCCTCGGTAGATCAGTTGGCCGTTGTCGCCGCGCTCGACGGTGACCTTGCGTGCCAGTTTCTCTCGGGCATCACGCTCGGCGTGGGCGTTCACCCACTGGCGACCGGCCATCTGATCGGCGATGAAGTTCGCCTTCTTCTCGTCGAGGTAGTCACGCTCCAGCTTGGCGGCGTGCTCCTTGGCCTCGCGAATCCGGGCCTCGGCCTCCGCCTGCGCCTTCGTGAGCGCCTCCTCAAACGACTTCTGACGCTTCTCCTGCTCCTCCTTCAGGAGCCGGAGTTGCTCGTCGAGCGCCTTCGAGGCGCCCTCTTTGGCGGCGAGTTCGCCAAGGTACTTCTGTCGCTCGGCCTCGATCGCAGCCTGACGCTCCTTCTGGAACTCGGCCAACTGCGCCTTCAGCAGGCTCAACTCCTCGGCCTGCTTGCCGAACAGGACAGGGTCAACCTCGATCTTCGGCGTCTTGACAACCTCGCGCACGACCTCCTTGGCCGGGGGATTGATCCCCTCCAAGGGCATCGTCACGGTCGTCGCCTTCGCCTCCTCCACGCCACCACCAGCCCCCCCGGTGTCGTCCGGGGAACGATGAACACGAAAAGACATGAACCCTCCACTCAGGGTCTTAACGGGCAGTCGCCAGAACGGCAACTAACGGGCAACCTTACGGATATCAGTCAGCGATATCCTGAGACTCGCGATCCGACTCCAGGAGGTCCTGTGCCTCCGGGGTCACGCGGACCTGATCGACGGCCGGGGCCGACGTCCCGCCCCGGTCGCCAACGCCGCCGCCGCCCGGTCCAAGGACGCCTGGCGAGCCCGGCGGCACGATGATCTGGGGCATGATCTCCGCTTTGCGATCAACCCACTCATCGATCTCGTTGTCGTACTCTGCGTACTCGTCGTCGGTCCGGCCCGGCAATGCGAGCCGAACGATCGTGCGCAGAAACTCTTTCTCGACCTCGGGAAGCGAGCCGGTCCCCATGGCGATCTGCTGGAGCCGAGAAAGAACGGCCCCAAGTTCGTCGGCCGTCTGAAGATCGAACTTCGACGGGTACGTGACCGAGATGTCCTCATCCCCGGACTCGTACTGGCCATCGCTCAGGACGACGAGAGCCATCTCGGCGGCAGCCCGCTCGCACCTGGCGAGGGTCGCCGAGATCTTGGACAGCAGGTCATTCGCCTGGCGGTACTCGTAGAACTTCGCCAGGCCAGTCACACCAGTCGTCTGCTGTTGCAGGGCGGCAGTCTTGTCGCACGCCTGCTCCTGGCGGTCCATCGTCTCGTGGATGAACCGCACGCCGTCCTTCGGGAAGTTGATGACCTTCCAGTCGACCGACCGTTCTCCTTTTTCACTCATCCAGATCGGCAGGATGTTGTTCGGACCGATCGGGATGGTCGAGTCGCCGGACAGGTACTTCTCGGGGCCGGACAGCAACGGGAACGCCTGGGTCGTGTTCGCGAGGATCAACTCGCTCGACAGGTTGTAGATCTCGCGCTGGCGTTCCGCAATCGACTCGTACCGGCTCTGTCCGACGTTCTTGCACCTCGGCTTACGACGGTCGAACACCCGCACAATCGGGACGACGCCAAACGAGTTCTCGCCCTTCGAGACCACGTTCCCTTCGTCGTCGTAGAGCGTCCATCCGCCGATGTACCAGTGTCGGTAGCGCCACTCGACCTCGAACTCGTCAAAGTCATCGTCCTCAGAGACGTCCTTGTCCACCGCCTCGCGAACGAGGACCTCCAAGTACCGTCTCCGATCGTCCAACTTCCACCAGAGGACGTTTTCTGGCAGGTAGTAAGACGCGACGCATCGATCCAGGCCGAGACGCTTCACGTCAGCCTTGGAGACGACATCCTCTCCTTCAGGAATCCTTGGATGATCGAAGACAAGATCGATCTGGCCGCACGACAGCAAGATCGGGGCGATCTCGTCAGACATCCAGGCGTCGATTGACGTGCCGGCTCCGTCGACGTCGTTCCACCACTCCTCAAGCTCGTCGGGGCCGTCGCGACCGACCTCCTGCGAGTAGACGCGGGACAGGTGCTTGTCCACGACGTCCTGAAGGATCGTCGGAATCGGGGTCCGCTCGCGACGCAGTTCGTACGCGTCGACGCCACCACGGGCATCCCTCGGATCGGGATACTCTCGCGGATGCCGAATCAAATTGTGGCGTCGAACCGAGCGACGATACGGGACAGAGACCGTCCGAGACGGTCGGTCCCCTTCTCCCGGGACGACCTTGTCGTACGCGCCCTCGTACTGATACTCGCCGTACGACGCAAAGCGGTAGCGGTTCCCGCCTTCCAGCGAGTCAAGCAGGAAGTTCCAGCGGTCGACGTGCTCCATGTACTCCGGCGACCGGCGGGAGATCAACTCCTCGCCAGGAGGCCGCTCGGAATCAGGCAACAGTCTCGCCACTTAGAACCACCCCTTCACCGAGGTCCTCATGAACGGCAATTCCTGCTTCTCGACCTCGCCGCCGAGCATCAGTTCCGTTATCGCGAAGACAAGAGCGTCAACCCGATTCGGAGACCCAGCCTGACCCTGAACGAACTCGCACATCTCGGTTTCGAGCGCCGAGAACTCTCCGACGTGATGAACCTTGCCCTGCTCGTAGAGGGCGGCCACAGGCTCGGCCCGCAGGTACTTGGACCGCGACGCGTAGACCTTCTTGTGGGCGATCCTCGGATCGGTTGCCGTGATGACTCCGGCCACCGTGTCTCCGCCGTGGTTCGACTCCCAGACAACGACGTCGGCCTTGTGCCGCTCGTACGCATCCTTGATCGCGCGACCCCACATATCAGGAGAGCCACCAGTCGTGTGGTCTCCGATCACGTAAGCGTGGTCGTCCTCGGCGAGACCAACAACAACGATCCCAGCCTCGTCGCCGTCACCAGATGACTCGACTGGCATGCCGTGGGCATACTTGATCCGATCGCCGATCTTGCCGGCCGGGTCGACGCCGATGACGATCCGCTTGAAGCCCGAAGGACGTCGATTGACCCGAAGTTCGTCAAGCATTCCCGACCGCCACAGGGCGTTCGGGTTGTCGTCGAGGAGTTCGGCGTACAACTCCTGGCGGCCGAGCCGCGTCCCCTCGTACTTCGCGAGGATCGTCTTGCGGAACGACGCCGCCAGGTTGTCAAGATTCTCGTAGGTCGACCCGCCCGTGACGACCGTCAGAGGGTCTCTCAGGATCGACTTGTAGACCGGAGTAGGCTGAGGCGTCGACGTGACGGCGATCTGCGGGTGCTCGCCCAGACGCATGCCGAGGACGAGGTTGTCCCACACCGGGCCCTGAAGGTTCGCCCTCCACTTGGCCAACTCGTCGCAGTTGTGGACGAGGATTCCGTTGGCGTAGAACTCGCCCGCCCCCTCGACGGCGATGTCGTAGACGTCAGCCGAGGTCGGACACCTTGATACGGTGGCGATTCGAGTGGTGAGCCCTGGCGCACTCGTTGTCGCAGAACTTGGCGTTGGCCCGCTTCGATCGAAAGACGGCCCCGCAGTGGCCGCAGGCGACGTCCCGGAACTCCAGGTCCTTGAGGCGTCGCATGCAGGCCCGGTTGTTGCACTTCTTGGAGCAATACTTCTGGGCCCGAGACTTCGCCCGGTATCGCTGGCCGCAGTGCCCGCAGTCCCGATCCTCGCCCATGAAGGCCCCGGAACGGGCCTTCTCCAGGCAGCCGTCGGAGCGGAACCTCGGGGGAATGTAGGACTGAGAGGAGAACTCGGAGCCGCAGTAGACGCAGACCAACTTGCGATCGAGAAGTCGATCCCGGTTCCTGCGATTCGACGCGATCGAGTTGCGGATGCCGACGTCGCGGTGGGGCTCGACTCGCTCGACAAAGTGGTGCCGGCTGTGCTCCGAGATCGGGATGAGTTCCAGGTTCTCCAGGCGATTGTCGAGCTTGTCGCCGTTCTTGTGGTGGACGTGCCATCCCTCGGGGATCGGCCCGTTGGCGTCCTGCCAGACCTCTCGGTGGAGTCGGATGTTGGTCTCGTAGTACCCGCGACTCCAGACGTGGTAGACGCGTCCGCCGTACTCGACGCAGCGATCACACAATGGTCTTCGCCCTCGATCAGTTCGCCGATCGGGACGAAGCCCTTGCCGACCACGAACACCGGATGGTCGGCCGTCCCGACGATCGAGTGGCCCGAGTCCGTCTCGACCCGAAACACATCGGCGTCCTTCCGAGTCAGTGCCCAAGCGAGGACTCGCCTCGGCCCCGATCTGGTAAGGACGTGGTCACCTTCCCGTATTGTACGCAGCGGACGCTCGGAGCCGTCCGCCATCCGGACCATCGTGTCGCCGTCCAGGCACCACCCATAGTGGTGCTGCGGTCCCCTGAGCGCCTCAGGAGTTTCAGATGAGTAGATGTAAGCAACCGAGCCGTTTGGCCACACCAACTCGGCCGTTGACGGTCGGTATACCGGCTTGAACCACTCCGGCGAGATCGCCAGGATTCCGCTGTCCCCCTCGACCATCACCTTGCGGACGTCGGCGACAGTCTCGTTGACCAGGGCGATCCGGACCGCCTCTCCATTGGCGGCGTGCAGTTCCACCTTCGAGCGAATCCACTCGGCGGCGGCTCTGGTGTTGTGCGTCGGGATCATCTGGCGGCCAGCCAGATACATCCGATTGGGCGAGTCGACCGCGATGCACCGCATGAAGCGGGGCGGGATCGGCTCGACCGACTCGATCATCCGGTGGAATCGCCGGAGCGACTGCGGCCCTCCGAAGACGAGCCGATCGGCCTTCCTTGGGAGCCGGAAGACCTGCATGGTCGGCGTGAAACAGACCCTGTAGGCGACCCCGCAGTCCTTGCCGTTGCAGACGGCACGTTTCTGGTCGCGCGTCACCCGCATCCCGAGCGATACGGCGAGTTCCTCGACCGCGTCCGCCAGGCACTTCCGGGTCGACGTGAAACTGACCCGTGAGGCCCTGCCGTCGCGCCCGCCATCCGTGTCCATCAGCCCTTGCAGCAGAGCCAACCTCTGCGAGGCTGACGCCCTGAGATAGACCTCGGGGATGTGCTTGTCGCCGATGACGCCGAGAGACTTCAGTTTCGCGGCTAGGCCGATCGTCCCGAAGTTGATCGGGTCGGACCGATCGGTCGTCGGAAACCCGGCCGCCTCGAACTGGGACCGCATGAACTCGTGGTCGGCGAGTCCCTGGGTGATGGTACCGTCCACCTTCGACCCGTCGCCCGCCCATGCCCCCATGACGTACGGGTCAACCGGAAGATGGATCTCGGGGAGTTCGAGCGGCAGGCAGTTCGGGATGCAATGATTGGTGTCGCCGCGAGAACCAATCGTCAGAGTCTCGCGGATCTGATCGGTGGTCCGGATCTCGGGGCCACGGGAGTTCGCGGAGACGACTGGGGACTTCGGCCTGATGGAGCCGTCGAGATGCAGTTTGACTCTCTGTCGACTGACACCGACCTTCGCGGCGGCCTTCCGGAGCGACATCCCGGACGCCACGAGTTCCCCGACATCGCGGATCGACTCCCTCGACAATTGACGGGCACCGAGGGTGCATCTGGACCGCCACTTGGGCCAGTCCTCGGGGAATCGGTCATGGGCGTCGTATCGCGACCTGAGCAGCGCCTTGCGGGCCGAATGCGTCCAGGTGACCCACTGGTGCTCGCCGCAGGCGTCTAGCGTCGATCCGTCCGAGAACGCTATCCGATACGAGTCCCGTCTGAGTTCGATGTCCGAGACCCATGTCACCTTGCAGACGCGGCCAGCCTCGTCGAAGACCTCGTCCCCGACGCGGATCTCTCCCATCGTCGTCCATCCGGTCGGCGTGGGGATCGGCGTGTCGATCGCGAGCCGCTTTCCCGATCCGCGTCCTCCGCACAAATTCCATACCAGCCAGTCGCCTTTCGGCGGCCTCTGGTACTTGTGCGCCCTCGGGTGCTCCGGGCACCGAGCCTTCTCGGCGTCGTACTTCGGGCACAGGCAGGGCTTGCCGTACCAGTCGTACTTGGGCCCGAGTTTCTTGATGACTTGGCGGCGGCGGCGCTCCAGTTCCGCCATCGCGACCTGCTTGGCTGTCGCGCCCAAGCGGTCAGACCTCCATCCGATCCTCGGCTCGGCAGCGGGCCAGCCCGTCCGCTGTCGGTCGCGTGCAGGACAACTGCTGCGCGGCGCTCTTGATCGAGAGCAACTCTTCCTTCAGTTCCTCACGCTCCTGCTTGGCGTGGACAGCGATCTCCAGGGCATCGTTCAGCTTCTTGTGCAGATCCTTCGCTTCGGCTGTCGCCAGATCCAGTTTCGATTGCGTCTCGTTGAGTTTCGTTTGGAGGGAATCCTTGAATGCCTCCTCGTCGGCCAGGCGGATCTTGCGGTTCGACTCCGCCTCCTTCTCGCGCTCCTCTCGATCCCTCTCCCCCTTCTTTCCGACCAAGAAGATAACGGCACCGCCAATGCCCAGGATTGCCAGAGACAATGCGTTCGCCCACGCGTTGATGTCGTCTGGTTTCATTCCAGAGACAGCCAACGCGATTCCCTTCACGATGCCAACGGACATCATCAGAAGCCCGTATGGTGTCATGTGGTTATGCTCTTGCACGCTCATTAACCCGCCATAACAGGGGTGTGCGATGGCCCCGGCCGCCGAAGGGGGAGGACGACGGCCGGGGCCTCGGCGCGAAGGGGTGACGCGCCGCGTTCCGATGTCTCTTAGCGTGGGCGACCTGATCCGTAGCATTCACGGCAGACCGTGCCGCCGCGATGCGTCGACCAGACGCACTCTCCGCAATATTGATCCGGATGTCCGTCGCCGACTGTGATCCAGTGAGTTCCACCGCACGACGGGCAGTTCCCAGTTCCGCCGCAGGCGTGGCATAGAATTGACGCCATCAGGACGTCGCCACGGTTCCGAACCTCCGGATCGAGTGACGCCTGAGCCCAGGCGGCAGCGCGAATCGCTGGAAGGCTGCCACCGTAACTGGCCAGAACCGCAGAGGCCAGTTCCCTCGCCTCGTAGTCGCGGCTCCCAAGGACGTCGACGCACCGGGAGAGCATGGGAGGCAACGCCGCATCATGGTCGGCGGCCGGACCAACCCACCGGATCACCTGCCGCTCGACAGCCAGAGCGAAGACGGCATCGGCGGGAGGTAGGTCCTGCATCAAGCGATCGCCACATCTACGTTCGCGGTCACACGGAACGCACCGCAACCAGATCCGCAGACGACACGATATCGCGCCCACGCATCAATCGTCGGGGCGTCCTCCTGAACAACCACATCCGATCCACAGAGAGGGCAGCCGAAGTCCAAGACCTCAGACGGAGATGCCGGAACACACTTGGCCGTGTCTCCGTCACCTCGCCAGACACGAACATCCGGGCGGATCACTCGCCTTCCTCTCCGTCGTCGTCTTCCCAGATCCAGTCGTGTCGCGTCCCGACATGATCGCACTTCAGGTCGTCAAGCTGGCCCCATGCGATCGACTCGCACTCTCCATCTGGCGTGAACCCAACACGACTCCAAGCCTCACGGACAGTGTCGTAGTGAGCATCGTGGTAGACGACAATCCCTCCTGGCTTCAGCAGCCTCGCTGCCGTCCGCGTGTCACGCTCCACGGAATCGGAGTCGTGCGCTCCGTCAATAAAGACGAGGTCAGCGATACCAGAGCCGAGCATGTCGAGCCCGCCAGCGTGGTTCGCGACGATCGCCACGACGTTCTCGGCTCCGCGCGTGTTCCTGCGGAACTCGTCCAGCGTATCCGAACCACCGCACTCGTTCTCGCCACGGAACGTGTCGACGGAGTAGACGACAGACGCCGTCGACGCCATCGCCATCGTCGAGCGGCCCTTGTAAGAGCCGATCTCGACGACGACATTCCCTGAAGCAAGTTCAGCGAGTTTCACGCCCTCGGCAACCGAGAGCCACCCTTCGATCTTGCGCCAGTCCGTAGTCATCGGTGGAGAACGACCAGACTAAACGTGGCCGTCACTCTTCGCCGAACGGGACAACGGACGGTGCGTCCGGAGCCAGGGGAGGGATCGTATCGGTCGCCACGAACTCGACGACGGCTGACGGGGCGCTCGAAAGGTCGGCGTCATCAGTGTCGACCTGGAACACCTTGACCGACTTGCCCTGCTCGACCTTGAACAGGCCATCCGAGCCAGGGAACTCCAGGACAGTCTGAACACCGTCGACCTCGAAGGTCACGGACTGCTTCACAACATCGGGGCTCTTGGCGACCGCAGGTGTGACCTTGTAGACCAGCATGTTCTCGCCTTCCTCGCGGATTAGGATGCAGCCCGGCGCGTCCGGGCGGGTAGCGTCCAGGTACAGCCTGGCGATGTCGCGCACAAGACGCGACAAGATCGGGTATCTTGCTGGGTCAATCATTGGCTTCCGGGCGCTCCTCGCCTCGATCACGCCCGGATGGAGAGACCGCCGGGCACAGGCATCCGCCCAGGCGACTCAACAACTCCCGCAGGAGACGCTCGATCGCGTCCACACGCTCGCGCAACTCGGCGAGGGGGTCAGCCATGACAGCAACCCTCGATGGAACCCCTATCTCTTGGGTGGTCCGGGATGGGTAGACAAAATAGAGAAGCCGGCCCGCGCATTCCGTTGCGCGGAACCGGCTTATGCTCATATTGGAACAGACAGATCAGCGATCTTCGTATAGTTCCTCGACCCAGTCCATCAGAATGCAACGAGCATCGGCGCCGAGAAGTTCGGAGCGATCAACGAGATGAAAGAACCACGTCTTGTCCTCGGCGTGCGCTCGAATCATCATCCGTGCCATCGCCCTCAATCGCGCGGGCGTAGGTCGCTCGTCTGGCGTATCCACCGGATTTCCTCGGGGGTCGCCGTCGTCACCCGCGCAATGTCCTCGTCGGTGTACCCTTTTTGGATGCACCACAGAACAGTCGCCTTGAACGACTCACTCAGATCGCGCATTTCAGTTCATCTCCCCACTGAGTCGTGCGACCTCGGACTCCAGGCTCTCGATGCTGTCGGCAGCATCGGCATGCAGATCATGAACGGCACCGAAGATCCCTGAGAGCATCGCCAAGAATACCGCCTCCTCGATCTCCATGGACTCGGCGGCACGATCACCTCCAGTTTCGCACTCATCCCTCAGGTAAGCCGCCTTTTCGGACGCCGACCTCAGGGCCGCGACGATCCCAGGAGTCTCTTTCGGGCCCATCGACACCTCGGAGGACACCCTAGAGAGCAACGACATGACATCGATCCCTGTCAATCTGCACCCCCTTCCCATGTCAGTCTAGCCACTCGATCTCATCGCCGGCCTTCGGGTCCGGCGTTCCGTACAGTTCCTCGCGGACGATCTTTATGTCCCTCGGCGCGTCAATTCCGATCCGAACTTCTCCGTTCGGAGCCACGGACAGGACTTCAATCTTGATCGTGTCCGAGATCCAAAAGGCTTGGCGTTTCCGCCTTGTGAGCACCAGCAATGTCAGGACTCCTCGATCTCTGAGACGTGGACGAGGTGCCCGAACGCGCCGATCTTGCCGTACAGGACCTCGTCATCGGTCGGCAGGCCAGCAAGTCCAGATCGGATGGCGTAATTCAAGCACGCCGGGTTGCCGTTCTGGTGCATCCATGAGCCGTACCCAAGTCGGTCCCACCAATCCTCGACGCGGTACTCGGAACCTCCGAGTTGCGGGGCGGACGCCTTGATCCGAACGACCTTGCCTGCGTACGCACTCGGCTCGCGGTGACGAGCCGGCGTGGATCGGCGATTGGTCGTGTCCATTGAAGATCCTCCTCTCTTGTTTCAGTCCTCGTCGATCGACTCGGACAGCCTCACGAACGCCGCCGAGGCGGCCCTGATCAGTTCCGCCTGCTCGGAGATGACCTTGGCGGCCATCCGCAACAGAACGGCAGCCGGATCGAACTCGCGACCCTAGGCCGCCATCACCTCGGACCGCGACAGGCACAGGTCCGACAGAAGTGCGTGGTCCCTCACGGAACTCCCCTCCACTCAGACTGAGCCAGAGCCTCGCGGCCTCGCTGCACCGTGATCCCGAACCGGGACTGCGGAGCCGGCTGGCCGATGAAGTCCAGGATGTTCGCCAGCGCAAGAGCCAGGCGATCGCGGTCCGCGCCAAGGCGAAGAAGGCCAGTGACCACGCCTTCGCCGTCAGACATGTCATCTGGCGTCATGCTCACCTCCATTCCAGTTTGCAGCCAATTCCATCACGCATCCTACGACAACCATTATGCAACGTGACCAGAACCACGTCAAGTCGGACTCATCGGCGGTGGCTGACGGCACGATGCAAGGCGATCCCGAGTTCGATCAAGGCCCAGGCGACAATGACAAAGGGCCACAGAGCAATGACGGCGGCCCGGTCGCCATCTTCGTACGACCCAGGCGGTCGGAGGCTGTCGAAAACCCAGTCAACGGCCACTCCGACGCCAAGGTATGACCCAGAAGCCGCCAGCACGCCGAGAACGAATATTGTGGCGTCGATCACGGGTTCTCCTCGATGAACTTCCTGGCGTCGATCAAGAGCTTGCTGTCGAGGAGCATCGGGTGAATCCCGGATACCTCAGACGGAAGAGACAGGATCGACAGCACGGCCCGCAGGTGGTCCTTTGCCTCGGCCAGACGATTCTCGGCGACCTGAGTACGACCAAGCTGCTTGCCGAGTTGTTCGCAGATCCGGACGAACTTGGCCTGCAAGTCGGCGAGTTCCGATTTGCATGCGGCCAACTTCTCGGACAACCCGATCAACTCACGGTCATGGATCACCACGGCAGATCCTCCCCTGGCGACGAAAAGTCCATCGCCACCGTGCCCGATCCGACCCGATCCTTCGCCGGCTTCAGCGACCGCGCATCGGCCAGGATCGCATCCCGACGGGCCAGCAACTCGGCCCGAAGCTCATCGAATGGCCGGACCTCCGCCTGCGAAAAGGGAACCGCGCGGTTCCACTTTGCGCCCAGATTGCCCATCCCTCCGAGTCGCTCCGCCGTTGCCTCGTGCCGCTCCCTGGCCGTCGCGACCCGTTCAGGGTTTGGCCCGAAGATCGGTGGCGGACACGACGCGTTCCGCTCGGTGTACAGCTTCTTCATCGCACCCATCGAACCTCCCCCATCGAACTCCGACTCGCCCTCCCACGGGGCGAGAACTTCGCAGCAATCGCCCGACATCTTACCATCAGGCCGAGGCGGCGTCGGTGCCGGACCACGCAACGCCGAAGGACCCAGATTCGGCCGACCCTTCGCCAGCATCCTCTGGATCTTCTTCTTCTGCTCCTTGGTCAGGTCGGTCCGGTCCTTCAGCTTCCGATACGCCGCCGACGCCTTGCCGAATTCCGACGCACGGAACTTGTCGACAACAGCCCGCTTCCTCCTCCGGTTCGTCTTCTTCGTCGGCCTTGGCATCGAACCGCCTCCGAACTGATTGCGTGCTTGCAATCAATCACGCATTTACGCACCGCGCATAACATCATCAAACGACCGACCGATCGATCTGATGATCTCTGTTTCAGATATCCGGTTTCCGGTTTCTGAAAGACCGAAGATCGGCGGCCTCCGCAGAGTCGTCGGCCTCCGAGACTCGTGCGGCCAGCGCCGGAGGTGCGGAACACACGCCCGGGTCTTCTCCGTCGCCCGGGGCCTTCCCTCGTTCGGAGCCGGTCTGCGCCACGCTTCGCTCCGCTCCGCTGCGTGGTCGCTCCGCTGTCGCTACGCTCCGTGGTATCCGCTTCGCGGAGATTCGTGGAGAACAAGTCGGCAAGAAGACACGAATCTCCGCATATTGACGAAGAGTGTAACCGTTGAAACCAATCAACGGTCGGCCCTCGAACCCCCACGAGCCTCAATATCGTATTATCGCCGAGGGCGCCGGCTGACCGGCTCGCACCCATCGGAACCTGGACCCAATACCGCTCGTGGCCGGCACCCAGGTCAACTGGGCGACCCCCGGCCTGAATAGGGGGCAAGCGGATCACGGTCCCCGACGCAGGCTGCTTATCTCCGGGTTGTTGACCAGCGTCTCGGGCGTCGGTCCGACACGCTGCCTGCAACTGCCTACGAGGACCGCTCCTGTCAGGTGTCTCCCCGAGCGATCATCCTCGATATCAGGATAATAACCAGACGGCAACCACGCGTCAAGTATCCAATCCGTTTTTCTTCGCCGGTGCCCAAACCAAAAATCGGCCAGCAACCAATGGATATCGGTGTCCAATTTACAACCAAAGGAATGGCCGCCGTTTTGGTGCGGCGGCCTGGTTGGGTTGGCGAGGCGGCCCTGGCGATGGATCAGGGCGCGGTCTCGGCCTTCCTGTTTTGCTTCTTGACAGCGTACTTCGGCGTCTTGGTTCCGATGTGGTGGCTGCCGCAATGCGGGCAGCAGTAGGCGATTGGCTGCCCGCCACGCCGTCCTCTTAGAATTCCGGACCGGATGACAGACATGGCTTCCCGGCGAGTCGAGTACGGCACCTTTCCCTTGCACTGGGACGTCCACGAGAAGACTGGGGTTCCCATCAGAGCGTCCTCCCGGGTGCGGCTGGGATCGGCATCCAGTGCGTCACTGGTCGCTCGGTCATCAGGATCGAGAAGTTCCACTCCTTGGTGTCGTGGTGGTAGCAGAGGACCTCGGAGTCGCCGTCGTCCAGGAGTGCAAGGACGAAGACCTCGTCATCGGGCATCGCGTCCCGGACGTCAATCCATCTGTCCTGCCTCTCTATCGATCCGGCAATGCGTTCGAGGTCGTATGCGTGGATGGCGATTTCTTTGTCACTGTAGCAGCGCAGGAGCCGTTCGGCGATCTTGCGGAGGGTGTCGGCTGGGCGTTCGGTGTGGGTGGTCATAGGGTCTCCTTGGCCTTGTGGGCGAGTTCGCGGTAGCTCTCTATCCTGGCAAGTGCGGCGTCGGCGAGTTGCGGGTCGGCGTCGTCGGCCTCGCGGACCCAGGTCTCCCACCCATCGCACGCCCGCTCCAGGGCGTCGGCGAGGGCGGCGATCGTGGCGTCGCGGGACCGGACGCCTTCCTCAACGCCCTTCGCGAAGTTCGATAGGGCGTCCCGCATTTCGTCGCCTATGCCGCTCATGTCGCCTCCTTTCGTGCCGCGTCGATGGCGTCGCGGAGGGTGGGCCGAAAGTCTGAGTGCGGGGAATCTGGTATCAGTACGTCCCAGCCGCCGGGCTCGTCTTCGATGGGCGCGGGATCGGTCTGGTGTGCCGCGTACGGTTCGGCGCGATGCGCTTTCGCCTTCGCTTCGTCTCTTGCCGGCGACACCATTGCCCGCCTCCCCGCCCTCTCGGGCAATCAGAGCCTCAATCCCATGCGCCACAGTCATCTGTTCCGTCGTCCATGGCCCTCCCCATCAGAATCGCGGCAAGCACGACAACCGCCGCCCAGCAGAACCACTGCATCCCATCACCCTCCTTTCAGCCACTCGTCCGCCGACTCGATACGCCTCCCCAGAAACGACAGCGCCTCCGCCTTCCTGTGGAACTCGCCAACCGCCGTCTCACCAGGAACAACGCACTTGAACCGACGGTACTCCTGGACGATCAACGCCAGATGAGACTCCGCCTCATCCAAACGACACCGCAACCCGTCCCGCAACTCCGCCGACGTCGGAACCTCGATCACTTGTCATCGCCCTCCTTCAGTTCCTCTCCCAATCCGGATATCCGCCGCCACGCTCGTCGTCCTGGACATCCGCCCGCCCAAACTGGAACTCCGCCTCGACCTTCACCCACTGCCCGGCGATCACGCCAGCCAGGAACGCCAGCCCCAGCCACCACCAGTTCATCGCGCCCCATCCAATGCGGCCTTCAGACGCCCATAAGCCACGTCGTCCTCGTTCACGCAGCCATCCTCCTCCATGGTCCGAACGATGTCCTCGGCCGCGCTGCGCAGCCGCGAAAACGGGTCCGGCCACCGATACGACAACCTGGGCGAATCAACACGAACCAGCCGCCCAAACTCGGCCAGCATCGAGATGACAACCCCATCAATGAAATTGCCGGGAACCACCTCTGCCGACTCGTCATACTTGCGATCAACCCGGACCGCACGCTCCAGACGGTCAAGCAACTCATCGGTAGTCACAACTCACCTCCCTTCAGTTCTCCCGTCGGCGTGGTGCCGAGCAGGTCGTGCAACATCGTTTCCAGTTCGACGTTCTGCGCGGACCAGGCAGCGGACCAGGCAGCGGCCCAGGCAGCGTCCCAGGCAGCGTCCCAGGCAGCGTCCCAGGCAGCGTCCCAGGCAGCGGCCCCGGCAGAGGCCCGGTGCGCGTCCCAGGCAGCGTCCCAGGCAGCGTCCCAGGCAGCGGCCAACTCGTCGGCGGTCGCCTCGCCTTTGAGCCACCGCCGCTTGGTTTCGATCGCTGCCCACAATCTCCGATCTTCGGCCTTCGCCGCCCGCAATGCCCGATCTGCGCACAGGCAGGAGAATTCGTGAAGCACCGCCGTCGCGTCGGCCATCGCCAGCGCAGTTCGCTCAGTGCAACAGAGCTTGTCATCGCCCTCGACGACCTCGCCGCCGCAGCGGACGAGGCACGCTATGGCGCCGGGTGCATATTGCAATGCGTCGATCGCCTTCCGGCTGGCGTGCAAGCCACGCTGACACAGAACCAGCGGCGGATCGACGCAAAGTGTCACGCCAACCTCGACCTTTGCCCGGTCGCCGAACCGAATCCGGCCGTCGTCGGGCAGGAAGTGCCACGCGATGATGCCACTCACGCCCCCACCCCCTTCCGCGCCTCGCGTGCCCACACCTCCAGGCGATTCAGCTCGCGCATCGCCCTTTCCAGGACGCCGATCGCCGGCGAGTCCTCGCCGATGTTGTCCATGACCTGCGTATGCAGGACGTCCAACGCCTCGTTTAGATCCGAGACCGATCGAACCTCAATCGCTGGGCGATCGACGCAGGCGTAATACTCGACGGCCACATGGCGGCGACGACTCACACCTCACCCCCTTTCGTCCAGAAAAAGAGCGACCCGTCAGAGTGCCGGATGATCCGCTCGCCGGAACGGCGCAGGCCCGCCGCCTCGACCGCATCCCAAAGATCCGCCTGCGCCTTCAACCACTCCTCTTCGTTGGAGCCCCCAAGCGCCCGGAGAATCCGGTCGCGGTCGGCTGGATCGACAATCACGATCCGGTCGCCGTCACGTTCGACCTTCACGACTCACCACCCTCCGGCCAGCCGGCGGCGGAGAGCGCGGCGCGGGCGGCGTCGATGTAGGGCACAATCCGAATACCCTCGCCCCACTGGTCAGCAGCCCACGCCAGCGACGCCAGCGCCTCGGCCAGCGTCGGGCTGGCGGCAATGAGGCGGGCGTTGGCGGGCCAATACGCCCGCGACTCGGGGCAGTCCTCATCGGGCGACAAGCAGACGACATTGCCACCGATTGCCGCCTCGGCCCAAACGTCGCTCTCGTCGGCCAACCACGGCCCCGGCGTCCACGGCGGCGTCTTCATGAATGAACCTCCTTCTCGCGTTCGGCGAGCATGGCGTCAGCGGCCTCGTATGCCATCGTGGCGACCTGTTTCCAGGACAAGCCAAAATCACGCCGAACCACCGGATTAGCGATCGACTGCAACGCCTGCCCCGCAAACCAATCCCGAAGCGTCATACCCTCCTGCGCCTTGACCTCTACATGGCAGCCTCCGTAGTCGTCCTTGGACCACGGCCTCGGAAACGCCGCCGGATTTCTTGTCATGGATTGGCCTCCTTCTCCACAGACTCCAGAATCGTCGCAACCCTCTCCATCGCCTCCATGCCACCAACCCCAGGCCCATGCCCCGCCATCTGCCGACGCAAAACAGACAACGCCTCCCGAATCGCCATGTCCCTGGCGTCCACCTCCAGCCCACCATCAACCCAGACGGCCACATCACCATCGACCCTCACGTAACCAGCCGCCTCCAAGACCTCAACCATCTTCCACCACAAATCAGACCAGTGCGACTTCTTGATCTCGCCACCGCAAGCCACACGAAATGACTCCGCAAAGACCTGGACCCGCCTCAACAACTCCACGCTCACACCACCACCACCAAACTCCTCCAACAACCCATCCGACGCCACCAAATCCACATCGCCCACCCGAACCACGAACGGAGGACCACACAACCTCCGAACCATGTCCAAACCAACCCCAACCACCACCCGCCCCTTCCTCCCCCTCACCTCGTCCAACATCCGACGAACAGCAGCAGCAGCCTCACCGTTCACAGACAACATCCGCTCCACCACCTCGACATCACCCTCACTCACCACCCACCTCCTCCCGATCAACTAACCCATGCCTCCTCAGAGACCGCACCAACCCATCCCCATACTCAATCTCCGCCAACACCCCAAGCAAGAACGCCACCCCCACACACCCACCAACCACCACCGACCTCCAAGCACCACCCCCACCACCCGCCGTAACACAGACCGCCACAGCCAACACCACCGCACACAAAGAGCCCCACCTCGTCGCCAACATCACACCACCTCCTTCCTGTTGGATCGCTCCGCAATCCGGGCGTACATGTCACCACGCCACCCAGACCCAGGCCCCATCCCGTAGTCCACCGTCACCTCAGCCAACATCTCCACCGCCACGTCAAACGCATTCAACAACCCAACCACCGCCTCAGCCGCCTCCACATTCCCCCTGGCGATCAACGCCAACGCCACACCATCCGCCCTCTGCCTCGCCTCCAGGATCGTCACCACACCACCTCCTCCCTTCACCACCAAAAAGGGAACCGCGCGGTTCCACTTTATTCCCAAACCTCCCAACCACCCCAACTTCACACCAACCTCCCTGGCCACCTTTCCACACCCACATTATAACTCCAGACCAACCTCACAGCAACCCCCTGAACACATTAGCCGCAACTCCAATAGCAACAACACCTAACACACACTCGCAACCACCATCCTACCGAGCGGTAAGCGCACCACGGACACCCCACCCCAAACGCCCTGAGACACCTGTAACAGGTGCCGTTGCAAATCCCAAAACTGCTGCTATTTGGGGAGAGGGACTACGCCTCCCCCCAGGCTGTACGTGAGTTCACCAAGGGTAGGGGGGGGGTGGGGGGCCTGCTATCGTCGTAAGTCTATACGCTGCAACGCCTTTAGGGGTGCTGTCAACTAAGGTGTAATCGACGTAGGCTACTGCTTTGCGCTGGAAACGCCTCGAATCCGGGCCGATCCGGGCCGGATCGGGAGCTCCCCCCAAGAGACGGACCGCGATTGCCGGGGGAGGATCGGGAGCGATCTCCCTTGCCAGTACCCCCCCCTACGGATTTTTACCTGACTGTCGCCTGAGGGTCGGATAGGCGTTGGTGGTATCGCCTGGATACGGGTTGCTTGTGGGGCTGCTCCC
>CAZRGV010000068.1:30984-31784 GCA_964599655.1 uncultured Isosphaeraceae bacterium | reverse complement strand
AGCATTTTTATGTGCGAATCTGGCCTGCGCCGTATGCGATGAATTTGGTGGTGGTGAGTTCCTCCAGGCCCATTGGGCCATAGGCATGGAGTTTGGATGTGCTGATGCCGATCTCGGCACCCAACCCCAGCTCTCCTCCGTCGTTGAAGCGGGTTGAGGCGTTGACCATCACGGCGGAGCTATCGACCTCGGCCACGAATTTGCGGGCGGCGGCCAGGTCGCGGGTCAAGATGGCCTCGGTGTGGCCCGATCCGTGCCGGGTGATGTGGGCGATCGCCTCCTCGATCGAGTCGACCACGGCCACGGCGAGGATCTTGTCGAGGTACTCGGTGTCCCAGTCGGACGGCTCGGCGACCGTCATCGACGGCACGAGGGCGCGGCTCGCCTCGTCGCCTCGGAGCTCGACGCCGGCCTGGGTCAGGGCCTCGGCCACGAGCGGCAGGAACGATCGGGCGGCCTCGCGGTGCACGAGCAAGGTTTCGGCCGCGTTGCAGACCCCGGGGCGCTGGGCCTTGGCGTTGACGACGACGCGAACGGCCATGGCTTCGTCGACATTCGCATCGACATAAACGTGACAATTGCCTTGATAATGCTTGAGGACCGGCATGCGCGCTTCCTCGGCGACCCGGCGAATCAGGCCCTCGCCGCCCCGGGGGATGGCCAGGTCGATCCGGTCGTTCATGCGGAGCAACTGGCCGACGGCCTCGCGGTCGGTCGTCTGGACGAGCTGAACGGCGTCGGACGGCAAACCGCAAGGCTCGAGGGCATCGGCCAGCACGCGATGCAAGGCGCGGTTGGAG
>CAZRGV010000068.1:30617-30894 GCA_964599655.1 uncultured Isosphaeraceae bacterium | reverse complement strand
ACGTTGGGCCGGCTCTCGTAAATGAACAGGACCACGCCGAGGGGCACCCGCACTTGCTGGACGTCGAGGCCGTTGGGCCGGCGGCTCGAACGGACGACCTCGCCGGTTGGATCGGGCAGGGCCTGGATTTCGAGCAAGGCGTCGGCGATGTCGCCGAGCCGCTTCGGGTTGAGCGTCAGGCGATCGATGGCGGCCGCGTTGAGGCCGAAACCCGGGGCGGCGTCGAGGTCGCGGGCGTTGGCCTCGAGGATCTCGTCGGCGCGCTGGCGGATCGCGG
>CAZRGV010000068.1:13492-30607 GCA_964599655.1 uncultured Isosphaeraceae bacterium | reverse complement strand
CAGCCAGCGGTCCTTCGCCTCCCCCTTCGCGGTGGCGAGCCGGCGCGCGGCCCGTTTGGCCCGATCGGCCAGATCCTGGCATTCCGCGTTCAGTCTGTTCGAATCGAGAACCTGGCTCATGACGACTCGCCCCACCCGTGAACCGCGCTCCAGACCTTGATGGCATCGACCATCGGGCCGACGTCGTGGACCCGCACGACGCTGGCCCCCTTCACCAGGGCCGCCAGCGACGAGACGACCGAGGCGGTCGCCCGCTCGGAAACCGGGCGGCCGGTGATCGTGCCCAGGAACCCCTTGCGCGACGTGCCCACGAGGATCGCGCAGTCCAGGGTCGCAAATCGATCGAGGTTCTTCAAGAGATCCAGGTTGTGCTCGAACGTCTTGCCGAAGCCGATTCCCGGATCAATGGCGATGCGAGGGCGCTCGACTCCCAGGGCCTCGACGGCCTCGATGCGTCGACGCAAATAATCATAAATGTCACTGACAACATCATCATATTGAGGATCATTCTGCATCGTTCGCGGGGTACCGGCCATGTGCATGAGGACGACGCCGGCCTGGCTCTGGGCCACGACGAGGGCCAGGTCGGGGTCGCGCAGGCCGCCGATATCGTTGATGATCGAGGCGCCGGCGGCGAGGGCGCGCCGGGCGACCTCGGGCTTGGTGGTGTCGATCGAGATCGGGACATCGACGCGAGAGGCGAGCGACTCGATGACGGGCAAGACGCGTCGAAGCTCCTCGTCGACCGAGATCGGCTCGGCGCCTGGACGGCTCGATTCGCCACCGATGTCGAGCAGGTCGGCGCCGTCGGCGATCAGTCGCTGGGCCTGCGACAGGGCATCGTCCAGGGCGATCCAGCGTCCGCCGTCGGAGAAGCTGTCGGGGGTCACGTTGAGAACGCCCATGACCCTCGGCCGGCCGTCACCGGCGATCACGCGTCCGCGAATTCGCCATGGCGTCATCGTCTCGATCCCTTCGCGGCGGCCTGTCCGGGCGGTCCTAACGGCGGGCGGGCTTGCCTTGCGCCTCATCGTCGGCGGCCATCTCGTCCCGACCGAGGTACTCGTCGCCCCAGGGCTCTTCCATCATGTTGACGATGTCTCGGACGATTTTCTCCATCACTTTTTCGAAGCCCGCGGAGGCCGACTCACCGATTTCGGGGTAGAACGAGGCCATTTCGTTGACGACGGCGGCCGGAATGGTCCTGGTTTTCGAGTTCGCGTTGCGGTTGTCCGTGAAGGTGACGTCGACCTTCATGTTGGCCATGACGTGGCGGGGCAGGTTCGTGGGCGCTTCGACGAGCACATTTTTATTATCGAAGCTAATGACGCCTTCGAGCGTGGCGTCGGCCTCTTCGGGGTTGTTGACGATGACGTAGGGAGTCCGGCGGCGGATTTCCTCGGCGAGCATCTGGGTGAGCTTGATGTTCATATCCTGCCGAAAGCTATATGATTTGAAGATCGGCAGGTAAATAGTGTGGATGCTTTCGCTGTAAGGGGCCCGGATGTGGTAGCCGCAGCCCGAGGCGCAGAGCAGCGCCAGGGTGAGGGTTGCGATGGTCTGGAATGATCGGGACGTTGGGCGTCGCATCGATCCAGTCCCCTCGGAAAGTACGGGGCCCCGCCGGGTCCAGCGATTTCGGCTTGCCGGGAGGACGGTCGCTCCTGGCGAGCGTGACGAGACGGAACGGCTCATCAGGGGTATCCGCCTCCGGGTCCACCGCCGGCGAAGCCGCCTGGCGAGGTTGAGAGCTGGCCCATGCTCGCGCCTGAGGAGTACGGGTCGGGACTTCCGGGGGTGGTCATGATTTGACTGGGCAAGACCTTCTTGCGAGGCATCTTGGCGATCAATTCGAGCTGGTCCTTGGCTTTCTGGGCCCAGGGGCTGCTGGGCCATCGGGCGCGGACCTCGCCGAAGTAGAATTCGGCCGCGCCTGGGTAGCCGGTATCGCGGTAGAACTCGCCGTGCCGGTAGGAGATTTCGGCCTGCTGATCGCGGATCAGGTCGAGGTTATGCGCCAGCGACTCGCTCACCTTGGCGTCGCGCTCGGGGTAGTTGGTCATGGTTTGCTTGATCAGCTCCTGCGCCTTGTCGAGGCCGTCGGAGTCGTAGTCGGGACCGTAGTAGGACTTCAGCTTGGAGTCGATGCTGGCGAGCTGCGCCTTGTGCAAGAGCGGGCTCTTGGCGTCTTCATTGATGAGTTGATCGTAGTACATCGAGGCTTCTTCATAGTTGCCGGTCTGATAGTAGTAGTCGGCGATCCGCATGACCGCGTCGTCGGCGAGCGGGCCGGTTGGGTCATGGTGCCGGACGTGCTCGAGGACCTGGATCGCGTGGCCGGTGACATCGACCAGGGGCAGTTTGCCGTTGAAGCGGTCGCCCCACTTTTCCCGTTTTTCGGGCTTCGCGTTGGGATCGACGGCCTCGAGCCAGGTCAGTGCGATCTGGTATTCCCGGGCGACGGCCTTTTCGAGGTAACGGGTGCCGGGATAGGTGTTGACCAGCTTGGCGAACGAGTCGTTGGCGGCGACGAGCTTGCCTTGCTGGTACTGGCTCTCGGCGAGGAAGTAGAGGGCTTTCTGGCCCCAGGGGGCGGCCGATCGATTCAGGGGGGTGAAGAGGCTGCCCTCCTTATCGTCTCCTTTCCAGAACAGACCTTTACCCGGTTGGAACTGGTAGCCGGTTGTGGAGTGGCCCTGGTTCTTGGCCTTGTCGATCCTGGCGAAGATCTTCTCGGCCTCGGCGAGTTTGCCTTGCTGGAAGAGTTGTTCGGCGGTGCGGAACTCGGCCTCGACCTCACGATCGGGGACGATGGGGGTCTGGCCGTCGGTGGAGGCGGTGACGACGTCGCGGTCGGTCTTAGGTTTGATTTTGGCCTTTTCGGGGGTCAGCATGCGAGCCAGGAACCCTCGATCGTCGCCGACCTCTTCGGCGGTCGGGGGTTTGGCGATCACGTGGTCGTGAGTCAGTCGCCATCGGGCCATCGGACCGCTCGCGGACTGGCAGCCGGCCGAAAGCGCCAGGACCGCCAGGGCGGTCCAGGCGCGTCGGAGGCGCCTTCGAGCGGTGAGCGAGGGGGGTGTCGGCATCGCGACGGGCTCCGATGAGATGGTTCGACGGCTCGAGCGGAGAGGATCGAGACGCGGGCTTCGACAGGAAAACGGACGGGAACGCCGGGTTCCTTCCCGGCTCAGAAACCCTGGCCGAGGTAGTCGAGCATTCTTGGCTTGCGGCCGAGCAGGTGGCTGATGACCGCGCCGACGGTGGCCCGGACGGGAACCAGCGAGCGATCGCGGCTCGGGTCGCGCCAGGCGTTGCCGGGCGAGGCCAGGGCGCGAAGGGTTTCGAGGGTTCGTCCGGAGAGGGTCGCGACGTGCGGCTGTCCGGGCCGGCAGGCGTCGCAGAGAACGCCGCCGGTCGAGAGTCCGAACGCGACGCGGTCGTCTTGCCCCTCGACCCAGGCTCCGCAATGCACGCAAGTGTCGAGCGCCGGCATCAATCCCAACTCCCTCAAGCACGCCAGTTCGAACCGAAGGACACGACGTGGGCGCAGCGTCGGATCGCCCAGGTGTCGCAGGGTCACGATCGCCGCGTCGAACAGCCTCGGGTGCGGGTCGTGGTGATCGGTCAGGTCGTGGAGAAGCTCGGAGATGTAATAGCCGGCAAACAGGGCCGCCAGATCGCGGCGAAAGGGATCAAAGCGTTCGACGAGCTCGGCCTCGGTCAGGAGATCGAGCGCCTCGGACGCCTTGTGGAGCAGAACGATATCGCAAACGCTCAGAAGGTCAAGCCCAGCCTGGAACGGCGAACGTAACCGGCGGGCCCCCTTGGCCAGGGTCGAGACCTTGCCGAGCTCACGGGTAAACAGGGTCAGGACCTTGCTCGTCTCGAAGACGTCGACCGACCGCAAGACGAGCGCCAGGGTTCGAACGGCCGGCATGCGGCACCTCTCAGGGCCCCACCGGCGCCGTCGAGGGGCGGATATCGAGCCGGAGCCGGCGAATCGAGTGATCGACCACTTCGAGCACGGTGAACTCGACCCCGCCGGCGCGGAAGGTTTCTCCCGGTTCGGGGACGCGACCGAGGACGTCGAAGGCCAGTCCGCCGACGGTCTGGAAGTCGCCGTCGGTGGGAAGGTTCAGGTCGAGCCGCTCGTTGAGGTCTTCCAGCGGCAAGGAGGCGTCGAGCTCGTACCGTGTTTCGCTGATCGGGATGAGCGGATCTTCCGGGGTGGGCACATCGTGCTCGTCGTCGATCGGCCCGACGATCTCCTCGAGCAGGTCTTCCAGGGTGATGAGGCCGGAGACCCCGCCGTACTCGTCGAAGACGATGGCCATCTGGATGCGACGGGTCCGGAACTCCTGGAGCAGTTCGGCGGCGTTCTTGGTCTCGGGGATGAACAGGGCCGGGCGGGCGAGCTTGCGCGGGGTCAAGGTCGCCAGCGGCTTGCCCTCGATCATTTTGGCGTAGAGGATGCCGACGATGTCGTCGCGGTGCTCGCCGTAGAGCGGAATGCGGCTTCGGCCCGAATCAATGAAGGCGCGGGCCGCCTCCATCGGGCTGACCGTCGCCGGCAAGGCGAGGATGTTGGACCTCGGGGTCATGATCTCGGACACGTCGCGGTGGGCCAGTTCGATGGCGCGCTCGAGCATCTCGCGGGTCGACTCGGGCAGGTCGGCCTCGAGGTTCTCCTCGTGGTCGTCGGGCAACGAGTGGTGCAGCTCGACCTCGACGCTCGGCGGTCGAGGGCCGCCGCCGTTGGCGGAACGTCGAGTCCGGCGGTAGACGAGCGCCTCGACCTGCCTGGAGACGAACGTGAACGGGATCATCAGCCGTCGCAGGAAGTCGGCCACCGGCCAGGCGGCGTCGAGGATCGACTCGGCGTAAACCCGGCCCGAGACCCCCGCGGCCACGTGGCCCAGCGCGCCGATCGTCAGCGCGATGGCGACGACCGCCTCGCCGGTCAAACCCGGAGCGGCTCGGGCCATGGCCGCGCCGAGCAAGGCCGCCAGCGCCAGACCGGTCAGCACCGCGAGGGCCTCGACGCCGCGTTCGGCCTTCTCGTCGTGGTGGGCGATCTCGTCCGCCCGTTCGGGCCGGCCGTGCGCCTTGCAGACGTCCTCGAGGCGGCTTCGCGAGTAGGTTCGAAGCGCCCGGGAGAGGCAGACCGATCCCATGTGCAGCAGCAGGGTCGGCAAACCCAGAGCAAAGACCCAACCGATTGTCAGGCCGGACACCGTTGGCTCCCCCGTTCCCCGTCGCTGGCCAGGTCGACGATTGAGTATGGATTCACAATCTTTTCACGGGCCAGGATCTCCGCCTCCCGGCGTCGCATGGTGGCGGCCGCCTCGGGCGTGAGGTCGTCTTGGCCGCACAGATGGAGCAAACCGTGAACCAGGTACAACGCCAGTTCGGCGGCCGGGTCCATGCCCCCGGCCCGGGCCGTTTCGGCGGCCATCTCGGCCGAGACGATCAGCTCGCCCGAGAGGACGGGATCGTCTGGTTCGGACAGCACGAAGCTGATCACGTCGGTCGGCCAGTCGTGGCCCAGGTATTGCCGGTTCAGAGCGTGAATCGTGGCGTTGTCGACCAGCGCGATCGAGATCGAGGCGTTGGAAACGCCTTCCCCGGCGAGGACTCTCCGCACCAGGCCCGCCAGGGCCGACGTGTCGACCCGAAGGTGCGACTGCGTGTCGCTGATCTCGACCTCGATCGACTCGCTCGTGTCCTCGTCCATCGACGCGTTCCGCTCCAGCTTCGACGGCAACCGGCGATCGAACGGATTCCGGGGTCTCATGCCGTCCGCTGCTCGGGATACTTGACCCGGCCATGATAGATGCCGATCAGCGATTTGATCAGGCTTTCTCGAATCTCGGCGATCTCGCGCAAGGTCAGCCCGCACTCGTCGAACTGGCCGTCATCGAGCCGTTTCTGGATCAGCTCGGTGACCAGGCCGTCGATTCGGGCGGGGGTCGGCTCCGAGAGGGTCCGACTGGCGCTCTCGACGGCGTCCGAGACCATCAGGATGCCGGCTTCCTTGGTCTGGGGCTTTGGACCCGGATAGCGGAAGGCGCTTTCCTGAACGGTCGGGGCGTCGGGGTTCCCGTCGCAACGGCGGGTTGCCTCGCGGTAAAAATACTCGACCAGCGTCGTGCCGTGATGTTGCTCGATCAGGTCGAGAATGGGCTGCGGCAGATGGTGTTGCCGGCCCAGCTCGACGCCATCCTTGACGTGGCCGATGATGATCAGGGTGCTCATCGCCGGCGCGAGGTTGGCGTGACGGTTGGCGGCGCCGGCCTGGTTTTCCACGAAGTAGTGCGGCTTGACCATCTTGCCGATGTCGTGGAAGTAGGCACCAATGCGCACCAGCAAGGCGTTGGCGTTGATCCGCTCGGCCGCCGATTCGGCGATCGTGCCGACGGTGACCGAGTGGTTATGCGTGCCAGGCGCGCGTCGGACCAGCTCCTGAAGGAGCGGATGGGTGATGTCCCCCAGCTCGAGCAGGCTGATGCCCGTGACGATCCCGAAGCCCTTCTCGACGAACGGCAGCAAGCCGCCGAGGAAGAAGCCGGCCATGAGTCCCCAGCCGGCCCGCCAGAGCGCGTCGGTTGTGACCAGGCCGATCGCCTGGTTCTGGAACAGGCCGGTGGCCCAGGTCAGCACGAAGTAGCCCACCGCGGCGAAGGCTCCCACCTGGATCGGCTTGGTCCGGGTTCGCACCTCGCGAAGCGGAAGGACCGCGGCCGCGGTTCCGCCCATCGTCACCAGGAAGTGGCCCAGCCCCGCCCCCAGCGCCAGGCTGATCATCAGGCTCAGCGCGAACGTGACCATCAAGGCGAGCTGGGGGTTGTACGCGATGGCCAGAATCATGGCGGTCAGGGCGATCGGGATCAGTTCGGCGTCCCAGGGTTGAACGGCCAGGAGCCGGGCCAGCCCGACGGTCAGCACCACCAGGCCGCACAGGACCGCGACGCGTCGCGGATTGGCTGAGATCCTTGGCTCGTGCCGGATCACGTAGTAGCCGATCATCGCGAACAAGGCGGCCACCAGCACGACCACCGCGCCGGCTCGCTGAAGCCGGTTGGAGACGGTCAAACGCGCGTTGGCGGTTTCGTGTTCCAGACGAAGGACCGAGAGGTGATCCTCGGTGATCCGCTCGTCCTGGGCGACGAGCACTTCCCCCTTGTGGTAATCCTTGAAGGCCTCGCCAACCGAGTTGTAGGCGGCCTCACGTTCTTGCTTGGTGATCCGTTCTTCGTATTTCAGGGTCGGCGTGCCAGCCAGCTTGTCGGCGACCAGCGCGAAGAGCCGCTGGCCGATCCTCGGGCCCAGGAACGCCTTGGCGAACTCGGTGGCCACGGGACCGTCGGGCTTGACGATCCGCTCGCGCTGGATCAGGTCGCGAGGCACGGTGCGGATCGGCTCGGAGGGCTGACCGGCGACCTGGATGCGAACCGTCGGGCGTGACTCCTCGTCGCGAGGCAAGGCGTCGGGTCCGAGCACGCCGTTGCGGATCAGGGGCTCGAAGGCCGCCTCGATCTGGCGATGAAGTTCGTCCCGACGTTCCGGGCTGTCGACGGCCGCCCGGATATCGAGGAACGTCGCTTCGTCGAGGTCCCAGTTGCTCGCGAGGTTCTCGGGAAGGTCGATCCGTTGCCGCGCCTTGGCCACGGCGTCGACCAGATCGATGAGCTGTTCTTTCAGCTCTCGGATCGGCGCCGGGTCGTTGGTCATCAACGGGTCGACTTTTTCCGCCTTGGCGCGCCGGTCGGCGTTGGTCTTCACCGGGTCGCGCCGGCGGAATTCCTCGACGTTGACCAGGATCGGGCGGCTGGGCTGCTGGCCGAGCCGAAACGTAAAGGGGGGACCCGACCCGTGAACGATCGCGGCGGTGGCGAGGACGGCGACGGCGACGATGCCGAGCCGCGCCAGGCGCGACCGCTGCCGGGCCTGGCGGGCCTGGCCGATCTCGATCGGGTTCGTGGGACGGAGCTGGGCCCGCGAGGCTTTGGGCCGACGTTTACCAAGGCTCATGGAAGGCGTCTCGGACGGACACGCGACCCGGTGGTGTCCGGGTTTCGCGTCGGAGTGCGCCTCGCCGACGTTGGCGAGGCTTCGGCCCGGCGATCTCCCCGGTTCGGGAAACCGCCGCCGCCTCGCCTCACTCCGGGGCGGTCACATCGACTCCCGGCTCCGGCCGATGGGATTCCGGCTCGGCGCCGGGCGCCGACTCACTTTGTTCGTAAGCGTTGACGATCGCCTGCACCAGGGGGTGTCGCACGATGTCCGATTTGCCCAGCGTCACGATCCCCACTCCGGGGACCTCGCGAAGCCGCTCAACCGCGTCGGCAAGGCCGCTGATCGTCCCGGACGGCAGGTCCACCTGGGTGGTGTCTCCCGTGACCACGATGCGGGCGTTTTGCCCCATCCGGGTCAGGAACATCTTCATCTGAGGAACGGTCGCGTTCTGGCCCTCGTCCAGAATGATGACCGCGTCGTTCAACGTCCGGCCTCGCATGTAGGCCAGCGGGGCGATCTCGATCAGGTCATTACTCATGTAACGGCGGAGCTGACCAAAGTCCATCAGGTCGTGCAAGGCGTCCAGCAGGGGACGAAGATACGGGTTGATCTTGGCTTCGAGGTCGCCCGGAAGGAAGCCCAGGCGCTCCCCGGCCTCCACCGCCGGCCGCACGAGCACGATCTTCTTGATCTGGCCGCGACGCAACGCCGAGACCGCCATCGCCACCGCGAGATACGTCTTCCCGGTCCCCGCCGGGCCGACGCAAAAGACCAGTTCGTTCTCCGCCAGGGCGCTCAGGTAACGCGCCTGACCGTCACTGCGAGCCCGAACGACCCGGCCGCCTTCGCGGACTTCGACCAGACCGCCGCGCTCCTCTTCGGCCACGCCGAGGACCGAGTCGATCACGCCGGCCACGTCACCGGACGATAACGTACGTTGCCGGCGGTACAATCGTCTCATCTCTTCGAAGACCTTCCGCGCCTGCTCGACCCGGCCGGGATCGTCTCCCTCCACCCGAATCTCGCCGCGACGGGCCAGAACCTTGACCCGAAGAGCGTCGCGGACCTGTCGCAGGAGCTGGTCTCGACTGCCAAAAACGGCCAGCTCCTCGTCGTGATTGTCCAGGCTGATCGTCACGTCCGGCATCGAATGCCCTTCGTCCCCCACGGTGTGGACCCGACCCGGCTCCGACGCTCTCGGACCCGGAACCAACCAACACCTGGGCGACCGTCGGTCCTATTATGTGCAACCGCTCGGAAAAAACGCAACGTCGAGTCGATTCCCCGAGACACCGACCCCCTCAAGATCGACCGGACCGCCTCGTCCAGACCGTACCTCAACCCACGCTTCGACGGCCGATCGTCCTCACGCCCGACCGATTTTCCGGCACCAAACCAATCCATGAAATCCAATCATGGACCAAACAGAAGAAAAAACCCGTACGCGATCGGTCCCGCGAACAGGAGCGAGTCCATGACGTCGAGCACGCCTCCAAATCCGGGAAGGGTGTCCGACGCGTCCTTCGCCGCGCAGTCGCGCTTGATCATCGATTCCATCAGGTCGCCGAGCTGCGCCACGACCCCCATCAAGAGGCCAAACCCGACGATCGCCAGCCAGTTCATCGTCGGAATTTGGAACGAGCGGGCGGTCCCCATCACGAGGACCGACGCCAGCACGCTGAAGCACATGCCACCGATGGCCCCTTCGATGGTCTTGTTCGGACTCAGCCGAGGCCAGAGCTTGTGCCGGCCCAGCAGCCGACCGCAGGTGTAGGCGCCGATGTCGGCCCCCTTGGCCGTCGCGATCAACGCCGTCAACGGCACCAGTCCGTGATACGGTCCGTCGAACCA
Source organism: uncultured Isosphaeraceae bacterium (assembly GCA_964599655.1). Lineage (GTDB taxonomy): Bacteria > Planctomycetota > Planctomycetia > Isosphaerales > Isosphaeraceae > CAZRGV01. The sequence goes on along the minus strand of CAZRGV010000068.1, from coordinate 20,737 downwards.
TCGGATCTGGATCACGAAGCTGCCGAGCACACCCACGTAGGCGGTCGCCAGAACGGTCCCCGAGATCGTCGCCATGGTTCGGCCTGGCTGCACAAACTGGATACTCTGGGCGACGAAGGAAAACATCACCACGCCCACGAACGCCCAGAGGGGCCAGGCCAGCGCGTTGATCGGCACCGCCGGCTCGTGCGCGAGGCTCGAGAACCGAGGGTCGCCGACGAGGTACACCGTGATATGAGGGGCCCAGTTGGCCACCACCATGGCCAGCACACCGCCAAAGACCGTGTTGCCCGACGGCCGCGCGCTCGTCGCGTTCAGCAGGCCGACGACCTCCAGGGCCAGCCATCCCATCACGAGGAAGCTCAGCGCGAACCAGAGCGGATACCAGGGAAAAAACCACTCGTCGGCGATCAGGACCGTGGCGAACACGGCGACCAGGCAAAGGCCGGTCACAATCCGATGCGCGAGCATGAACAGCGGCCCTTTCAACGCGGGTCGGAAGCGTGGATCGGTCGAGAACGGCCCCGAAGGCAATCACTTTACCAGATTCTCTGGGCGTTGTCCTCGACCCGCCCGCCCCCGACGCGTCACTTTCCGTGGCCGGCCGACGCCACCTCGGCCGGCAAGGCCCCGAACTTTCGGAGCCGGCGCGCGTAGGCCAACAGCCCAGCCTGGAGATCCGGCGCGCGGAAATCGGGCCAGAGCACGTCCGTGACCCAGATCTCGGCGTACGAGATCTGCCAGAGCAGGTAGTTGCTGACGCGCAGCTCGCCGGCCGTGCGAATCAGGAGGTCCGGTTCGGGCCGTCCGGCCGTGTAAAGGTACGATTCGAACAGGCGTTCATCGATCCGTTCGGGATCGAGGCGGCCGGCCTGAACGTCCCGAGCGATCTGCCGGGCGGCATCGGCGATCTCGGTTCGGCCGCCGTAGTTGACCGCCAGGCAGAGCGTCATGCCGGTGTTCCCGGCCGTTTCGGCCATCGTCTGGTCGAACGGAGCCAGCACCTCGTCGGGCAGACCCTCGCGACGGCCGATCATCGTCAGCCGCACGTTCTGCTCCATCAGCTCGGCCCGTTCGGCCACCAGGAAGTGCCGGAGCAGCCGCATCAAGAATGCGAGCTCCCGAGGAGGCCGCTTCCAGTTCTCGACCGAGAGGCAGTAGAGCGTCAGTTGGTCCAGACCGAGCCGGCAACCTTCCTCGACCACCGCTCGGACGCTCTTGATGCCCGTTCGATGGCCCACGATCCGAGGAAGCCCGCGCTGCTGGGCCCATCGGCCGTTGCCGTCCATGATGATCGCGACGTGACGGGGCAACTGTTCGGGACGCAGGCCGAGCCGTTCGAGGGTCTGTCGTCCTTCCGGAGAGATCTCGTGGGTCGCCAAGCGCGGTCCTCTTTTGCTCGAACAACGATCGGTTCCAACACCTCGATGCCCGACGGCGGCGGCGTCTCCCTACTCTCGGATGTCGTCGACTCTCAGCGTCGCGGAACGATCGGGCCCGACCGAAACAATCGACACCGGCACGCGGACCTGCTCCGACAGGAACCGGACGTAGTTCCGCGCCTCCTTGGGCAGGTCCGACCAGCTTCGGGCGCCGGTGATGTCCCGCGACCAGCCGGGCAAGGTCTCGTAGACCGGGCGGCAACGCTCGAGGTCGGCCAGGTGGGCCGGAAAGTCGTCGATGCGACGCCCCTGTTCATCTTCATAGGACACGGCCACGCGCAGCTCTTCGAGGCCGCTGAGCACGTCAAGCAGCATGACGGCGATTTCGGTGGAGCCGCAGACCCTCGTCGAGTAGCGAACGGCCACCGCGTCGAACCAGCCGCAGCGTCGAGGGCGGCCGGTGACCGTGCCGTACTCCTTGCCCACGCGTCGGATGCGCTCGCCCGTCGGATTGTCCTGCTCGGTTGGAAAGGGTCCGCCCCCCACGCGCGTCGTGTACGCCTTGACCACCCCGATCCAGCGGTCGATGTGCCGCGTCGGCACGGCCGAGCCCGCCGCGATTCCCGCCGCGCTGCTGTTGGAGCTGGTCACGTACGGGTACGACCCGTGATCGATATCCAGCAGCGACCCCTGCGCCCCCTCGAACAGCAGTCGCCGCCCGGACTGGATCGCCTGATGCAGCCAGGCCGTCGTGTCCCGGACGAACGGCCGAAGCGACTCGGCATGCTGGAGGTATTCGTCGGCCACGGCCCGGGCGTCGAACGGCGTGAAATCCGGCAGTATGGCCGCGAGGAGCCGGTTCTTGTAGGCCACGATCCGGCCGAGCCGTTCTCGAAACTCTCTGGGGTGGAACAGGTCGGCCACCCGGACCCCGTGGACCCGGCCGACCTTGTCGCGATAGCAAGGGCCGATGCCCCGCCTCGTCGTTCCCAGGTGATCCGCGGTCGAGGCCGATTCCTCGGTGAGCCGTTCCTCTTCGAGATGATACGGCAAGATGACATGCGCGCGGTCGCTGATGTGCAGGCGGCCCGAGAAGTCGACCCCCTGGGCCGACAGCGTCTCGATCTCTCGAAGCAACGCGGGCGGATGGATCACCACCCCATTGCCGATGGCGCAGTCGATCCCAGGCCGCAGGATGCCCGTCGGAATCAGGGACAGCTTGTACGTCACACCGTTGGCGACCACCGTGTGCCCGGCGTTGGCTCCCCCCTGGTACCGGACGACGACGTCGTGCTGGTCGCAGAGCAGGTCGACAATCTTCCCCTTGGCCTCATCCCCCCACTGAAGGCCCACAACGCAAGTCGATGGCACGGCGGTCTCACTTTCCGGATCGCTCGGTCACTATCCTTTGCAATGCAAAGAAACAGGGTAACGCCCGTTTCCGGGCCCGTCAATTGGTCTCGATCGTTGGCGCGGACGGCGAACGGGCGGTCCGCGTCGAGGGGGCGGACGCGGCGTCAGCCCAGGGCGCGTCGGAACTCCTGGAACAGGTACTGGCTATCGTGCGGCCCGGCCGAGGCTTCCGGATGGTACTGCACGGCGTTGACCGGAAGTCGCGTGTGGCGAATGCCTTCGAGCGTCAGGTCGTTGAGGTTGACGTGCGTGACCTCGACGTCCGGCGGCAGTGAGCCGGGATCGACGGCGAAGCCGTGGTTCTGGGTCGTGATCTCGACTTTTCCGGTGCGCTGGTCGCGGACCGGATGATTGGCCCCTCGATGCCCGAACTTGAGCTTGAACGTGCGCGCGCCGAAGGCCTGGCTCAAAAGCTGGTTGCCGAGGCAGATGCCGAAGATCGGCACGCCTCGAGACTCGGCGGCGGTGCGGATCAAGGTTCGGATCGTGCGAACCGGCCCGTCCAGGGCGGACGGATCGCCGGGTCCGTTCGAGATGAACAGGCCGTCCGGCTCGTACTCCATCACGGCCTCGGCCGGCATCGATCCGGGAACCACGGTCACTCGGCAGCCGGTTTCGACCAAGTGCCTGGCGATGTTCCACTTCATGCCGAAGTCCATCGCGACCACGTGCGGCCGAAGGCCCGATTCCCTCTCGATGGCCGGCTTTTGGTGGGTCAGAAGCGGGCTTTCGAATCCGGGCTCCCACGCTTTCGCCTCGGAGGGCATGACCTCGCTGGCCAGGTCGCGGCCGACCAGGCCGGGACTGGCCTTGGCCCTGGCCACGAGGCGATCGTCATCCAGGTCGGTCGTTGAAAGGATGCCCTTCATCGCCCCGTGCACGCGGGTGATCCGGACGAGCTGCCGGGTGTCGATGCCCTCGATGCCGGGAATGCCGTGCTTCTCCAGGTAGTCTTCGAGCGATCCACGTGCGCGATAGTTGCTGACGCGGCGGCTCAGCTCCCGGACGATGAACCCTCGGACCCACGGCCGTCCGCTTTCCACGTCCTCGGCGTTGACCCCGTAGTTGCCGATCTGCGGGTAGGTCATCGCCACGATCTGACCGTGATACGACGGGTCGGTCAGGATCTCCTGATAGCCGGTCATGCTCGTGTTGAAGACGACCTCGCCATCGACCTCGCCCCGGGCCCCAAAGGCGCGACCCGTGAATACCGTCCCGTCTTCCAGCGCGAGCTTGGCGATGTCCATGAACGTAACAGCCTCTTGAGAGCGTCCCCTGGGTTGCGAACCGCAACGCGCCTCGACCTGTTGGGCGCATCCCCACCAGCATAACGAGGCGTCCGGTCCGGCGACCAGCCGAGTCGAACCCGTTCGGGCACGGTTTTCTGTCCTGTGCGACGCACGATGCGTTCCGGCCGAACCGGTCGTATCGAGGATGCCGACAATCCGGTCAGCCTTGTCGATCGAGGCGCGACGTGAAGGCCAGCGCGAGCAGGCTCAAGGCCGAGGCCGACGCTCCGAGCGCCGCGGCCATCGGCATCGCTTCGGGCGTCCGCCAGAGGTCGAGCACGCCAGGCCCGAGCGTCCTCGACATCGACGTGGGCGTCAGAACCAGGGCGGAGGCCGTGTCGAGCGCGGCCAGGACGGCCAATCGAAGCCAGATCGCGAACAGGGGCGGGCCGAGCAAGGCCAGTGTCAACGTTCGCCAGGCCCGCCATCGTGAGGCGCCGAGGGTCCAGGCCGCCTCGTTCCACAACGGTCGTGTCCGGCTTCGGAGGCTCCCGACCATTCGAAGGAGCATCGGAAACTGCGTCGCGAGGACCGACCAGCCGAGCAGCAGGCCGGGCGTTTCAAAAGGAGAGAGTTCGCGGGCCAGGCCCCGAAACGCCGAGGCCAACCCCTCGAACGAACCGCTGATTCCCGCCAGGCCGGAGGCGAACTCCTCGATCAAGCCCGGAACCCGCAGCAGGCCGATTCCGACCGCCAGCGGTGGCATAACCTTCATCCAGGAAACGGTTTTCGGCTCGAACCGGGGCGACGCTCGGCCCCCAACGATCCGCCAGGCGAGCGCGAGGCCGATCGAGGCCACCCCGACCCCGAGCATCGCCGAATGGACCGCGAAGCCGTGAACGCGGGGATCGTCCAGGAGCCGCCGAAAGTTCGCCGTGGAGAAACGATCCCAGCGCCAGGAGCCGATCGGATCGACCAACGAGGCCGTGGCGGCCAGGCCGAGGAGCGGTACGACCGCCACCGACGACCAGCCGCCCAGGAGCAAGAACGAACCCAGCAGCCGGGACCACGAGGCGCGTCGGGGGGTCGGCTCGGGGCCGAACAGGGCCTCGGGCCAGGGCGGCCCGGACCATCGCCTCAGACCCACCTGAACGAGCGCGGCCAGCCCCGTCGCGATCAGCGCCAAACCGGCGGCTCGCGATCGCGCGATCGGATCAAGCGCAGCCTCAACGGCCTGGAAGGCCAGCGTGCGACGCAGCCCAAGCACCAGCGGCGCACCGGGTTCGAGCAAGACCAGGCCGAAAACCACCCCGACCGCCCCAAGGGCTTCGGGACGGATCAAGGGGCGAAGGATCATCCTCCAGACCTGGCCGTTCCGGCCACCCGCCACCCTCGCCGCGTCTTCCCAAGACGGATCGACCCGCTCCAGGGTCCGGCTGACGGTCCCCGCCACCAACGGCACCGCCCAGGCCAGCTCGACCCAGAACCAGGCCAGCCAGCCAAACTCTCCGCCTGGCCAAGCGTTCCCCACGTCGAATCGCTCGGCCAGACCTCGAAGGCCCAACGCCGCGAACAGCGGAGGCACCGCGAGCGGAGCCGCCACCAGCGCCCTCAGCAGCGTTCGGCCGCGGAACCGTCGACGCGATTGCCTCGACAGGCCAACCCCCAGAAACCACGCCCCCAAGGCGACCGCCGCCGCCACCAGAACGCTGTTCCGGGTACATTCCCAGACCAAAGGGTCGAGCAAGGTCAGCGCCAACGGGAAGGCCGTGACCCGAGCCTCGCCGTCCGGACCCCGGTCGAGCGGCAAGGCCGCGACCAACGCCAGCAGGGGCACGAGGAACATTCCCGCCGCGATCAGACCGGGAAGGCGGCCGAACCCTCGCCGTAAACCCATTCCCACGCTCCCGCTCCGATGCCTGGAACTCGACCGGCAGAACGATCTTACGCGAGACCCGACGGGTTTCGCACCCGCAAGCTGTCGGGGCGAGCCCGAAAAATTCGTCTCGGAATCAGGGATTGATCCGGGACGATCCCTGGCGAACAATCCCCTGAGGTATCCTTCCGGAACGCCCGAGACCTCGAACCAACCGCCACCAGTGATTCGGCGCATGGACCGAGAATTATGGCTCGAACGTGCCAAGTCTCTCCGATCGCTCCGTGCCGTGCTGGAATGGGCCTCCCGGCAATCTCCACCCTTCGAGGTGGTCGACGTCGTGGCTCAGGATGAGTTCACCTACGACGTTCTGGTCCGAGTCGCGCCGAACGTCGTCCTGTCGTTCGACACGACCTGACTCGGTGACGTGATGGCGGTCGCCATCTGGGATCAACAGCCGTCGGCCGATGCCTTGCTGGCGAGGCGAGTGTCTCTGGGTTGGCGGCCCCAACCCACCGCGACCCAGCAAGGCGACGTGGTTCTGGGCCACGCCGCCTGTCGGAATCCTCTCGAAGCGGCGGCGAAGCCATCCGTGTAATGCCGAATGGCCGGAACGACTCGCCTGCGATCGGGTGGGAATCGTCGACCGAACCTCTTGCGCGGTCAGACGATCGGTGGGCCTGGCCCATCCTGCCACAACGACGGACGACGGTTGCGGGCGATTTCGTGCGATTGGATTCCAACCTCTTTCGTGAAAACGCGTTCGGAGATTTTGAATTCGCATCGAACCGCCCCTCAGGGCATCTCGACAGGGAGCGCGCGACCATGCCATGCGAGCACAACCTGAGCGGCCGCTGGAAGGGCTACTACACGCGGCACGACCAGCAACGCCCGATTTCCGTGACCTTTGATCAGAACGGTCCGCGCCTGGCCGGCTCGATGGAGGACGCCTGCACGGCGTTTCAGTCGACGCTCTCGGAGCTCGCCATGGCCGAAGGGCTCCCGCCGGGCGCCGACGAGCGCATCGTCGCGTCGATCCGCTCCGCCTATCCCGACGTGCCGGCCGGTCCCGTGGTCGCCGAGATTCAACTCTCACCGATTTCGAGCCTGTCAGGCGAAGTGAACGGTCGAACGGTGCGATTCCTCAAGACGTATCACGGGCCCCATTTCGCCGGCTATCGCATCGGCGACGTCCGGCTCGGCGTTCTGGGCGCCGATCAGGAAGTGCTCTACCAGGGCCAGATCAACGACGACGGCACCGAGATCGAAGGGCACTGGCGGCTTCCCTCGCTCCCGCATCCGCTCTGGCTCGCCCGGGTCGAGGGCGGGGTCTGGCTGCGACGCG
>CAZRGV010000068.1:8148-13440 GCA_964599655.1 uncultured Isosphaeraceae bacterium | reverse complement strand
CAGGACCACTCGGCCACGTCCGGTCGGCTCAGCGAGCCAGGGCCAACGCGCTCGGAAGGACGACCACCGCCTCGGGATGGACCGAGACGGTCAGACTCTGGCCTTCCTCCAGGTGGCGCGACGGACCGGGCAGGCTCACGGCCCAGATCGACCAGTCGCCGGGCCCTCGCAGCTCGATCCGCTGAAGCTCGCCCTGAAACTCCACCTTGTCCACGGTGGCGGCGAATCGGTTCGCGCCGGAGGGAACCACCGCGCCCAGGCCGAGCGACTCGGGCCGGATGGCGACCGTCACGGGCGTTCCGCCTCGGATCAAGCCCGCCTCGGCCCGTCCGATCAGGCGGCCCAGCGGCGTTCGAACCACCACGTCGCCCCGGTTGTCGGTCGACTCCGCCTGACCCTGGATCAGGTTGACCGGTCCGAGCAACTGGGCCACAAACGCGTTGAACGGCCTCGCGTAGACCTCTCGCGGAGGCCCGACCTGAACCACCCGGCCGAGGTCGAGCACCGCCAGGCGGTCGGCCATCGCGAGGGCCTCCCTCGTGTGGTGGGTCAGCACCATCGTGGTCGTTCGAAGCTCGACCTGCACGCGCCGGATGTCGTCTCGGAAGTCGGGTCGAACGCGGGGCTCGAGCCGGTCAAACGGCTCATCGACGATCAACAAATCGGGCTCGACGACCAGGGCCCTCGCCAGCGCGACGCGAGCCCGCTGAAGCCCCGAGAGGCTTTCGAGCCGGCGGTCGGCCAGCCCGTCGATCCGCGTTGCGGCCATCACCTCGTCGACGCGGAGCCGCCGCTCCTTGCGAGCGACCTTCCGGACGCGAAGGCCAAAGGCCACATTCTCGGCCACCGTCAGGTGAGGCCAGAGCGCGTCGTCCTGAAAGACCAGGCCCACCCGCCGCTCTTGCGGGGAAAGGCCCGTGATCGTTCGCTCGCCGAGCAGCACCTCGCCCGATTCGGGACGCTCCAGGCCGGCGATCAACCGCGCGAGTGTCGTTTTTCCCGAACCGGACGGACCGAGCACAACCAGCAGCTCGCCCGGCAGGAGCTCCAGAGGCGCCTCGGCGTCGAGGTCGACGACCGCCACCCGATCGAACCGCTTGACCAACCCATCGAGCACGGCCCGGATCATAACGCACCCTTTCCCTTGGCCTGCCCGGCCATCAGGCGGTAGCTCTGCCGGGCCCAGGCGGTCCACTCCTCGCGGAGCCAGAGCCGGAACCGGGGCTCCTCGACCAGTCGCCCTCCGACCGCGTTCGCCAGCTCCTGGAGCAAGGCGCGTCGGGGGCCGATACCAGCTCGAAACCAGCCAGGCGCGGAACGCCCGGTCGGGCGTGATCTGGCCGGCGAGCGTCGCCAGCAACGTCGGCGCGTCTCTCGACGTTTTCAAATCCTCGATCGACGCCGGAGGCCACGGCGGCGGCTCGATCGCATCCGACGCCTTCAAGGATCGAACGGCCCCGCGAAGCTCCTCCCGCGCGTCCACGAGGGTCGCCCCCAGCAGGTCGGCCAGCAGCGCCTCGGCCCGGAACCGCCCCGCGACCGGCTCCGGCGGCCGGCTCGCGTCCACCGAATCCCTCAACGCCCGGAGGAACCGCCTCGCCAGGTCGGGGCGCGCGGCCCCTCGAACCATGCCGGCCCCCTCGATCCAATCGGCCGATCCCGGAAACGACACGAATCCAACCTCTCGGCCCGCGGGGACCCGATCGGCCGACGTGACCGCCAGATCGGCCTCGCCGCGCGTCAGCTCGGCCAGCGCCGTTCCCTCCGTTCGGCCCATCGGCCGGGCATTGCCCCCGGCGCGCAACACGTCGGAGTAGACCGGTTGCCAGGGCTTGCCGAGCAGCTCCGAGGCCGCGACGGCCCGGATTCTCGGATCGCGCCGAGGGTCGTCCATCGCGAGCCGGCCGGCCCATTCCGGAGCCCCCAGCGCGGGCCATCCCGTCGCGATCGATCGCGCCTCGTCGCCGGAAACCGCGGCCCGCCTCAAGGCCAACCCCAGCGGCGACCGGCGAACCACCCACCACGCGGGCTCCCCTCGGGCGACCGCCTCCAGCCGACCCGCCGCCAACAGCCGCTCAAAGCTCGAGGCCGACCCGCCCAGCACCACGTCGGCCCGCAACCCCTGTTCCAGCAACGAGGCCGGATCTCCCCCGTCCGAGGGACAAATCCAGAGAATATCGAATGCCGATCGGACCGAGGACTTCAGCGCCTCGCGCTCGGCGTCGCTCCAGCTTGTGACGACCACCAGGCGCGCGCCGTTCCCTCCGCAACCCGATCCGGCCAACAGCCCGATCGCCGACCATCGCAGCCATTCGCGCCGGGAACGGGCGATCTCGCGTCGATGCAACAACGATCGCCCTCCCGACCCTTGTCAAACCGAAAGGAATCCCCATGGACCGACGAAACAAGGGCCTCCGAGCACCCCTCGCGTGAACAGGCCCCAGAGGCGCTCGAGGCTCCCTGCTCCGCTCGACCCGATCAGTCCTGGGCCCCGCGCGCGGGCCGCGATCCGAGCTTGGCCTTCAAGGTCGTTTCCTTGCCGTCCCGAAGCACGACGACCTCGACCTCGTCGCCGGGCTTCCGGCTGCCGAGGGCGGCCATGAAGCTCTCGACGTCGACCACCTTCAGGTCGCCGAACTTGACGATGATGTCGCCCCCCTTGAGGCCGGCTTTTTCGGCGGGGCTCCCCTCGCTGACGCCTTCGAGCTTGACCCCTTCGCCGTTGAAGCCATAGCTGGGCCTCGAACCGAAGTAGACGCCGCTTCCGCCTCGAAGCGCGCCGGCCACGGTGGGCGCGCCGCCGCCGAGCCGGTTGAAGTTGGGACGTTCGGGCCGACGCGCCAGGTCGAGCAGCAACAGCTCGGCGAGATCGGCCACCCGCAACATGCCGTCAAAGTTGATCTTGTCGGTGTCGTCGCTGGGGCGATGATAATCGGCATGTGTTCCCGTGAAGAAGAACACCACCGGAATATCCTTGCGATAGAACGACGCGTGATCGCTCTGATTGAACTCGCCGCGCGTGCCGACGATCATTTTCGGCTTCAGGCCCTGGGACGTCGCCAGCGACTCGATCAGTTGTTCCAGGCCGTTGGAGGTCCCCGCGCCGAAGACCGTCAGCTCGCGGTCGTCGTTGAGGCGGCCCACCATGTCGAAGTTGATCATCGCCACCGTCTTGTCGAGCGGATAGAGCGGATGCTCGACGTAGTGCGCCGAACCGAGCAATCCGCGCTCCTCGCCCGAGAAGGTCATGAAGACGATCCGGCGCGGCAAGGGCTCGGGACGCCGCGCCAGCCGTCGGGCCATTTCCAGCACCATCGCCGAGCCCGAGGCGTTGTCGTCGGCCCCGTTGTGAATCTGCTGCGAGCCGAACGCCAGCGAGCCCGGCCCCCCCTTGCCCAGGTGGTCGTAGTGCGCCCCGATGACGATCGTCTCGTCGGCCAGCGGCCCCTCCCCTTCCAGCACCGCGATCACGTTCTTGGCCTCGATCGACTCGCGGCCGATGGTCACCTCGGCGTCGACCTTGACCCCTTCCAGCGCCCTGGACCGAGGCGTCAGGTCCGAATCGATCTGGGCTTCAAACTCTTCGAGCGAGGGCTGGCCAGCCGCGGCCAGGATCTTGTCGGCGAAGGCCCGCGTGACCATCACGAACGGGATCGTCGCGCCGCCGGGCGTCGCCCCGAAGTCGAGCAGCTCGTCGCGACCCTTGCTCCCCGCGGCGTCATTGACCAGCAAGACCGCGGCCGCGTCATGCTTCGCGGCGTTGACCGCCTTGCTCGTGAAGGTCGCGTAGCTGGTTGTCTCCTTGCCGGCGAACGGGCTCTCGGCGTTGTCTTGCTGCGGTTCCCGGCGCAGGATCAGCACCACCTTCCCCTTCACGTCGATTCCCGCGTAATCGTCGTAATCAAGGTTCAATCGCTCATCCTTGGCGGTGATGCCGTAACCGGCGAACACCAGGCCGGCCCCCTCAACCTTCCCCGCCCCGCCGACGGCCAGCGGGCTGAAATCCTTTTTCAGCTCACCCTTGAGGGTCTTCTCCTCGGGCAGCGAGACGGCCAGCGTCACGGGTTCGCCAAGGCGAGGCCGGCCCCGGATCGTAAACGGCTGGAAATAGCCATCCGCGCCCGGCGCGGGCTTCAACCCGAGTTCGCGAAAGACCGTCGCGATGTAATCGGCCGCCGCGTCGATCCCCTCGGTCCCCACGCCTCGGCCTTCCCGCAGGTCGTCGGCCAGGAACGAGACATCGGCCCGCAACCGGGCCTCCGACGGCCGAACATACTGCCCGGCCGCGTCCACACGTCCCGCCGGTCGGAGCAACGTCAGGCTCGCCACGGCCAGAACGGCCCCACAAAGACGAACGAAGCGATGCGATTTCATGTACGGAAGTCCTTGGATTTGACAGGCGAGGCCGCGGGTGAGACCTTCTACAATGACCCGGGTCCGAGAATGGACCGGCGATGGAACTCGATTGTCGACGCGCCGAAAGGTTCCGTCAAGCACTCCGAAGGAACTCGCGATCCAGGGCCCCATCGGTCCAACCGGTCGTTGCCCTGGACCGTCGCGCCGGTTTAAAATGAATTCTTACGGACTCCCTGTCCGGGGCGGGAGTCGCGGCTGAAGGATGGGTAGGATGACCGACGACCTGATCGGGCGATGGGCGGACTTGCTGGCGGACTACTGCTTGCGCATCGTGCCTGGCGAGTCGATCCTGATCGCCTCGGAGCTCGAGGCCCGGCCGCTGGTCGAGGCGTGTTACCGGGCGGTCGTGCTCCGGGGCGCGCATCCGTTGCTCCGGCTCGATTTGCCGGGCCTGTCGGAGTTCTTTCTCGAGCACGCCAACGAGGCGCAGCTCTCGCATTTGCCGCCGGTCGGCCTCTACGAGGCCCAGACGATCGACGGCCGCATCCGCATCGCCGCCGAGAGCGACACGCGATCTATGCGGTCGGTCGATCCGAAGCGCCAGGCGATCGTCGACCGGGCGCGCGACCCGATCCGACGCGCGGCCAGCAAGAAGCGGTGGGTCCTGACGCAGTATCCCACCGCGGCCTACGCCGCCGACGCGAACATGCCCCTTGAGGAGTACGAGCGGTTCGTCGCCTCGGCCATGTTCCTCGACCGCGACGACCCGATCGCGGCCTGGAAGGCCCTCGGCCAACGGCAAGCCGGGCTGGTCGAGTTCATGTCGAACGTGCGCACCGTCCGGTTCGAGGCCGACGGGACCGACCTGACCCTCTCGGTCGCCGGCCGGACCTGGATCAACTCCGACGGCCGACGCAACATGCCCTCCGGCGAGAT
>CAZRGV010000068.1:0-8123 GCA_964599655.1 uncultured Isosphaeraceae bacterium | reverse complement strand
GGGCCGGCTCCGTTGCAGCTTCCCGGTTTGCCGTGGAGGCCGCGAGGTTTCCGGCATCGCGCTGGAGTTCGACCAGGGGGCCGTCGTTTCCGCCAGGGCCGACGAGGGGGAGCCGTACCTGCTCTCGATGCTCGACCTCGACGCCGGCGCGCGGCGGCTCGGAGAGCTCGGTATCGGCCTGAATGACGGCATCAACCGCTTCACCGGCTCGATTCTTTTCGACGAGAAGATCGGCGGCACGGTTCACGTCGCGCTCGGGCAAAGTTACCCCGAGACCGGCGGCTCGAACGAGTCGGCCCTGCACTGGGACCTGATCGTCGATCTCCGTTCGGCGGGACGGATCATCGCCGACGGCTCGGTCGTCATGGAAGATGGCGACTGGAAGGTGGGATAACACGTGATCCGATCGCCCCGACCGGCTCCGTCCGGCTTCGCTGTCCGCTCACGAAGGGACACTCCCATGACGCGTGTTTTTCGGCTGGTCTTGCTGGGTCTCTGGATCGTCCCGGCGTGGCCGGCGTCGGGTCAGGACGCGGCCTTGAACGACCGGGTAGCCTCGCTGGTGGAGAAGCTCGGCTCGGAGAAGGCCGACGACCGTGAGGCCGCGGAAAAGGCCCTCATCGGCCTCGGGCCTCGGGCCTTGTCGCTGCTTCCGGAGGAGTCGAAGGTTCAAGGCGAGCTCCGCAAGCAACGCCTGGCGAAGGTCCGCGAGGAACTGGAAGCCGCGCTCGAGTCGGCCAGCCTGGACGCCTCTCGCGTCACCATCCAGGCCAAGGGCATCCGGCTCACCGAGGCGCTCAAGGCGCTTCAGGTCCAGTCGAACAACCGGCTCACCGACCTTCGCGAGGCCCTGGGCGCCGACGCGACCAACCCCTCTCTCGACCTCGACATCCAGGACAGGCCATTCTTCGAGGCGCTCGACATCCTTTGCAAGAAGGCGGAGCTCGCCCCCGAGTTCTACACCGGAGACGGCTCGATCGGCCTGAAGCCGGGAGAGCCTGACCTGCCGGACATGATCGGCGTCGAGCCGAAGCGGAACGCCGCGCTCATCCAGTATCCCGGCCCGTTTCGCGTCGTCCTAAAACGCATCTCGTCGACCCTCGACCTCGAAACCAACCAGGGCCGAGCGAACGCCCAGATCGAGTTCGCCTGGGAGCCGCGACTGCGGCCGATGCTGCTCGCCCTGAAGGCCAACCAGCTCGAAATCGTCGACAACGAGGGTAACACGGTCCTCCCCGACGTCATGGACGAGTCGTCGAGCGTCGTCCTCCGCCCCGAGAATCCGGTGGCCGAGCTCAACCTCAACATGGAGGCTCCCCTTCGCTCGGCCCGTTCGCTCCAACGGCTCAAGATCAAGGCCGACGTGACCATTCCCGCCGGCCTCAAACGGTTCCAGTTCCCCAAGCTCGACGCGAAGAATGTCACGATCCAGCAAGGGGACATCAAGGTCACGCTCGAATCGGCGCAGGCCGAGGAGCAGGTCTGGCGAATTCGGGTCCGACTGGAAATGCCCGGCGAGGGACCGGCCTTCGAAAGTTATCAACAAGGGCTGTTCAACAACCGCCTCTGGCTCCAGCGGGCCGACGGCTCCCGCTTCGAGCACAACGGCGGCTTCTCGAACACCGAGGTCCGCCCCGGCCGGCTCGGCTTCGAATACATCTTCGTCGACGCCCCCGGCACGTTGTCCGACTACCAGTTCGTTTACGAGACACCCAGCCGCGTCTTGACGATTCCCGTCGCCTTCGAATTCCACGACGTCCCGCTGCCTTGAGTCTCGGAGAATCGGCAACGGGCGCCTCGGAACGTCCGCCGCGACACGAGCTTACGGAGCCCGGCCCCGCGCCCGATTCCCGAGCGGCACGGCCCTTGTCGCGAATTCGATGGGCAGTTGCGTTTCGTGCATCGTCCCCTTACACTGAAAAACACCCCAGGCGGCCGATCCTCGTCGAGGGTGATCTGTTCCATGAAGCGGCTGAATCGCCCCACTCGATTTCCCGTTTATCTCTGTACCAGTACGGTCAAGGATCGCGTCGGGGCAACGATCTCGTTCGCGGAGCGCCGCCTGATCCGTCAGTCCGCGGACGATCGCGTGATCGCGGTCATCATCGCCCCGGCCGGCACGCGCGTCCGTCGACGGAAAGATCAGCATGGAGCCGACCAGCTTGTCGTGCCGCTGGGAACCACCTTCTGGGGCCGGCTTTTCGGCCGCCGCATCGCGATTCCGGCCAAGTATGTGATCGGCGACGCCCGTTACCGCGCCCACGGACTCTCCCTGGCCGAACCGACCAACCTGGAGCCCGTCGGATGATCGACACCGAGCCGACCACCTCGGACTCGAAGGCCGACGGCTCGACACCGGCTCCGCAACCGAGAACCTCCCTGGTCTCGTCGCGGCGCCTGGCGCAGCTCTTCCCTCCCGCCACCACGTCCGAACCGAGCGGCCCCCTGCCCTGGCTCCGACGCCTGGAAATCTGGTTCCGCGTCCGGCTCCGATTGCTCTGGGCCCGTGCCCATTTCCGAGCCAGAGGACTCCTGGCCCTCCGACCCACCCTCGTCCAGTGGCGCATGAGGCTCCGCCTGGCCTTGCTGCGTTGGAAGCATCGCCACCGGCTCCGCCGCTGATCGATCATCCGTCCAATCACACATCATCCAACGACAATAATCGTTTCTCGCGGAACTCAAGAACGTGTTCCCGCGGAACCACGACGACGGTTCGACCCTCACGAACGCCAACGAAACGACCCGAGCCGACGTCCCTCCGCTCGGTTTGGGAAGGGCGCCGGCTCGGCCTGGGTTCGTTTCGTGAGGGCCAATGGGTCGATCAGCGACCCGCGGCAGCGGCCAGGGACTTGGCTTTCTCGACCAGCTCGACGAACTCGCGGCGATAGCCGGACGGGTCGTGGCCGAGGTTGGCGCGAGCCAGTTCGAGGACCGCGTCGAAGTTGCTGTCCCCCTTGTACTTCGAGTCGCGGAGCAGCATGCCGAACTCGGCCACCGCGGCGGCGAACTTGGAGTCGGTCGACGCGCGTCCGAGATCGTTCACCTCGTTGGCGACGGGGCGCTCGATCTCGCGGGAGGTGGTTCCCTCGGGGGACTTGTACCGAAGCCGGACGGTCAACAGCTCGTTGCCCGTCTTGGCCTCGTCGGCCACCTCGGCCGGCTTGACGTACCGCGATCCGCTGGCGTCGGGAAGGGCCTTCGCCTCCTCACCGGGCGGCACCAGCTCGTAGAGCGCCGTCACGGTGTGCCCCGCGCCGATTTCGCCCGCGTCCTTGGTGTCGTCGCGGAAGTCCTTGTTTTCGAGCATCCGGTTGGCGTAGCCGATCAGGCGATAGGCCCCGACCTTCGCCGGGTTGAACTCGACCTGGATCTTGACGTCCTTGGCGATCGTCTCCAACGTGCCGCTCAACTGCTCGACCAGCACCTTGCGGGCCTCCTGGTACGAGTCGATGTAGGCGTAGTTGCCGTTTCCCTTGTCGGCGATCTGCTCCATCGTCTGATCCTTCAGGTTCCCCTGGCCGAATCCGAGAACGCTCAGGAAGACGCCCGTCTTGGCCTTTTCCTCGGCCAGGCGGACTAGGGCGCCGACGTCGGTGACGCCCACGTTGAAATCACCGTCGGTGCAGAGGATGACCCGGTTGACGCCCCCTTTCACGAAGTTCGCGACCGCCACGTCATACGCCAGGTTGATCCCCGCGCCACCGTTCGTCGAGCCGCCCCCTTCGAGTTGGTCGATGGCCGCTCGAATCTCGGCCTTGCGATGGCCCGGCGTCGAGGGCAAGGCGAGTCCCCGAGTTCCCGCGTAGACGACCATGGCCACCCGGTCGTTCTCGGTCAGCTCGTTGACCAGCAACTGGAGCCCTTCCTTGACCAGCGGCAGCTTGTTCGGCTGCAGCATCGAGCCCGAGACATCAACGAGGAACACCAGGTTCAACGGCTTCCGATCGGTTTGCTTCCCCTTCAGGCCGATCCGCAAGAGCTCGTGCTTGGCGTTCCAGGGGCAATGCAGCACCTCGACGTTGACCGAGAACGGGTCATCCCCTTCGGGCTGGGGATACTCGTAGGTGAAGTAGTTGATCAGCTCCTCGATCCGCACCGCGTCCTTGGGCGGCAGGGCGTTCTGGTTGAGGAACCGCCGCACATTGGCGTACGAGGCCGTGTCGACGTCGATCGAGAAGGTCGACATGTTGTTCTGCGCCGTGACCTTCTGGTAGTCGTTCTCGACGGTCAAGGCATATTGCTCGGTGTTGAACCCGGCGCCAGCCTCCGCCGCTTGCCGGAGTTCGGGCATCTCCTCGAGTCGCTTCCGTCCCGGCTCGGGAGCCGGATTCGCGAGCCGGGCGTCGCGGTCGTCGTGGACCGCGAGCTCTCCAAGTTGCCTCGCCTTTGAACCCGTCGGCAATCCGGCGTCAACCGCCAGGTTCCGGGCGTCCAGGCCCTCGTTGTTGTCGTACCGATCCACGCGATGGGCTTCGAGCTCTCGGAGCGCGACGTCCGATCGACGGCGAGGCTTCGAGGGCCCCGACGTCGGCGGTATCATCGAGTTGGAATCGACCCCCGACATCACACCCATGCCGCCCATCATGCCTCCACTCGCGGCGCGGGGGCTCAACGGCTGACCCGCGAGAGGAGCGGGCGCGGGCAGGCTCCGGCTGTTCGGCGACGGTGCCTCGGCCGAATAGAGCCGGACCTGCGTCCCGCGCTGGGCGTGCTCGGGCGCCGAGGCCGTCGCCTCGGTTGGGATCAACACGGGAGGGCTGGGGGCTCCGTCCCTGAACGTCGGCGCCGCCCTCGGCGCGGCTCGATCGGCCGCCTGGACGAGTTCCATGGTCGCCGTGGGCTCGACAAGCGTTTGAGTTTGTTGATGCAACAAGGCCAAAGTCCCGGCGGCGATGGCGATCGTCGCGGCGGCGGCCAGGCCGATGGGCATCCACCGCACGCGAACCATCCTGGGAGGCGCCGCGCCGGCGGACCTCGGAAGGGTCTCGTCGATGTCGGTCGAGGCCAGTTTCGCCTCGATCGCCTGCCGGTGTTCGGGAGCCAGGCCGGGGCTGGGCTCGGTCTGGAAGGACTCGGTCAGTAGCCGGGCCGTTTGTCGAATGTCGTCGACGGCCTGGCGCGCGTCGGGATTTTCGGCCAGCAGGGCCTCGATGGCCGCTTGCTCGTCGCCCTCCAGCTCGCCGAGGGCAAAGGCCGTGAGCCTCGCGTCATTCGGATCGAAGGTCATGGCGGTTCTCCTCTCGGTTCGGTTCAGGACTGGGCTTCGGCCGGAAGGCCGTCGGCAAGGCGCTGGCGGATCGTTTTCAAACCGACGTGGATCAGAAAGCCGACGTTGCTGACGCTGTGGCCGCTGATCCGGCTAATTTCGCGATACGAGAAGCCGTTTTGAAACTTCAGGCGGATCACCTCGCGCTGGTTGTTCGGCAAGGCGTCGAGCAGTTGCAGCACCCTCGCGGCCGAGTCGCGTCGCTCCAGGGCGTCGGACGGGTCGAGATCGGGGCTCCGGCAGGTTTGCACCTGGTCTTCGCTCAGGCGAGTCATGCGTCCCTCCTTCCTCAAAACGTCGAGGGCCCGGTTGCGGCAAACGGTGAACAGCCACTCGGCAAGCCGGTTCGACAGGTCCGACTCGTCCTGGCCGCAGAGCTTCAGAAACGTGTCCTGCACGACGTCACGCGCCCGTTCCGCGTCGGCGAGCAACCGCGACGCATACAGCGTCAACGGCCCCTCGTACCGCGCGACCGCGTCGCGAATCCAATGCTGTTTCCCGGACTCGGTGGCTCGGCAGGTATCCGTCATCCGCTCTCCCCCGTGAGGCCCGTCTACCGCTCTCACGCACGAACGCCGGGTTTCTTAGACGCGATTTCCAACCACGGGGACCGGCCCTTCGAGGACGCGGAGCCGGTCCCCGTTTGGAAACCCTGCTGGAAATTCGCCCGAAAAAATCGGTCGCAACGAATTTTTGGATCAAGTCGATCCTGCCGGATCGCCGATCACAAGCCGATAGCCCGACCGAGTCGTGTCGATCCCGGTCGGTCCTGTCGTTCACTCGCCATCCTGGCCGGAATCCCATCGTAGACGACCCGTTGCCCTCTCCTCGCGAGGGATCTCCCGATGCGCTTTGAGCTTGCGCCGAGGCTCTTCCGAATCCGAAACGCCAACCAACCCCGATCCGGCTCCGCCAGTCGCCGTTCGCGACACCGGCCGTCGATCGAGGGCCTCGAAGATCGCCGGCTCCTGGCGGCGCCCACGCCCAACATCGCCATGATCTCGGCATCGACGCCCGACTCCAACAGCGTCGTCCTCGACTATGCCGTCCAGAACGCCGACCTGCCTCGGTCGTTCGAGTTGGGCGTCTACCGATCGGCCGATGCCACGTTCGACCCGAGCGATCAACTCGTGGGCTCATTCCAGGTGGTGGCTCCCGGCACGAGCGCCTCGCCCCCAACCCTCGACGCGAACGGCCACGACGCCACCCAGCAAGGCGTGCATCAGCTCGACATCCCGCTGGCCAACGGCCTGCCGCCCAACCCGTTGCATCCGTACGTTCTCGTCGTCGCGAACCCCTCCGGCTCGGTCGCCGAGACGACCACGACCGACAACACGGCCTCGTTCCGCAAGCATACGATCGCCATTGTCACCCACGGCGGCCTGCAATCGACGCCCGGGAACCGCATCCCCGCCTGGGAAAACCGCATGGCCAACGCCTTGAAAGCGCAGGGCTACGACGTCGTGATCCCGTTCAACTGGGTCGCCGTCAGCGACCACCCGGGCTCCGCGGCCAAGCAAGGCCCACGGCTGGCGAACCAGGTGCGGCAAGCCGCCGAGCAGTTCCCCGCCAACGAGCCGGTTGACCTCCACTTCATCGGCCACAGCGAGGGGACCGTCGTCAACGGCGTGGCCTTGCAGCAACTTCAGAAGCAGTCCACCCCGCAAATCGACGCCGGATTCATCAAGGAAACCCTGCTCGACCCGCACGCCGCCAACAACGGCTTCCCCGCGCCGCAATACAGCGTCCGAAGCGGCTTCATGGGCTGGGTCGCCCGCAAGGCCATCAACGACTACCAGGCCAGGGCCAAGGACCCGTTCGTGGTCGTCCCCAGCAACGTCGACCAGGCCGAGGTGTTCTATCAAAAGACCCCGGTTCAGTTCACCCATGGCTCCAACGGTGGGTTGTTCAACCTCTGGGGCCAGGTCCCCGTTAAGGGCGAGGCGACCTACTGCGACATCACAGGGCCCGGCATCAGCCACAGCGGCGACTTCAACGTCCATGACTGGTATCAGGTTAACGTCATCCCAACCCTGGGCAACGGCACGCCTTACGTCTGCCAGAGCCTCCTGACCGCGTCCCTGTCGCCCGCCTCAGGCACTCCGGCCAGCACGACCGGCCGCCTCGGCGTGGCCTCGGTCCATCGCCCCGAGTTCCAGGGAACCTCCGGCCCGAATGCCAGGATCTGGATCGTCGCCGGCAGTCCAAAGGGCGCGATCAAGATCGGCCAGACCAACGCCGGACCCGACGGCTCCTGGTCGTTGACCACTCGGAATCTCCGAAACGGCAACTACCGCGTTCGTGCCCTCGCCCTCGTCCCCGCCGACCCCGCCCATCCGAGAGTCCAGGTCATGCCCAGGCTCCGGCTCGGCGAATTGACCGTCAACGCACCCGCCGCGACCCGACGCCCGGAGCGCGGTTCGTAGCGAACGCTCCCAGGCGACGGCAGAACATCCGGTCGGGGACGCGATCGGACCCGACCGGAGGCTGACGCGGGTGGCCCTGGTGGGCAAGCCACCAGTCCCACCCGACAGGGTCGTTGGACCCGAGCACTGGTGGGCAAGCCACCTGTGCCACCCGACAGCGTCGTTGGACCAGAGCACTGGTGGGCAAGCCACCAGTCCCACCCGACAGGGTCGTTGGACCCGAGCACTGGTGGGCAAGCCACCTGTGCCACCCGACAGCGTCGTTGGACCAGAGCACTGGTGGGCAAGCCACCAGTCCCACCCGACAGGGTCGTTGGACCCGAGCACTGGTGGGCAAGCCACCTGTGCCACCCGACAGCGTCGTTGGACCAGAGCACTGGTGGGCAAGCCACCAGTCCCACCCGACAGGGTCGTTGGACCCGAGCACTGGT
>CAZRGV010000067.1:29625-32245 GCA_964599655.1 uncultured Isosphaeraceae bacterium | reverse complement strand
ATCCCCAGTAACGCCGCGGCAAGAGGCGCGGCGACGCGGCGGATCTCCCTGTGAGGACACGGTTCCGGCGCGTTTTCGCGATTCTCGAAAGACGCGCGAGGTTGACGGCGTCCGACGCGCACGGACCCTCGACCCTCCGCGCAAGCCGATGCCGCCCGAAGGGTCAACAGGTGGGTTAGCGGAACATCTGTCCGCGTCCCACCGCGTCGAAGGCGTTGCGGAAGTGCTCGATGGCGGGCGAACGTCGATCGTCGGGCCAGACGATCGCCACGACGTCGAACCGGCTGGGCTGCTCCAGCAGGCCGTGCGTCTTGAGGAAATGAAGCGCGGCCAGGGTCAATCGCCGCTGCTTGGCCTCGTGCACCGCCTCAGCCGGCTCCCCCTGACGACGGGCCTTGACCTCGACGAAGACCAGCGACGGCCCGTCCCGGGCGATCAGGTCGATCTCGCCCTGGGAGGTGCGATAGCCACGCAAGAGGATGCGCATCCCCTGGCGTCGAAGGTAGCGCGCCGCGGCTCGCTCACCACGGTCGCCAAGCACGCGATTGAGCAAGGCCCGCGCGATCGGGTTCATGGCGACTCCCGGCACCCTGTCGTTGAATCTCAATGGGAGCCATGTTGAACACTGCGAGCCCGAAACATGCTGTGATGCCATCGCATGGACGGATGTCTTGGCCCCAGGCCCTGACGGCTCTTGAGCTTCAGTCTACGAGGAGACGCGCCGGCACACCAGCGTGAACTGTTGCGGACGCTTCGGAACGCCTGGCCGATTTCGGTCCGCTCAATTGACCACGCCCAGCGACTTCTCGATCTCGCGAGCCTCGCTGCTCCAGGTCCCCTGGTTTCGCGTGGGCTTGAAGAAGCCCCGCAGCTCTTCGGGACGCTCCAGGCTTGGGTCCTCGGTCGGCTCGTCGGAGAGCGTCACGGGGGTCTTCGGCGACTTGACGTTCTGACGATGCCAGGCATCGCAACCGGCCAGACCGAGCATCCCTGCGCAGCCGACCACAACGACAAACCGGAGACGGCGCATCATTGCCAATGCCCCTCGGGCCGAACAGCCCCGCGACGAGTCCTTGGGCGAACGCCCTGCGACGGGAACAAACCGGGCGGGATGTTGCCAGAATCCGCCGAGAGCGCCTAGGGGGATTTCCGGCCGACCGAATCCAATCTTGGGATCGAAAGGTCATGATCTCCGGCCAGCCGGGCTGGTGGAGAAGGACGCCCTGCCCCCTCGCCAATCGTGGTCCTGACATCGACCGGGCGGTCGATCTCCTCGCAGAGACAACGTTGAATCTGGGAGCGCCCTTCGACTCCTGAGTCGGCCTGGAACCACTCCGGGCGACGTCGCCACGATCTGGTAGAACCGGCCTTTGCCACTCAACCCGAAGACAATGAACGACATCACCCGAGCATGGGTCGTTCCATGGCTAAACCCAAATGCTTGATATGATCAGGCGTCAATCGCCAAGGGGCGGTTCGGAAGGACGTTCGGCCTTCGGCAAACCCCAGGCCAGGGACAGCAAGGCCAGGCCGAGGAACGGCACCAGGCCCACCATCACGAAGACCGGGCCGAAGCTGCCGACCTGGTCCTTGACCCGGCCGGCGATGGGGTTGAAGCCGGCGGCCAGCAAGTTGCCCAGCCCGCCGAGGTAGCCGACGATCAGGCCGGTGTGGCGACCCGACACCTCCTGGCAGAACGAGAAGTAGTTGGCCATGTAGGCCGCCGCGCCCAGGGCCATCAGACCGAGCAGGACGATCGTGACCGCGTCGCTGCGAATCCCGCCAACCCAGGCGCCGCAACTGACCAGGACAGCGCAAACCGTCATGACCCGAAGGCGGGCCCGGGTTGGCTCGACACCCCGGGAGGCCAGCCACCTCGACAGCGCCCCACCGCCCAAGTTGCCGGCGTCGGCCATCAGGAACGGCAAGGCGCTGAGCAGCCCGCCCGCCAGGTACGACATTTTGCGGTCGGTCTGGAGATAGGTGGGAAGCCAGCTCACAAGAAAATGCCAGCAAACGTTGATCGATACCGAGACGACGACGAGGATCCAGAATCGTCGAAGGCGGACGATTTCGCCCAATCGGCCCGCCCAGCCCGAGCGTTCGAGGTCGGAGAGCGGCAGCAGCAGGGCCACGACCATCGAGCCGATCATCATCAAGGCGATGCCGAACCAGACGCCCGGCAGGCCGTTGGCCTTCTTGTCGAATCCGTGAATCTGCGTGAACATCAGGGCTTGATCGGGCTTCACGGTCTCGCCGCTGGCGGCCTCGAAGCGGGCGACGGTGCCGGTGTCGGCCGACTTCAGGAGCATCGTCGCGCCGCCGAATTCCAAGTCGGCCAGAGAATCGCCGGGCTGGATCAGCTGGCCGGGCTCGACGCGCCAGCGGAGCAGCCGGCCCTCGCCTTCGGGCTGAAGGGCCCCGAGCGGCACCTCGAACGGGCGGACGGTGTCGTCGAGCTCGACGAAGTTCTGCCCCGGCTCGATGGCCGTTCCGGGCTTGACCAGCAGGCGGGAGACCGTGCCGTCGTCGGGCGAAGGGACCCGCATCGGCGCGCCGCCGACTGTCAGGACGGCCAGCGGGTCGCCCCGCTTGACCTTGTCGCCGACCTTGACCCGCC
>CAZRGV010000067.1:17116-29611 GCA_964599655.1 uncultured Isosphaeraceae bacterium | reverse complement strand
GGCGTCGAGCCTGCCCGGGGTCGTCGAGTGCAGCCGATCGGTTCCGACGGCGATGTCGACGGGCCAGACGTAGCCGGCGGCGATGGTGAGGAGGCCCGCGACGACCAGGCCCCCGAACGCCAATTTCGCCCTGGTTGAGAGGCCACGGGGGCGGGTGTCGGAGTCCAAGCTGTCGGCCACGCGGTCGGGTCCGCGATCGGCGTGAGGCGTCTCCCAACCGCGATGAGTGAGGAACAGCCAGACGGCCACCCATCCAAATCCGAGCATGCCGATCAGGACGAAGGCCATCTGCCAGCCAAACCACTTGGTCAACAGCGGCACGGTCAGGGGCGTGAGCACCGCGCCGACCGCCGCACCCGAGTTGAAGATGCCGTTGCCAAGGCTGCGGTCGGACGGCGGCAGGATTTCCCCCGTCACGCGCAGGGCACACGGCCAGTTGAACGACTCGCCGACCCCGAGCAGGGCCCGCATGGCGATCAGGGCTCCGAGCACCGGCGAGAACGCCGAGGCGATGGCCGCCAGCGACCAGAGCCCGACCGCGCCGGCGTACACCTTGCGGACGTCGAGCTTGTCGACCACGAAACCAGCCGGAACCTGAAAGAGGGCATACGTGAGCGAGAAGGCCGTGAGGACCCAGCCGAAACCTTCAAAATCAATATGAAACTGTCTGCGAATCTGCGGACTAACCAGCGCGATCGACTGCCGGTCCATGTAGTTGAGCACGGTCGAGGCGAACATTAGCCAGCAGAGCCCCCAGGCCCATCGGGCGGCCGTCGCCGGCACGACGGGACTCGCGACGCCGGGTTGCGGCGAGGTCGTCTTGGTCACGGGGATACCTCCGAGCCTGGCGGTTTACCCAGCGCGCGCCGGGTCGCGGGGTCATGGTGGGCAAGAGCGATCTAGACTGCCAGAATCGACGCGGTGTGGCAACCATCGGCCTCGCGGGGAGATCGCCCAAGGAACGAGACCGGGCAACACGATCGGGAAAAGTCTGGCATCGACCCCCCGGCATGGGTTACGTTTGAGGTAATCCGCGAACCGATCGCCCCGGCCTGTCGGACGGGTCGGGTGCGCCCTCCACCGCCTCGAGCGGCCCGCCGCCGGGTCGAGCCCGCCATGAGACTCTTGCTCTCCAGCCTTGCGTGCCTCGCGCTTTGCGTCCCGCCGGCGCGGTCGGACGACGGCCCCGAGGTCGATTACCTGCGCGACATCAAGCCGATGCTGGCGAAGCATTGCGTCGCCTGCCACGGAGCGACCCGGCCGAGGGCCCGTCTGCGGCTCGACACCGCGGCCGCCGCGCTCAAAGGGGGGCGGGGTGGGCCGTCCGTCGTGCCCGGCAAGGCCGAGGAAAGCCCTCTGCTCCTGGCGGTTCTCGGCGAGGGCGAGACCGAACAGATGCCCTTGAATCGAGCCCCCTTGCGCGAGGACGAGGTTGCCAAGCTTCGCGCCTGGATCGACGCCGGCGCCGTGGCACCGAAGGACGAGCCCCCCTCCGAGGCGCCGGCCGTGCACTGGGCCTTCGTCCCTCCGAGGCAACCGGAGCCGCCCGCGGTTCGCGACGAGGCCTGGGTGCGGAATCCGATCGACCGGTTCGTCCTGGCCGCGCTGGAACGCGACGGCGTCCGGCCCTCGCCCGAGGCCGACAAGGCCACGCTGCTCCGCCGCGTCAGCCTCGACCTGATCGGCCTGCCGCCGACCATGGACGAACTCAACGCCTTCCTCAACGATCCACGGCCCGACGCCTACGAGCGACTGGTCGAACGCTTGCTGGCCAGCCCCCACTACGGCGAGCGCTGGGCGCGGCCCTGGCTCGACCTGGCCCGCTACGCCGACAGCAACGGCTACAGCATCGACGCCCCCTGGACAATCTGGAAATACCGCGACTGGGTCATCGACGCCCTGAACCGGGATCAACCGTTTGATGAATTCGCCACCGATCAGCTCGCGGGCGACCTGCGGCCCCACGCCACAATCGAGCAGAAGGTGGCCACCGGCTTCCACCGCAACACGCCGATCAACCAGGAAGGCGGCATCGACAAGGAACAGTTCCGCATCGAGTCGATCATCGACCGCACCAACACCACGGCGACCGTCTTCCTCGGCCTGACCATGGGTTGCTGTCAGTGTCACGACCACAAATATGATCCGATCACGCAAAAGGAGTATTATCAGCTCTTCGCCTTCTTCAATAACGTGGATGAGCCCGAGATGCCCGTCGCCACCCCCGAGGAAGTGGCGAAGCGCGAGGAGGTCGAAGCGCGGATCGCAGCCTATCTGACCGAACTCTGGGCGAAGGAGCCATCGCTCCACGACGCTCAAAAAGCCTGGGAAGACAGTCTCGACATGGTGGCGCGGCAGAAGCAGTCGCAGGAGGTCCGCGAGGCGTTCGACACGCCGTTCGACAAACGAACCGAGGCGAGCAACCGCGTCGTCTTCGAGGCATTCATTGAACAGGACCCGAGTGTCAAGGCCCACAAGGCCGCCATCACCAAAATGCGAGCCGAGTCGCCCAAGTTCGTCACCACAATGGTCGTTCGCGAACGGGTCAAGAACCCTCGCGAGACGCATCGGC
Organism: uncultured Isosphaeraceae bacterium; assembly: GCA_964599655.1. Lineage (GTDB taxonomy): Bacteria > Planctomycetota > Planctomycetia > Isosphaerales > Isosphaeraceae > CAZRGV01. The sequence continues at coordinate 27,039 of CAZRGV010000067.1, read as the reverse complement.
TCATTCAAGGCGACTTCACGAGACCGGACGAAGTCGTCCATCCCGGTGTGCCGGGCGTGCTGCCAACCTTGACCACGGAATCGGAGCGGGCCGACCGCATGGCGCTGGCCCGTTGGCTGTTCGACCCCGGCCATCCGCTGACGTCGCGCGTGACGGTCAACCGGATCTGGCAGGCGCATTTCGGTCGCGGCCTGGTCGCGACCGAGAACGACTTCGGCACGCAGGGCGCCCCGCCATCGCACCCGGAATTGCTCGACTGGCTGGCCCGCGAGTTCATCGCCCTGGGTTGGAGTCAAAAGGCCTTGCACCGCTTGATCGTCACTTCGGCGACGTATCGCCAGGCGTCGGAGCACCGCCCGGATCTGGCCTCGATCGATCCCGAGAACATCAAGCTCGCGAGGCAATCGAGAATTCGCCTCGACGCGGAGCTGATCCGCGACTCGGCGCTAGCGGCGAGCGGCCTGCTCAATCGCACGATCGGCGGTCCGAGCGTCTTCCCGCCGCAACCCGACGGCGTGATGTCGCTCGGCCAGATGCGACGGGAGTGGAAGACCGACACCGGTCCGGATCGCTACCGACGTGGGCTCTACACCTTCTTCTGGCGCGCCACGCCGCATCCCCTGCTGATGGTCTTCGACGCCCCCGACGCCACCCGCGCTTGCACCCGCCGCGAGCGGTCGAACACGCCGCTTCAGGCGCTCACGCTCTTGAATGACGAGGCGTTCTTCGAATTCGCGCAGGCCCTGGCCGACCGCGTTCTCCGGGACGGTCCCTCCGACCGGACCGGCCGGCTCTCGTATGCGTTTCGGCTCGCGCTAACCCGGAATCCCCGCGAACCCGAGCTTCGGCGACTGACCGAGCTGCTCGATCAGGTCGAGGCGGAACCGGGAAGCACCCCGAAAGACGCGTGGACCACGCTGGCTCGCGTGCTGCTAAACCTGGATGAATTCATGACGCGCGAGTAGCGCGTGACCGATCACGATTTCATCGAGGCCGACGGATGTTCACGCAACTCGACCGGGGATCGGGGAAGGTTCTCGGCTTCCGCCTGACCGGCAAGCCGCACCTCGACGACTCCAAGACGTTCGCGCCGGCCGTGGAGGCGGCCATTCAGGCGAACGGCCAGGTGAGGCTTCTCGCCCACTTCGAGGATTTCTCCGGCTGGGATCTGAACGCGGCCTGGGACGACTTCGCGTTCCCCGTCAAGCATTTCAACGACCTTGGGCGCATTGCCCTGGACGGCGATCACAAGTGGGAGGTGTGGATGGCCCGACTCTGCCAACCGTTCGCGACGGGCAAGGTCCGCGATTTCGACGTTTCGGAGATCGACTCGGCCTGGCAATGGGTCGAGGAAGGGGCGGGAATCGACGCCGCCGTGTGGCGAGAGTCGGCGCAACGCACGCTTATCCCTACAATGATGTGAACCATGCGGGTGGCATCGCCACCAAAAGGGCCAATCGGCATGAACAGCCAGGACCACCCCCTGCTCCACCAGACCCGACGGCATTTTTTCGCCCAGTGCGGCGTCGGCATCGGTTCGATGGCACTCGGCTCGCTGCTGAACGACGGTCGGGCCAGGGCCGCGAGCCAGACCGAACCCCTCGCGCCCCGGCCCGGACACTTCACGCCCAGAGTTCGAAGCGTCATTTATCTGTTCATGGCTGGCGGTCCCAGCCAACTCGAACTCTTCGACTACAAGCCGAAGCTCCAGGAGTACCATGACAAGCCGATCCCCGACTCGTTCCTCGCGGGGAAGCGGTTCGCGTTCATGGACACGTTCACCAAGGAACCTCCGAAGCTGCTGGCGACGGCCCGGAAGTTCGCCCAGCACGGCCAGTCGGGCGCCTGGATCTCCGACTGTCTGCCGGAACTGGCCAAGGTGGCCGACGACCTGACGTTCGTGAAATCGCTCGTGACCGAACCGGTCAACCACGCCCCAGCAAAACTTTACGTGAACACTGGAACAACCCAGTTCGGCCGGCCGAGCATGGGGGCCTGGGTCAGCTACGGGATCGGCAGCGAGTCGCGCGATTTGCCGGGTTTCGTCGTGCTCCAGTCGGGGCCCCGGGGACCGAGAGGCGGCGCTCCGCTCTGGGGAAGCGGGTTCCTGCCCAGCACCTATCAAGGGGTTCCCCTTCGCAACGGCCCCGAGCCGATTCTCGACTTGTCGAGGCCCAGAGGCGTCAGCGCGGACCGGCAGCGGAGGGCCCTCGACGCCATTCGCGACCTGAATAACGAGCGGCTCCAGGCGACGGGCGACCCGGAAATCGCCGCTCGGATCGCGTCGTACGAGATGGCCTACCGGATGCAAACGAGCGCGCCCGAGCTGATTGACCTCAATGGCGAGACGCGAGAAACGCTCGCCCTCTATGGCGCCGAGCCTGGGCGTCCCTCGTTCGCGAACAACTGCCTGCTGGCGCGCCGGCTGGTCGAGCGAGGCGTCCGGTTCGTGCAACTCTACCACACCGACTGGGACCACCACGGCTCACCCGGCCAGGACCTCCAAGGGGATCTCGACAAGGTTTGCCACGATATCGACCGGCCCTGCGCCGCCTTGATCCAGGATCTGAAGGCGCGAGGGCTGCTTGACTCGACCCTGGTCGTCTGGGGCGGTGAGTTTGGCCGCACGCCCATGGGCGAGGTGCGCGAGCATATCGGCCGAAATCATCATGTCGATGCCTACACGATCTGGATGGCCGGTGGCGGCATCCGGCCCGGCCTGACCCTGGGCGCTACCGACGACTTCGGCTTCGCGCCGGTCGAGGATCGCGTCCACGTCCACGACCTCCACGCGACGATCCTTCACCTGCTCGGCCTCGACCACGAGCGGCTCACGTTCCGCTTCCAGGGCCGCGACTTCCGCCTCACTGACGTCGAAGGGCAGGTGGTCACGAAGCTTCTGGCCTGATGTCGCGAGATCCGAATCGATCGTTTTATCAAGTCTCCAGGCCAATTCTTACCAGGCAAGTGTTGCCGGGAAGAACTCGTCGATCAGGTCGCGATAGTAGGGCGTCAAGGCGGCCACGTCGGGTCGAACGTGTCCCTTGGAGTACAGGTCGTACGGGTTGAACGCGCGGACCCAGTTCATCAGTTCGTGGTCGCGATCGTTCATCAGGTGGGTGTATTGCCCCTCGCGATGCCCGGCGTAGAACGAGTGATACCGGATCATCGCCAGGCCCTCTTCGGGGAGGTAGTCCTTCACGACATGATACAAGTACTCGTCGTGTCCCCAGGAGAGGTGAACCTTGTCGAGCCCGCAACCTTCCTCGTAGATGCCACACGGCGTCTGGTATTCCGCGACCTTCGAATCGGGGTTGTCGGCGAAGAACTCGGGGAAAACGATTCGGTCGGAGTAGCGGCAGCCGACGGGGAACGTGTCGCCGACGACGGCCCACTGGGGTTCGCCGAAGAGGCAGAGGACCTTGCCAAGGTCGTGGATCAGGCCCGTGAGGATGAACCAGCGAGGGTGGCCGTCGCGGCGGATCGCCTCGGCGGTCATCATCAGGTGTTCAATCTGGGAAAAGTCGACGTCGGGATCGCTGTCGTCGACCAGCGTGTTGAGAAACTCCATGGCCTCCCAGATGCCCATGCGACGCTTCGACTTCGTCAGATATTCGCGCTTCTTGGCCAGAACGAAGTCGAAGGTCTGGTGGGTGTGGTTGAGCCGGTAGAACTCGCGCACGCCGTCGCGGACGTTGTTGCGGTAGTCGCGGAAGGTTTTGCCCTCGGCCGACATCGGATCGGGACCGCCGGGCTCGGCCGGTTCGCTCGCCGTCGGGTCGAAGACCGTTTCCCACTCATCCAGGTCGGCCAGAGGGCCCTGTCCCGGTCGCGACGACTCAGCATCGGCCATGAGAATGGATCCTTCCCTCGCCCGTGGATGGTGTCGAACGTTCACGATGACTTCGGGTATTTTACAACCGAGAACGGCTGGGGGATATCCCAGCATCACGGAGAATCCGGCCCAACGGCCGGAATGGAACCGCGCGGCGAGAGACTGGGCCATCGCGATGGATTCCCCCGAACGGAGCCGTACCGGTGAGCCTCCTCGCCGTCGCGTCGTGCTGCTCGGTGCCGGTCACGCTCATCTTTATACCATCAAGAGAGCGAGCGCGTTCGCTGCTCGCGGAATCGAGCTGGTCCTGGTCGCCCCCGACAACTTCTGGTACTCGGGCCTGGCCACCGGCATGCTCGGCGGGATCTATCCGCCCGAGCTGGATCAGGTCGACGTGGGCGCGCTCGTCAATCGCGGCGGTGGGCGGTTTCTTCGAGATCGCGCCACGGCCATTGACGTCGAATCCCGAACGATCCATCTCGAAAGTGGTCCGCCGCTCGCTTACGACGCGCTCTCGCTCGACCTGGGAAGCGAGGTGCCCGTCGATTCGGTCCCTGGCCTGGCCGAGTTTGGCACGCCGGTCAAGCCGATCCGGAACCTCTGGCGGCTTCGGCAAGAGCTGGAGGCGCGCTTTCGATCGCCGAACGCCTCGAAACCCGTTCGCGTGCTGGTGTTGGGAGGCGGTGCCACCGCCTGCGAGCTGGGAGGGAACCTTCTTCGCCTGGCCCGCGACCACAACCGAACCATCGCGATCACCCTTGTCACGCGAGGCGAGCGGATCCTCGAATCCTTCGGCCGACGGCTGGCCGAAGGGGTGTCCCGGAACCTTCGCCGCCGAGGCATCGAGATCGTCAACCGGGCCAACGTGGTCCACGTCGGGCCTGGTGTGATCCGGACCGAAGATGGCCGGACGTTCTCCTTTGACCATCTGATCTCGGCCATCGGCCTGGTTCCCTCGTTGATTCTCCGCGAAACCGGTCTTCCCACCGACGATCAGGGGGCGTTGCGGGTCGATGCCCAGCTTCGCTCGATTGCCGACGCGAGGATTCATGGCGGCGGCGATTGCGTGGCCCTGGAGGGCCACTCACTGGCGAAGGTGGGCGTCTACGCGATCCGCCAGGCACCGATCCTGTTCCACAACCTGCTGGCCTCGGTGGAAGATCGTGCCCCACGGACGTTCCGGCCGCAGTCGCGATTTCTCCTGATCCTCAACCTGGGAGACGGCACGGGCCTGGCCACCTGGGGACCACTGCACTGGCAAGGTCGAGCCGCCTACTGGCTCAAGGACTGGATCGACCGGCGGTTCCTGGCCGGATACCAGAACGAGGGCTGAGCCGGCGGGAACCGAGAGCCCGCGCGTCCTTCGGCGATTCTTCTGGACCGGCGCCAGGCGAGATGGGATAACCGATCTCGGTTTTTCTCGCCATCACGCCCGGATGTGCCCTCGACCTGGTCCCACCATGCTGCTCGCCTACGTCAGCGATGAACGTTACGTTGCCTTGCCCGACGTCCTGCTCGAATTCGAAGGAGCGGCGGGTTCGTTCGAGGCCCGTTCGCGGGCCAGCGGGTCGGTCCATGCCGACATTCCGCCGGGCGACTACACCGTGACCCTGGCCCGGCCTGGCTTCGGCTCGAAGCGCGTGCGATTGACGATTCGGGACGGCCAGCCACCCTACCACGTCCGCCTGCTCTCCGATGGACTCCTCGGCTACGTCTGGCCCAAGTGGGTCCGCGCCGGCGAGCGATCGGAGTTCCGGGTCCATTCGGTCGAGCCCTATGCGTTGAGTCTCTGGCGGCACGGCTGGGAAAAGACGTTTGTTCGCAACCTCGGCTGGTTCGACGAGCACGGCCCGCGCGCCGTGATGCAGATCACGCCCGACGGCGACTACACCAGAACGGGCGTCGCGTGGAACCAGCAAGGCTACACCAGCCCGCATCATCGCCAGTTTGTCGAGGCGCCGGAGCGATCCGGCCTCTACTACTTCCACGCGAGGACGGCCGCGGGCCTGGCGTTCTCGTTCCCCTGGGTCGTCGCGCCGAAACGCCCCATCGCCCCGATCGCGGTGCTCGCCTCGAACCTGACCTGGAACGCCTACAACAACTTCGGCGGCCGAAGCAACTACATCCTCCCCGTTCGGCTTCCCCCCACGCCGACGGTCAACGCCCGCCAGGAGTTGAAGCGCTACACCGACCCGAACCACGTCATCTACGACAGCGACGACTACGCCCCCCTCTCGTTCGATCGCCCGGAACCGATCAATCATATCGACCCCCAGGAGCGCGTGACCGACCCGATCGAAGGGCGGGCGGCCTGCCACCTGGCGCCCGCCGAATGGCGGTTGCTCGGCTGGCTGGAACGCGAGGGGTTCTCGTACGACTTTTACGCCGAGTCGCAGCTTCACGACGGCACCCTCGACCTCGACGCCTACCGCGTCCTGATTCTGGGCCCGCACCCCGAATACTGGACGAAATTCATGTATCAACGGGTGAAGGATTGGGTCTTTCATCGCGGCGGTAAGCTGATGTACCTCGGCGGCAACGGCCTGAACTGCGAGGTCGAGCTGCCGGACCCGGACACGATGATCGTCAAGAACGGGAGTCAGGGCCTGTTGCCGAAGGGCCTGGAGAGCCGGTTCCACCTGACCAGCGGCGAGTCGGAGGCCAGCCTCCTCGGCGTCGTGTTCACCGACGCGGGGATCATGTCGGCCGCGCCTTATCGCGTGGTCGAGCCCGATCACTGGGCCTTCGCCGGCACCGGCCTGAAATCGGGCGACCTCCTCGGCATCCAGAGCCTGCATCGACGCTGCGAAGGCGGCGCCTCCGGACACGAAACCGACAAGGTCTCGCCACACTCGCCGCCGGGCGTGCTCGTGCTGGCCAAGGGCATCAACCCCGACGACGGCGGGGCTCACATGGCCTTTTACGAAACCGACAGCGGAGGCGCGGTCTTCGCCGCGGGCTCGATCACTTATCCGAGTAGCCTGCTGGTCGACGAGCCCCTGTCGAAGGTCACGGCTAACGTGCTCAACCGGTTCCTCGGCGAGGGAGCCTGATGCCATGAGCCACCCGGTGGAGGCCGGATCGACCAGGATCGACCAGGCGGAACGACCGTCGAACGTCCGTTACCTCGTGCTCCTGGCGCTGGCCTTCGCGGCGATCAACGCCTATCTCGTCCGGGTCTGCATCTCTCCGGCCGCCTCGACGATTCAGAAAGAGCTCTCGTTCTCCGACCCCGCCATGGGCGACATCCTCGGCGGGTTCTTCGTCGGCTACATCTGGACCCAGATTCCCGGCGGCTGGCTGGGCGACCGCCTCGGAGCCCGCGTCTCGCTGGCACTCATCAGCCTGCTCTGGTCGGCCTTCACGTTCTGGACCTCCTGGACGGATACCGAGGCGATGATGCGATGGTCTCGCATCGCGGTGGGACTGGCCGAGGGAGGGCTCTTTCCGATCATGGCCAAGGTCATCACCGACTGGTTTCCGCTCCATCGCCGTGGCATCGCCAGCGCGGTCCCGACGGGCTGCATGTCGGCCGGCTCGGTGCTGGCCCAGGGCCTGACGGCCATGCTCCTGCCCTTGATGAACTGGCGAACGGTCTTCCAGGCCTATTCGGTGGTCGGAGTCGTCTGGGCGATCCTCTTCTATGTGTGGTTCCGCAACCGGCCCGAGGAACATCCGGCCGTGAACCAGGCCGAGGTCCGACTGATCCGAGGCCGGCCCGACCCGCCCGACGACCCAAACCTCCGCGACCAGGCAAAGGATGCCGAAGCCGCTTCACCCGACCTCGCCGGGCCCGCCGCCTCACCGCTCGACACGACCATCGCGCTGGTCACGAGTCTCCCCCTCTGGGCCCATTGCGGGCAGTCGTTCTTCCGCGCCTTCGGATATGCGTTTTTCATCACGTGGTTCCCCAGCTACCTAGAGCGGAGCCACCACGTCGCCTACAAGAACGCCGGCCTGCTGGCGATGCTGCCGATGATCGCCGTCGTGGTCGGAAGCCCGCTGGGCGGGGTTCTCGTCGACGCGATTCTGACCCGAACCGGCAGCAAGTGGCTGAGCCGGAGCGGCCTGTCGGCGATCTCGCTCTTCCTCTGCGCGTTGGCAACCTACGCCGGTGCGTTCTGCGGCACCGCCCTCACGGCCGTTCTGGTCCTCTCCCTCGGGCAGGTCTTCTTCAGCCTGACCGGACCGACGACCTGGGCCGCTACCATGGACATCGGCGGACGCCGGACGGCGTTGATCTTCGCGATCATGAACATCGCCGGAAATGTCGGCGCGATCGCTTGCCCGAAAATGCTTGGTCACTTGCTCGACCATATCAATAAAACCGCTGGCGACTGGAACCAGGTGCTTTACCTCCTGGCAGGCATCTACCTGGCCGGTGGTGTCTGCTGGCTTTTGCTCAACCCGAACCGATCCGCCGTCGAACGGACGAAGCGCCCGTCCGCGCGACCTGTTTTCGAGGACAACCCATGAAAATCACCAAGATCGAGGCCATTCCCGTCCGCGTCCCGCTCAAGCCCGGTCTGAGCACCCGGACGGCCCACGGCGACCATGTGACCTCCGACTACGCCATCATCCGCGTCTTCACCGACGGCGGAGTCGTCGGCCTGGGCGAGGCCACCGTCTCGGCCCTCTGGAGCGGCGAGACCAGCCGCTCCTGCGTCTCGGCCGTCCACGACGTGCTCTCACCGGCCCTCGTCGGCTCCGACCCAACACGCATCAACGAGCTTCGGGGCGTCATGGAGCGCGTCCTCAAGCTCAACCCGTTCACCCGGTCGGCCGTCGAAATGGCCCTCTGGGACATCTCCGGCAAGATCGCCGGGTTGCCCGTCTATCGCCTGCTCGGCGGCAAACTTCGCGACGAGGTGCCGATCAAGATGATGATCGGCGCCTTCGAGGTTCCCCGAGCCGTCGAGCTGGCCGAACGCTTCCTCGGCTGGGGCGTGCGTTGCCTGAAGGTCAAGGTCGGCATCGACCTGCAAGGCGACCTCGAGCGCGTGCGAGCCGTCCGCGAAGTCGCCGGGCCGAGCATCCCGATCACCGTCGACGCCAACTGCGGCTGGAACGCCACCATCGCGCGCCGGGCCCTCGAACAACTCTATTCCTGCGACCTCCTCGTCGCGGAACAGCCGATTCCGCCCGGAAACCTCGAGGCCATGTCCGACCTGCGAGGCATCGGCATTCCCATCATGGTTGATGAAAGTGTCTTCACCCTCGCGGATGCCTGGAACGTCGCCGCCGCGAACGCGGCCGACGTTATCAGCCTCTATCCCGGCAAGAACGGCGGCCTCGCGGCGTCGGTCGAGATCGCCCACGTCGCCAAGGCGGCGGGCCTCGTCTGCCACATCGGCAGCAACCTGGAGCTGGGAATCGCCAGCGCCGCGATGCTCCACCTGGCCTGCGCCGTCGATGCCATCGACAGCCGCACCTATCCCGCCGATATCCTCGGACCGCTCTACCACGACGCCGACATGCTCCGCGAACCCTTGAATATCGGCCCCGAAACCGCCCGAGTGCCCGAGAAGCCCGGCCTCGGCGTCGAGCTCGACGAGGATCAGCTCAAACGTTTCCGCGCCGATTGATCGAAAAATTATTGCGTCATCATCAACCTGATCGCTCAATCAACCCGCTTGAGAACCAACGCGGTCAGGTCATCGAGCTGGGGCGTGCCGCCGGCGAAGTCGAGCACGCTCCGGTACAGCGCCGCGATCAGGTCCGACGCCGGCAGAGCGTGGTAGCGCTGAATCAGGCGCTCGAGCCGTTCGTTGCCGAACATTCGGCCCGACGCATCGATCCACTCGGTGAACCCGTCGGTCAGGATCACGACCAGGTCGCCCGTTGCGAACGTGACCTCCCACGGCGGCTCGAACGGAACGCCGGGACGCACGCCGATCGGGCAGCCTTGCGACGGAAGCTCGAACAGCCGGCCGGTCGCCGATTGATAATGAAGCATCGGCCCGTGGCCCGCCGAAACGTACCGAAGCCGGTGCTCGCGGGGCTCCAGCCGGCCGAAAACGGCCGTCACGAACCGGTCCTCAGGCAGGTCTTCCGACAGCAAGGCGTTGACCATCTCGGCCACCCGCTC
>CAZRGV010000067.1:0-17040 GCA_964599655.1 uncultured Isosphaeraceae bacterium | reverse complement strand
ACCAGCGCCGGACCGATGCCGTGGCCGCTGGCGTCGGCGACACAGAGGGCCAACCGCCCTTGACCAATTGGCTTGAAGTCGAAGACGTCGCCGCCGGTTTCGTTGGCCGGCTGGTTCCAGCCCGCGACATCGAAGCCGCGAACCCGGGGCGAGTGACGAGGCAAAAGCCCCTGCTGCACCTGGCGGGCGATGTCCATTTCGCGCTCGTACTGCCGCGTTCGCGCGAAGCTCTCCAGCAGGAGCTGCCGCTGAACGGCCACCCCCGCCTGCGCGGCGAAGCTCGACGCGAGAACCTCGTCCCAGGCGTCAAACGATCCGCCCTGCTTGTTGAGCGCTTCAAGCACGCCGACCACGGTGCCGTCCCAGCCTCGAAGCGGGCAGGCCAGGATGTTCCTCGGCCGGAACCCCGGCGCGAGATCCGCCTCGCGATCGAACCGTGGATCGGCCCGAGCATCGACCACGTTCGCCAGCATCCCGCTCCGGAACACCGAGCCGGCCACGCCTTCACCCGCCGGGAACCGGATCAGCGCGGCGCCGTGTCCCCTTCGGCCCAGCAATTCGTCGGTCGCCGGATCGTGCAGCAGCACGCTGGCCCGCTCGCAATGCAACACGGCGAGGGCCGATCGCTCGATCACCTCCAGCAACGGCGGCAACTCGGCGGTGGCGCCCAGTTGCAGGGTCACGTCGAGGACGGTCAAGAGATCGGCCACTTCTTGATCGGCCAGCCCGGGTCGGGACGGTTCCCCCGGCAAGCGATCGGGCAGTGGCGTCCTCCCCTCGTCGGGAACGCCCATCGCGGCACCTCCCGCGCGGGTCGATCGCCGGATGGCCTTTCGACGAGGATGACAATCCGGGACGTCCCGGTCATCATCGGCCGTTACCGATCCCCCAGACCCAGACGCGCTTCGGCAAGGCGGAGGTCGGCCTGATCGCGATCGATCCGCCCTTACGTTCTAACAGATCGTTTTCCGTGAGCAAGCTCTGCGCGGCGTAGGTCAACGCCCCGGCTCGAGCAAACAACGGCGGCCCTGGATCGGGTGGCGCAACCGTGTTGGCCGGACCCGAGCTTGCCGAACCCGCGGTTCCCACGGACAGCGCGTCGATGGCCCGATCGATCGCGGGCAAGGTCGCGATCGGCAATCCACCCGGTCGACTCGCCGCCGCGACGAAGACCGAGCCGTCGACCGAGTCCCATGCTCCATCCGTGGGGGCCGGTATCAAGGTCAAGCCCCCTTCGTTCAGCCGCGTCTTCAAGTGGCCGGCCGGCACGCGCCCCATCTCCAGCAGGTTCAACGCGCTGGTCCCTCCGCGCGCATTGTCGAGCACCTTCAACTCCAGCATCACCACGGTCCCTCGCGAGCCGGGCGACAGCGTGATCGGGTTCAAACCGGCGGTCGAGATCAGCAACAGGCCAGTCGTCTGATCGAACGACCACGAGAGAATATCTCCAATCGCCAGAGAGCCCGCGCGAACGCCCATGACCTGGAACTGGCTCGGGTCGAGGCCGATCGCCAGCTCGGACGAGTGCAGCATGATGGCGCCACGATCGGTTTGCTCCAGGTTGACCGGCACCAGGAGGGTCTGTCCGGGCCGCGCGAAAAGGCCCGTTGGCAGGCTGATCTTCGGATCGGGACCGCCCCCGAACCGCGGCGTGATCGGCGGCAGGTCGGGAATCTGCGGCACGGGCAGAAACACCCCCTTGCGAGCCACCAGCGCCGCGTCGAAGCTGCCCAGGTCGCCCGAACCGTCGACATCGCCCACGATCGTCGGATCGGCCAGTTGATAGGCTGCGAATCCGCGATCGAGAAACACGCCGACCCGGGCGATCAACGCCGCGTCGAAACTGCCGTAATCGCCCGAACCGTCCGTGTCGCCCGGATAGGCCACCAGGTGCAAACCACTGTCGCCGATCGACGCGATCCCCCCTGCGTTCACCGACACGCCGGAGAGCGTCAGCAGGTCTTTCGACGCGTAAAGGGCCGTTTCGGGCACACTGGCATTGAGGTAAAAGACCGTTTGCGGTCCAGCGCTCAGGGGCGTGGTCGTCCGGTAGAGGAACGTGGCGGAATCGGCCGTCGAGCCGGTCTGCGTCAACGAGCCGGGCACGCCCGGCGCCAGCGTCGCACCCAAAATCGTCAGCAACGCCGGGTCGTGCTGAACCGTCACGATCAACGACGTGACGCCGCGGCCGTCGCTGATCGTCAGCGGAATCCCCGTGCTCGCGGCCGCCGGCAGGTGGATCGCCTGGCCGGGCCCCCGAGCGAAGTCGGGCAGGCCGACGACCACGACGCCCGAGCCCTCGGCCACCGGGAAACTGTCCGTGTAATCGTCGCCGGTCGAGCCGTTGGCATCGCCGTCGAGCAGGCCGCCCGACAGGTTTTTGAACCCGTTCGAGGCGCTTCGGAGCGTCACGGTGTAGGTGTCGTCCGCCAGGACGCCGCCGGTCTTGACGAACCGGAACGCGGTGTGTGACGGATCGACCACGAGCGAGCCGGCGACCGGCCCTGTGTTTTGTCCCACGAGCGTCACGTCGGCCGGGCCGAGCGGGACGAGCTGCGAATCGTAGAGATTCAACACGCTGGCGTCGAACGGCCGGTTGAACCGGACGACAAAACCGTCGGCCTCGGGCTCCAGAGACGTCACGATCAGGTTGATCTGCTCCCGCCAGACCAGGCTGCCGTCGGTCGCAAGCGGGTTGCCGGCCAGGTCCGTAATGCCCGATCCGGCCGCCTTGAGCGTCAGGACGTACGATCCGTCGAGGTTCGTCAGCCCGCTGAGATTGCCGAGGGTGAAGCTCGTGCTGTTGCTGGTCGTCAGCGTCGCGCCGGTGAGGGGAACGTTCAACGAGTCGCGCGTCAGGCTCAGGTCGGCCAGGTCGAATCCCTGGACCGGCTCGCTGAACTGGATCGACACGGTATCGAGCGGTGTCGGATGCGGGTCGGGCGTGACCGCGGGAATCGAGACCGTCGGCGGAGTATGATCCGAATCGATCGGGATGTTCACGCTTTCGAAGCGGGTGTAGTCGATGTTTTGATAGCCGCTGATCTGGATCGTCGTGCCGTTGTTGCTGGCCGTATGGCCGCCGGGGACGACCACGTTGAGCGTGTCGCCCGTGGTGTGCGCGCCGCCATCGAGCGTGTAATGGACATTCGTCGACGGGTCGACCGTGTACAGGTCGTTGCCGTCACCGGTCGTCACGTTCACGGCGCTCAGGCCAGTGTACTGCACCGAGAGCGTGCTGGGAGCGGGCGTCGTCGACACGTCGTGCGCCGGCACGACGTCGAAGATCATCGTGCCCTGATCGTTGGCTGCGTTACGGAAGTCAAAGGTAATATGGGAAAAATAGCCGTCCTCGTCCGAGCCCGGCGTTCCGAGCAACAGCGGCAGGATTTTCGCCGCCCAGCCGCTCGTGAGGAAGTCCATGCCGAAAACGCCCGAGAGTGTCGGACCATTCTCGACCTCGATGTCCTCGATCCCCACGAGCAGGTCGGTCCAAACCATGTCGGACCCTTCCTGGGTCGGAACCGAGAGCCGGTCGACCGGCACGAGCGGAATGGTGATGGTGCCGCCAATGCCGCCGACATCGATGAAATCGACCGCCTCGTCGTCGAAGCTCCCGTTTCCGTTCTTGTCGAGGCCCAGCGCGAAGGCCATCTGGCTCGAAATGATCGAAAGCTGCGCTCCGGTATCCACCAGGAAGTGGCCATCGACCTCGTGGCCGTCGTCGCGCACCTTCACCGGAATCTCAGGCAAGGGGGCGAAGGTGGGAACCGGCCCTCCGGGGCGCTGACCGCTCGCCGGAAAATCGACCAGTTGTAGCGGCACATGGTAGAAATGCCCCGAATCGGCGGGCACGTCGTTCGAGAAATCGACGCCGATCGACAGGTCCGGTTGATTGAGCGGATCGAGCCACTTGCTCATATCAATGGTCGTTACACGATCGCGCATGGCTGGCATGCCGACCAGGCCCCAGGGACCAAAGAAGCTGAAGTTGAGCGTCGTGCTCGACTCGACCTGGATGTTGTTGAGCGTGTTGCGTTCGCCACTGTCGCCCGCGAAATCGACCCGGTAGGGAATCGACACATCCATCGGCGTGAATCCCGCCACGCCCTGCTCGTCGTAGGGGATGCTGTAGGTCTGATAGCCGTTGTCGAGCAGTTCCCCCGTGGGATCCGCGGTGAACAGGATCCCGCTTGCGCCCGTGTCGAGCAGCAGCGTGTTGAACACCTCCGGCCCGAGGCTCACGGGATTGCCGTTGGCGTCGGTGTCGATGACCTCGACGGCCACCTTGGGCTGGTCGATGGCGATGTTATCGGACCGGCCGAGGAAGAGTTCCGACCCCGCGGGGACGTCCTGAATCTGAATCGACCCCTCGGCAAGGTCGACCTTCTGCGGCAGGTCCCCCTGCGCCGTCACGCTCAAGGTGTCGGCGCCGCCGCCGCCGCCGATCACGTGGATCGACGCCGGGCGATTGTCGCCCGTCGAGTAGCGGTCGATCGACAGGTTGTCCTGGCCCGACTGCGAGATGTCGACGGTCAGGGTCTCCGCGTTGACGATCAAGGCCGTGGTCGTGGCGTGCGTGACGCGCAGCCCTTTGATGCCGTCGGCGTTGCGCCTGGGCTCGATGCCAATGGCGTCATCCCCCGGAGTTCCGAAGAGCGTCAAATGGTCGGCCGTGGTCGCGTCGCCGGCATCGATCGCGATCGAGGCCGGCAAGACGTTCTCCAACGTCAGCGCGATCGTGTCATCCATGTCCTCCGTCAAAACCGCCAGACTCGTGACACTCGTCAAGGGCGCGCGCACGTTCGACGCCGAGTCGGCGACCAGGTCCGAACCGCTCGGAGTGATCGTCACGCCCGGTCCGTTGTCTCGAATGCGGAGGTAATTGGTCCCGCCCATGTTGACAACGTCGATGGCCAGGTCGTTCGTCTCGCCGGTGGCCGCCGTGTAGGTCAACACGCCCGCGCTCAGGTCGAGCGTGGCGAGCAACATCCGCTCTTCCAGGGCCTCCAGAACACGCGCGCGACGTTCGCGCCGGAATCGGTTCCGTGGGGAATGTCTCCGCCACGGACGTAAGGAGATCGAGCCGAACATGGATCACGGCTCCTGACTCTGGGGTGTTCCATCGAGGATCGTTGAATCCAGCAGGCCGTGGACCGGCCCCGCCGCACGTGACATTCGGTCGCCGCGGTGGTTCGGCCCCTCTCGACCGACCCGGGGCGCACCAGGAACGGACGAGCCAGAAGCTCGCAACCAACCACTCATGCCGGTTTTTCGAACGGATCGGAGGACCCTTTTCCCCTCTCGGCTTCCGGAGAGGCGGAGGGAAGCCGGTCGGAGCGGGGTTTGGGGTGCGGAGACGCGTCGGACGGCGGCTCAACGGGTGACAGCGGCTCGACGGGTAAAATCGACCCTCGCGGGATCGGCCCGAACCTTGTTGCCGATGCCATCGAAGAACAGTTGTGTCATCACCGCACGTGCTTAGAGTAGCCCGGCCACCAGCAAACCGCAATGGGCCAATCGCGCCAAGGGCCGCGGCACGTGGCAGAGCGGTTCGCGGCCCGGTCGGCTCAGCTCTTCGGTGATGGATCGAGGCCGGTTTGTGTCCTGGTGGCGGGGCCAGATCCCCCCATCGCAAGCCCGCCGGGCGGCAAGAACATGAACGTTCCCGACCCGGTGGCCGCCAGTTCGCCGGTCGACGTGCGAAGCTCACCCCGGGCCACGGCGGTCCGCCGCCCGGCGTGCTGCACCTCGCCGGTCGCCACCACGGTCTCCCCCAGCGCCACCGCCCGGATGAAGTTCACATTGAGCTGGACCGTCACCACATCGTGCCCCTCGGGCGCGACACTCGCGGTCGACATCCCCAGCACAGTGTCCATCAATGTTGCGAAAACGCCACCATGGAGAATCCCGCCATGGCGCAGGTGTTGTGGTCCGACAACCAGCTCAACCCGGCCTCGTCCTCCCGAGACGTCCGTCGGCCGAATATCCATCAGTTCATGCAACGGTGTCCGGCCAGGTCCCTCGGGCCGGCGGGCTCCATCTTCGGATTTCGATTGACTCAAGGAACTGACCTCCAAGGAGTTACACCGATTGCTTGCCGCCCCCGGACCGGTCGACAACCCGCGCCCGCCACCGCTCCGGACCACAAAACCGTGCCCGGCTATCATACCCAGACCGCCGGCCTCCGCCACACCGCTCCTTTCCCTGACCGGTCTCCGGTCTATAATTTTCGTGAATCCCCTCCCACAGCCACGCGACCCCAGCCGGTGCTCGCGTCTCGTCTCGTTTTTGCATTATCTACAATTTTTCATAATTTGTTGATTTTTCGAGGTTCGGGGATCATAATTTCTCCAGGGTCTCCAGTCCGCGCCGTCCTCACGGGGCGAAACTCCCATGAAAGACACTGACGCCCGCCGCCGCAATCGGTTCCTTCCCTGGGGTTCGGGGCTTCGTCCGTTGCCTCCTGGGGTCGAGCGTCCCGCCTCGGGCGGAACCGCGACCGAGCTCGTGCCGACTCCGGCCGCGAGGTTGCGCTCGAAGATCGGCACCGCCGCGCTCGCCTTCCGGGGCTATGACGTCAGCAACATCGGCCGGAGCCCCGAGCTGATCGCGCACCGGGTCTATGGGCCGATTGTCCGCTCGGTGCTGGCCGAGGCGTCGTTGATTTGCTCCGAGACCCTGGGCCGGCCCGTCGACCTCGTCCAGTACATTCTGTCGGGCCAGCCGAGCACCCTGGAGACCTTCCCCGAGGACGTGGCGACGATCGTCGCGATGGAGCTCGCCCAGATCCAATTGTTGGAAAACGTCTTCGACATTCCGGTGCGGGAGGCGAAGCTCAGCTTCGGCTACTCGATCGGCGAGATGGCGGCCATGGTCCTGGGCGGCGTCTACAGCCTTGACCAGCTCTTGCCGGTCCCTCTGGCCATGGCGCCCGACTGCGCCGCCCTGGCCGGAGACACCACGATGGGCGTCCTCTTCACCCGAGGGGCCGAGCTGCCGACCGCCGACGTCGAGCGCCTTTGCATGGCGATCCGAGGCGAGGGGCACGGCCTGATTGGGCCCTCGGCGTATCTTTCGCCCAATACCGCCCTGATTCTCGGCCAGGGAGACACCCTCGACCGGCTCGAACGGGCCATCCCCGACTTCTTGCCCGGCAAGGTCATGCTCCGCCGCAAGGAGCACCGATGGCCCCCGTTGCACTCCCCCTTGGTCTGGCAGCGCAACATTCCGAATCGAACCGCCGTGGCGATGTATCAGATCGAGGGCGGCCTGCAAAAGCCGACCCCCACGGTCATCTCCTGCGTCACCGGCTCGGCCAGTTATGACGCCCTGAACAGCCGCGAAACCCTGATCCAGTGGACCGACCAGCCGCAGCGGCTCTGGGATGTCATCGACAGCACGCTCGCCGCGGGAGTCGAGCTGGTCGTCCACGTGGGACCGGCGCCGAACCTGATTCCAGCCACCTTCCACCGCCTGAGCAACAACATCAGCAAGCAGCTCGGACAGGGCTACCTGCACAAGCTCGGGCGAGGCGTCGTGGCCGGCATGAACCGGCACGCCTGGCTTTCGCACGTGCTACCATCGAGAGCCGCGCTGTTGCGAGCGCCGTTCCTGGAACACGTGATCCTCGAGGACTGGCTCCTCGAGCAATCGCTGCCTTGACGCGAAGCGTCCGGGCGGAACCGAAGATTTCCTCCGCCCCGCCGTCGTGAGTCCGTTACAATCCGGTGAGAGGACGGCACGAGGTCCGGTTGGCCCCTCGCCTCGCGCCACGCCCGCTCTCCGACCGAGAGGATGGTCATCATGAGCCAGGATCTCCGGGAACCCGAAGCCCAGTCCTTCGTCGAAGTCGCCCTGACCCTTGGCGGCAAGAGCGCGGAGGAAGCCCAGAAGACCGGCAAGCTCGACCGCGCCGACGAACAGGTGGAAGCCCTGTTCGCCCCGCAGTATCAGACGGTCCATAGCCCGGTGCACCGGGCCGTCTGGGACAGCGAGCTACCCGTCGAGCTGTTCTTGCCCAAGCCGCCGACCGTGTCGCCCGCCTGTCAGCAGGTCATGCACGAGTCGATGGAGGTCGTCCGCTCGCATCGCGACGCCGGCACCTTCCACGACGAGAACGGCAAGATCGCGCCTCAGGTGCTCCGCGACCTCGCGGGCGTCGGCTACTGGGGCTTGCTGGTCGATCACGAGTACGGCGGCCAAGGCGCTCCGTTCGCCGCGTTCGCCCCGTTCTTGACCCGCATGGCGACCATCGACCCCACCGTCGCCGGGCTCGCCTCGGTTCACGGCTGCATCGGCGCGGTCGATCCGCTCCGAACGTTCGGCAGCCCCGAGCAGAAGTCGCGCATCCTGCCCAAGCTGGCCAGCGGCGAGCGCCTCTCCGCCTTCGCCCTCACCGAGCCCTGCGCCGGCTCCGACCTCACCGCGCTCCGCACGCGCGCGGTCCGAGACGGCGACGACTACGTGGTCAACGGTGAAAAACTCTTCATCACCAACGCCATTCCCGGCCGCACCGTCGGCCTCGTCTGCCTGATCGACGAGAAGCCGGCCGTCCTCATCGCCGACCTGCCCGATCAGGAAAACGAGCATTTCCAGATCAAGCGATATGGCCTTTACGCGCTCAAACACTCGTATAACAACGGCCTGGTGTTCCGCGATTTCCGCGTCCCCGCCGAGAACCTGCTCGAGCCCGTCCGGGGCGACGGCCTGACCGTCGCCTACCACGGCCTGAACCTCGGCCGCGTCGCCCTCTGCGCCACGGCCGCGGGCACCATGCGGGTGATGCTGGCCAACATCCTGCCCTGGGCCCACTTCCGCCAGACCTACGGCGCCGCGATCGAAACCCGGGAGCTGGTCCGCCGCCGCATCGGACGGCTCGCGGCCCTGATCGTCGGTTGCGACGCGCTGGTCGCCTGGTGCTCCTGGTTGCTCGACCAGGGCTATCGCGGCGAGATGGAGTGCATCATCGCCAAGATCTTCGGCAGTGAGGCCCAGAAGGAAGCGTCCATCGAACTCTTCATGAAGACCCACGGCGGCCGCGCTTTCCTGCACGGTCACATGTTCGGCGACAACGTCCACGAATATCTCGCCCCTTGCATCTACGAAGGGGAGGGCGAGATGCTCGGCATGGCGTTCCTCAAGTCCCTGATCAAGGAGCACGGCAAAACCTACTTCGAGCCGGTCGGTCGTGCTCTGGCCGCCGCCGGAATCAAGAAACCCAACATGGCCAACCCCGCCCACCTCTGGGCCCTTCGCAAGGCCCTCGCCCCCTACGCCAAGTGGCGGGCCGGCCAGTTGTTCGCCGGCAAGCGCAACCCCTCGTGGCCGACAATGCCCGAGGCCCTCAAGGCCCACGCCCAGTTCGCCGCCGATCGCCTCGAACGGAGCCGTCTCGAAATCAGCGAGGTGATGACCAAGCATCAGCTCAAGCTGGCCGACCGCCAGTGCCGCATGGCCGAGCTCTCCCAGCGCATCCAGGACATGGTGACCATGCTCGCCACCAGCCTCTGGGCCAGCCGTCAGGACAGCGAGTTCGTCCACGAAGCCGCCGATATCCTTTGCCAGGACCTCACGCGCAAGCTCAACGGCAACCGCCCGAGCGACCGCTATTTCAAGCAGGTCACCCGGCTCGGCGAGTCGATCGCCTCCGGCGGCTTCGAAGCCATCGCCGGCATCGAGCCTCAGGAGATCCTGATGTCGTACAGCAACACGCCGGGCGGCGGCACGAATTGACGGACGCCGGTTGGGCCGTCGCCTGGCTCGTGGAACGGGACACGCCCTTGTACGGCCATGCGCCCGATCCTACCTTGACCGAACAGGGCGTGTCCTCCGCGTTCCCCCTTCGACCACGGACCCGGCCATGGAGACCTCCGACTCCGAATCCTCCGCCCCCGCAACGCCCCGCGTTCGTGCCGAGCCGCAAGGCGATGACCTCGTCTACCGGCGCCGGATCGGCTCGTTCGGCGTGGGCGGGTTTCTCCTCGTCTGGATCGCCGGATGGTCCGCCGGCTGCGCGATGCTGGCGTGGAAACTCATCAGCGAACCCACGTTCGAACACGCCCTGTTCGCGACGCCCTTCTTCGCGGCCTGGGGCTTCGTCGCCTCCATCCTCCTGGTCCAGTTCTTCGGTCGCGAGCATCTGCGGCTCGGTCCCGACGGCCTTCAGTACCGTAAGACCGCCCTGATCCCGCTCGCTCAACGCACCATTCCGCTCGACCAGATCAAGAGCTTCTCGCTCGAATCCGAACGGTCCAGGGACGCGAACGACAACACGGCGCTCGGCATCAAGGTGATCACCCTCGGCCAACCCGTGACCTTCGCCAGCGGCCTGAAACGCGAGGACCGCTCGCAACTCGCCCGGCAATTCGAGCACCATCTCGACTCGCTCTCCTCACGCCGGATCGTCACGCAACCCGCTGAGGCCCTGCTGCCCAACCACCATGGAACGTCCGGATTCGCGCTTCCCGAAGGCAGCACCCTCCGGCTCGAACGCGACTGGGACGGCCTGCTCGTCACCCGCCATGACCCGTTCCGCCTGCAAGCCTTCGCGGTCGTCACGTTCCTCAACCTCTTCTGGAACGGCATCGTCGGCGTCTTCGTCTGGAAGGCCATCACCGAACTGAATCCGTTCCTCTTGCTCTTTCTGAGCCTGCATATCCTGTTCGGGCTGCTCATTTTCCTCGGCTGGTTCGCCTCGCTGTTCGCCCCGTTCGCGCGCCACAAGTGGTCGTTCCGCCCGGCCGAGATCACCTCGCGATTCTCGGTCTTCGGACTGGGCTGGACCCGCCGCGTCGAAGACCCCAGCCCCGCCCGCGTCGAGTTCCGCAAGAACGGCCCGAAACGCTCCAAGAACCGCACGTCAAAAGCCGCCTCAACCACCCCCCTTGAGGAGCAGCCGTTCTCCGTCGCAATCGTCGGACAGGACGGCCTCGACCTGATCGCTGTCAAGAACCTCACCGAAGGCGAGGCCCGCTGCCTTCAAGCCGAATTGACCTCCATCTTCCGCGATGCCCTCGCGCGCTCGCGGGCCACGACCAACGAACCTCTCTCGATCCCCATGGAGAAAACGAACCCTCTGTGGGACAAATGGCTCGACGACCAGCCCTCGGAAACGACCTGAGCCGCACCGTCGAGCAAGCCAACGCCAGGAAGCAACGCCCGGAACGCCTCGAGGTCTTCATGCCCTTCTCTCCCAAGGACGAAACCGCCGTCAACCGCGTCGTCGACCTGCTCCGGCCCGACCAGCGCATCCTGTTCATCACCGGCGCCGGCCTCTCGGCCGACTCGGGCCTGCCCACCTACCGCGGCATCGGCGGGCTCTACGAGGACGGCCTGCCCGTCCACGACAATTGGCCGATCGAGGAAATCCTCTCCGGCGCCATGATGGAGGTCCGCCCAGATCTGACCTGGAAATACCTCGCCGAGATCGCCCGCGCCTCGCAAGGGGCCACCTTCAATCGCGGCCATCAGGTCATCGCCGAGATGGAGCCCCGCTTCGCCGCCGTCTGGACCCTCACCCAGAACGTCGACGGCTTCCATCGCCTGGCGGGCTCTCGTAACGTCATCGACATTCACGGAGATCTGCATTTCCTCATCTGCACCCGCTCGCGCTGCGACTGGCATGCCCAGCTCGAGTCGTTCGAACCACAGACGCTGCCCCCGCGCTGCCCGCTCTGCAACGCCGTCGTCCGTCCCGACGTCGTCCTCTTCGGCGAGGCGCTGCCCTACGACAAGATGTCGACCCTCCGTCGTGAGCTGGTGCGGGGTTTCGACGTCGTGTTTTCCGTCGGCACGAGCAGCCTCTTTCCCTACATTCTCGAACCGGTCCTCTCCGCTCACGAGGCCGGAATCCCCACCATCGAGATCAACCCCGGCCGCACCGATCTGTCCGATGTCGTCGACATCAAGATCACCGCCCGGGCCGCCGAATCGCTCGACGCCATCTGGACCCGTTACCAGAACCGTTAACGCGCCTGCTTTCTTCGGAAACCTGTCCAACATTCCCGCTTCCCGGGCGAATACGTCCTTGCCCCGACTCGACCCGCGAGGAACCTTTGCCATGGCGTCGATCTCCCCCCAAGAATCCCGGTGTTCGCCGCTGGTCCACGCCATCCGCGCGGCCGTCTGGGCCATCGGCGTGTTCCTCGTCTTCGCCGCCGGCCTCTGGTGGTGGCTCCCGGCCGAGCCGAGCGTCACCTTACCCGAAGGGCAAGACTTCCTCGAATTCTCGGACGACGGCCAGACGCTCCTCACCGCCGCGAAGACCCCCAACCCCGACGAGCCTCGCGTCACGGCCTACCGGGGTCCGGTCCACCTCTGGAACGCTTCCAGCGGCGTCGAGCTTGGCCGCTTCGCCGAAGACGAACCTCCTCTGCACCGGATCACTCTCTCGCCTGACGGAAAGGTCGCCGCCACCCAGGCCGGCTCCCGGCTTACACTCTGGGACGTCGCCCGAGGCAAGCCCCTCGCCTCGCTCGACGCGAGAGGGGAGATCGCGTTCGCCCTCAACCGCTCGAACGATCGCTTCTTCGCCTTTTCACCCGACAGCGCGATCCTCGCCTTCGAGAGCCCGACCGACCCCGCCGCGCCCGACTCCCCGTCGGTCGTCACCCTCTGGAACATCGCCGAAGGCAAACCCATCGCCCAGATCCAAAACGTCGCCCGGTTCACGCCGCTGGTCTTCTCGCCCGACGGCGACACGTTGGCCGTCGTCACTCCATCGAACGGACCGGACCCGCAAGCCGATCCGCGCACGGTCGTAACCCTCTTCGACGTGTCCTCGATGACGCGAAGGTCTCCGTTCGTCCGCCCCTCCGACCGCGACCCTCGTCTCGACCTCACCTGCCTGGCCTTTTCGCCCGATGGCCGCTTCCTCGCCTCGGGCACGAATTCCCGATCTCCCGCCGGCTCCGGAGAAGACGCCCCCGCGCTGATCACCGTCTGGGACGTCCGGGCCAGCCGGGAATTCCAGTCCATCCACACCCGGCAGTATGAAACCGTCCAGGCCCTCCGATTCGACAAGAGCGGCACCCTTCTGGCCGCGACCTTCGGCGACAACAGCCTGTTCAACCCGGTCACGCATGTTCTTTACGACATCTCGGAACCTTTGCCTCGCCAGCGGAAAGAGCTCTACGGCCGGATGGTCGCCGACCCCGGCATGCAAGAGGTCGTCTTCGACAACACGAGCGAGCTGGCCGCGCAGACCCTCGGCGCCCTCTCGGGAACCGGAACGCCGACGCCCGACGACGGCCTCGCGACGGTCAAACGCCTCACCCTGAAGAACGATCGGGAAACCGAGCTGGCCCGGCTGGACAGCCAGGTCGGCCACCTCACGCCGCTGACCGTCTCCCCCGACGGCCGCTCCGTCGCCATCCGCTCCGACCTCCGCGAGGACAACCGATCGACCTGGCTGCTCCGCAGGCTCCAGGGGAACCACTGCATCCAGCTCTACGACGTCGCCAACGGCCGGCTCCAGACCTGGTTTTCCTCCAGCGACGACGCCCGATTCGCCCCCAACGGCACGACCCTGGCCGTGCTCGGCGGCCCTCGCCTCCGGCTTTATACCTTGCCCCCGCGCCCTCCCGTCGCCACCACCTTCCTCATCGCCGCCATCCCCACGGCCCTGATCGCGGTGCTGTGCTGGTGGCGTCGGCCGCGCTGAGGGTTGCCCGCACACACCCCGTCGTGTCATGCTTCGGGATCTCGGGCGGCAGGGAACAGACCGGCCGGCCGCCGTGCCATATAATGGTAGTACCGGCAGGGTCGTCACTCGCTCCGAGTCTTGGACTCTCCGCGGACCTCGGGCGAGGTTTTCAAGACAACCGATCCCTCCTGGATGGAGTCGCCATGGCCAACGCATTCCGCCTCGAAGAGCGCGACGACAAGATCGCCCTGGTCACCTTCGACCTGCCCGACAAAAAGGTCAACACCCTCGGGCAGGCGGTGCTCATGGAGCTCGCGGGTCTCCTCGGCGCGCTGGAAAAGCGCACCGACCTGCGGGGCCTGCTGTTCCGAAGCGGCAAGCCCGGCCAGTTCATCGCCGGGGCCGACCTCAACGAGCTTGGGGCCCTCGCCTTCGCCTCCAAGGAGCAGGTCACCAGCGCCATCCGCTTCGGCCACCAGCTCTTCGGCCGGGTCAGCAACCTCCCCTTCCCGACCGTCGCCCTCGTCGACGGCAACTGCATGGGCGGAGGAACCGAGCTGATCCTCGCCATGGACGAGCGCATCGTCTCCTCGTCGCCGGCCACCAAGATCGCCCTGCCCGAGGTCAAGATCGGCCTGCTTCCCGCCTGGGGCGGCACCCAGCGCCTGCCTCGACTCATCGGCGTTCACAACGCCATTCAGATGATCACCACCGGTGAGCCGGTCGATGCCGCGAAGGCCGCCGCCCTCGGCCTCGCCTTCGACGCCGTTCCGCCCGGCGCCCTCGTCGACGAGGGCGTTCGCCGCGTCAACGACCTCGTGGAAACCGGCGAGTGGAAGCAGACTCGCACGACCAGACGCCAGCCCGTCGGCCTGAACGAAACCCAGATGATGTTCACCTTCGGCGTTGCCGAAGGGGCCGTCCAGGCCAAGACCAAGGGGCAGTATCCCGCGCCGCTGGTCGCCTTGAAGGCCATCCGCGAAGGGTGCAACCTGCCGCTCGACGAAGGTCTGAAGGCCGAGCAAGCCGCCGCCCTCGAACTGATGGGCTCGCCCATCTCGGCCAACCTGATCGGCGTCTTCTTCATGCAGCAGCGCCTGGCGCGCGACCCCGGCGTCGACGACCCGAGCATCACGCCTCGCGACGTCCGCCGCGTCGGCGTGCTGGGAGCCGGCCTGATGGGCTCGGGCATCGCCACCGCCCATGCCCGATCGGGCATTCCCACCACCATGGTCGACGTCGACGACGACCGCATCGCCGCCGGCCTGAACCGCGCCGAGGAAGTGGTGATGAGCCGCATCAAAATCGGCCGCGCCACCCCCCGCGACCTCGCCCAGATGCTCGGCCTGATGAGCACCTCCACCTCGCCCCTGGTCTTCGCCGACTGCGATGTCGTCGTCGAGGCCGTCACCGAGAACGAAACGATCAAGACCGAAACCTTCCGCAAGCTCGCCGGGGTCCTTCGCGACGACGCCATCCTCGCCAGCAACACCTCGACCATCTCGATCACCCGCATGGCCGCCTCGGCCCCGAGCCCCGAGCGGTTCGTCGGCATGCACTTCTTCTACCCGGTCGACCGCATGGAGCTCGTCGAGGTTATCCGCGGCGAGCGGACCAGCGACGAGACGGTCGCCACCATCGTCGCCCTGGCCAAGCGCATTCGCAAAACCCCCATCGTCGTCCGCGACTGCGCCGGGTTCCTCGTCAACCGGGTGCTCTTCCCCTACATGAACGAGGCCCTGCTGCTCTTGCAGGAAGGCGTGCCGATGGACACGATCGACAAGGCCGCCACACGCTTCGGCATGCCGGTCGGCCCGATCGCCTTGCAGGACATGGTCGGCCTCGACACCTCCCTTTACGCCGGCAAGGTGCTCGCCCATGCCTACCCCGATCGCGCCGTGCCGACCCCAATCCTCGACGAACTGGTCAAGGCCGGCCGCCTCGGCAAGAAGTCGGGCAAGGGGTTCCGCCGCTACACCGGCAAGGCAGGCAAGCCCGAGGCCGACCCCGAGGTCGAGTCCATCCTGGCCGCCCACCGAACCGGCGAGGCCCCTCCGCTCGATGAGTCGCGGCTCACCGACCGCCTCTTCCTCCCCATGCTCCTCGACGCCACCCGCACGCCGCACCCGTCGCAGCCGAGCTCTCCTTCCTCCCCCCGCTCCTCGCAGCCACCCGTACCCTGGAAGAAGGCATCGTCCGCGAGCCCGCCGACGTCGACATGGGCCTGATCCTCGGCATCGGCTTCCCCCCCTGGCGAGGCGGCCTCCTCCGCTGGGCCGACGCCGAAGGCGCCGACGCCTTGCTCAAGCGGCTCGAACCGTTCCAATCCCTGGGCCCGCGGTTCGCCCCAACCGAATCGCTGACCCGCATGGCCAGCACCGGCGAACGCTTCTACCCGCTCCCCAGGGCCGTCGCCAAGGAGGCCTGACGGTCAATCGCCCAGCCGTCGTCCCGCAGGGCCGGTGCAGCGCAGCGAAACCCTCAACGGCACAAAAGGTTGCGCTGCCCTCCCTCGAATGGGCCCTCGGCCAGCCGACCAACCACCGGCTTTTTCCCGGAGATCACCCCCGAACCGGCTCGGCCAACTCCGATGATAATGTGAGAGGGACACCAACGCCCGACCTTCGCCCCGGCCACGGAGGACCATCAACCAGGCAACCCGGCACCGCGTCCGAGCGATCAATTGATGAATGGGATCATGGACAGAATGGCGACCGTCACGGAGCTGGGGGGCCTCACAACCCCTTCGATGTTCCCGGTCGCCGACCGTCCCGATCCCGCGCGCCGAACGAACTCCCCCTCATTCTCCCAACCTCATGGAGGTTTCCGACTTCCGTTCATCACCCGCCGTGAAAAATCGCGCACCCCAGGCGCACCGAGCCCATCCCACGCACAGGCCGGATCGCCGATTCGGGTTCGTTTCGTGATTTCGCAATGGCAGGGCGGACGGCACCCCGCGATCGCGCACTGGCTCGGGCATCGCTCCGAAAGCTCGGGTGCCACTGATGGCTTGTCCGTCGGCTGCCTCTGGCTCGGCCAGCGCTCCGAAGCCTCGGGTGCCACTGGTGGCTTGTCCCTCCGCTGCCTCTGGCTCGGCCAGCGCTCCGAAGCCTCGGGTGCCACTGGTGGCTTGTCCCTCCGCTGCCTCTGGCTCGGCCAGCGCTCCGAAAGCTCGGGTGCCACTGATGGCTTGTCCGTCGGCTGCCTCTGGCTCGGCCAGCGCTCCGAAAGCTCGGGTGCCACTGATGGCTTGTCCGTCGGCTGCCTCTGGCTCGGCCAGCGCTCCGAAGCCTCGGGTGCCACTGGTGGCTTGTCCCTCCGCTGCCTCTGGCTCGGCCAGCGCTCCGAAAGCTCGGGTGCCACTGATGGCTTGTCCGTCGGCTGCCTCTGGCTCG
>CAZRGV010000066.1:22678-32561 GCA_964599655.1 uncultured Isosphaeraceae bacterium | reverse complement strand
ACGCCGACTTCGACGGCGACCAGATGGCCGTCCACCTGCCGCTCTCGATCGAGGCGCAGGTTGAGGCCATGACCCTGATGATGTCGACCAACAACATCTTCAGCCCGGCCAACGGCAGCCCGATCATCAGCCCGACCCAGGACATCGTCATGGGCTCGTACTACCTGACCGTCCACCGGCCGGGCGAGCCGGGCGAGTACAAGAACGAAAACGGCACTGAGACCGGCGTCTACGCCACCCCCAACGAGGTCTTCCTGGCCTTCAGCCAGAAGAAGGTCGGCGTGCACGCGGCCATCAAGCTCCGCCTGCCCGCCCACAAGCGGCTCAAGGGTGAGGGAGAAAAGGAGTTCACCCCCGGCATGGTCATCAAGACCACCGTCGGCCGCGTGATCTTCAACGACATCCTCCACCCCAAGATGCCCTACTACAACTACGCGCTCGGGCAAAAGCAGCTCCAGGGCATCATCGCCGACTGCTACCAGCTCCTCGGCCGGGCCGAGACGATCAACCTCCTCGACGACATGAAGGACCTCGGCTTCCGGGAATCGACCCGCTCCGGCCTCTCCTTCGCCACCGACGACCTCAAGACCCCCGACTCCAAGGACGCCATCCTGGCCGAGGCCGAGCGCGAGGTCCAGAAGGCCCTCCGCAACTACCACCGAGGCGCCATCACCGACCAGGAACGCTACAACAAGGTCCTCGACGCCTGGACCCACGCCCGCGAGCAGATCACCTCCAAGATGATGGAGGAACTCCGCAACGACGTCCGGGACGGACAGGTCTACCTCAACCCCATCTTCCTCATGGCCGAGTCGGGGGCCCGAGGCGGCGTCGAGCAGATCCGGCAGCTCGCCGGTATGCGAGGTCTCATGGCCAAGCCCTCCGGCAAGATCATCGAGACCCCCATCAAAGCCAACTTCCGTGAAGGTCTGAGCGTGCTCGAGTACTTCAGCTCGACCCACGGCGCTCGAAAGGGCCTGGCCGACACCGCCCTCAAGACGGCCGACTCGGGCTACCTCACCCGCAAACTCGCCGACGTCGCCCAGAACGTCGTCATCACGATGGAAGACTGCGGCACCTCGCAGGGCATCACCAAGGGCGTCATCTACCGCGGCGAGAAGGTCGAGGTCAGCCTCGCCCAGTCGATCCGAGGCCGCGTCAGCCGCGTCAACGTCGTCAACCCCATCACCGACGAGGGGATCGGCCGCGAAAACGAGATGGCCGCCATCGAGGCCGCCCGCAAGCTCGAAGAGATGCAGATCGAGAAAATCCAGGTCCGAAGCCCGATGACCTGCGAGGCCTCGCTCGGCATCTGCCGGCGTTGCTACGGCATGGACCTCTCCACCGGCCAGCTCGTCGAGCAAGGCATGGCCGTCGGCATCATCGCCGCCCAGAGCATCGGCGAGCCCGGCACCCAGCTCACCATGCGGACCTTCCACATCGGCGGCGTCGCCACCCGCCTCACCGAGGAAAAAGACGTCAAGGCCAAGCGCGACGGCAAGGTCAAGTTCGTCGGCCTGAACATCGTCCTCAACGACGAGGGCAAGCAAATCGCCCTCTCCCGCAACGGCGAAGTCCAGATTCTCGACCCCAAGGGCCGCGAGCTCGAAAAGTACGACGTCCCCGACGGCGCCGAGATGAAGGTCAACGACGGCCAGATGATCAACAAGGGCCAGATCCTCTGCGAGTGGGACCCCCACAACGTCCCCATTCTCACCGAGGTCGGCGGCCGCGTCCGGTTCGAGGATATCGTCGAGAACGAGACGATGCGCATGGAGGTCGACCCCTCCGGCCACATCCGACGCACCATCATCGAGCACAAGGGCGACCTGCACCCCCAGATCATCATCGAGGACGCCGAGGGCAAAATCCTCGACTTCTACTACATCCCCGAACGGGCCGGCATCGAGGTCGACGAGGGGCAGACGGTCTCCGCCGGCACCCTCCTGGCCAAGACCCCCCGTGAGGTCGGCGGAACCCAGGACATCACCGGCGGCCTGCCTCGCGTCACCGAACTCTTCGAGGCCCGGCGGCCCAAAGAACCGGCCGTCATCGCCGAGATCGACGGCCGCGTCGAGCTGCTCGAAGAAAAACGCCGAGGAAAGCGCACGATCATCGTCCGCAACGAGTCGGGCATCGAACGCGAGCACCTCGTCCCCCACGGCCGCTACCTCCGCGTCCACGGCGGCGATCGCGTCAAAGCCGGCGACGCCCTCATCGAGGGCCCGCTCGTCCCGCACGACATCCTCCGCATCTCCGGCGAGGAAGCCGTCCAGCGCTACCTCCTCCGCGAGATCCAGAACGTCTACCGCTCCCAGCGCGTCGAGATCGACGACAAACACCTGGAGATCATCGTCGCCCAGATGCTCCGCAAGGTCCGGGTCGAGTCGGTCGGCGACACCGGCCTCTTGCCCGGCTCGGTCATCGACAAGTTCGAGTTCCGCCGCACCAACGAAGACCTGCTCCGTTGCGTCAAGATCAAAGACCCAGGCGACACCGACTTCCGACAGGGCGACATCGTCCCCCGCGACCACTTCGAGCAGGAAAACCTCCGCGTCGAGCAGGAAGGCGGCCGCAAGGCCGAGTGGCTCAAGCCCAAGCCCGCCTCGGCGACGACCCAACTGCTCGGCATCACCAAGGCCGCCGTGCAGTCCGACAGCTTCATCTCGGCCGCCAGCTTCCAGGAAACGACCAAGGTCCTCACCGAGGCCGCCCTGGCCGGCAAGGTCGACTACCTCGTCGGCCTGAAGGAGAACGTCATCCTCGGCCACCTCGTGCCCGCCGGAACCGGCTTCAAGCTGCACCAGGAGGCCGAGGTCCGCATCCGCCCCGAGGCCCTCGAAGCCCTCGCCGAAAAGGGCCCCGGCTACGCTCGATACCCGCGCGAGGAACCCGCCTCCGCCAGCAAGGGCGAGTAACCCCCGCCCCATACGAACGCCGACGCCACCACCAGGCCCGCTCCCTCCCCCGGAGGAAGCGGGCCTTTCTCGTTGCCGTTGAAGGGGCAGACGGTCCGCACGGCGGACCCGACCTGGCTCGATGTCCTCCCGGTGCCGCAAGCCGTAGGGTCCGCCGTGCGGACCGATCGGGCCCCAGAGAGCAGACCGGCCCCGGCGGGGCAGACGGTCCGCACGGCGGACCCTACCTGGCTCGATCCAGCGTCGGACGGCCGTCCTGCTGGGCCAGGTCCCAGCTCGCCTGATGGATCAGCCGCACGATCTTCTCCATCTTCTCGTAGTGGATCTTCTCCGGCCGATCGTTCGGCGTGTGGTAGTCGGGGTGCAGGCCCGTGTGGAAGAAGGCCGAGGCCACGCCGCGCTGGAGGAACGGCCAGTGGTCGGACCTCCGCAGCAGGTTCGACTCGTTGTTGTCGAGCTCCTTCTTCAACTCCAGGCCGAACGCCGCGTTGGCCCGATCGATCACCTCGGTCAGCGAGGCGCTCCGGCTGTAGCCCATCAACTGAAGCGCATTGCGGTTCGACTCGGCCGTCTGCTCGCGAAGGCCCCGGAAACGTCGGCCGCCCCCTCGGGGGACCTCCTCGTCTCGTCCGATCATATCCATGTTCAAAACGGCCACGATGCGATCCAGCGGCACGAGCGGATTCTCCACGAACGCCCAGGCGCCGAGCAGGCCCCGCTCCTCGGCATTGAACGCCGCGAACAGGACCGAGCGCCGGGGCCGATTCCCGTCCTCGGCCGCCATCGCGTAGGCCTCGGCGATCTCCAGCAGGCCGACCGTGCCCGAGCCGTTGTCATCCGCGCCGTTGTAGATCACGCCGCCGTCGGCCCCGTCGTGGTCGAAGTGGCAGGCGATCACGACCCATTCGTCCTTGAGCTTCGGATCGGTCCCCTCGATCGCGGCCAAGGCGTTCGACTGCGGCAGGACCCGTTGCCGCACGTCGAGGGACATCGTCACCGTCGGGCCGATCCCATCCGTCGAGCCGCCGCCGGGCTTTTCCGAGCGCTTCGCCCGCTCCTCGAACGAGGGCCCGCCGCCCTCCAGCAGCGACCTCGCCAGCGAGGCGGAAATCCACGCGGCCGGGATGCGGACCCGCTCGACCCACTCCTCGAGCAGAAAACGGTCGATGCGAGGCGGCTTCTCCGGCCAGGCCGAGCGAGCCACGGCATCAAAGTTTTCACGCGCCGGATGATTGTGGATATCCGACACGAATAGGATCCCCACGGCCCCCGCCTCCTGCGCCGTCAGGGCCTTGTTGAGCGGATTCGCCGCCTCGCTCGTCACGACGCCGTCGAAGGGGCTGTCCGGGTCCTTCTCCCCCGGCTCGTGGTCAAGCACCAGCACGACCTTTCCCCGCACATCGCGACCCTGGTAGTCGTCGTGCCCGCGCTCCGGATCGCGGATGCCGAAGCCCAGGAAGGCGAGTTGGCCCTGCGTCTTCCCGCTCGGGCTGAACCGCTGCGGCACGAACTCCTGGCCGGATTCAAAGCGCAGCACGACCCCATCCCGGGCGACCTCCAGGACGTTCGACGGCCCCAGCGTCGCCGACACGAGTTGGAATCGCTGGAGGTACGTCCCCTCCGGCCCGATGCGCTTCAGGCCCAGCCTCTCGAAGCGCGAGGTGATGAAGTCCAGCGCCAGCTCGTTCTCGGCCGTCCCGCTCAGACGGCCCTTGAAGCCGTCCCCCGCGAGAAACCCGAGGTCGGCCTTCATGTCCTGCTGCCGGATCGACTCATTGCGAGGCGCGGTCGGCTCAGCAGCGGGCGTCGCCGCGGCGAGCAGGACCACCAGGGGCACCGAATTGCGGAACACGAGACGTCCTCACCATGGTTGGTTGTCGAATCCCGAACGCCCCCCGATTTTCCCGGGCGCCCCCCGCCCTGGCAAACGAATTCCGAGGCACGAAGTCTTCGCCCGAGCCCTGGCCGCACACCTCCCCGCCACACAAAAATTTTAAATTTTAGATCATATGTTGTCCTATATTTACCAGTAATAGAGGACCGACCCGGCCCCGCCGCCGTAGGGTCCGCCGTGCGGACCGATCGGGCCCCGCCGCCGTAGGGTCCGCCGTGCGGACCGATCGGGCTGGCTGCGACGGGGAGAACGGAGGGAGGTTGGCGTCAGGGGGATGGTGGGGCGGTTTCGGTGAGGACGGCCGCCTGGGTCGTGGGTTCGGAAGCGGGACGATGAGGGGGAGCCAGGAGGCGTCGGCGGCGTTGTTCGAGGGTCAGGCCGAGGGCTTGGAGGGCGGCCCACCACGAGAGGCCGTAGATCAGGTAGTTCCACTCGGGGAAGCGCACCATCAAGAGGCCGGTGAAGTACATCTGCACGGCCACGATCAGGAACCGGAGGTCGATCAGCCAGGCCATCGTGGCGAAGCCGAAGGTGCTCAGGGTCGTCCAGACCGGCTTGAACCAGTCGAGCTCCCAGCCGGTCAGGCTGTTGTAGGTCGCCACGTTGAACGTCAGGATCAGGAACGTTCCCCAGATCCGCACAATCAGGCCGGCGGCCGGCGAGGCGCGGTACCATCCCCGGCCCGAGATCAGGCGGATCGCGGCCAGCGACACCGTCAGTTCGACCAGCCAGAGCCCCAGGTGGCGGGGGTCGCTCTCCACGTTGGGGTCGTAAACCGCCTGGCAGGCCAGGAACAACGCCAGGTGAATCCAGCCGACGGCGATCAAGGCCAGGCCCCATCGGTCGCGCGTGCTGGTCCGGTCGAGCTCGGCCACGAACGCCGATTTCCAGGCGATCGACTGGCCGTTCGGGGAGTGCGTGGGTTCGTTCATCATCAAAAGGACCGATCGTGCCGGAACAGAGTCCCGGTTCGGGTTTTGGGTTCAGGATCGAGAACGGAGCGCCTCGATGAGCTGGTCGGTGGCCCGGTCCCATCGGAAGGTCCCGGCGATCGAGCGGCCCAGGGCCACGCGCCGACAACGCTCGTCGGGGCGGTCGAGCAAGTCACGGAGGACGGACGCGATGGCGTCCTCGTCTTCGGGGGGAAAGTACCAGCCGGCCTCGCCGCCGATCTCGGGCAAGGCGGTCGAGTCGGCCAGCGCCACGGGGCAGCCCTGGGCCATCGCCTCGACGACCGGGATGCCGAAGCTCTCGCAGGTCGAGGGGAAGACCAGGGCGGTTGCCTCGGCATAGGCCGCGCGGAGGGAGACGCCCTGGCGGTAGCCGGGCATGGTGATCCTCGAACGGCCGCCGACGCTCGCGATCGCCTCCCGAAGCGCGCCGGCCTGCTCGTCGGAGCCGTCTCCGAGCAACACCAGGGCAAGCTCTCCCGAGCCGACCTCCGGCAACCGGCCCGCGGCCCGGATCAGGCGGACGAGGTTCTTTCTCGGCTGAAAGTTCG
Source organism: uncultured Isosphaeraceae bacterium (assembly GCA_964599655.1). Lineage (GTDB taxonomy): Bacteria > Planctomycetota > Planctomycetia > Isosphaerales > Isosphaeraceae > CAZRGV01. The sequence continues at coordinate 26,248 of CAZRGV010000066.1, read as the reverse complement.
CGACCGAAAGGAGATAGGGCGTTCCCTCCGGCAAGCCCAGATCGGCCCGGACCGCCGCCCGCTCGCGAGCGGTCGGCGGCTCGAAGAAGAGGTCCTCGGCGCCGTTGATGACGTGCTCGACCCGCCCGCGGCAGTCGGGGAACGCGTTAAGAAGTTGCTGCGTGTTGAATCGAGAGACCGAAAGGATCAGGTCGGCCCCGGCGAAGACTCGGGCGAGCAAGTTCCGGCGGCGGGGGGTTCCGTAGGTCAGGTCCTGAAGGAGGTCGTGGCTGGTGACGGCCTTGCGGGCCCGTCGGGTGGGCACGAAGTATTCGGCCGGGCTGTAGGCCCAGTCGATCGGGCCAGTCCACCACTCGACGGGCGGCCACGACGTCAATCGCCAGAACCGAAGCGCGTCGCGGGTTCGCAACGGAAGTTCGCGTCGAGGCAAGGGTTCGAGCGACTCCCAGAAGGCCAGGCCGTCGGGTTCGGTGATCCGTCCCGAGACGAGCGAGAACCGGACGTCGGGCCGACGGGCCAGCCGCTCGATCTGCGCCAGGGCGTGCCGCGTGACGCCGGTCGGCCCCCGGCAGGCGTCCATGTCGTAGATCAGGGCCATCCGGAGGGAGTTGAGGGCCTTCGAGGGGTCGGGCGTCGTGTTTTGCGCGGTTTTGGACGCCATTGTGCTCCTTTATCGCACGCACCCGCCGGCCGGGGTCGTGGTCATGGTAGGAGAGGACGGCGTGGGCCGTCAACGCGAGGATTGGCGTTGACAGGCCGGGGCCCCGTTCCTAGACTCACCCGACTTTGGTTCCGGACAGTGCGAGCGTCCCGTCCAACCGTTCTCCGTCCCTCCGATCGTCGCGGAAAGGATTCCGCCCGATGAACGCGAAGAGCGCGGTGTTGCTCACGGCCCTGGCGGCCCTGGTCGGCTGTACCCTGACCCAATCCGAGCTGCGCCAGGATGGCCCCCTCGCCCAGATCGGTTCGGGAGGCCGGCTCGTCACGCCGAAACGATGCTCGTTGACGGTGGTGATCGTCTCGAGGGAGCAAAACGACCCGATTCTGAACGACGCGGTCTGGCGCGTCGCCGACGAGCAGGCGGTTGATCCCGAGGTTCGAAGGGCCTTGCAGGCCAATGGGTTGCGAATCGGCCGGATTGTCGGCGACCTGCCGCCCGAGGTGCAGGAACTCCTGCGCGCGAAGCCGCCGAATCAGCCCGACGTCCAGACGATCGTCAACGCCAGCGGCGACAGCACCCTGATCGACCCGACCCAGACCGCGCCCCGTCCCCGCATGAGCCTGCTGCTCTGCCACAAGGATCAGAAGGTCGGGGGCAAGGTCTACCAGGATGCCAAGGGGTATCTCCGGCTGACGTCGAGCTATGCGGAAGGGCCGACGGGCCTGCGGCTCCGGATCGTGCCGGAGATTCATCACGGGCCGGTGAGCCAGGGCTTCGGCACGGTGTCCAACGCCAGCCTGCCGGCGCCTCACGAGTTCCGGATCACGCGGGGGCAGCAGGAAGAGACGTTCCGCGACCTGGCCGCCACCCTGACCCTGGAACCGGGCCAGGTGGCCGTGCTGGGTGGCCGGCCCGAGCGCGCGGGAACCCTCGGCGACCTGCTCTTCCAGAAGCCCGAAGGGAATAGCGATCGCCTGCTCCAGAGCCTGGTGTTCGTCTGGGCGAACCGGGCCGATGGCGGGGCCTCGTCGAGCCGCGAGACGCCGCCGCTGGGGCTGCTTCCGGTCGATCCGGCCGACCTGCCGGTTGGCGAATCGGCCTCGCCCGCCGAACCCAAGGCGCGATAGTCTGGTCCAACACTTCCAGGGAAGGAGCTCCCGGCCATGGATCGGCAACCGGCCTCGCCGCGGTGGAGTCGACCCTCGCCGTCCCGTCGGCGTTGGGTCCAGCACGCCCGGCACGACGTCTCGGGCCCGCACCTCGAGGCGATCGAGGCCGAGCGCCGGATCGGGACTCCGTTTCGGAAGTTGTTGGAGCCAAAGATCTTGGGTGCGCCGGCGATGGTCACGCTCGATGGGTCGCAGGGAGAGGGAGGCGGGCAGATCCTCCGCACCGCCCTGAGCCTCTCGCTGGTCACGGGTCGGCCGTTCCGGATCGTCCGGATTCGGGCCAATCGGGACAAGCCGGGGCTCCGCCCGCAGCACCTGAAGGCCGTCGAGGCCGCCGCCGAGCTGTCGGGCGCCCGGGTTGTCGGAGCCTCGGTCGGCTCCCGGGAGCTCACCTTCCGCCCAGAGCCGTTCACCCCGCGCGACCTGTCGATCGACATCGGTACGGCCGGCTCGACCGCCCTGGTTCTCCAGACGCTCCAGCTTCCCCTGGCGCTTCGAGCGACGGGTCCGGTCCGGGTCGTCTTGACCGGCGGGACGTTCAACGACAAGGCCCCGTCGTACCCGTTCCTCGAAACGACCTGGCGCCACTACCTGGCGCTGCTGGGGATGCCGATTGCCTTGTCGATGCCGCTGGCCGGCTACTTCCCGATCGGCGGAGGCCGGCTGGAAGCCTGGATCGAGCCGGCGACGCCCCGGCCGTTGGTCTTGAACGAGCGTGGCCCGCTCCGGAGCCTCCAGGGGATCTCGGGGGTTTCGAACCTCCGTCGGCATGCCGTGGCCGAGCGGATGCGGGACCGTGCCCTCGAACGCCTGGCCGAGCTTGGCCTCGACGCCGAGATCGCCCTCGAGGACTGGCCGAGCCCCGGACAGGGGGCCGCCCTGAGCCTGACCGCCGTTCATGATGGCCTGCCCAGCACCTTTGTCGGCCTCGGAGCGCGCGGCAAGCCCGCCGAGGTCGTCGCTGATGAGGCCGTCGACGAGCTTCGGGCGTACCTGGAGTCTCCCGGCGTCGTCGATCGCCACTCGGCCGACCAGATCCTCCTCCCGCTGGCCCTGGCCGAAGGGCGGAGCGAGTACACTGTGTCGGAGGTCACCGAACACCTTCGGACGAACGTCGCGACCGTTCGCGCCTTCCTCGACCGCGACATCCAGATCGAAGAGCCCAAGGGCTCCCATCCTGGCCGGGTCGTCGTCGCCTGATCCGCTCGCCACGCCGGTACGCCCCGGTCCGACCCGACGCCCCCGAGCCGTTCTCCAGGCAAGCGATCCGGTCCGCCCCGCGTGGCCGGAGGAGGAGCGTGCGCCGAGGCCGATTCGCAAGGCCAGGCACCCGTTTCGCGGCGTCCCTGGAATTCCCCACGAAATGGTTATTTTTGTCCTAGATTTCCCTCTGGTAGGGCGAGGGCGCGTTGAAAAGAAGCGACATCCCTCGTCCGTTGGTCGGGACGCGCTTCATAATCGCATGAATGCGTGGCGTGGTGATCAGGGTCCGGGGCGTGAACGTTCATGGCCTCTCGAAATCCGAACAAAAGTTCTCGGCATCGCGCGCAGCCCGAGCGTCCGCCCGAGCGGAAGGGGCTGGATCGTTGCGGCCGGTGCGGCGTTCGGCTCGGGACGGGGCATTTTTTGCTGACCATCACGTATCAGTCGAGTCGAGAACAGCCATCCAGCCGGTCCATGCCGCCGAGTTCGGTCGCGACGTTTCCGCTTTGTGGCGCCTGCACCCGCTCGGTGACGGGG
>CAZRGV010000066.1:16948-22621 GCA_964599655.1 uncultured Isosphaeraceae bacterium | reverse complement strand
ATTAGTGAGTGATTGATTTCTCAAAGCGTGGCCCAGGCGCGGGGTTGTGGCGAAGGTTTCGCCAGCGAGGGCGTCTCGGGTTTCGAGCGCGCCGAGGCCGCGCCTCCTGGCGAAGGCGCCAGGGGCTGGATTCCCGATGTTTCCGAAGGACATCGGCCGATCCGACGGGTGGCGTTGCCGATTATCAACCCGTCACGCATGGGTGTTTCCCGAGGTAATGGTCGCGAGGAGGATCGCAGGAAGGCCTCCGACCTGCCGAGGATCACCCCGAGACCGGCGCGGTTGTCGAAACCCGGACGGGAAATCTGGATCAAATCGATGAATGACATTGTTTCCACAGCCGATGTGACCCGTCGTGTGCTCCTGATCGAGAACTCGGTCGCCGATCGCCGCGTGCTGCGGAACTGGCTGGCCACCGACCACATCGAGGTGCACGAGGCGACCGACCTGCTGACGGGCCTGGCGGCCTGCTCGAAATTCCATCCGGATCTGATCTTGCTGGAGCTTCGTCTGCCGGGTCTGGACGGGTTCGAGACGATTCGCCGCCTCAAGGACAATCCGCTGACCCGATCGATTCCCGTCATTTTCCTGTCGGCGGCCACCTCCACCGAGAAGGCCAAGGGGCTCGATCTCGGAGCCGTGGACTTCGTTTCGAAGCCGTTCGAGCCGATGGAGCTTCGAGCCCGCGTGCGCGCGGCCCTCCGGACCAAGTACTTTCAGGACCTGCTCGAGTCGCAGGCCCACCTGGACGGCCTGACCGGTCTGGGCAACCGCCGGGCCCTGGAGAACCACCTGCCGATCGCCTGGGAAAGTTGCCGGCGGTCCGGAACGCCGCTCTCGATCCTGATCGCCGACCTCGATCGGTTCAAGAAGATCAACGATACCTATGGTCACGCCGCCGGCGACGAGGTTCTGCGACGGGCCGCGCTGACCTTGCGAAACTCGGTCCGAGCCGGCGAGTTCGTCGCGCGCTACGGTGGAGAAGAACTGGTGGTCGTCGCCTCCCATTGCGACCAGGCCGGCGCGATCCTGATCGCCGAGCGCTTCCGCAACGGACTGGCCGGACTGACCATCCCCTTCAATCAACACATGATCTCCGTGACCTCCAGCGTGGGCGTCGCGGTGGCCTCGCATCCTCATGAACTCGGCATCAAAGAAGTCGTCGAACGAACCGACCAGGCGCTCTACGAGGCCAAATCCTCGGGCCGCAACGCGGTCTGGGTCTGGGACTCGACGCAAACCAGGCCGGTCGCCGCGCGTTCCCTCTCGCCCAGAGAAAACTGGGTAGGCCTCGCCGGATAGAGGCCCGTTCGTCCTCCAGGAGGCCGGTCGGGATCGGGTGGACCGGCCTCATTTATGATAGAAAGATCAGATAATATGATGAATCTAGCTATGGCTCTGGACTCGCTGTTCGAGTCGTCCTCGCCGGAGCGATCCGCCACCGTTCGCCTTGACGTTCCGGCGGCCTCAACGGCGGTTCCGATGGCTTCGTCCTCCGATCCGCCGGAGGTGGACCTCGAGCTTCGGTCGCTGAGGGTCAAGAACCTCTCGAACCTGATCCACGCCAGAGATCCAGAGACGTTCAACCACTGCAAGCGAGTCGCCTGGATCGCCGCGAGGCTCGGGCAGGAACTCGGGCTCTCGGAGAATCATATCACCAATCTTTATCTAGCGGGCGCCCTGCACGATATCGGCAAGCTCGCGATCCGGTCGAGCGTTCTCCACAAGCCGGGCATCCTGAGCGATGCCGAACTGAGTCAGGTCAAGCGGCACACGGTTCTCGGTGACCGCATGCTCGCGATCGTTCCCTCGCTCGAGGTCCTGCGGTCCGGCGCGCGAAGCCACCACGAACGGCTCGACGGAAGCGGCTACCCCGACGGCCTCTCGGGCCAGGAGATTCCCCTGATGGCCCGGATCATCGCGGTCGCCGACATCTCCGACGCCCTGATGCGAAACCGGAGTTACCGCCCGGCGTTTCCGACCGACTGGATCGACGAAACCCTGAGCCGAGGGGCGGGCCGGCACTGGGACCCCGAGATCGTGAAACGGTACATGTCCTGCCGTCGGGAAATCTACGAGAACCCGCCTCGGAACCTCGCGCCCTTGCTCCAACGACGGATGAGCCGGTTCGCCTGGGGACGAACCAGGATTGTCAAGTTCTGTCAATCAATTTAAACTATTGTCATAAAGATAATGTACGAAAAACAGGTTTTGCCTGTCGCGTCAGAGGTAACCGAGATCGGCCAGCCGGCGTTGAATGGCGGCGTCTTCCTCCTCGGAGTAGGGGGAGGGGGTGTCGCCGTTGCTTGAAGCGGCCTGGGAAACGGAGGCGTTCTCGGTGGACGAGTAGGACGCCATCGCCAGGGCCGGGTCGAGCAGCTCGTCCAGAACGCGCCCGTCCATGTCGTCGGGGATGGGGACGCCCAGGAGGTGGAGGATCGTGGGGGCGATATCGAGCAGGGTGGCCCCTTGAGGGGTCGCCCCGGCGCGGAAGGCGGGGCCCGAGGCCACGAGGACGCCTTCCATCCGGTGGTCGCCGGTGGGACCGAAGGCGGGGGGGATCACCTTGTTGGTGGTGAAGTCGTAGAGCCCGATCGTGCGATAGCGCCAGTCGCCCAGGACGACGGTCAGGTCGGGGGCCAGCTTGGTGTGGGGCCCCTGGTACAGCTCGTCGCGCTCGAAGACGCGCTCGACGAGGGGCTCGCCCGTCTCGGGGTGCTGGAGCTCCTGGAGCCGGGCCTTCAGGTCGTTGAGCAACGGGCGCGCGTCCTCGGGGGCGACGCACCCCTGGGGCTGCCGTCCTTTCTGGTTGAGGAAGATCTGGCCGAAGTTTCCCTGGGCGTACGCCCTGGTTTTCGACCAGTCGATGTGCCGTTTTGAGAGGAAGACCTCGTCGGCCCACTGGTCGAGCTTGCTGAGCTGCTTGCCACGGAACCGGCTGACCCGGTTCTGGGCGAACCCGAACTTCGCCATCAGGCCGTAGAACCATTCGGGGGTGACGCCTCGACGGTAGAACCAGTGCTTTTGCCGGACGTAGAACGAGTCGTCGAGCGCGATGAAGCCCTGTTCGAGCAGCCAGACGTTGAAGTTGACGTACCAATCGATCGGTCCGAAGCCGTGGTCGCTCATCAGGATCAGGGCGGTGTCGGCCGGCAGGTCCGCCTCGATCTGGCCGATGCCGTCGTCGAGCCGGCTCCAGAAGGCGAGAAAACCGTCTCGAACCTTGGAGAGATCACGCCCGATGGCCAGGCGATGCGAGGGGTCCCAGGCGTGCCAGAGCTCGTGCTGGATGCGGTCGGTGGCCATCAGGTCGTACATGAACAGGTCCCAGTCGCACCGGTTCATGAGGAAGCGCACCGCCTTGAGGTGGTGGTCGAGGAAGTCGGTCAGCTCGGCGAGGACCTCGGCCTCGTGACCGCCGTCGTGCACGGCGGTCGACCAGGGGCGATACGGCATGCCGAGGTGGGCTTCGAGCTCGGCCAGGATGGCCGGATCACTGGCGAAATCGGCGGCGTGGGGGGGGCTGAGAAAGTCGCCCAGATAGAAGCCGGGAGCGCGTCGAGGCGGGTAGCTCATCGGAACCCCGCCGGCCACCGTCGCTTTGCCGTGCCGGCCGGCGATCTCCCAGACCAAGTCGGCCTTGATGGCCCTCGACGAGTTGACCCGGCCGCCGAGCGGGTTGTGCTCGTATTCCAGAAACTCGAACACGCCGTGCTTGCCCGAGTTCTTGCCGGTCATGACCCCGGTCCAGGCGACCGGACTCAACGGGGGAAAGATGGACTGGAGGGTTCCCGAGACCCCTTGCGCCCTCAGTCTCGCCAGGTTCGGCAAGGCGCCCGAACCGGCCAGCGGCTCGAGGATGTCCCAGGTTGCTCCATCCAGGCCCAGCACGAACACCTTCATCGTGACAGCGCTCCCTCTCCCCGCCGGGAACCTGGCGGTTCCGGGACTGGGACGACCCTCCCGTTTCGTGCAAAGTGCCGATCTTAGCAGATCGAGCGGTTCGCGGCGACAGGACCTTGGCGCCGAGCCAACGCCGCCGATCCCCTCAGGGCGATCGCCCGGCGACGACCAAGGTCGAGGCCCGGATCGTCTCCTCGCTTGGCCGTGACTCATCCAAATCTCATGGGAACGTGGATGAGAAAACGGACGCTTTGGAGACGCCGCGATCGAGGGGACTGCGGGCGCCTTGGCGGGACGCGACCCGCAATGAATTCATGATTGATATCGTGTTCCGGCATTCGAGGGGTGAGACGGTGTGATGGGAACATCCTTGATGGCCGCGATCATGGATTCTTCGAGGAACGGGCCCGAGAGGAAGGGTTGGAACGTGAGTTTTCCCCTGTTTTTGGTGTCACAACGCGAACCGATGTCCGTCGTTTGCGTATTGCGTATAATACGTCGGGACCGCGTGGACGAGACGGATTTGAGGGACGATGCGAGTTATCTTGGATGTCATTCAAGGCCCTCGCAAGGGGCGCTCGTTTGTCTTCGACCGCCACGATACGTTTATCGTCGGGCGTTCGCGGTTTGTCCATTGCCCGATGCCGGAGGACGCGGCGCTCTCGCGGGACCATTTTCTGATCGAGATCAACCCGCCACGTTGTGAGCTCCGCGATCTGGGCAGCACGAACGGGACGTTCGTCAACGAAAAGCCGGTCAATCGGGCCCGGCTCGACTCGGGGGACCGAATTTCGGCCGGGCAGAGTGTGTTCATGGTCCGGCTGGAGGGGGGCTCGTCGACCGAATCGTCGTCTCGATGGGGGAGCACGAAGGACACGGCCGAGGCCCCGGTCCGCAACGGAGGGATCGCCTGCACGGTCTGCGGTCAGCCGGCGCCACCGGGGATCGACGTGGCCAGCGGGACCGACTCCGACCTTCGGGACTCGATTCAATGGCTCTGCGCCTCGTGCCGGGCCGAGGCCGCGCTCACGCCGCAGCCGGTTCCCCACTACACGACGCTTCGCACGCTGGGCCGAGGGGCGATGGGGGTCGTCTACCTGGCCCAGCACAATCAGACGGGCCGCAAGGTGGCCCTGAAGCTGATCGCTCCCGAGACGGCGGCCGCCCGATCGGCCATCGAGCGGTTCCTGCGCGAGATGTCGGTCGTCAGTCAGCTCAAGCATGTGAATATCGTTGAGTTTCTTGAGCAAGGGACGACCCGGGGCCAGTTCTGGTTCGCCATGGAATACGTTTCGGGCATGAACCTCGAGAAGCTGGCCCAGGCCGATCCGGGGAAATACCCGATTCACCAGGCTTGCCGCATGGCCTGCCAGGTGCTCAAGGGTCTGGAGCATGCCCACGCCCGTGGGTTCGTCCATCGCGACATCAAGCCGGAAAACATCTTGATCGGCAAGGGGGAGAGCGGCCTGATCGCCAAGATCTCCGACTTCGGACTGGCGAAGAACTTCCGGAGCATCGGGCTTTCCGGGCTGACCTTCTCGGGCGAGATGCGAGGCACGATTCCGTTCATGCCGCCCGAGCAGATGCTCGACTTCAAGAAGGTGCTCCCGTCGGGCGACCTGTACGCCACGGCCGCGACGCTCTATTACCTCATCTCCGGGCAGTTCATCTACGATGAGGTGAGCGAAGGCGGCGACCTGATCCGGACCCTGCTCGAAGAGCCTCCCGTGCCGATCCGGGACCGTCGCCCCGACGTGCCACAGGCGCTGG
>CAZRGV010000066.1:8164-16938 GCA_964599655.1 uncultured Isosphaeraceae bacterium | reverse complement strand
ACGTGCCTGGCGCGCGACCCGGCCGACCGCTATCCCACCGCCTCCGAGATGCGGCAGGCCCTTCGGCCGTTCTGCTGAGGCCGAACCACGAGCGCGCCCTCGACGACGCGATTAGACCAGGGCATCGAGGAACCGTCGGGCCACCTCCAGGTAGTCTCGGGCCGAGTCGGGCGTGACGATCGAGGCGGCCAGCAGCGGATCGGCCGACACCAGGGCGTACATCCGTTGCAATCCTTCAAAGACCGGGACGAGATCCATCCTCGACGGTCGATCCTGGGCCAGAGCGCGAACCATCACGTCGAGGCTGGCGTTGGCCGGTCCTTCCTGACGCCTCCAGAGGTCGCGAACGACTCCCTCGACGTGTCGCCAGGCCCCGAGGATCGCGGCCCTTGGAGCGTCGCGGGCCAGCCGTTCCAGATCCCGGAAATAGTCGAACGAGGGCTCGAGGCCCCGAGCGAGCTCCGGCGCGGGAGGCGGAGGCGTGCCGGCCATGGCTTTCAGTTCCTTCAACTGCTCTTCGAAGCTCGCCTTGAACTGGCCCCATTCCAGCCCCTTGATTCGCAAGAGGGCGCTCGACAGCGGTTCCCGGAAGATCCAGGCCAGCAGGAGGGCCGTGATCGGCCAGGCCAGAGCCTGCACCAGGCTGATGAGGGTGGGCAGCACCGTCGTTGGCGTTGGCGAGGGGGGCTCGGGCGGGCGAGTCGTCCCGGGCGGGTGGCTCGATCCGGGTGGGTTGTTCGATCCGGGCGTCGGGGGACATGGACATGGGAGGGTCGGGTTGACCTGAATGGTCGGGTTGACCTCGATCTGGGGGCCGCCCCTCGCGGCAGGCGGCATCGAGGGCTCCGGAACCGCCACGACCTTCCCTGGAGCTTCGGTCTTGCCGTTCGGTTGGGTCACGAGCGTTGTGGAGGCGGGCCAGACCGACGAGACGTATTCCATCACCGCCCGTTGCCAAGAGACCGGCGTCTTGGGGCCCGTGGGAGGAAGTTTCGCGAGGTCGGCCGAAACGTCGAGATTGGTCTGCCGGCCGGAACGCAGGTAATCGTTGATCGCGACGAGATACTCAGCGCCGTCCTCGACGGTCTTGCCGTTGCTCAATCGCAAGGGCTCACCGGCCTCGGGTTCGACGAGGTTGGCGAACTGGAGAAAGCCCCCGTCTCCGTACAGCGCCGGCGATCGGCCGGATTTCCAGAGACGTGCCAGCAAGTCGCCTTTCATGACCACGGTCTGGATCTGCCCGCCGAAGGGCAGGATCCGGAGGATGTCGTACTGGGTGATGTCGCCGGGGGGAATCACGTCGTCGATCCGGATCGAGCCGACGTTGAAGACCGCCAGGTCGGGCCGCTGGCCGGTCGCCTTCTCGATGGCGAAGAGCATGGCCTGACCGACGCGCTCGGTGAGGTTGGACGAGGCCCGACGGATCACGAGATCACGGCCATCCAACTCGACGGGGGTCCGGGCGACGAGGTTCGTCGGCTCGAATCCCTCGTCGCGGAACCCCTGAAAGGCGAGGTCCATCCAGTGCCGAACCAGCCCGCCGACGGCCGGGTCGTCGGGAATCTCCCGCGTGATCGGAAACAGTCGCGAGTTGGCCTGGAGGCGGTGGGTTTGGGTGTCGTAGGACAATCGGTGAATGTAAACGGTCTGGGCGTTGGAATCGGCCTTGAAAATCGGAGGAATGGGCCGGTTTCGAGGCGACGAGGCGCCCTCCCCCGCCCCGCTCTCTGCCGCCGGAATCGGCCGCGACAAACTGGCATTGTTCTCATGTTCATGACCACCGAGAATCAGGTCGATCCGGGGAACCGCCTCGGCGAGTTTCTGGTCGTCCTCGAGATCGAGGTGCGTCAGCGCGACGATGATCTCGGCGTGCTCGTTCTCGACGAGATGAGCGACCTGTTCCTTCGCGGCGTCGAGGAACGGGCGGTAACGCACGTACGGCTTCTCGTTGGAGTCGATCGTCAATCCGAGCAGTCCGACCCGGACCTTGGCCCCTTGAGCGTTGGGAACGTCGAAGACCAGCGACTTCGGAATCTCGGCGAGCGAGGGCCCGGTCCGGAACGGCTTTCCCTTCGCGTCCAGGACGTTGCTGGCCACCCAGGGAAATCGTGATTCCTTCAGGCGGCGTAAGAAGGATGCCTCGTCGAGGTCGAACTCGTGGTTGCCGAACGTCGCATAATCGAGTCCAAGTGTGTTCAACACGTCGACCATCTGCCGGCCGTTGATGCGCTCGCCGTTGACCCGGGCGATGGCGGCGGCCGAGGGGGAGAAGAAGTCGCCCGCCATCAACGTGATCGTGTTCGGGTACCGCTCGATCAGTCGCTTTCGCAGGGTGGCCACCCGCGCCAGCCCGCCGACGGCTTCCTGGTGAATCGGCGCGATCTCGTAGACGTCATTCATGTGAAGAAGCACGAACTCGACAACGTTCGGGTCGCGGCTCGACTCGTCCGAGGGGGGCGGGCTGGCGAGGGCGGGCCGCGACACGGTCAGCCCCAGGAGCAGGAGGGACACGGCGGCGATTGGTCTGGGGTCGCGCATCGATCCGTCGTCTCCGTCGATGGAGAGTTCACAGGGGGGATCGTGGTCTTCGATCCACGAAGGACACGAAACGATCGCGGCGGGACGAACGGTCTGGCCGCGGTCACCATTACGTTCCAGGAGACGGGCCGCGTCAATCACCATCCGGCAAGAACGGACCCTCAGCGCGACGACCTCGGCGGAACCAGGACCCGAACGGCGCGGGGGACGATCTCGACGGCGACGGGTGTTTCCCCGATGAGCTCGCCGTCGGCCTGAACCGGGAGCGGCCGGTCGGCGTCGACACGCACGGTCTGATCGGTGTCCACATAGGAGACGTTCGGATCGAGCCGATGGCGGCCCCGGACGAAGTTCCAGGCCACGCGGAGGTAGTCGCGCCAGCTCCTGGCCCGAATGACGCAGACGCAGAGCAGGCCGTCGTCGAGCCGGATATCCGGCCCCCAGCGAAACGGCCGTTGGCCCAGGGTGCCGCTGTTGGCGATCAAGACCTGCGAGGCCCGGCGTCGGAGCCTTCGGTCACCAATGGTGATCGAGAACCTTCGAGGCTGCCAGCCGGCCAGCCGGCACATCATCGTCCAGACGTAGGCGAGCCGTCCGAACCGTCGCTTGTGTTCCCGCCGGGTGTCGCGGATCATCAGGGCGTCGAGGCCGATGCCGACCTGGGTGAAATAACACCGCTCGCCGATGCGCATTGCGTCGATTAGAATTTCATCACAGGAAAACATCAATAAGTCACAAGCTTCGTCTAAGTTGATCGGAACGCCGAGCTCGCCGGCCAGCACGTTGGCCGTTCCCAGGGGGAGGATGCCCAGTTTCGCGCCGGTTCCGACCAGGCCGTTGGCGACCGCCGAGACCGTGCCGTCGCCACCGGCGGCGACGATCAGGTCGCAGCCACGAGCGGCCGCGTCGCGAGCCAGTTCGGAGAGGTTCTCCTCGGGGCGGATTTCGTGAATGTCGCAGTCGGCCTCGGCCCGTGCTGAGCGATGGTGGAGGATTCGGCGGACGTGGTCGGCGACCTGGCTTCCGGAGCTTGGGTTGAGAATCACGAGCAGGCGGGACGCTCTCTCCGCCGAGGCACTCGACATGAGCACAATTCCTCATCCGTGGGGAACCGAGACATCGTTGCGGACGTTCGGGAGCGGCTCCCTGGCCGCCGAACACGGGGGACGGTGTGGCGGACGGCCTGCTCGATCAGGGACCCTCGCTCCCGGCGAGGACCGCTCGCACGTCGCGCACAACCGTTTTCGGCTGGAGAAAGTCGAGGTTGTAGATCTCGCGCTGGTGCCCCCTGGGGTCGACCAGAAAGACGCGAGAGGGGTGGTCGAGCGCGCCCTGATCGGTTCGCCGGACCCACATGTCCCACGAGGCGATCACCTCGTTGACCTGGTCGGGCGGACCGGTCAGGAAATGCCAGGCGTCGGGCTCGGCGTCGTAGAGGCTCGCGTAGCGCCGGAGGACTTCGGGAACGTCCTGTGATGGGTCCAGGGTGATCGAGACGAACTCGACCCGAGAGCCCCAGAGCCCCGCCGTTTCGAGCGCGTGCTGGATCAGGCTCAACCGAAGCGTGGTGGCCGGGCAAGCGCCGTTGCAGGTCGTGTAGATGAAGCTGACCAGCACAGCCTTGCCCCGCAGGCTCGACAGGTCGAACGGTTTCTCTCGCGCGTCGATCAACCGCACCTCGGGCGCGGGGCCGATGTCCGCCAGGTAAGAATCCGGCGAGTCCGCGGAGCGCGCGGCGGTCGCCGGGAGGAGCAGAAGAATCGTAAAAATCCAAGACCTCTTTGTATTTTCGTGAACGTGCATTCTTCTTTCTCTTCCTTCCCCCGCGAACCCCCGCGCGCTCCGCGTTGCCTCCGCGTCCCCTCTCAGTTCAGCAGCATGTCGTGTCCCCGGGCGGGGCCCGTGGGGAAGTGGTTCAGGTCGACCTCGAACGACTTGTCGATCGTCATCCCATCCGGCCCGATCAGAATCTTGCGGACCCAGAAGGTGTTTTCGCGGTCCATGGTTGAGAGCAAGCTATTAGACACATACATGCGCTTGCCGTCCATGGGAATGTGCATCATGTTCGGCTGGTCGCCGATCTTCGCGGTGCTGAAAAGTTTGGGGTGCTTGGGGTCGGAGACGTCCCACTGCTGGATTTCGTCGGCCCCGAAGCAGGAGACGAACAGGTAGCGGTCGTCGGGGCTTTGCCGCAGATCGGCCGGCAAGGGGCCGGTTTTCGCCACGCGCTGGAAGTCGTACGTGCCGTCGTCCTTGCCCTGGAAGAGCCAGATCGAATTATCCAGAGCACAGTTGGTGAAACCGTAATTGTTCCCCTCCTTGAGTGACCAGCGAACCTCCAGGGGGGCCGGGCCCGCCTTGCCCACCTGCAAGGGCTTTCGGGCCTTGAAGTCCCAGACAACCATTTCGTCGCCGAAGTCCTTCATGTCCATTTCGGCGAGCGGCTTGCTGTAGTTCCGTTTCGGCGTGAAGCTGCTGGTCACCATCCGGTTCAGGTCGGGCTTGATCGCCAGGTCGTAGCCGTAGGGGGCATCCTTGGGGCTGTCGATCCGGCGGATGAACTTGCCGTCGTTGGTGAACTCGGCCAGGCCGGCCGGAAGGCCCCCGTCGGCCGAGCCGAGGAAGCTGATCAGCATCCGGCCCGGCAGGGCATAGTAGGTGTGCGGGCCCGACAGCCCGGTCTCTTCCGGCACGTTCTCCAGCACCCGCTCGATCCGGGGTTTCGCCGGGTCGGTGGCCACGTCGAGGATCCAGATCCGGCTCGAAAACAGGCCGCCCGCCCAAATCCGCGCGCGGTCGTCGGTGTAGCCCCAGTGGTGGGTCTCGTTCCCCTTCGAGCCGAGATCGACCGTGTTCAGAATCTTCGAGTAGGTCGGACTCTTCGGGTCGACGTCAATCACCGCGACGAAGTCGTTATCCTTGGCGTCGGCGTCCACGCAGAAGAGGTACAGGTACTTTTCGTGCCGGTCCAGCCGCTTCACGTACGGCGAGAGGCAGGTCTCCCCCGCCACGAGGCCGGGAACCGCGAGCATGATCCACGCGGCCAGACCACTCCGAAATCGTCGAAGATTCATGTTCCAATCCTCATCTTAAGGACATGCGGGGAGGAAATCACCGATCAAGCGTCCGTGTCCGGCTCCGTTTCGGGTGGGTTCAGGTCTCGCGCGATCGCGTTGAGCCAGCCCCGGAGCTTTTCGGCGTCGGCGCCTCGCAAAACGGTCGCCTTGTCGGAGGCAAAGAAGACCTCGAGATCCACGCCCGTGTCGCGAATCTCGGTCGCCTGGTCAATATTCAGATAGGTGGAACCGACTTTAACGAGGTTCACGGCGCGTCTCCCTTCCACGACATGGCCGGGCCGGCTCGATCCAGGGGCCCGCCGGCCCGATCCTGGGGGATCGAGTCTTCCCGATCTTACCAGATTCGGGGCGCGTTCCGCACCGTCGAGCTCGCCAGGACCGGCACCATGTCGTTATGAAAGTTTTCTGTTCTTTTTCGATCCATCGAGAAGGCGGCCGGTTGCTCCCTCCGCGGCCCGGCAGATGTGCACCGTCGGTTCGATGCCGGTCCGACGCGCGTACCCCTCGGCCAACGACGTCGCGAACGACTCGGCCTTCCCGGACTCGACGAGGTTGACCGTGCAACCCGCCCAGCCGGCTCCCGACAGCTTGCCGCCGAGGAATCCCGGAGACTCCTCGGCCGCCGCGATCAACGCGTCGAGGGCCGGCGAGCTGTTCTCGAAGTCGTCGCGGCTCGAGGCGTGCGAGGCTGTCATCAACCGGCCGAATCGCGCTGTGTCGCCCGCCTTCAGCGCCTCGGTTCCTTGCCGCACTCGGTCGTTCTCGCTCAGCACGTGTCGGGCGCGCCGACGGCCAACTGGGTCGAGTTCGTCCCACGAGTCTCGCAGTTCGTCGAGCGTCACCCAGCTTAGCAGAAACGGCCCTTTGTGGAGGATTTTCTCCCGAAAAAAATCGTTGATCCGTTCGCACTCGGCGCGTCGTTGGTTGTACATGCCATCGGCCAGCCGTCTCGAGGTTTTCGAGTCGCAGACCACGAGGGCTGGCGCGGGGTTTCCCAGCGGCAAGACCTCGTGGGCCAGGCTCCAGCAATCGAGCCGAAGCGCCTGCCCCTCGCGGCCGAACAGGACCGTGAACTGGTCGAGCAATCCCGAAGCCACGCCCACGAACTCGTTCTCCGACCGCCGCAGGACCTTCGCCAGCTCCATCCGGGCCAGGTCGGACGCCTTCGGATCGGCACCGTCGAGGCCGTCGAACGGCCAGGGCCAGCGGAAGATTCCGGCCTGCCTCAGGAACAACGCGAGCGCTCCTTGCAGGCTCGCCGAGCTGGAAAGTCCCGCCCCGAGCGGCACGTTGCCCGCGATGGCCGCCTCGAAGCCCGACACCGCCGGGCCGAGCACCCCTTGCAGCGTTGCGATCACCCCTCGAACATAGTTCGACCAGTGCCCTGCCCCATTGGCCGAAATCCGGTCCATCGCGAAGCGGTCGGTCTCATCCAGTCCGACGGAGCGGACGCGGACCTCGCGCACGGAGACCGGCCTTCCCACCACGACCGTCGAACGGTCGATGGCCGCCGCCATCACGAGCCCGCCGTTGTAGTCGGTATGATTCCCCAGCAGCTCAACACGCCCCGGCGCCTGTCCCAGCACGGTCGGCTCGCCGCCGAAGGCGTTTCGAAAGGCGTCGAGCGCGCTCTCAGTCGGGTTTGTCGTCATGACGGGAACGATGAAGTTTCGTCTGGGCGATTGTCTCGAGTCCTTCCACGATGACCCAGCGTATCGCGCGAAGGGCCCATTGGCCAGCCGAGCCGGCGAGGGGCCCTCCGCAACGGGCCGCTCAACGCGAGGTCGTCGCGGCCTCGAGCTCCAGGATGCTGAGCGTGGTGCGCAGCACCGCGTCGGGGTTGAGCGAAATGCTGTCGATGCCCTGCTCGACCAGGAAGCGGGCGAATTCGGGGTAGTCGCTGGGCGCCTGGCCGCAGATGCCGATTTTCGAGCCGCTGGCCCTGGCCGCCTGGATGACCGAGGCGACCATCGACATCACCGCCGGATTGCGCTCGTCGAAGATCGGGGCGACGATCTCCGAGTCGCGATCGACCCCGAGCACCAGCTGGGTCAGGTCGTTCGAGCCGATCGAGAAGCCGTCGAAGACGCGGGCGAACTGATCGGCGAGAATCACGTTGCTGGGAATCTCGCACATGACGTAGACCTCCAGGCCATTCTCGCCACGCGACAGTCCGTGTTTCCGCATCTCGGCCAGCACCCGCTCGCCTTCCTCCACGGTCCGGCAGAACGGAACCATCAGCTTGAGGTTCGTCAGCCCCATCTCGTCGCGGACCTTCTTCATCGCCCGGCATTCGAGAGCGAATCCGGCCTGATAGCGCGGATTATAGTAGCGCGAGGCCCCCCGGAACCCGAGCATCGGATTCTCCTCGGTCGGCTCGTAGCCGCGGCCTCCAATCAGATTGGCGTATTCATTGGTCTTGAAGTCGCTCAGGCGGACGATGACGTCCTTCGGGTAGAACGCCGCCGCGATCATGCCCACCCCCTGGGCCAGCTTGTCGACGAAGAACTGGGGCTTGTCGTCGTAACCAGCCGTCAGAAGGTCGATCCGCGACCGGACTTCGGCATCCTCGAGGCGGTCGTAGTCCACGAGCGCCATCGGGTGAATCTTGATATATGTGCTGATGATGAATTCCTCGCGAGCCAGCCCCACGCCGTCGTTGGGCAGGAACGACAGGTGGAAGGCTTCCGCGGGATTCGCCACGTTCATCATGATTTTCGTTTTCGGCCGCGTGATCTCGTGGAGATCGCGTTGTTCCACGTCGAAGTCGAGCAAGCCCTCGTAGACGAAGCCGGTTTCCCCCTCGGCGCAAGAGACCGTGACCTCCTGGCCGTCGCGAAGCCGCTCGGTTCCTTGCTCGGTGCCGACGATCGCGGGGAGTCCAAGCTCTCGGCTGACGATCGCGGCGTGGCAGGTTCGGCCGCCCCGGTTGGTCACGACGGCCGCCGCCTTTTTCATGGTCGGCTCCCAGTCGGGGTCGGTCTTGTCGGTGACGAGGACCTCGCCGTCGCGGAACTGCTGAAGCTCCTGCACGCTCTTGATCACGCGGACCGGTCCACGGCCAATCTTCTCACCCACGCTTCGGCCCCGCACGAGAACGCGCCCTTTGCTCTTCAAACGATAGATCTCAAGGCGGTCGGCTCGCTTCTGCGACTGGAC
>CAZRGV010000066.1:0-8154 GCA_964599655.1 uncultured Isosphaeraceae bacterium | reverse complement strand
TCCGTCACGTCACGGCCCGCCCGAGCCAACACCCCGCCGGTCCGGCCGTCCTTGGCCCATTCCATGTCCATCGGCGTGTGTTGGCCTCGACGGGCGCTGTAGTGGTCTTCGATCAGGCAGGCCCAGCGGGCCAGGGCCAGGATGTCGTCGTCGCTGATCGAGAACCGGGCGCGATCATCGGGCGGCACGGGAACATTCTTGGTCATCTTGCTCCCGCCGACGTCGTAAACGAGCTTGAACTCCTTGGTGCCGAGCGACTTCTGCAAGATGGGCCGATGCCCGGTCCACAGGGTCGGCTTGAACACATAAAACTCGTCGGGATTGACCGAGCCCTGCACGACGTTCTCGCCCAGGCCGTACGACGAGTTGATGAGCACCACGTCGCGGAAGCCCGACTCGGTGTCGATCGAGAAGATCACGCCGGAGGCCCCCAGGTCCGACCGCACCATGCGCTGCACGCCGATCGACAGGGCGACCTTGAAATGATCGAATCCCTTGTCCACGCGGTACGAAATCGCCCGATCCGTGAACAAGGACGCGAAGCAGCGCCGGCACGTCTCGAGCAGGGCCTGAGATCCTTGCACGTTCAGATACGATTCCTGCTGTCCCGCGAAGCTGGCGTCGGGCAGGTCCTCGGCCGTCGCGCTGCTGCGGACCGCCACGTCGAGCGGCGTGGCCGAGCCCGCCGCCGCCCCGAGTTGTTCGTAGGCCCGAACAATCTCCTCCTGAAGCGCCTTCGGCAAACTGGCCGAGAGAACGGCCTGTCGCGCCCTGGCTCCTCGCTGTCGCAGGTTCTCGACGTCCCGCGTATCCAGCCCTTGCAGGATTTCCCGGAGTGTTCGATCGAGCCCCGCCGACCGGAGGAATTCGCGATAGGCTTCCGCCGTAACCGCGAACCCGTCGGGGACATTCACGCCTTTGGACATCAACGCGCGAAACATCTCTCCGAGCGAGGCATTCTTGCCGCCGACCAGCGCGATGTCGTCAATGCCGATTTCGTCGAACCGGCGGATATAGTGGAGTCGCTCCACGCTCTGCGCCATGGCTCACCTTCCTCGCAATGTTCGCTCGCCGGCAGGGGGGCAGTCGCGGCTTGGTCTCTGTGAAAAATTCAGTCTGGGCTCCGCCAAGAGGGTAGGGATCGAGGAGCATCCGTTCCCCTCGATCCGCCCTTCGCGCCATCAAGGCGCGGCGATGCGATCGAACGGACGGTCCGGGGCGCCCGAAACGGCGCCGTCAGCCCGGGCGTCGCTCGTCGGGCGGGCAGTTCACCTTCTCCTCGCGCCAGAGGTGATACAGCCGGATGGCCTCGTCGGTATCGAAGGGATGTAGCAGCCGGCCGACGCCGTAGGGACGCCCTTCCGTTCGGAAGGAGACCTCGGTTTCGACCTCACACCGAACCTTGTTCTCGTTGAGGAAGCGGACGAGGTCGCCGAGTTCGTCGGTGGGCCACTGAAATCGCCCTTCGTCGTCGAAAATCGGTTCGTCGTACATGGTCAACTCCCCGCCCGCGTACGGGCGACTCGAGAATGGGCCTTTGGGACCGTCGGGAGCACGGCCGTCCTCTCGTCCAACGGGCCATGCCGTCCGACATCCCCTCCGACCCGTTCACGGCAAAAAACGCGCATGACACCGTCCCCAGGCGTTCCGATGGGTCAGGCCAACCCACCAGCACTCCGGAAGCGGCAACCGTTACCGCGGTCCATTCTCCCGGGGCCACGCCCCGGCCATCCGCTCGCCGGACGGAATCGCTCCGACAAACAAAAAAGCCCACACCACGCGATCAGCCGCGTAGCGGGGCCACCATAGCACCGAGGTCCATACCCGTTCGTGAGTACGCCTCTTTCATTGACGCTAATGCCCCTGTTGGGTCCTGTCAAGACGCATGAGCACGCTCGTTCCGTGAGGCGGCTCGCTCGATCGCGACGAGCCTGTCGCAATCTCCGAATCTTTTTACGCAATTCGGCAACGCCGCGCGTCGGGCCGTCTGGTGAACTGGAATCGAGTGGAATCCCCTCGATTCCCGTGGACCTGGATGCTTTTCGAGGACCTCCCAATGAACGTGGATGCACGACGTCGCCGCGGCGGGTGGACCTCCGCGCAACGGCCCAGACGCGCTGCGCCTCGGTGGCTGGTTGTGGTGATCGGCCTGTTCGCCGCGCCTTCCCTTCTCGACGCCGCCGAGGACCGGCCGGCTCCGCCCGGCTCCTATTGCACGGACTGGGTCGGCAATAGCTTCGGCGGCGACGGCGGCCCCAACGGCTTTGGCTACTGGGTCCAGAACGCCGCCGACGAGATCGAGGTGACCCCGGATGGCACCGTCGTCGCGGGCATTCCCTGGGATGAGGCCGGCCGTTGCGCCGGGCTTTACAAGGACGGCAAGGTCAATCGCGTCTTGCTCAAGGCCCGCGAAGGCTCGCCCGAGACGGCCTGGGGCTGGAACACGGGCAACAAGGCGATTGCCGCATCAGAAAATCATATTTACATTGGTAACAGTGGTAAGCGGCTCCTGCGGTTCCGATGGGTGCCCGGCGACCTCGATTCCGCGCGGTATGTCGACGAGGTTTCGCTCGACGCCGAGCCGGTCGGCCTGTCGGCCCGTGGCGAGACGCTGGCGGTCGTCTTCAAGGATTCGATCGAGCGCCGGCGCGCCGCCGACCTCGGGGCCGTGGGACGGTTCGCCGTGAGGGACGGTCGCGACGTCGCGATCGCCGAGGACGGCAGTCTCTGGGTTCTCGAAGGGGCCTCGGTGCGTCACGTCTCGGCCGATGGCAAGGACCTGGGCGCGTCGCTGCCCGGCCTCGAGCGACCCTCCGCCATCGCCTTCGACTCCCAGGGGCGGCTGATCGTCTGCGAGGACGGCCGCCGGCAGCAGGTTCTGTTTTTCGACGTCGCGGCTGAGCCGCGTCTGGTCGCAACCTTTGGCGAGGAAGGCGGACTGATTGCCGGCGTGCCGGGGGAGGTCGCTCCTCGAAAACTCTTCGCGCTTCGAGGCGCCGGCACCGACGCGGCGGGCAACCTCTACGTCGCCCTGAGCTTCGCCGACGGTCCGTCCGGGAACCTTTTCCTCCGGTCGTTCCGACCCGATGGCGCGCCTCGTTGGGAGTTGCTGTCCACGGCGTTTGTCGACACATTCGGATTCGATCCCTCGTCCGATGGCGCCGTCGTCTACAGCCGAACGGCCATCTTCAACCTCGACCTCGACGGGACCGAACCGGTCCGAGGCGGGCGCGTTCGGGCCATCACGCTCGACCACCTTCGACATCCCGACGACGACCGGATCCGGTACGGCTGCTCGGTCCTCCTCCGCAACCTTAAAGGCCGCCGCCTGCTTTACACCATCGGCCAGTACGGCGGCGGCTTTCGGCTGCATACCTTCGACGAGCCGAACGGCCAGATCGCCCATCCAGTGGATCGCATCCACCCAGACGGCGAAACCTGGGCCTGGGACGTCGACGCCAACGGCGCGATCTGGCACGGCGACGCTCCCGGCAAAACCATCCGCCGCTACCCCTTCCTCGGCTGGAAACCCGACGGAAAACCCGAATACGACTGGAACCACCCCGAAACCTTTCCCTGGCCCGAAGGCTGGGCCCTCGTCCGTCGCGTTCAGTATGACGCGGCGACCGACACCCTCTACCTGACCGGCTACCTCGACGGCCAGCGCGTCGAAACCTGGGGCGTCGCCGGAGCCACCGCCCGACGCTACGACGGCTGGCTCTCGGGCAAGAAATCGCTTCGATGGTCGGTCCCCTTGCCTCGAGACGGAAACACCGACCCCAAGGAAGGCCCGCTCACGCCGTCGTCGGTCGACATCGCCGGCGATTACCTCTTCGCCGGACTCGTCAAACCAACCAACGGCAAACAGTATGTTCACGTTCTCCGGCTCGCCGACGGCAAGAATCTCGGCGCTTTTTCGCCTGGCCCCGAGGTCGGCGGCAACGCCGGCTGGCTCGATATGCCCTACTCGATTCAGGCCATCAAGCGGTCCAACGGCGAGTACCTCATCCTGGTCGAGGACGATTTCCGAGGCAAGAACCTCCTCTATCGC
The DNA here is from genome assembly GCA_964599655.1 of uncultured Isosphaeraceae bacterium. Lineage (GTDB taxonomy): Bacteria > Planctomycetota > Planctomycetia > Isosphaerales > Isosphaeraceae > CAZRGV01. The sequence goes on along the minus strand of CAZRGV010000066.1, from coordinate 4,103 downwards.
TGGCGCCCCGGGGTCGATTGACGACGCTCGACGAGGTCCCACTTGTTCCCATAAAGATCAAGGAACACGACCACCTGGCCAAAAGGCTCTTGCCGGGGTTCCTCCGTGAATCGGACGCCATGAGCCTTCATGTGATCATACAGGCCCCAGAAGTCCGTCGTGTGCAGAAAGAGGAAAACGCGGCCGCCGGTCTGGTTGCCGATGTGCGCTTCCTGCTCGGCATTGACGGCCCTGGCGAGCAGGAGCGAGGCCCCCTTCGATTCCGGAGGGGCCACGACCACCCAACGCTTGCCTCCGCCCAGTGGAGTATCCTCCACGACCGAGAACCGCAAGGCACCCGTGAAGAAGGCAATGGCCTCGTCGTACTCGCGCACGACAAGGGCGACCGACGCGATCGACTCCGCCATGATCGACTCTCGTGAAAAACCGCCTGGTCCCATGCGACCGGGCCTTCCGTTCGACTTAAGCTCGCCAGAATAACCCATATGAGGCTGTTTCAAAACGGGGACTGGCTCCGAGTCATCGAGGTGCCTGTCCTCGTTTTGAACGATCGTTTCGGATCCAATGACATGGCAAGGATCTCCAAGCAGAGAGGGGCCCCCTGCCGATTGTGACTCACCCTCAAGAATCGGGCCAGGTCGATTCGCCGCTCCCAGCGAGAATGTGATCATGTCCTAAAAATGACTAAAAGATTTATCATAATAGAGATTAATAGAGACTTTCAACATCGCGAAAATGATGGTTGTGATTGCGCCGGATCGCGTCAGCATTTCGACTCGGCGCCGCAGGACCGGCAGCGATATCGTCGCAAGGACGGCCAGCATCGGTAGGACGTGTTGCGAGCGCACGAGGGGCAGTGCGCCGGTATGAGGCGGTCGAAGGCCCATTGGACCGGCATGGAGCAGATCCACCCCAAGGCGAACATCAGGGCGAGCGTGACGAACTGCCGCAAGTCGAGCAGCGGGTTGTCGACGCCGGGAAGGCCCAGCCGGATCGCGAACCAGGCACCTGCCAGCATTCCCACCAGGCCAAAGGGAATCACGAGCCAAGCGCCCAGCATCTGGTGCGTGGGAAGCCGCAAGCCTGTCCTCCGTGTTCGGATCGCCCGCACGGCGGGCAAATCACCGATTCGACCGTTCAGGATACCAGATCGGACCGTGGCGGCGCTGCGGGCCTTGAAGGAAGATTCCGCCGCAACGTTCGCGGAGCACGGGGTTGGTGGTCACGAACGCCCGCTGGAGGTTGCTCGGGGCACCCGTGACGCCCTCGAGGCATTTCGGGGCAATCCGCCGCACTCGAGTTTGGATGCGCTCCGCGTCCTCGAGAGTTGTCGCGTCGCCGACGAGAACGGCGAGCGCGGCGGGTTGTTGCGACACTCCCGACGCGATCGATTCGCTCTGGGGAAATCGGATCGGGTTCTTGGATCGGGAGCGACGGGCGCGTTGACGAACCGCGAGTTGATCGAGAGAGGGAGTCCGTCGGAGGGCCGCCGGGCCGGACGACGTGACGGCCCTCAATCGCCGGGGGAGGCCAGGCCCACCAGGGCCTTGTCGTCGAGCTTCATTTCCTTGGCGATCGCATCGAGTTTCTGGTGAACGTCATACATGCTTTCCGGCCGTTTGATCGGCTGGCTTTGCAGGCAGGTGACGATCACGTTGTTCAGGTTCGACGGAATCTGGGGATTCAGGGCGCTTGGCATCGAGATCCGGCCGGCTTCCCCGTCGCCCCGCTTGCCCACGTTCGCCGGCTGGCCGGTGAGAACATGGTACATGGTGGCTCCAAGGTTGTAGATATCGGTTTTCTCGTCGAGCGTGTTTTCCTTGATCTGTTCGGGCGCCATGTACAGCCGGGTTCCTCGCGGCGCGGCCTTGTCCTTGACCAGGTTCCGTCCGTAACCCAGAACCTTCGCCACGCCGGCCTTGGAGAGGATCACGTTCGACGGCTTCAGGTCTCCGTGCAGGACCTTGCGGCGGTGCATGTGGGCCATGGCCGAGGCGACCTGGCGGAAGAGCAAGACCCAGTGGCCCATCTTGAGTCCGTCGAGCTTGTCGAGCGACCGGCCCGGGACGTACTCCATGAGCAGCTCGGCCCGGCTGACCCGGAACCAGGCGCGTCGGACCCGGAAGTCGTGGTAGGCCAAGAGCGACGCGTGGTGCACCTTGCCCGACGCCTCGGGCGCCACCCGGGCGCACTCGATGGCCGCGTCGTCTTCGGGGCTAGTTCGCTTGATGACCTTCAAGGCGTACGGGGCGCTGAAGGCGGCCGGGTCGTTGACCAGCATGACGGTCTGGCTGGAGTCGGAGTGGAGGATCGACTCCACCTGATACTTCATCCCGGCCAGCTTCGGCGGGGGCGCGGCGGTTGTGTGCGACATCGTCGGGTCTCGGGGGGGGAAGAGGGTCGTCGCCGGCACTCGCGAGGTCGGTGTGGATGGGCCGCAGGGTCGCCTCGCGTTGCGACCCACGGCCGCATTCGATCAGCGCTGAGGGCGCCGGGACGATGCGGACCTTGTGGGGGCCGCCTTCGTTCCGGAAGGCGTCTTGCGCTTGGCGGAAGGACTGGCCTCTTCGCCAGTCGGGGTGGTTTCGTCGGTCTCGGACCCGGCCTTCGACTTGGCCTTCTCGTCGGTCTTGGCCGGGAACGGCTTGAGCTTCAGGGCGACGGAGTTGATGCAGTACCGCAGGCCGGTCGGCGGCGGGCCGTCGTTGAAGACGTGGCCGAGGTGGGCGTCGCAGCGGGCGCAGGTCACCTCGACCCTCGGCTCGGGTCCGTGGTAGTCCATGGCCGACTGCAGCGCCCCGTTGCGGATCGGCCGCCAGAAGCTCGGCCAGCCGGTTCCGGAATTGAACTTATGTGTTGAACTGAATAGCTCCGCACCGCAGCAGACGCAGACGAACACGCCGCGGTGGTGGCCCCTCGAATACTTGCCCGACCACGCCGGCTCGGTCGCCTTCATCCGGGTCACCAGGAACTGCGGCGGCGTCAGAATCCGCTGCCACTCCCGGTCGGTCTTGTACACCCGGCCGCCGGCCTCCGTCGGAACCCCGTCCTCCTGCACGGTTTCGGATGCGGCTCCGCCCTGGGTTCCAGCTTCGCCCGAGCCCGCGTCCGGCGCCTCCGTCCCGCCCCGAGGGGCCGTCGCCCCGGGCCTCGATCGCGCTCCGGCCCTGGACCTCGTCTGCGCGAGGGCCAGCGCCGCCAGGCCAAACAGAAGCCCGACGACCACACAGGAAACCGACATATGATGACGTGAAATCCTGGTCATGATCCGCGGCCCTCGACGGTTTGCCAGGGATCGCGGCGGGACGCCGCCGTCTTCTGGCCTATTCTAGTCGTTTGTCCGCTTTCGACAAGAAAAAAGCCAAAGCCCGGTCCCACCGGCCAAGGGGGGGGACCGGGCTTGCTCGGGATCGATCGGACGGGTGGCGGGCCGAGGCGGTGCGGCCTCAGACGACGGCCACGGCGCCGGCGGCCTTCTTCAGGGCCTCGGCCTTATCGGTACGCTCCCAGGTGAACTCGGGTTCGTTTCGACCGAAGTGTCCGCCGCTGGCGGTCTTACGATAAATCGGCCGGCGCAGGTCCAGGTACTTGATGATGCCCGACGGCGTGAGTGGGAAGGTCTCACGCACCAGCGCCGCGATCCGGTCGTCGGGGATCTGGCCGATCCTCGACCGCTTCGACGACCCTGCCCGGCTCGCGGACGTGATCGCCTTCAACGGCACGATGCCGCTGCCGGAGAAGATCGAGCTGCTGAGCCAGCAGGACGTGCTGGCGCGCCTGCGCGTGCTCATGCGCTACCTGATGCGCGAGATCCGCATCGCCCAGGTCTCGAAGAACTTCGCCGAACGCGCGGCCGGCGAGATCGGCGAGGGTGAGCGCAAGAAGCTGCTGCGCGAGCAGCTGCGCAAGATCCGCGCGGAGCTGGGCGAAACCGACGAGCAGGCCGCCGAGGGCGACGAGCTGCGCGAGCGGCTCGAGTCGGCCGAGCTGCCCGACGAGGTGCGCGAGGTCGCGGAGCGCGAGGTGAACCGCCTCGCCGGCATGCCCGCGCACTCGCCCGAGCGCTCCGTCGCGCGTACCTACGTGGAGTGGATTCTCGACCT
>CAZRGV010000065.1:31669-32932 GCA_964599655.1 uncultured Isosphaeraceae bacterium | reverse complement strand
ACTTCTCGGAAAGTGACCTGCGAACGCTGGCCGACGTCGCCACTGGGGTTCCGAGCCTGGAATCGGCCCGCTTTCTGCTTCGCCACCTGGAACGGTTTTCCGAAAGTCCGGAAAACACATTACGCTACGTTCACCACATTGCCCGTCGAGGCAACCCCGAGACCGATGCCGGGCTCTTGACACTCGCTCGCAAGATCTGGCCCGAGCCCGGTAAGCAGGCGGAACTCGCCAAGGCTGTTCAGCGCGGTCTCCAGGAACGCGGGCAGGCGATGCCGGCCGAGGTTCGGGCCTGGGCGGGCGATCTCGCGAAACGGCTCATTAGTTCCGACGCGCTCGGTGAAGTCGCCGTCGGAATCGATCTGGCCGAGACGTTCAGGCTGCCCGAGACCCGCGAGCCGCTTCTCGCGCTGTTGAACAACCGGGAGGCCTTCGAAGGCCGTCGCCTCGCGGCCTTGAACGCCCTGGCGACGATCGACGCCGCTTCGGCCGTGGGACCCCTGGGCGGCTTGCTCGCCGACGCCGCCGAGCCGATCACGATCCGCGAGCCGTCGGCCGTCGCCCTGTCGAGGATGAACCGGGATGACGCCCGGGCCCGGCTGGTCGAGGTTCTTCCCCTGGCGCCCGGCCGGCTTCAGCGCGTCATCGCCCAAGGGCTGGCGTCGAACCGACCGGGAGCCGAGGCGCTTCTGAACGCGGTTGCCGCGGGGAAAGCCTCCGCTCGACTGCTCCAGGAGAAGCCCGTTCAGGCCTGGTACCAGCAGTCGGGCTCGCGAGAGCTGAACGATCGACTGGCGAAGCTGACCGAGGGTTTGCCTCCGGCCGATGCCCGAATTCAGGCCGTCCTGACACAGCGCCTGGAAGGATTTCTGAAGGCGCAAGCCAACGCCGATGCGAAGTCAGGAGCCAAGGTTTTCGAAAAGAACTGCGCGATCTGCCACCAGCTCGGTGGACAGGGGGCGAAGATCGGTCCGCAGCTCGATGGCATCGGCGTTCGAGGTCCCGAGCGGCTGTTGGAAGATATCCTCGACCCGAACCGGAATGTCGACCAGGCGTTCCGCGTCACAACCCTGGCCCTCGACGACGGCCGGGTGGTCTCGGGTCTGCTCCTGAACGAGGAAGGCGAAGTGCTCGTCGTGGCCGATTCGCAAGGCAAGGAAATCCGCGTTCCGAAGGGTTCGGTGGAAGAGCGGAAAATCGCGCCGCTCTCACCTATGCCCGCGAATCTCGCCGATCAGATCGCCGAGAACGAGTTCTACCATTTGA
>CAZRGV010000065.1:27072-31638 GCA_964599655.1 uncultured Isosphaeraceae bacterium | reverse complement strand
GCCGTAAGCGAACTCTGAGAATCCGAGCGGCGAATTGACGGATTCACGAAGCCTGAAAGAGTATTCGAATCTCTTTTAAACATAGACTCTTCGATTATAGATATACCATTCTAGCAAGATGATTCCGAGCACGGCCAGGGTGATCGGCCACCACCATTGCTTTTCGGCGGGAATCTCGACGCGGGTCTGCTCGACGGCGTTGTAGCCGATCTTGATCCGGTACTGGTCGGCCTTGTCGTCGGGCACGCCGGGCGGGACGAGTCCTCGAGGGGCGAGGTCGCTCTCGCGGAGGTCGAAGAGGTTCACGGCGAAGGTTTGCCGCCCTGACTCGCCCCAGGTCACATGGTAGAGGCCGGTCTTCGTGGCATGGTTGTAGACGAACGTGCCTTGTGGAGAACGCGAGACCGACTCCGCCCGACGACCGTCGGGCGCGAGGATCTCCACCTGATCGACCAGGGATTCCGCCCGCAGGACGACCGGCTGGCCGGGCAAGTGGATTTCGTTGCCGGCCGACTCGCGGGCGTTGCCGAGCACTCGAAGGGCATTGAACAGGAAAAGCGGGAAACTATAACGCAACGGCCAGTTGGTGTTGAATTCGCGACCGTCGACGAGTCCGAAGCCGACGACCGTGTCGACGTAGCCACCTCGAGGAACGACGAACGCCAGGGGGCCCTCGCTGCCGTCGATCAAGGTGGTCGAGCCGTTCGGGGGCTCGATCGCGATCGCTTTGCGAATGACGATCGTATTGAGGTCCCGAACGTACTGCGTCAGCGGGTGGGCCACGTCCCAGTCGAGAATGACCGGATTCTGGACCTGTCTCGACTCCTTGTAGGCAGGACCTGGGGGCAGGACGCCGAAGTAGAGCGTGTTCGCCTCCGGAGGGATGTCCGGCGTCACGCCGTCGAAGATGACCAGGTCGAACCGGCCGGCCGCGAGCTCTCGGGTCGTGGCTTCCGCCTTCACTTCCTCGGACGTCACCTCGACGACGTCCGCCAGCCGCTGGGCCGCCTCGGTCTTGAGTGTGTCGGACAGGAACCGGTTCCCGGCCGTGACGAGCAGGACCTGAGCCTTGCGAGGGTTCCCGAAGACCGTGAAGGCCCGATCGTCAAGGGGCAGCGCGTCCTCCACCTCGATCTTGACTTCGAGTTCGGCCGCGCCCGTGTCGCTCAGGTCGAACTTGAATGCCTGTTCACTCCGCGAGTCGATCGCGAGCTCGACGGCGTCGATCAAGATGCCGGCATTGCCCGGTTTGGAGGGGTCGTGTCGCAGCAAAACGGCCCTCGTTTCGACGGGCTCGGCCCGGAAGTTGTGGACGCGACCGAACACCTGATACTGGTCGGGCTTCTCCTCGTTGCGAGACGCCTGAAGCGCCAGGATCGCCACATTGTCCGACGGTGGCGATCCCTTGGCAGCCCCGTTCGGGACCGATTCGTCAATCGGTGGCGGCGGCGGCCCGATCACGACGACGTGCGGCTCGATCTGACCTAGGCTGAACCCTTCGATGTCGGGAAATCCGCCATCGGTGAACAGGTACATCTTCGGTGGGACCACCGAGGTGGCGACCACCCCTTCGCCGACCTGCTTTTGCGGGTTGGCCAGACCCGCCACGAGTTGAAGGGCCTCACGAAGCGAGGTCGTTCCTTCCGTCGGTTGGATCTCCGCCAGCCGCTTTCGCAACAGATTGCGGTTCCCGGTGTAGCTCGTCACGACACGGGCCCGGTCCGAGAAGGCGATGATCATCGCCAGGTCGTCCGGCCCCATGGCATCAATGATCTTGCGCGCTTCGACCTTGGCGGCTTCCAGGCGCGTGGGGTCCGTGTCCGTGGCAGCCATACTGGCCGATTCGTCGATGGCGAGAACCAGTCGCTGCTTTTCCCGCTCCATCCCCTGGAACTTCGGTCCGGCCAGCGCGAGCATCGCCAGAAGCACGGCGAGAAGCTGGAGGAACAGCAGCAGGTTGCGCCTCAGGCGCTGAAACAAGCTGTTCACTTGAAGGTCTTCCAGGCTCCGGCGCCAGAGCAAGGTGCTCGGCACCTGGACCGGCCGTCGCCTCAGCTTGAGGAAATACAGCGCGACGATTCCGACCGGCACGCCGACCAGCACGGACCAGGCCACCGGCCCGAGTGGAGCAGGGGCGAATTGCAACGGCCAAGCGGCGAGGATCCAGACACCTTGCGACATCAGAACGTTTCCTCCCGCGGCGTGCGCCGGTTGGTTCCCTCGACCATGTTCCGCGCATCCCTCGACATTCGACCGGCTCGGCAGGTCCGGTCCCTGGTCAAAGCTCCGCCTCATGCTCCTCGAAGCCGGGACGTTCGCCCTTACGCCTTCGAATCATCATGTAAACCAAATAGGAAAGCAGAGCCCCCGCCACCAGGTAGAAGACGATCGGACTCTTGACGTTCAGCCAGGTCATTGTGAGGATCCGCAAAACGTGACCACGGATGGAGACGGGACGCGCAGGAATCGAAGGAGCAGGGTTTCCATGCCTTCGGGCCCTCGCGAGTTCACTTCACGAGCCCTCGCTCACGCAAGTAGTTCAAGATCAGCTTGTCAAAGGGATTCTGGTTCGTTGTGAAGATGTAAGTGATTCCTCGGCGCGTGCACCACTCCTTCAGGCCCCCAACGAAGGCATTCAGGGTGTCCTTGTAGCGCTTCAGGAGGGGCGCGCTGACGGAGATCTCGGCCACATCGTCGTCCTCGGCGTCGACCAGGCGGAGGTCTCCTGTGAGTTCGGGCTCCACCTCTTCCTGGCTGAGCACGTGGATGACATAAATGTCCATGTTGCGAGCCAGCAAATAGCGAAGGGCCTCTTCATAACCTCGTTTGTCGAGGAAGTCGGAGATGACGATCACGACTCCTTTGCCCGCGTGCTTGATGGCGAAGGACTTCGCGGCCGCCGCGAGGTTGCTGGCGCCCGAGGCCTTCAGTCCTTCGAGATACTGCACGACACGCCACATCTGGGAGCGTCCCCGCACGCTGGGCATTCCGGCGTCGAGACCGGTGCTGAACGTGTCGAGCATGACGCGGTCGTGATTGATCAGCCCGATGAACGCGAGCGCCGCCGCCACCTGCTTGGCATAGTGCAGCTTCGTCGGCTCGCCGAAGTCCATCGACAGGCTGGTGTCGAGCAACGTGTAAAAGTGAAGGTCTTCTTCTTCCAGAAACAGCTTGAGGAACAACCGGTCGAGCCGTCCATAAACGTTCCAGTCGATGTGCCGGAGGTCGTCTCCGACCGAGTAGTTCCGGTGGTCGGCGAACTCAACCGAAGAGCCGCGCCGCTTGCTCTTGCGCTCCCCTTTCATCCGGCCGACGAAGATCTTGCGGCTGACCAGCTCGAGTTGCTCCAGCTTGTGGAGGAACTCGGGATCGAGCAGGGGGGGGCTGGTGGTGGCTTCGGGCATCGGTTGGCCTCAGTTCGTCGATCAGCGCGGCGCGGGAGCCAGACTGTCGCTCAAGGGCGGTTCGCCTTGTGTCCTACGAACATTAGATTAGCAACACAAATGGATTCCAAAAGGATATCGATTCAACCCGCCCAGTCCGACAGGCGGAACAGGCCGATCATCAGGGCCGCCCCGAATCCGAGGCTCAGGAGCCAGGGCATCAACGCCGCGAGGAAGACCAGCCAGCGGCCCACGAATCGCTCCGAGGGATGCCGGTGCAGGAAGGTTAACGCCGAGAACCAGCTTTCGAGGATGACAAAGACGCCCGCGATGGTGACCCAGAGGCCCAGTGTGGGCTCGACCGACCACGCCCAGGCCGCGATGGCTCCCACCGGTGCGCACAGGGCCGCGAGCGCGGCAAGATCACTGACCGACCATTGAATCGGCTCGGCGCGCGGCGGCTCCAGCGGATCGGGCGCGGGGGGCGGATTGTAGATGTCGTGCGTGATGCTCATGGCGACGCCTGAGAATGCGAATCAAGGTGCGACAGTCGCGAAACCGGCATGGTGATTCATCGAGAATCGATGCGTTTCCTTGTTGGAAGAACGAAACAATACTCGTTCAGGCTAGAGTGCAATGGCTTTAAAGCGATTGGATGAAAAGGAGTCCTCGTCCTAGGCGACGGAGCGTTCCTCAGCCTTCTCGGGAACGGTGTCCAGCACCTTCAACAGGACGTCGTCGGCCTCGATTCCCTCGGCCTGCGCCTCGAAGTTCAGGAGGACGCGGTGCCGAAGGCTGGGGAGGTAGACGCGACGGAGGTCCTCGAAACTGACATTATACCGTCCATCGAGCAGGGCGCGGACCTTCGCGGCCAGCACGAGGGTTTGCACGCCTCGGGGGCTGGTGCCCCACCGGATGTACTGGTTGGTGATGGCTGCGGCGTGTGGCCCCTCGGGATGGGTCGCCAGGGCCAGCCGGATCGCGTAATCCTGCACGTGAGGGGCGATGATCACCTCGCGGACGAGGTTCTGGAGGCGGACAAGCGTTTCGCCGTCGATGACCTTTTCGGCGTGGGGCTTCTCGCCTCGGGTGGTACGGTCGAGGATGGTGGCGAGTTCCTCGCGGGTCGAGTAGCCGACGACCAGCTTGAACAGGAACCGGTCGAGCTGGGCCTCGGGCAAGG
>CAZRGV010000065.1:0-27045 GCA_964599655.1 uncultured Isosphaeraceae bacterium | reverse complement strand
CCTGCTCGATCGGGTTCTGCGTCGCCATGACGAAGAACGGTTCCTTCAGCTTGTGGATGGTGCCGCCGACGGTGACGCTCTTTTCCTGCATGGCTTCCAGCAGGGCCGATTGGGTCTTGGGCGTGGCGCGGTTGATCTCGTCGGCCAGGACGATCTGCGAGAAGATCGGCCCGCGCTGGAACTCGAAAACGCGGCGACCGTCGGGCGATTCCATCACGACGTTCGTGCCGATGATGTCCGCGGGCATCAGGTCGGGGGTGAACTGGATCCGGTTGAAGTCGAGCGAGAGCGTGTCGGCCAGGGTGCGGACCAGCAGGGTCTTCCCCAGCCCGGGAACGCCTTCCAGCAGCGCGTGGCCGCCGACGAAGAGGCAGGTCAGGACGCCGTGAACGATCTCGTCATGACCGACGATCACCTTGCTAATTTCGGCTTTGACCCGGTTGTAGGCCGTGCGGAACTCGTCCGCGCGGGCTTCCATCGAGGCGGGGTCGGCGGTATTCGACATCGGGGGCATCCTCGGTTGAATACGATTCGGAACGTGGTGTCTCGACTGGCGATTCCGTGGATAGTGTGTCCTCGGAAAACCGCATGTACTACTGTTTTTCGGTTCCCTTGTCGCGTTCTTCCCAGACCTTCTTCTTGGCCTTGAGGAGGCGGTTGGTGTAGCTCTCGGGCTCGGCCGGCTTTTGCTCGGGGGCGAGGCCGCCGCCCGATCCGCGAGGTGCCGAGGGACGCGACGGAGGCGGGGTTGTCAACGTGGTCGGTCCGCCTTGAAGAAGCGGCTCGTCGACCGGAGCGGTCGGGGTCGGCAGGGGGGGCGGCTCGAATCGCGTGGCGGCCCGCGATCGTTCGAGCTGATCACTGACCTCGGCCTTGCGGCTCTTGAGCTTCTCCATGTACTCGACGGGAGGCGCGACCTCTCGGCCACGAAGTTTTTGCCAGGTGTCGCCGATCGACTTACGGATGCGATCGACGTCGGGCGCGATCCGGCGCACGGCCACGTCGCCCAGGAACAGGAAGGCGGCCCACCAGAGTAGGTTCGGCCAAAGGTCCTTGAACCCTCGAGGTGGTGTGAGGCCCGGTTCCCGGCGGAAGAGGTCGGCCTGCTCCAGGGTGCGCTTCATGTCGACGCCTCGGCCGTCGCTACGGAACTTCCAGTCGAGGACCTTGCCGCCAGTCACGTCGGCCAGCGCGGCGAGCGACGCGGAGTTCGACTTCAATTCGCGGTACTCGTCGGAGTAGGGGACCGAGACACCGCCACTGATCAGCCCGGTCTTGCCATCCGAGCCAACATATCCAAGGGTAATGAAGTAATTTCCTTTGGACTCGGCGTCGTCGATGGTGCCCTCGTAGCGCCCCGGCGCGACCTGGACCATCGCGACTGGGACCTTCTTCGGGCTCCCGTCTTGATCCACTTCCGGGGTGACGGCGATCCCCTGGAACTGGAGGAAGTTGAGGAATTGGTCTTCCTTGTCGAGCGCGTCGATGACGACCTTGATCTTCCCCTCGTCACGGCGGAGCGAGAGGGTCAGGTTCTTGTCGTCAATCGGGCGGAGGGCCCAGCGGATGACCTGCCACCAGAAGGCGGTGTAGCTTTCCCAGCTCGGCCACGCGGTGGTCCACTTCCGACCGGCGTCGGAGGTGAACGCGACCGACCGGCCGAGGCCGTAGGTCCAGTGAGCGAGGAGTGGGTTGACCTGTCCCTTGGGCAAGGGCGAGGCCAGCGGCATCTCGACGAGGGGGCTTTCCTTCAGGCTGGTGAGCACAAGGCCGGTGATCGGCGGAAGCTCGTCGGGCAGTCCCTGGATCGTTTCGCTCGAGGAGTACGACGGAACGAGTTCCGGCAGCCAAGGCGTCTTCTGTTCGAAGATCAAGGGCCTGGAGATCAGGCGAGCTTCCTTCTGATAGATTCGAGGCAGGGCCTTGGGGTTGGTCACGTTGTAGAAGCGGCCTTTGGTGCGGTTGGCCAGGTTCTGCATCCAGGTCGGGCCGATCAGGTCGCCGCCGTGCGCGGCGACGAGCACGGTCGTCACCGTGATCTTGTTGGCGACGAGCTGGTTGATCACCGTGGCGGTCGGCGGCGTCGGGTCGCCGTCGCTGATGACGATGAAGTGCTTGGTCATCGCGTCCGATCGCCGCAGCGCCCCCAGACCCATCAGCAAGGACGGATCGACGTCCGGCATGTCGCCGGGGGTCATCCGGTCAATGGCGCGGAGCATCCCGGTCCGCCGCTCGCCGATCGTCTGGAGGGTGAACAGCCAGGCCTCCTGGCCTTGCCAGTGGATCATGCCGGCCATGTCGTAGGGAGAGAGGGTCTTGAGGGCCTCCTGAGAGACGACCTTCTGCCAGTAGTTCCCCTCCGGGATCTCGCTGGCGTGCATGACCATCACCAGGGCGCTCTTGCCCAGGATCTTCATGGCCTTGATTTCCATGTCGACCGGCAGGGCCTTCTCGACGGGGGTCTTGTTCCAACGCCCCGCCCCGAAGCTGTTCGGTCCGCCGAGCATCACCAGGCCCGCCCCCATGTCGTGGCAGTTGGTCTCCAGCATCTGGATCTGCGACTCGGTGAACGAATCCTTGGGGACGTTGCCCAGGATCACGGCGTCGTACTGTTGCAACTCGGCCAGGTCGGTCGGGAGCGGATCGCCGCTCTCGACGCCCGAGGGGCCAATGCTCGGAGCGACCAGCGTCGTGACCTGCATCTTCCTGGAGCGCAGGGCCTGCACCAGCTCGTCATGCTCGCCCCGGGTCCCCTCGATCAAGAGGACGTGGGCGGTCCCCCTCGCGTAGACGAAGCCGTCGGCCGTGTTGTTCACCATCCGCTTGTCGCCCGTGCCCCGGTCGGGGATGAATTCGGCAGTGAACGTATAGAAGTTCGGCTCCGTGATCGTCTGTTTGAGCGTTCGCACGTTGACGCCGCGCTCGAGCGTGATCGGCTGCGGTTCCTCGGCGATCGGCGTGCGGTAGTTGTTCGTCTTTTGGTAGATCTGGAGCTTGCCGGTCGTGGGCTCGCTGGCACGGATGACGACGTTCAGGTTGACCGTGTCGCCCTGCTTGACGTCGGGGGGCACCGAGATCTTCTCGACGAGCACTTCCTGATCGTAACGATACTCGATCGGGACGACGTCGATCCGCACGTTCATGCCGGCGGCGGCGAGGGCCTGTTCGAGGGCGGCCCCCCGGTTCTCGTTGCCGTCGGAGAGGATCACGATCCGCCGCGCGGTGTCTTCCGGGAAGCTGGCCAGGGCGAGTTTGATCGCGTCGGCGATGTTGGTGTGCTCGCCGTCGATGGTGTTCTCGATCTTGTTCAAGGGGGGCGGTTGAGGCACCGGCGGGGTCTCGACCTTCGCTTCCTTGCCGAACGCGATCACGCCGGCGAGGTCCCCTTGACGCTTCTGGTCGCGAATGGCCCGGTTGACGAGGTCGAACATCGCCCCTTGCCACTCGTGGGGCACGCTCTCCGAGGTGTCGACGAGGAACAGGGTCGTCAGCGCGTCGTTTCGCTGAACACTCTGAACCTCGGCCAGGGCCAGGATGACGAGGGTGACGACGGCCGAGCGGAAGAGGATCGCCAGGGCACGGCGCGCGCCGCCCAGGCCGGAGAGACTCCGCGCGCTGAGCAAGATCAGCGGCGGGATGATCAGCGGAATCGCCAGCAGCCACCAGGGGCGTCCCACCGTTACCGGGAGGCTGTTGAGGAGCTCACGCATGGGAGATTCGCTCCGGCTCCCACCGCCCTCGGGGGAGCCATCGGCCACGTTGTCGAAATTCGGTCAATGGGATAATGTGATGAAGATACCTAAAAACGCCCTCGCGTCGAGGTCGCGCCATCCGTGGCTTCCGACCCTTCAGAGCTGAAACCTTTGCACACGGTGATTACTGGAGTCGATGACCGAGACGGCCCCCTGGCTGTCGACGGCCAGGGCGCATGGGTTGTTGAGCTGGCCAGGGGCGATTCCCGGGCTTCCCCAGAGACCCAGCGGCGTGCCGTCCCTCGAGAACTTCTGCACCCGGCTGTTGCCGTACTCGCAGACGAACAGGGTCTCGTCGGGGCCGAGGCAAACGTCGTACGGGAACGACATCTCGCCCGGTTTCGTTCCACGGCGGCCCCAGGCGTCGAGCAGCTTCCCCTGGGTGTCGAAAACCTGGATGCGGTGGTTGCAACTGTCGGCCACGAAGAGCCGGTCCTCTTCATCGATCGCCAGGGCGCGGGGCCGGAGGAATTCCCCCGGTTCGTAGCCGTGTCCGCCCCATTGGCGGAGCCAATTTCCCTGGGCGTCGAAGACCTGGATCCGGTCGAAATCTCCATATTCGCAGACGTAAAGATTCCCCTTGCGGTCGATGACCGCGTCGGTCGGATAGCCAAACCGGCCAGGGGTCGAGCCCTGAATGCCCTCGCCGACCTGCTGGAGGATCTCTCCCTCGGGCGAGTAGACGAGCACGCGGTAAAAGTGTGTGTCGGCCACGAGAATCCGGCCCTGCCGGTCCACGGTCAGACCGCTCGGCCCGTCGACGTTCAGGCCGGGCATGCGCCAGGCGTGGAGGAACTCGCCATCGCGGTTGAAGACCTGGATCCGGTCAGTCAGGTCGGCGATGTAAAGCTGATCCTTCGCGTCGAAGGCGGCGACTCTCGGCTTGTGGAGCCAGCCGTCCCTCGTGCCATGCACGCCCCAGACCAGATCGGGCCTGGAGCGTTCCTCCTCCGGCTCGCAACCAGCGAGCGGGGCGGCGGCCAAGGCGGCCATCCAGCGGAGGACGGAACGGCGGGTCGGCATGGATTCCTCGAGTCGGGGCGGCCCGGAACGACGCCCCTGGGTGCGAAGCGATGGTGACTGTAAACTGTACTCTCAACCGAGATCGGAACGCAAGTCCTAAAAGTTTCGTTTCAAGACGGGGCGGAGGAACGGCGCGGTGGCGGAATTCGTCGAGGTCTGCGGGGTCGACGAGGTCGCCGAGGGGCGGGCCTTGGCCGTGGAGGTCGAAGGGCTCCGGATCGCGATCTTCAACGATGCGGGGACGTTCCACGCCTTGCTCGGCCGTTGCCCGCATGCCAATGGCCCAATGGGACACGGCTGGGTCGAGGACGGCGAGGCGGTCTGCCCGCTGCATCGCTGGCGCTACCGGCTCAAGGACGGCCGCTGCACGACCGTCCGGGGCTACGCGCTCGGCCGGTTCCCCTGCGAGGTCCGCGACCGCCGGGTCTGGGTCGCGGTCTGACGCGGTCTCCGATTTCGAGCGCTCTCAACCCTCGGCCAGCGCGAGCAGCTCGGGGCTGTGCAAGACCTCATGGCCGATCTGCCGGAGCGAGGCGAGGTCCCCGTGGTGCAACAAAACCTCGCGTTCCGGTCCCCGTTCCGGATAGATCGTCATCTTCCAGCCCGAGCCGTCGACCAGCCACGAATACGAGCCGGGCAGCTTTGGGTCGACCCGATCACCGCCTCCCTGGTTCGCGGCCAGTAGGACCAGGTCGCGACGGCGGATCTTCTGGGAGCCCGATTGATAGATCGGCTCCTCGCCCCACCAGTAGGTCAGCGAGACGTCGCGATGCTCCTTCCGGGTCGCGTCGAGCTTCGGAGCGCACTCGAAGAGGGACGCGGCGGGGTTCAACGACCAGGAGATCAGGCCCGGCCAGTGTCGCTCTCGGCGGCCTTTCGGCAGCTTTGAGGCCGTTGACAGCATGCGAGGATGCCGCGCGGCCAGTCGCCTCGCGAGCGAGGTCGATTCGGGGCCGGGGTGGAAAATCGCCCGCAGTGCTCGGGCGATGGTGATGGCTTCCGCCCGGTTCCCGGCGTCGTACCGGGCGCACGCGGCCTCCAGTCGTTGCAACGGCTCCGCCAGCTCGTCGAGGGGCTCGCTCATGACCGCGTGAACTCCATCGGGACGTCGATCGCATTACCTGCCTCAGAGCCAGATCTTCAGTCGAGACCTCAGGGAGTCGGGCAGGCGCTTCTCGATGATCTTCTGGATCACCTCCGGATGCATCCGGGTACTGAAGTGCGAAGCGACGAGCCACTCGTTCTCGAACCGATCGGCACGCACAAGAATATCATCAAGGTGCATGTGACCATATTTGTGGATCTTCGCGGGACGTTCCTGTTGGCCGACGAACGTCATCTCCAGGATCAGGATTTCGGCGCGATAGACTTCGGGGCAGGCGTCGAGCCCCGCCGGCGCGGTGTCCCCGAGGTAGGCGACCTTCGGAATCCGGATCTCGGCGGTGACTTCCACGCCAGAGAGCCGAAGGTCGCGGATTTCGTCGCCGCTGAGTTGCTGGTACTCCGGCTTGAGCTTCTTGCGGCGCTCCCAGACGATGTAGCCCAGCGACGGGATCGTGTGCCGGGTCGGAACCGCCGAGACGACCAGCTCGCGAGACAGCTCGACCTCCTGACCGGCTTCCAGGCCGACGAGCTTGACCGGGAGCCGGCCGCGGTCGAGCCGCTCGATGGCCCGGAGAAGGCGCTCCACCCCCTCGACCGCCTCGGCCGGCAGGTAGATCGTCGGCGGCTCCATCTTCATCATCCGGCGGCGAGCGACGTAGACCGGCAGGGCCGCGATGTGGTCGAGGTGGGTGTGCGAGACGAACCAGGTGGGCGTGGCCATGAACGACCACGGCTGAAGGCCGAGATCGAAACCCAGCTTCATCTCCGGGATGCGCCAGTAGGTCTGCACCGCCGCCCGAGAGTAGCCTTCCAGGGTTAACCCCTTGTGCGAGAGGGTCCGTACCGGCGCATTGTCCACCGGATGATCGAGAGACTCCACCGAGGTATCCAGGGCCAACGTCCGCCTCCTCGTCACTGCGTATCCAGGCCGCCTTCCCGTAAAACCTTCACTATACCCAACGACAACGCCCAGGCGGAACGGGCTCGCGCCGTGGTCGACACCGTCCGCGTGTTGGGACTTCCCTTTTATTATGACGGAGATTATGGATTTGACTTACTTAATAAGACGGGAACCCAGGAGGGGGCCGTCGGAACGGTTCGGAATGTCACGTTGGGAGGGATCGGCACGGTAGTGGCCCGTTGGCCAAGTTGACCGGCGATCTCGTGCCGCTCGAGAAAATCCGCAGTCGCGACGGACCCACCGCAAAACGTGACAGGTGACGTCAACGAAGCGGGCCGGTCCCCTGGTGGTCCGACGAGGAGCGTTCCGCCGTGATTGACAGGTCAGGCGGAAGGTCGGTAGCGTGGAGCCTCTTGACGAGGAATGTGGCGAGGATTGTGCGGATTGGGGAAAATTGGGAAATCAGGGTGGTGCTGATGGCCGAGAAGTCGGAGCGTCGACGGATGCTTGAGCAAAGCCTGGCCGAGGATCCGACGGATACCTTCCTGCGCTATGGTCTGGCGATGCAGTGCTTGCGAGACGGAGATATCGAGGAGGGCCGCGAGCGACTGAAGGCGCTGATCGCGGATCATCCGGACGACCAGGTGTCGGCGTACCAGCAACTCGGGCAGTCCTTCCTGGAGGAGGGGGATGCCGAGGAGGCTCGGCGGTACTTCCTGCTCGGGATCGAAAAGGCCAATGCGCGAGGCGACTGGCATGCGGCGTCCGAGATGCAAGGGTTTCTGGAGCAACTGGACTGAGGGGGCGTTGGCTCGCCGGTGATCGGTCCGGCCGTCGTTCGCGGTTGTTGGGAACGGCAGCCATCGAACGCCGGCTCTGGGGAGCCTGGTTTTTCCTCGTTCGCTGGACGTTGTCCTAAACTTGTACCGGGGCCGGTCGGCGTTGTGCCGGACCCGTTTGCCGATCGAACCGGGTGTGCAGACTTCCGTCATGCCGGAGAGCCTGTCGCGATTTACGTTTCCGAATCCGATCCTGTTTGGCGAGGGAGCCCGCGCGCGGCTCGGGGCGGAGCTGGCTCAACTCGGGGTTTCGCGGCCCCTGGTCGTCAGCGACGCGGGGCTGGTGGCGTCGGGCCTGGTGGGTGAGGTGATCGCGGAGCTCGACGGGGCGGTGGTTTTTTCCGACGTCCAGGCGAATCCGACCGAGGAGGATTGCCTGGCGGGGCTGGATCGTTACCAGTCGATGGGATGCGATGGGGTCGTCGGACTCGGAGGGGGCAGTCCGATCGACGCGGCGAAGGCGATCCGGTTGTTGACGACGCATCCGGGGCGGCTCGCCGACTATGACCTGACCAACGGCGGATCGGGCCGGATCACGCCGGACCTGCCGCCGATGATCGCCATGCCCACGACGGCCGGAACCGGCAGCGAGGCCGGTCGGGGGGCCCTGATCCAGCTTCCTCAAACGAGGCGCAAGACGATTGTCCTGAGCCCCTATCTCTTGCCGAGCCTGGCGCTTTGCGACCCCGTGCTGACGTGGGGCATGCCGCCAACCTTGACCGCCGGCACGGGCATGGATGCCTTTACGCACTGCATCGAGAGCTACCTGTCAACAACGTTCCACCCGATCTGCGACGGCATCGCCCAGGAAGGCCTGCGGTACGTGTCGAGGGGGCTGGAAGCCAGCGTGCGAGACGGGTCCGATCGCGTTTCGAGACAGGCGATGATGATGGGGGCGTTGCTCGGCGGGATCAGCTTTCACAAGGGCCTGGGGGTGGTCCACTCGCTGTCGCACGCCCTGGGGGCCGATGGCCGGGTGCACCATGGGACGCTCAACGCCATTCTGTTGCCGCATGCGCTTCGCTTCAATCGAGAGGCGGCGGAGCCTCGGCTGGCGGATCTGGCGGCGCAGCTCGGCCTGGGCCGCTCGGGAGACGGCCCAGGCCACTTCATCACGTTGACCGAGCTGCTTCTGTCGCGGCTGCCGCTGCCGCAACGACTCGGGCAGGTGGCTGGCCTGGATCGCGGTCGGATCGAAGAGTATGCCGCGCTGGCGATGCTCGACCATTGCCACCGGACCAACCCGCGGCCGTGCACCCAGGCCGACATGGAGCGGTTGCTCGAGTCGGCCTGGTGACGCGTTGTCGAACGCCGTGATCGTCCGATTCACTTACTGGTAAGCATCGGCGCTGAGGACTTCGCGACTGCGGATCGTGTTCAGGGCGATCCAGACGTTCGGGTTGACCGAATCCTTGATGAAGTGAACCGATCCATCACCGAAGAGCGTGTTAATGCCGCCAGGGTGATGGCTCCGGGCGCCGGCGAAGGCCTGGCTGTCCCCAGCGCCACCGGTGCAAGGCAGTCCCAGCACCGGTTCGCTGACACAGAAGATCGTCTGGTTGAGGAAGTCGCCTGTGGAGACGAGGTTGAGGTAATCCTTGTACTTGTTCGGGGTAAAGCGGGTCATGAACGAGCCGCCGCCGGGAACGCTGGACCACATCACGCCTCGGATGTCGTAACGCTCGCCTTGCAGGACCTCGGCGACCAAGACCGTGGAGCTGAGGCCGTCGCTGATCGAGGCGAAGCTCACACTCATGTCGTGCCCGAAGGCCGACTTGAGATAGGCAACCGATCCGACGGTGTCCTGCCGCCAGTTGGTGTTGCCCCAGCTCACCGCGTAGTTTCCCTTGGACATAACCGGACCGCTGAGCGCGCCGCCGGCGTATTGCGGGGTGATCTGGAATTGAAGCACACGGTCACTCGGACACTGGAAGATGCTGATCTTGGTGGCCGAAACCGTGCTATTGGCGAAGTAGCCGAGGGCCGGGTTCAAACCGCCGCCGGGAATCCCCTCGGCGCCGAGATCGAAGTTGAAGGCGTTGGCGAGCGTCCCTTGCTCGATCATCGGCAGCATCAGGTTGAACCAGGTGGTATTCGGCGTGCCGGAAAAAATCGTCGGGAACGACGGTCCCGGAGGCCCGGCTTTCCAGATTCGGCCGGGGGGAAGCACGTTGTGGAGGTCGTGGTAGTTGTGGATTGCCAGGCCGAGCTGCTTGATGTTGTTGGTGCACTGGGCGCGTCGGGCGGCTTCGCGCGCGGCCTGGACCGCCGGAAGGAGCAAGGCGATCAGGACGCCGATGATCGCGATGACGACGAGCAGTTCGATCAGGGTGAAGGCTCGAGGACGAGCGCGCATAGAACACCTTCTTCCAGAAGCGAAGGCCTCGAGAATGGAAAATGACTCGCTTCGCGGATGGGAGCACGCTGCTGGAACAACATGCGTGTGGACGCCAGCCTACCACGCGCCACGGTCAATTGCGAGTGTGTGTTTTGTATTTTTTTGATGAAGCACCGGTCAGGCCTTGTCGATCTGTTCCGCGAGCAACTCGACCGGGTGCAAGGCGGTCATTCCGGCCAGTCCGTGGATCTGGCTCCGGCAAGAAAACCCGGGAGCGACCAGTGTGGCGGCGCGGTCGGCCGCCGCGGCCGGGAGCAGGACGCGGTTGGCCAGGGCGGCGCTGAGGTCGTAGTGGCCAAGTTCGTAGCCGAACGATCCGGCCATGCCGCAGCAGCCGGAGTCGAGAACCCGAATGTCCAGCTCCGGGACGCGAGACAGCGCCGCGACCGTGCCCGAGACTCCGACCAGCGCCTTTTGCTGGCAGTGCCCGTGCAGGAGGACCCGCCCGGCGCGGGCCTTCAACGGGAGATCCGGCACGCGATCGCGATCCGCCAGGAACGCATCGACGAGCTGGCACGATTCCGCCACCCGGTGCGCGACCTCGCCCAGGCGGAAGTCACGGTACTCATCCACGAGGGTCAGGAGACAGCTTGGCTCGCAACCGACGATCGGCGTGCCGTTCCGGACGTGTTCACGCAGCGCCTCGACGTTGCGCTCGGCCAGGGCACGGGCGGGATCCAGCAGGCCCTTGGAAATCATCGGCCGCCCACAGCAGGGCAGACCGGCGAGCTCGACCTGATAGCCGGCCGCTTCCAGCAATCGCACGGCCGCGCGGCCCACTTCGGGCGTGTTGTAGGTGGTGAAGCAGTCGTCGAGTAGGAGCACGATTCCCCGCGTTCCCGCCCGGGCGTCGGCCTTGTGATGGCGGAACCATTTGCGGAAATGCTCACGCGCGAACATAGGCAAGATTCGACGGCGGTCGATACCGGCGACCTTTTCCATGACCCACCGGAAGACCCGATTCTGGAGCATCCGGTTTGAGAGCGGCGCGGTCATCGAGCCGATCGCGTTCAGCCGGTGGACGTTGGCCATCATCAGCGAGCCGAGCGGAACGCGTTGGGATTTGTACTTCTGATACAGTGTCTCCGCCTTGAGCTTGGCGAGGTCGACATTCGATGGGCATTCCGTCTTGCACGCCTTGCACTGAAGACAGAGGTCGAGGGCTTCCTGGAGCGTCTCGTTCGAGAAGCCATCGGGCCACTGTCCGGAGAGAACCAGTCGCAGGGCGTTGGCGCGGCCTCTCGTGGTGTGCTCCTCATCGCGAGTGACCATATAGCTGGGGCACATGGTGCCACTGGCGGTCTTGCGACACACGCCGACACCCGAGCACATTTCGATGGCGCGGGCGAAGCCCCCCTGCTTGGTGAAGTCGAATGCCGTGTCGGCCGGTTCCTCGACGTGGTAATCCGGCCCGATCCGAAGGTTGGCGCCGAGGTCGGGCTCGGCGACCACCTTGCCGGGGTTCATCCGGTTTTGCGGGTCGAAGGCGTCCTTGATCGCTTCGAACGCGGCGTAGACTTCGGGTCCGAAGAGGAGCTTGTTCCAGCGGCTGCGCGCCAGGCCGTCGCCGTGCTCGCCGCTCATCGCGCCGCCGAATTCGAGCACGAGGTCGGCGACTTCCCGGGCGATTGCTTTCAGCGTCTCAACCCCTTCGAGCGTCTTGACGTTCAGCACCGGACGGATGTGCAGGCAGCCGACGTCGGCGTGTCCGTAGCAGGCCGCTTTCGTGCCGTGTCGGGCGACGATCCGTTGAAAGCGCTCGTGGAAGGCGGGGAGTTTCTCGGGCGAGACGGCGGTATCCTCAACGAAGGCGACCGGCTTGGCGTCGCCGACCATGCCCATGAGGAGCGATAGACCGGCCTTTCGGATCTTCCAGAAGTCGTCCTTGGCGGCGTCGCGGAGACTCTTGCGGACTCCGAGAACGTGGGGACGGCCTTCGAAGCGACGGGCCAGGTCTTCCACGCGGCTCGACAGCTCGTCGGGCGAATCGGAGTAAAACTGCGCGGCGAGGACCGCCTCCGGACACCCTTCGGCGAAGTTCAGGTGGCGGGCCATCTCGGCATTTCCGGCGGCCAGCTCGAGGATGGTGCGGTCTAGCATCTCGACGGCCACCGGTCCGGTCTGGAGGATCTCGTCGAGCCGGTCGAGAGCCGCCGGGATCGTGGCGAAGGAGAGCACGACGAGACCTTGCGACGCGGGTCTTGGGACGACCTTGACCGTCGCGCCGGTGACGACCGCGAGCGTGCCCTCCGAGCCGACAATCAGGCGGGCCAGGTTGAACCGCCAGGGCTCGTCGGGCCAGCCCTCGGCGCGGATGGGCAGGCCAGGCACGAATTCATCGAGGTTGTAGCCGCTGACGCGCCGGAGGATTCGAGGGTAGTGCGCGCGGATGGCGTTCTCGTGCCGTTCGACCACGTCACGCACCGTGCGGTGGAGCCGGCCGATTCGGTCGTCGCGACGGCAGGTCTCTTCGAGTTCCTCAGGCGTCAAAGGTCCGAACGTCGCGGGCGTGCCGTCGTCGAGCACGACGTCGACCGAGTGAACGTGATCGACGGTCTTGCCGTAGCGAAGGGAACGGGCGCCGGCGGAGTTGTTCCCGATCATGCCGCCGAGCGTGGCCCGATCACTCGTCGAGACGTCGGGGCCGAACATCAGTCCGAGCGGCTTCAAGTGGGCATCGAGCTGGTCGAGGACCACGCCGGGCTCCACGTGGACGAGCATCCGGTCGCGATCGACGACGCCGATCCGGTTCAGATACTTGGAGAAATCGAGCACGATGGCGGGGCCGACGGTCTGGCCTGAGAGGCTCGTCGCGCCGCCTCGAGGCAAGATGGGAACCCCCTCCTCGGCCGCGAGCCGGACGGTCGCCACGGTATCGGCGACCGTTCGAGGAAGGACGACGCCCAGGGGTTCGATCTGGTAGAGGCTGGCGTCGGTGGCGTACAGGCCTCGCATGCCTGGATCAAAGTGGATCTCGGCCCTGGTCTCGGATCGCAGACGCGCCCGGCGTCGGCCCACGGCGGCGGAACTGGTCATGGTTGAGTGCTCGGCAAGGTCTCGACAGCGGCGGGCGGGTCGGTTCGGATCGCGTCCTGGTGGCGCACAGCCTGGTGATCGACTTCCATCAGGTCGTGCCGCGCGACTCCTTCTCGTCGATTCCGCTGATGCCGAAGCGACGAGCCAGCTCGGCCTCGACGTCGGACCAAGGGATCTCCTTGTACCCGAGCAACACCAGCGTGTGAAAGACGAGGTCGGCCACCTCATGAACGAGGTGGCTCCGGCCTTCGAGGCCGGGTTCCTCCGCGGCCTCGACGACCTCGCCCGCTTCCTCGTTGATTTTCGAGCCGATCCGGGCGACTCCGCCTTGCATTAGCTTGGCAACATACGATCGCTCGCCAGGCGGCCGGGACTTGCGCTCGGCAATCACGGACATCAGATCGGCCAGGATCGAGGACGAGGGCTCGGGCATCGGGCGGCTCCGCGACGATCGACGACGAACAGCGACCGGGCCGCTCAGCGCGCGGTTCCGCCGCTGCACCAACGCTAGGCAATGCACCTGGACCAAGTCCGACCGCGTTTCCTAACGAGGCTCGGATGCCACGGATCGTCCACGACCCGTGGCACCCGGAAAACTCGGCTCAACCCGGTCCACTCGCTTAGAGCATAACGTTGGTGGAGCGGCCTTGAGAATCGCATTCCGTCGGGTTCGCGCGCGAGGCGCACCGAAACCCGACACGCCCGGCCTCGCGAGATCGGCAATCAATCTCCGACCCCTCGACCGTTCTTGCGTCGTGGAGTCGGAGGTGATTCGCAACGATCAGAGACCGCTCAGGTCGAGGGCGATGGTCTGCACGCCCTTGCTCAGGTTCAGCCGTTCCACCATCTCCGCGGAGGCGGGGACCGTCATCGACGTGTGCGGGGGAACGCAGAGGCCCACCAGGATCGAGGGCCGGCTGAAGACGTCGGGTTTCGTCCCGGCCAGGGCCAGCCCGTTGAGAATCAAGGGGGACGCGTTGACGATGCGGATCTTGTAGCTGGTCTTTCCCTTCTTGGTCGTCTTGATCAACTGGGCGTCGACAACCCGGTTGATCATCGCCGAGGCCAGGGCATCGCCCACCTCATAGGACTTCATCGCCGAACCATCGGGATGGACCAGGGGGATGGTGAACTTTCCGACCGGCTTCCAGCCGTTAGCCGCTTCGTTGGAGGCGGAGAGCTGGACCTGGGCGGAATCGCCGTCAAAGCGGACACGGCATGCCAGGGCCGGACCGGACGGACCGGCAGGAATTCCCTCGTGATGCTCGAGTCCGAGGATCGTCTTGCCCCGGAATCCGGTGCGAAGGTCGGCCACGAGCGGGTCGTTGTCGGCGCGACGGCTGGTAATTTCCCAGTAGATCCGCCCCGCATCGGCCCCGTCGGGACCATCTCCCTGCGTCTTCCGCAACTCGTCGACGAACTGACGCGCGACAGCCAGTTCGTGCGGGTTGGACCATCGGCGAGAGAATCGCGCGATGCTGGACCACTCGAAGCCGTTGGCGACGTGCCACAGCACAAGCTGGGCGACACAAGGCGGCGCCTTATCCTCAGCCAGTCGCGTCAACGCGGCGTGGACCCACGAGTCGCTGGTGAGCTGCGTGATATCGCCGACGACGAGCTTCTCCCCCTTGGCCGGGAAGGCGACGCGACCGTCCGGCAACGGACCCTGGAGGGAAACCAGCTGAGTGGCCAGCTTCCGGGTCTGGTTGGGGTTGAGCGTGGCCTCAGGCAAGCCTGTGGGTGGGAGCGATCGGAAGCCTCCTCCCATCATGCCGCCCATGCCGCCCATACCACCCATCATGCCGCCCATGCCGCCCATACCACCCATACCGCCCATCATGCCGCCGCCCATCATGCCGCCCATGAAGCCGGCCATGTAGGAGAGGCGTTGGGACATGAAGTCCCAGGAGTCGAGCTCGCCACAGAGGCGGACGATGACGCCGGCGAGCATCATCATGCCCATCATGGGCGGCATGACCATCGCCCCGCCACCCATGCCGCCGCCCATACCGCCCATCATGCCGCCGCCCATGCCCATACCGCCCATACCCATACCGCCCATACCCATACCACCCATACCACCCATACCGCCCATACCCATACCGCCCATACCCATACCGCCCATGCCCATACCGCCCATGCCACCCATACCACCCATACCGCCAAACTGGCCGGTGGCGCCGGAGACGACAAGTCCGGGTGGGAGCACGACATTGAGCTGACGACGGGTGCGGTTGGTGACGTTGACGAGCATGCGGCCATCGCCGAGCCCTTCGGCGTCGACGCTGAGCAGGCCCGAGTTCAGGCCCTGGAGGAGATCCACTTTCACTGGGGCTTGGCCGCTCGAGGTTTTCTCGGCTCCCCGGGTCGACGTTGGCGTGACGAGGGCGAGAAGCAGCAATCCACTCAGAATGAGAGTCGGCTTCACGAAGCGATGCAACAGCTTGTCCATACGCTCTACCCCTCTCTGATAATCAATGACGCCTGCAAAAGCGGATAACGACAACTCATGGAAAAGTCAGGCGACGTCAGAGGGACCGGTCAAACGGCTCTCGGATTGAGGTGGTTAAGGAAGCTTCCGCCCTCAAAGGGAGGTTGTTCCGGTCGCGGAACGATCCGTGGCAAGGGGGAAGCCGCCATGGACCGACCTGGGGGGGAATTGTGGAGATTGCGAGGGGGGGATTGCGCGCAATCTTGCAAGAAGTCTAAAGCTCAATATAGCGCACGCGCTCCGTGAACGCCATGTCTTCCCGACATTTTTTTTGAAGGGACCGCCGTGATGCCGGCGATTCCCGGAGCCGCTTCTCGCGGAGGCATTTGGCGTGATCGAGCGCTTGCCGCATTGTGTCGAATACCACAATGATAGGGAGAAGTCAAAAGAAGACCGAGCGGGATTCTTGGATGAGATGCGCCAAGGGGAGCGACGGCAATGATCGGTTCGGTCGTGAGGCGGGCTGCGGGATGGTCTCGGGGCGTGGTGCTGATTCTCGGGGTCATCGCGACGGGTTGGCCTGCCGCGTCCTTTGTCCGGGCGGACGCTCCCGGGAATTCCGCGGGTTACGAGGTCCAGCCGCTTCGACTGCCCGCCGACGTCTTGCCGAGCTGCATGACGGTGCGAGCCGATGGAACGCTTGTGATCGGCTCGATGGACGGAGACATCCTGCTCGTGGTGGATGGCGACGGCGACGGCCTGCCGGAGACCTACCAACGATGGGCCGGCACGCTTCCCCACTGGCCGCTCGGACTTCTCGCCGAGGGAGACGACCTGCTGTTGGCCGCTCGGTCGGGGCTGCTTCGACTTTCCGACCGCGACCACGATGGCTGGGCGGAAACCTGGACGACCGTCAGTGACGCCTGGGACGTTTCCCGAGATCATCATGACTGGACGACGGGCGTGGTTCGCTGGCCGCAAGGAGGCTGGGTGGTTTGCACGGCGACCGACGACGTCCGGGCCCGAGACGTGAAAGGCCGGCATTATCTGCGAGGCAAGGCGCTCCGGGTCGAGCCCGATGGATCGACCACCGTGCTGGCCGAAGGACTGCGATACCCGACAGGCTGGGCCGCCGACGGCCTCGGGCGGGTTTTCTTCACGGACAATCAAGGCCAGCAAAAGACGACGTGCGAGATCAACCGGCTCATTCCGCAAACCTGGTACGGCTATCCCAGCCAGGCGGACCCGCCGCATGGTCCGCCCGGTTTGAAGCAGTATCAGCCGGTTGTTCGGATTCCGTATCCGTGGGCGCGATCGGTCAATGGGCTGGCGTTCGCTCGCACCGGCGGCAAGTTCGGCCCGCTGGAAGGCCAGCTCGTGCTTTGCGAATACAATAATCGCTTCATTCTTCGCGCGAGCCTCGAAGAGGTGGACGGGACCATGCAGGGGGCCTGCTACCCGTTTCTCGAACGTCTGCTCGGACCGCTCTGCCTGGCGTTCGCCCCCGACGGCTCGCTTTACGTGGGCAGCCTTCGCGAACCCGCCTGGGGTGGAGAGCCCGAGCAAGGCGCCATCTATCGGGTGCGCTACAGTGGCCGCCCGTCCTTCGGGCTCCAGGAGCTGAAGGCCGAGCCGGACGGTTTTACCCTGGTCTTCTTCACGCCCCCGCCCGACCGGGAGGCCGCTCGGGACGCCTCGCGATACAAGATCCGACGCTATCATCATGTGTTCCAGGGGTCGTATCACTCTCCCCCGGTCGACGAGGAGCACCTCACGGTCGATCGCGCCGAGCTGGCGTCCGATGGCCGCCAGGTTCGGCTGAAACTCCGTGAGCCGATGCGAGCCGACCGGATCTACGAGGTCCGGCTCGACCTCGAAGGGGCCTCTCCCTCGGTGGGACATTACACGATGAACCGGGTTCCCCGTTGACTCGCGAAACACGCGAAACGGGTCGTTGGGCGACGATTCCCAAGACGGTTTTTTTGATCCATGATCGAATACGAGTTTGGTGTTCCGATTCCCGGCGCGATCCTTCCCGAAGCCCAGTGGGCGCGAACGGCCCTCAAGCGATTGCCGGCGTCGGGACCGCTCGACTGGCCGGCCCTCTTCGGCCGTGAGGCGCCGTTGATTGTCGAGCTGGGTTGCGGGAACGGCCGGTTTACCCTCGCCAGCGCCCTGGCAAGGCCCGAG
The DNA here is from genome assembly GCA_964599655.1 of uncultured Isosphaeraceae bacterium. GTDB lineage: Bacteria > Planctomycetota > Planctomycetia > Isosphaerales > Isosphaeraceae > CAZRGV01. The sequence goes on along the minus strand of CAZRGV010000065.1, from coordinate 9,371 downwards.
TGCAACCATTTCGCGAGCGACATTCTGCCGGTCGTGATCCGTTACGCCACGCGACGCGCCAACCAGCGAGGCTTGCAAAATGTGCGGTTCGCCGTGAAGGACGCGCAGACGGTCGCGAGCACGTTGATCGGTCCAGGACAAGCCGCCGAGGTGCATCTCTACCACCCGCAGCCCTACCACGACCCGAGAAAGGCCCACTTGCGGCTGGTGACGCCCGCCTTCCTGGCCAATGTCCACCGGGCCTTGGCGCCGCGAGGGCTTTTCGTGATCCAGACCGATCATCCCGACTACTGGGACTACATGACCCGCGTGGTCCCAGTTTTCTTCGACTTCCAGCCACATCCCGGCCCCTGGCCGGATGCCCCTCAGGGACGCTCTCGCCGCGAGATCCTCTCGCGAAGCCGGGGACTCAAGATCTTTCGAGGGTTCGGCCATCGTCGCGAGGAAATCACGACGGCCGAGGCGCTCGCGCTGGCCGAGGCGTTGCCGCCGCCGACGTTTCAAAGCCGAGGGCCCTGGTGCGATCTCGACGCCTGGGAAGAGCGCGCGGGGCCGTCAGACGCGCAATCGCGACGACGGTACCGCCGTTGATCCGGGGAGCCCGAGGGAGGGATGCCGCGTTGCGTTCTTCTGGTAGGATCGAAAGCCAGCGAAACTCGACCGTATTCCAGGCAAAGAGCCCGATCCCCCGAGGCGAGAGGTTCTGACCATGGCGACCATCCGGCAAGTTGTCGAGTCGTCCCTCTACGTGGACGACCTGGACCGCGCGGAGACATTCTACCGCGATGTGCTGGGCCTGGAGTTGATCGGCAAGGAAGCCGGCCGCCATGTCTTCTTTCGAGCGGGTGACACAGTCCTTCTCCTGTTTGAGCCGCACGCGACGAGGAAGGGGGACGTCCTCCCGGCGCACGGCGCCATCGGGCCGGGGCACGTGGCGCTGGGAATCGACGCGGACGAGCTCGACCTCTGGCGTTCTCGACTCCGGGAGAATGGCATCCTCATCGAGAAGGAGATGACCTGGCCTCGTGGCGGGCACTCGCTCTACTTTCGAGACCCGGCGGGCAACTCGCTGGAGCTGATCACGCCGGGGCTCTGGGGTTTGCCGTCAGGCTGGTGACGTGGCAGGACCCTGGGCCTTCGAGCATCCCTCCAGACCGGAGAAACCGATGACGTGTTCCGACTTGTCACGCGGAGTAATGGCCCTGGCGTTTCTGGTGCTCGCGACGGAAGCGCGTTCGAGGGAGCAGGCACCGACCCCTCCTCACGGAACCCTGCGCGTGGCCGCGGTCCAGTTGCGATCGACGCGCGACCTCGACCGCAACGTCTCGGCCATCGTCGAGAATCTCCGAAAGTGCGCCGAAACGGGCGTGCGAGTCGCGGTTTTTCCCGAATGCGCCCTCAGCGGCTATTTCGAGGACGTGGTCACCAGGCTCGACGCTCACGAGATCGAGGCCGCCGAACGCAAGGTGGCCGAGGCTTGCCACGAGCTGGGGATTTACGCCATTGTCGGCGCACCCCACCGCGAGGGAAATTCGCTCTTCAACTCGGCCGTCGTGTTTGATCCCTCGGGCCGGGTCCTCGAACGCTATCACAAGATCCAGCTCGCCGAACCCTGGCCCACGCCCGGCGATCATCTGTCGGTCTTTCCGGTCGACGGCGTGCCTTGCTCCATCCTGATCTGCCACGACGAGCGATACCCGGAGCTCGCTCGATTGCCGGTCCTGGCGGGTGCCCGGGTTCTCTTCTATCTCTCGCACGAGTCGGGCATCCGGCAGGAATCGAAAATCGCTCCCTACCGGGCGCAGATCCAGGCCAGGGCGGTCGAGAACTCGGTGTTCGTCGTCCACGCCAATGCGCCGGCCAATGAGGACACGACCGGCTCGCACGGCCAGAGCCGGATCATCGCGCCCGATGGAAACATCCTCGAGGAAGCCTCGATCTTCGGCGAAGCCGTCCTGACCTCCGATCTCGACCTGAAGCGGGCAACTCGTTCCAACGCCATGCAAAGCCTGAGCCGTGGACCGCTCACCAACTGGTGGAACGAGGGCCTCAAGCACGTCCGAATCATCGCGCCCGAGCGAGTCTCCGCGACGGCCTCGTCGCCGAACGCTGACGCCAACGGGAAGAAATGAGAGGCGAGGACGCGAGCGACGTGGCTCGCGGTTGCCTCGCATTGAGGGATCTTCTACACTGATCTCCATGAGCGAAAACAGCCCATTCATCATCGAAGCGACAACCGAAACGTTCCAGCGCGACGTGGTCGAGCGGTCTCGGGAGATTCCCGTGGTCGTCGACTTCTGGGCCGCCTGGTGTCAGCCCTGCCGGATGCTGGCCCCGATTCTGGAGAAACTGGCCAACGAATACCAGGGCCGGTTTCTGCTGGTCAAAGCCGATACCGAGAAGGTTCCCGACATCGCCGCCGGCTTCGGCGTCCGATCGATTCCGGCCGTCTACGCCGTGCGAGACGGCCAGATCGTCGATTCCTTCGTCGGAGTGATTCCGGAAACCACCATCCGAAACTGGCTCGACCAGTTGATGCCGACCGAGGCCGAACTGGCGGTCAATGAGGCGAGGCATCTGGAGGCCGACAATCCGGCCGCCGCCGAGGCGAAGTATCGCGAGATCCTGGAACGCGACCCCAACATGATCAAGGCCAAGATCGGCCTGGCCCGGGTTCTGCTGGCTCAGGGCCAGACCGTCGAATGTCACTCGATCCTCGAATCGCTGGAACGCCGAGGGTTCTTGGAGCCCGAGGCCGAGGCCCTCAAGGCCGAGCTCACCTTGCGTGAGGGTGCCGAGGAAGCCGGCGACGTCGACGCGGCGCGAGCCGCCCTGGCCGCCGATCCCCTGAACCTCGAACTCCGCTTCAAGCTGGCCGAGGCCCTCGCCGCCGCAAGGCAGTACGTCGAAGCCCTCGAGATTTGCCTCGATCTGGTCGAGCGAGACCGCAAGGGCGTCGGTGAGGAAGCTCGAAAGCTGATGCTGGCCATCTTCCAGCTCATGCCCGCCGATTCCGAGGTCGTCAGCGACTACCGCCGCCGGCTCTCGTTCGTTCTCTGACTGGCATCGCGGGAGGGTTTGCGTTCCTCCCGCAACGCCCCGGTTGCTGCTTGGTTCGTCGACCCAGAAGGCTCAATCCTTCGGCGCCTGATCGGGGTGCTTGGCGGCCCAGTCGAGGTACTCCTGGATCGTGTAGAACGCCTCAAAGCGGTAAAGCCGGCCCTTGTCCTCGACGAGCGCCGTTGAGTTGAACGACCAGGAATCGCCGGTCTTCTCCATCCAGGCCGCCAGCCTGGCCTCCATCTGATCGCGGAGCGAGCCGTGCGCCGGATCGTTCGCCAGGTTCGTTTGCTCGAACGGGTCGGCCTTCAGGTCGTACAGGAGCCAGGGGCCTTCCTCCGTGCGAGCGTACAGGTAACGCTCCGTGCGGACACCTCGCCAGGGCTTCGGAGAAACGTCCCCCGCGAACGGCACGAAAATCTGGAAGAACGCCGAGTCCGGCCCCTGCTTCGTTCGACCGAGAATCAGCGGCGCGAGGTTGCTCCCTTGCATGGCGGGCGGTACGTCCAGGCCGCACAGGCCGAGCAAGGTCGGGGCAAGATCGACGTGCGAGACCAGCGCGTCGGAGACCTGACCGGGCTTGATCCCGGCCGGATAGCGGACAATGCCCGGAACCCGGATCGATTCCTCCCAGGGCTTGCGCTTCAGTCGCATTCCGTGCGACCCGAGCATGTCGCCGTGATCAGAGGTCACGATCACGATCGTGTTGTCCTCCAGGCCGAGGTCCTTGAGCGCCGTCAACAGGCGTCCGATCTGGTCGTCGACAGCGGTGATCGCCGCGTAGTAGGCCGCGATCGCCTTGCGGTCTCCGCCCGGTACTCCCTCTTGCCAGTTGGGTCGCATCGTCAGTTTGGCCGGATCGTACCGCTCCATGTACGATTTGGGCGCTCCGTAGGGATCGTGCGGCGGGCCCATCGCAACCTCGAGGAAGAACGGCCGATCGCCATCCTGGCGGAGGAACTCGATGGCGCGGTCGGTCCAGACCTCGGGCTCGAAGCGGTTGTCGGTGATCGGTGTCGCGTCATCGCGAAAGTACGTGGGTCGGAAATGGGTGTGGCTGCATTCGCTGGCGGCCCAGTACTGAAAGCCCTGCCGCCTCGGTCCGGGGGGGATGAAGCCGGGGAGCCTCGGCCCGCCGTCCAGGTGCCATTTGCCAATAAATCCAGTCCGGTAGCCGTTCTCGGCGAGAATCTCGGCGATCGTGGTGGCCGACTCTCGAAGCCGGAGATCGTTGGCCACCACGCCGTTCTTGTGGGCATACTGTCCGGTCAGCAAAATCGCCCGCGCCGGACAACAAACCGGCGTGTTCGCCAGCGTGTTGCGAAGCAAAAGACCCTGCGAGGCCAGCCGGTCCAGGTTGGGGGTATGAACCTCGGGATTTCCCATGCAGCCGATCGACTGCGCTCGAAGCTGGTCCGGCATGATCAGCAGGATGTTCGGCCGAGAGCCGGACGACCTCGCCGGCTGGTCCGGCCGGGCGAGCGCCGGAACCGTGATCGTCAGTCCAAGAGCCAGGGTGATCGTCGCCACCCGACGGAGGTTCCACTTCATGGTGTTGATTCCTTCGCGCGTACCAGCATCAGGGTTCCAGCGGTTCAACAACGAGAGCGAGGACCGGACCTCGGTTCGCGGGCGTGACCTCGGATCTCCAATCCTACTCCGCCGGACCTCCCAGGGCGACCTCGAAGGCCGTGCCCCGGGAATTCTGAGTGTCTGCAAAGACAAGAATAGCATAATAGGATAGTGAGCCACGGAGGAGGGCACGCCATGCCGGTCGTCGAGATCTGTGTCGAGGGGGTGGAATCGGCCCAGGCCGCGGAGCGAGGCGGGGCCGATCGCGTCGAGCTCTGCGAGCATCTCGACGTGGGAGGCGTAACCCCCAGCGCCGGGGCGATCGCCATGGCCTGCCGCCGCCTGTCGATCCCCGTTCACGTGCTCATCCGGCCGCGCGCGGGCGATTTCCAATACTCCGAGGTCGAGTTCGACGTCATGGAACACGACGTCGACACGGCGCGATCGCTGGGAGCCGCCGGGGTCGTCCTCGGCGTCCTTCGACCCGACCGCACGATCGACCTCGACCGCCTGACTGCGCTCGCGGAGCGGGCCCGTCCCTTGTCGGTCACGTTCCACAAGGCCTTCGACGAGGTGCCCAACCCCGATGAGGCCCTCGAAGCCCTGGTTGGCCTGAAGATCGACCGCATCCTCACCTCCGGCCAGGCGGCGACCGCTCGGGAGGGGCTCGACCGACTGGCCGGACTGGTCCGGAAGGCCGCGGGTCGAATCGTCGTGATGGCGGGAGGTCGTCTCCGGCTCGTTGACCTTCCTCGGCTCCTTGACGCCGGCGTCGAAGAGCTCCATCTCGGCTCGGCGGTCTCGCAGGGCGGCGTCACGGACGCCAGCAAGGTCAGACAGGTCGTCGAGTCCGCCCGATCAGGTCGTCCTGGATGCCGGAGGCCCTCTTGACGTCGGCGGAGGTCGAAGTTTCCTTCCGAGTCTCTTGCGAAGCGGACCCGTCGAGCCAACAATGGTCTTTCCAGAGGCCAGACCGGGCTCCAATCGAGCCAGCCGCGCCACGGCGCCTTTGGTGGTCTTGCTCCTTAAAAATGCGAGAAGTGCGTCTCGTCGTTGAGATCGGGGGAGCGTTTCGGTGGCTGGTGCCCCGCCTGGTCTTCAAAACCTGTGAACGGCATGGAGACACGTCGTTGGTGGGTTCGATTCCCATACGCTCCCGTCGCTCCAAGGCGCCCTTGCGAACCTGGCCGATCACCGAGCCGGAACGCTGAGCCGAGCCGGACGATGAGGACGCGGCGCCCCGTGTCATGGCCCGGGTCCATTTCGGAGGCCCTCCCTCCCACGTCGATCGAGGTTCAGGCCCCGTCTGGACATTTTCCTGGCGTGATTTTATTCGAGGATTTGAAAAGGATCGGCGCACCGTTTACCATCACGTTGGCGCTGCGACCGATCGGATTTTAAGGCGTCGAGTCAGGAGGTGTGCGATGGGCCTGGAAACCGCGGCGTTGATCAAGACCCTCAATAAAACATGTGTCGATGCACTCCAGGCGGCCGCCGGCCTTTGCGTCTCGCGGACGAATTATAACGTTGAGGTGGAGCACTGGTTCTTCAAGCTGGCCGAGGCCCCTGAGACCGACCTAACTCGAATCTTCAAGTACTTTGAGGTCAACGTCTCGCATCTGCTGCGCGATCTGACCCGCGCCATCGACGGCTTCAAGACCGGAAACGCGCGCACGCCGGCGCTTTCTCCGAGCATCGAGCGCCTGGCCCGTGAGGCGTGGCTCCTCGCCTCGGTGCAATATCAAATGCCGAAGATCCGTTCAGGCGTACTTCTGCTGGCGCTCTTGAGCGAGGAAACCTTCGGCCGCCAGTTCCGAGAGGCCTCCAGGGAGCTGGCCAAGATCTCGACGGAGACCCTCTTCGCGAACCTTCCCAAGCTGATCGCCGGCTCGGCGGAAGACGAGGCGGGGGCCGGACCTCGGGGCGAGGACGCCGCGGCCGCGGGGCCTGGCGGTCCGGCGAAGCCGAGCCGCACGCCGGCGCTCGACCAGTACACCATCAACCTGACCGAACGGGCCAGGCAAGGGAAGATCGACCCAGTCCTCGGGCGAGACTCCGAGGTCCGACAGATGGTCGACATCCTGATCCGTCGCCGCCAGAACAACCCGATTCTGACCGGCGAGGCTGGTGTGGGAAAGACCGCGGTCGTCGAGGGATTCGCCCTTCGGATCGCCGCCGGGGACGTGCCGCCGGTGCTGAAAAACGTCGAGCTGCGAACTCTGGACCTCGGCCTGCTCCAGGCCGGAGCCGGGGTCAAGGGAGAGTTCGAAAACCGGCTCAAGCAGGTGCTCAACGAGGTGAAGTCCTCGCCGGTGCCGATCATCCTCTTCATCGACGAGGCCCATACGATGATCGGCGCCGGGGGCCAGGCGGGCCAGGGGGACGCCGCGAACCTGCTCAAGCCCGCCCTGGCTCGCGGCGACCTTCGCACGATCGCCGCGACGACCTGGGCCGAGTACAAGAAATACTTCGAGAAAGATGCCGCCCTCGCCCGACGGTTCCAGGTCATCAAGGTCGAGGAACCGTCCGAGGACCGCGCCATCATCATGATGCGAGGCATCACCGGAATGCTGGAAAAGCACCACGGCGTCCGGATTCTCGACGAGGCGGTCGAGGCCGCCGTGAAGCTGTCGGCCCGTTACATTCCCGGACGGCAGTTGCCCGACAAATCCGTCAGCCTTCTGGACACGGCCTGCGCCCGGGTGGCGATCGGCCAGAGCGCGATCCCGCCCGCCGTGGAGGATTGCCGCCGCGAGATCGACCACCTCAAGGTCGAACTCGGCATCCTCGAGCGTGAACGCGCCACCGGCGCCCGCCACGACGAACGAATGGCCGAGAAGACCCAGGCCCTGGCCAACGCCGAACGCCGGCTCGGAGAACTCGAACAGCGCTGGGAGACCGAGCGAAAACTCGTCGAGCAAATCCGAGGAATTCGCGACCAGATCGAGGCCCTCCACTCCGAACGCAAGGCATCCTCGAACGGACAGGCGACCGACCCCTCGCCCGAGGAAACCAAGCTTCAAGGAGAACTCGACGCCAGGACCGACGAGCTCCGGAAGATTCAGGGCGAAACGCCCTTGATGCAAGTCTGCGTCGACTCCCAGACCATCGCCGAGGTCATCGCCGGCTGGACCGGCATCCCCGTCGGCAAAATGCTGGCCGACGAGATCAAAACCGTCTTGAATCTTCAGGAGAAGCTGGGGGAACGCGTGATCGGCCAGCCGCACGCGCTCGATGCCGTCAGCCAGCGCATTCGCACCGCCCGGGCGAACCTGACCGATCCGAGGCGCCCCATCGGTGTGTTCATGTTCGTCGGGCCAAGCGGCGTCGGCAAGACCGAGACCGCCCTGGCCCTGGCCGACACCCTCTACGGCGGCGAACGAAATCTCATCACGATCAACATGTCCGAGTATCAGGAAGCGCACACGGTTTCCAGCCTCAAGGGCTCGCCTCCCGGCTACGTCGGCTACGGCGAAGGCGGCGTCTTGACCGAGGCCGTACGCCGCAAGCCCTACAGCGTCGTTCTGCTCGACGAGGTCGAGAAAGCCCATCCGGACGTCATGGAGCTGTTCTTCCAGGTCTTCGACAAGGGCATGCTCGAAGATGGTGAGGGGCGGGAGATCGACTTCAAGAACACCGTGATTTTGCTGACCTCGAACGTCGGCACCGACACGGTGATGAAGCTCTGCGCCGATCCGGACACGAGACCCGACTCCCACGGACTGGCCGAGGCCCTCCGCCCCGACCTCCTGAAGGTCTTCCCGCCCGCGCTGCTCGGCCGCATGATCGTCGTGCCCTACTATCCGATCACCGACGACGTGATGAAGCAGATCATCAGGCTCCAGCTCAGCCGGATCGCCCAGCGGATGAGGGAGAACCACAAGGCCCAGTTCAGCTATACCGACGCCCTCGTCGAAAGCGTCGCCGGCCGCTGCCGCGAGGTCGAGAGCGGCGCCCGCAACGTCGATCACATCCTGACCCGCACCCTGCTTCCCGAGATGTCCGAGGCCTTCCTGACCCGCATGGCCAACGGCGAAGCAATCTCGAAGGTTCACGTCACGGTCGACGACAAGGGGGCGTTCCAGTACGAGATCTCCTAAAACCGAGCGAGGGACGAACCGGCGACCATTCCGCGCCGCGGCGCCCCTCGCGCGTTTCGATCGAGTCGACTTACTTCAAGCCAACTCGGTCGCTCGCTCAGGGGCCGGTCGGCGAGCGGCCGGGAAGAAGGACCCGCTCGACCCAGGTGGTGTCGACGCGGCCCTCGGCGAAGTCGGGGTTGCGGAAGATGCGGCGATGCAGCGGAAGGGTCGTGGCGATACCCTCGACCTGAAGTTCGTCGAGCGCGCGCCGCATGACGGCCATCGCCTCGGCGCGGTTGGGGGCGTGAACGAGCAGCTTGCCGACCATCGAGTCGTAGTTCGGCGGCACGGTGTACCCGACCTGGACGTGAGAATCCCACCGCACGCCATAGCCGCCGGGAAGCCGGAGGCCCTGAATGGTTCCCGGCGAGGGACGGAAGTTATGGTCGGGATCCTCGCAGTTGATGCGGCACTCGAAGGCGTGGCCGATCTGCGGAATGTCCGTCTGTTTCAGGGTCAAGGGCTCACCGGCGGCGATCCGGATCTGTTGCTTGATGAGGTCGATGCCGGTGACCAGCTCGGTCACCGGGTGCTCGACCTGGATGCGGGCGTTGACCTCGATGAAGTAGAAGTTGTGCTCGTCGTCGACGAGGAACT
>CAZRGV010000064.1:8690-34110 GCA_964599655.1 uncultured Isosphaeraceae bacterium | reverse complement strand
CCACCCGATGGGAGGGACCGGAGCACTGGTGGGCAAGCCACCAGTGGCACCCGCCGGTCAACCCCGGGCCAGCTCCTGGAGCCGGCGCAGGAGGTTGAGGGCCTGCTCGGGGGAGAGCGAGGCCGGGTCGACGTTGCGAAGCTCCTCGAGCAAGGGGTCGGGCAGTGCGGCGAAGAGGCTGGCCTGCAAGGCGCGACCGGTCTTGACCTTGCGAATCGGCGACGTCGCGGGCCGCGCCGAGGCTTCGGGGACGTGCTGTTTTTCGAGAAACGCGAGGATCTCGCGGGCACGGTCGAGGACGGTCGCCGGGACGCCGGCCAGGCGTGCGACGTGGATTCCGTAGCTCTGATCGGCGCCTCCGGGGACGATCCGGTGGAGGAAGACGATGTCTCCCTCCTGTTCCCGGACGGCGACGTTGGCGTTTCGGAGGCGGGGCTTGGTTTTTTCGAGGTCGACGAGCTCGTGGTAGTGGGTGGCGAAGAGGGTGCGGCAACCGACGACGTCGTGGAGGTGCTCGGAGATGGCCCAGGCGAGCGAAACGCCGTCAAACGTGCTGGTGCCGCGGCCGATCTCGTCGAGAATGACGAGGCTGTGGGGCGTGGCGTTGTTGAGGATGTTGGCCGTCTCGGTCATCTCGACCATGAAGGTGCTCATGCCGCGTCCGAGCTCGTCGGTGGCGCCGACGCGGGCAAACAGGCGGTCGACGACGCCGATGCGGGCCCGACGCGCTGGGACGAACCCGCCGATCTGCGCGAGCAGAACGATCAGCGCGACCTGGCGGATGTAGGTGCTCTTGCCGGCCATATTGGGTCCGGTGATGACGAGGACCAGGCCGTTGTCGGGGCTCAACGAGACGTCGTTGGGCACGAACGAGCCGCGCGGCATGAGGGCGTCGAGGACCGGGTGGCGGCCCGCCTCGATCTCGAGCACGGGGTCGGAGACCATCTCGGGCCGTTGGTAGGCGTGGCGCGCGGCCAGCTCGGCGAGACCGCCGAGGACGTCGACCTGCGCGAGGACGCCTCCGGCCTGAACGAGTCGAGGGGCCTCGGCGGCCACGCGATCGCGCAGCGTGAGAAACAGCTCGTATTCGAGCTCGCAGGCGCGATCCTCGGCGCGGAGGACCTTATCTTCATATTCTTTCAATTCGGGGGTAATGTAGCGTTCGGCGTTCTTGACGGTTTGCTTGCGGAGGTAGTCGTCGGGGATGTGTGAGCGCTGGGCCTGCGCGTGGGTGATTTCGATGTAGTAGCCGAAGACCTTGTTGAAGCCGACCTTGAGCCCCGGGATGCCGGTGCGTCGGACTTGCTCGGCCTGGAACCGGGCGATCCACGACTTGCCGCCGCGCGCGATTTCGCGCAGCTCGTCGAGGGTGGGATGATAGCCGTCGCGGATCAGGCCGCCTTCCTTGAGGGGCAGGGGGGGGTCGTCGACGAGGGCCTCCTCGATGGCCTGTCGAATTTCGGGGCAGAGCTCGAGGGCGGCTTCGAGGGAGTTCAAGAGGGTCGAGCGTCGGGCGGTGAGCAGGGCCTTGATTTTGGGGAGAATCGCGAGCGTTCGAGCGAGGCCGACGAGGTCTCGAGGCGAGGCGCGGCCGGTGCCGACGCGCGCGGCGAGGCGTTCCAGGTCGTGGGCTCGGCCCAGGATGTGCCGAAGCTCGTGGCGCAGCGCGTTGTCGTGAACCAGCTCGTCGACGGCGGCGTGGCGGTCTCGGATGGCGTCCAGGTCGGTCAAGGGGGAGGTGAGCCAGTCGGCCAGAAGCCGGGCGCCCATCGGGGTGGCGGTCTGGTCGACGACGGAGAGCAGCGAGCCGTCGCGTTGGCCGTCTCGGAGGGTTTTGGTGAGTTCGAGGCTTCGGCGAGTCATCTGGTCGAGGCCGAGGGTCCGGGCGCGGCGGTAGGGAGCGAGCCGGGTCAGGTGGCCGAGGGCCGATTTCTGGGTCTCGCGAAGGTAGGCGATGAGCGCGCCGGCGGCGGCGACCTCGATCGCGTCGTCGTCGACGCCGAAGCCGCCGAGCGTCGAGGTGCCGAAGTGGGCATAGAGGGCCGAGCGCGCCTGGTCGGGCAGGAAATCCCAGGAGCGACGGGTGGTGATGGCCGATCGGGTCAGGCCGCGCAGGGCGCGGAGCCAGGGGGCGTCGAGGGCCGTTTCCGAGACGAGGATCTCGGCCGGTTCGAGCCGGGCGATCTCGTCGGCGAGTTCCGGTCGGGAGCATTCGGCCAGCTCGAACTTGCCGGTGGAGAGCTCGACCCAGGCCAGTCCGAGCTTCCCCTTGAACTCGGCGACGGCGGCGAGGTAGTTGGCGGATCGAGGGTCGAGCAGGGCGTCATCGGTGAGGGTCCCCGGCGTGACGACGCGAACGACGTCGCGACGGACGAGGCCCTTGGCCTGCTTGGGGTCCTCGACCTGTTCGCAGACGGCGGCGCGAAGGCCGGCCTCGACGATCCGGGCCAGGTACGATTCGAGCGCGGGGTGAGGGAAGCCGGCCATCGGGATGGCGTCGGGCCCCTTGTCGCGTGAGGTGAGGGTCAGGCCGAGCAGGGCGCTGGCGCGTTCGGCGTCCTCGCCGAAGAGCTCGTAGAAGTCGCCCATGCGAAAGAGCAGGAGGGCGTCCGGATCGCGGGCCTTGAGCTCGCGATACTGTTGCATCATGGGGGTTGCGGCGGGATCGGGCATGATCGAGAGGGGCGGTTCCGAGGAAACCAAACCGGCAAGAGGCCCACGGCGGCGGCCGCGTGCCGGAACGGATCGACTCGCTTTGATCCGATCGTTCCGACGGCGGCACCGGGGCGTTCCATGCGCGCTGGGTTCGACGAGCGACTCGAGGCTCGGGCGGTCCGATCAGAACGAGTCGAGCGCCGCCTGCTCCTCGGGGTAGATCTCAAAGACGGTGTCGAGACGTGTGATCTTGAAGACCTCGAGCAGGTCGGGATGGATGCAGCAGAGCTTGAGCTGGCCCTTGACCGCGCCGACCTTCTTCTTGAGGGTGATCAGCTTGCCGAGCGCGGCGCTGGAGAGATACTGCACGTTGCCGAAATTGAGCAGGAGCTTTTGATGCCCCTGTTCCTCGACGAGGCTGTAAAGCTGCTCGCCGACTTCCTGAATGCTTTCCTCGGTGACGATCTTGCTTTCCACGAAGCTGACCACGGTGACACCATCGATCGTTTCGAGGCGAAGCAAACGACGCGGGGCGTGCGACATCGGCCGGGCTCCTGTCCAGAAGCGTAACCCACTTCGCTCGGTGTGGAAGGGGCAACAGGGTCGATTGGGCCTGACCCGAGAAGGCCAACCGGGAGGGGCCCTGGGGTCTCGAATCGGTGTCCTGGGTGTTTCCGTTAGAAGGAATCGAGCGCGTCCTGCTCGTCGTCGAAGATCTCGACCATACGGTCTAACCCGGTGATCTTGAAGACGACGCGGATTTCCGGATCGATACAGCAGAACTTGAGCTGACCCTTGGCCGCGTCGATTTTCTTTTTCAAGCCGAACAGCTTGGCGATGACCGCGCTGGCCATGTATTTGACGTCGCTGAAGTTCAGCAGAAGATGGGTGTGACCGTCTCGCTCGACGAGGTCGTAAAGTTGATCGCCGACGGCCTGAATGACGATCTCGTCCACAATGCGCTGATCGACGAAGGAGACAACCGTCGCGTTCTCGAAGACCTCGATGCGAAGCCGGGGAGCGGGTGTTTGCGACATCCGAACGAACTCCACGGCCGGGCAAGTCGGGTCGGAACGAACGAGGGACGACCGATCACGATCACATCGTGACCCTTCAACAGATACCACAATCGTGCGACGAATCAAGTGTCCGCTCGTGGCTCGAACCGACAACCCGGCGACGATTGACATCCCAACGGCTCCGGCCCTAGACGGTCCCACCAGTCGTTCGGGCCGTGATTCCGAAGGGAACGCGGAACCGTCCTCCGCTCATCTTACCACATCAGCCGCGTTCTGGCGGGAGTTCTTCCGTGGATTCGCTTTCGGATGATCGCGAACGCCGGTCTTGGCCTGGCGCCGATTTCGTGTTGGATTGTGGGTCCGGCGGTCGGCCGTTGCCGCGCCGTCGACGCGGCGAAGGCGAAGGCACCCCCCCCGCGCCCACGCCGATCCTGGTGGATCTGACCTTCAAGGGGGCGATCTCCGAGGAGCCGGTGCCGATCGGACTCGACGGGCCGGCCGGTTCCGCGCTCCGGCGGCGGGGTCGCGAACGGCCGGTCTGGCTCGGTGGTGGCTCGTGGGTTACACTGCCGGGGCCGTCTCTTGATGCCCACAACGCCGGAGCCTTCCGCCGATGTCGACGCCGAAATTGCTTTCCAAGGAACAGATCGAGGCGCTGAAGCGCTACAACACGCCGACGATCTCCAACGCCATCGAGGTCTTCAACGTCCGGCCCAGGCACGTCGGGTTCCTGCCGCACCGGATTCGTTGCCTGTTCCCCGACCTGGGAACGATGGTCGGCTACGCGGTCACGTCGGTCACGGCGGCCAGCCCTCCCAAGGAAAAGAGCCCCGACCTCACGGCCGACTACCTGCGCTACGTGGCGTCGATCGCCGGTCCGAAGGTGGCGGTCGGCCAGGACCTCGACGACCCTCCGGGGCTCGGAGCGCAGTTTGGAGAAGTCAACGCGACGATCCACAAGACGCTCGGCTGCGTGGGCCACATCACCGACGGCTGCCCTCGCGACCTGGACGAGGTGCACGCGTTGGGGTTCCACCTGTTTGGCCTGAACCCCTGCGTCAGCCACGCCTACGTCCGGCTCGTCGATTTCGGCAAGCCGGTCAAGCTGGCCGGGGTCGAGATCCGGCCCGGTGACTTGATTCACGCCGACAAGCACGGCGTCTGCATCATCCCGCTCGAAGTCGCCGATCGCGTGGTCGAGGCCTGCCAGCAAATCGAGACGCTCGAACGCCCGTTGCTGGAGGAATGCCACCGCGACGACTTCGACCTGGAGCGCTACATCACGCTTCGCGCCGAGATGAAGGCGAAGATCCGGGAGTGATGGCGGACGGCCCCCAGGCGAAGCGTCGAGCGGGGCGTGTGGCTCACGACGTCAAAGCCGGCGATGAGGCGGGGCGACCGGCTCGAACTGGCGGTGGCGGAGGAACGCTTCGTCGGGGCGGATCTCGTCGAAGTGCCGCCCGTCGGCGACCCAACGGCCTTGTCGATACTCGAACAGGGCCGTGGCTTGCCGGGGCGGCTCTTCCGGGAAGCCGGTGAGGGGGTCGGGTTCGAAATGGACGCCAACCAGCGCGAGAAGGTTTCGAGTCTTGCGATCGCGGGCCCAAACGATTTCATCGTGCCAGTGGGCGTCTTCCCATCGAAGGCTCTCGATCAGATCGTGCGGGGTGATGGACGTTAGAAAGCGGGCTTCGAGCCACTCTCGCTGAAGTCGGAATTGCGCTCGGGCCCGTTCGAGGAGGCGTTCCTCGGCCAGAGCGCGAAGTGGGCGGTAAACGATGAGCCAGGCCAGGAGCACGGAGATCGGAAGCAGCCCGGCCCACAAGTAAGGTCCCATGTCCGAGTCCCCGCCTGGCTGGCGACGGCGTTTGCCTGGTTGAGCGGCCTGGTTTGGATTCTATGGAAACCCCGTACCGCTCGGCAAGATCGTGGCTGGAAACCGTGGATTTTCTCGAAATCGGGAAGCGAGAGGGACCCGAATGGGCGTGAAGTTCGGCGCTCACATGTCGATCGCGGGTGGTCACGACCGGGCGGTCTGGGCCGCCAAGAATGCCGGCTGCGACACGGTTCAGCTCTTCACTAAGTCGAACAACCAGTGGAGCGCCAAGCCGTTAACCGACGAGCAGGTTCGGGCGTTCCAGGCGGCCCTGTCGGAGACCGGCATC
Organism: uncultured Isosphaeraceae bacterium; assembly: GCA_964599655.1. Lineage (GTDB taxonomy): Bacteria > Planctomycetota > Planctomycetia > Isosphaerales > Isosphaeraceae > CAZRGV01. The sequence continues at coordinate 28,271 of CAZRGV010000064.1, read as the reverse complement.
CTCGGGCCGGTGGCTCACAATTCGTACCTCATCAACCTGGCCAGTCCGGACGACGCGCTCTGGACGAAGTCGATCGACGCGATGGTGGTCGAGCTGCAGCGCGCCGAGGCGCTCGGAATCGAGGATCTGCCCACACGGGCTCGGGCGAGGAGGCCGGGCTGAAGCGCATCGCGAACGGCATCGATGAGCTGCATCGCCGCACGAAGGGATTCCGGGTCCGGATCGACCTGGAAACGACCGCCGGGCAAGGAACCTGCCTGGGGCATCGGTTCGAGCACCTGAAAACGATTCTCGAACAGGTGAACGCCCCCGATCGCCTGGGAATCTGCGTCGATACGTGTCACGTCTTCGCGGCGGGGTATTCCTTGGCCACGCCGGAGCAGTACAATGAAACCATGGACGAACTGGATCGGGCCGTCGGGCTCGGCCGGGTTCGCGTCTGGCACCTCAACGACAGCCAGAAGGCGTTCGGAAGCCGGGTCGACCGCCATGCCGGAATCGGCAAGGGGGAAATGGGCCTGGAACCGTTCCGAAATGTCGTCAATGATTCCCGTTTCACCTCCGTCCCGATGATCCTTGAAACTCCCAAGGGGACCGAAGGGGGCGAGGACCTCGACGTTATCAACCTCCGCGTCCTGCGATCGCTTCTGAAGACCCAGACCAAGAGCCGGTCGAGAGCACGACGCTGACGCGGGGAGGATCGTAGACCATGCTGGAACCCATTGCCGTCCATGGAAACGGCGTCGTGCCGTCGGCCCCTCCTTCGCCCCCCCCACCCGACGTGACCTTGACCGATCCAAGCCTGTATATCAATCGTGAGCTGAGCTGGCTGTCGTTCAACGAACGGGTGTTGGAGGAAGCGCGCGACCCCACGGTGCCCCTGCTGGAACGGCTCCGGTTTCTGGCCATCTCCGCCTCGAACCTCGACGAGTTCTTCGAGGTGCGCGTCGCCGGGCTTCAGGCCCAGCTTTACGACAACCTGGAACCCCAGGATACCCCGCCCGACGGCATGGGCCCGCTCTCGCAGTTGATCGAAATTTCGCGTCGCACGCACGACTTCGTCGCCCGTCAATACGACGTCTGGCGCAACGAGCTGCGGCCCGAGCTGGAGCGGCATGGCATCCTTCTCTGCGATCCCGAGGAACTCAACGACGAGCAAAACGCGTTTCTCGACAGCTTCTTCGACAGCCAGGTCTACCCGATCCTGACCCCCCTGGCGATCGACCCGGCCCATCCGTTCCCGCACCTGCACAACAAGAGCCTGAACCTCATCCTTCGGATTGAGACGGTCGGCCAGGACCCGCCCAGGCAGCTCTACGCGGTGCTCCAGGTTCCCGGCATCCTGAGCCAGATTGTGGAACTGCCCAAGGCCGGCGACGGCAAGACGCGCTTCATCTTGCTTCGAGACGTCATCGGCCCGCGCATGGATTCGCTCTTCGGCGGTTTTCGGGTCGCCGCGCGCTCGGCGTTCCGGGTCACGCGCAATAGCGACCTCTCGATCCAGGAAAACGAGGTCAAGAGCAGCCTGCTCTCGACGATCCAGGAGACCCTCCGTCAGCGCAAGTGGGGCGAGGCGGTCCGGCTCGAGATCGCCGACACGGCCGACGACGGATTCATCTCGGTCTTGCAGTCGGCCCTCGACCTGGACGATCGCGACGTCTACCGGGTCGCTGGACCGGTCGACCTGACCGCGCTCAACGCGCTCTGCCGCATCGAGGGTTTCCGGGAGCTCAAGGACCCTCCCTACGAACCGCAAATGCCGGCCCGGCTGGCCAACCGGGCGAACATCTTCAACGCGATCCGCGAGCAGGACCTTCTCGTTCACCACCCGTACGAGTCGTTCGGCGCGGTCATCCAACTGATCGAGCAGGCGGCCGACGACCCGCAGGTCCTCGCCATCAAGCAGACCCTCTACCGCACGGCCGAGGACAACCCAATCCTCACCGCGCTGGCCCGCGCCGCCGAGAACGGCAAGCAGGTCACCGTCCTGGTCGAACTTCAGGCGAGGCTCGACGAGGAGAACAACATCGTCAAGGCCCGCGCCTTGCAAAAAGCGGGCGTTCACGTCGTTTACGGCATGGTCGGCCTGAAAACGCACTGCAAGGCGGCGCTGGTCGTCCGTCGGGAAATCGACGGCATTCGCCGCTATGTTCACCTGGGAACCGGCAATTACAATCCGTCGACCGCGAGGTTCTACACCGACCTGAGCTACTTCACCTGCCGGCCCGAATTCGGCGAGGACGCCAGCGCCCTGTTCAACCTGCTGACCGGCTACTCGCAAGGCCACGACTGGAACCGCCTGATCGTGGCGCCGAGGTTCCTGGCCGACCGGGTGATCGACCTGATCGATCGCGAGCGTCGCAACGCCGAGGCCGGCAAGCCCGCGCGGATCATCGCCAAGATGAACGCGCTGGTGGATCCCGGCGCGATCCAGGCCCTCTATGCCGCCAGCCGCGCAGGGGTTCGCATCGACCTGATCGTTCGAGGGATCTGCTGCCTTCGACCGGGCATTCCGGGAGTCTCGGAGAATATCCGGGTCATCTCCATCGTCGACAAGTTCCTGGAACATTCGAGAATCAGTTACTTCCAGAACGATGAGAATCCGGAAGTGTATCTGACCTCGACCGACTGGATGCCTCGCAACTTCCGCCGTCGGGTCGAGTTGATGTTCCCGATCGAAGACCCGAGACTCGTGAACCGGGTCCTCGACGGCATCCTCGGCGTTTGCCTGTCGGATAACGTCAAGGCCCGCCTGCTCCTGCCCGATGGCAGCTACGTCCGCGTCCGACCGTCTCGGGACGACGAACCGAGGGTTCGTTCTCAAATCGAGTTCCAGAACATGGCGCGCGAGCTCTCCGGCGGCCACGACCCGATCCGGGCGGCGCGACTCCCCTCGACCGCACGGACCTGAACCGACCTTCGCGACCAGGCGGCGGCCAACCACGACACGACCCGACGCCGACCGAGGGGACGGGGGTTCGACGCGACCCCAGCCACGCAATCCGGCGCGTTTCCACGGACAATCGAACCGGCCCTTCGCGAACCGCGCCTTAGTTGAGCTTGCGGAGCAGCCGGGGGCGCGCCAGCCATTCGATGCGGTAAAGGCCGTCGCTTTCCGAGGCCAGAGCGGCGACGCCCCCTTTTCGCAACTGACAGATCGGCGGCCCGGCGCTGCCGACGACCAGCAAACGGACCAGGTCGGACATCCAGGGCTCATGCCCGACAATCAACAGCCGAGACTCCGGGCGTTGGCCGAGCCAGCTCCGCACGCTCTCGGCCGACTCGCCGGCGCGGAGCGCGTCGTCCGGTTCCAGCTGATCGGTCCGCCCGAGGACCTTCGCGACGATCTCCGCGGTCTGCCAGGCGCGGGCCAGGGGGCTGGAAACGATGCGGTCGAGCTCGCAACCGATCGCTCGAAGGCCCTCCGCCACCTGTTCGACCCGACGCGCCCCCTTGGTCGTGAGGGGCCGCTCCGTCTCGGTGAAATCCGGACTGCCCGGCGGAAAGGCGATCCCGTGCCGCAACAGGTAGAGGAGCGAAATCATCGTTCGGACCCTCGGGAGTCGTCCAGGATTGGGGTGCGGTCCGGCCCAATCAGGGGTGGGCCGCGAGCGTTGCGCGGGCCCAGGTCGCGGCGTCCTCACCATCGAGCCGGAGCGTCAGGCACTTGGCGCTTCCGCCCGCCTTGATGAACTCGGTCAGCCGCAACGGGCGAACCTCGTAACCGGCAGCCCGCAACGATCGCGCGAGCTTCGGCGCGCCTTCGTTGAGCACAACCGACGTTCCGACCACCACCGCGTTGCAACTGAAGGACACCGCCTCCTCCGCCGACACCTCGATCAGGCGGCCAATCCTCGCGTTCAAGACCGACCGGCCGTAGTCGTCAAAGGCCCCAGGGTAATAGATCGCCACCGCCTCGGCCAGCGGGCAGAAGCACGTATCGAGGTGGTAAAACCTCGGGTCGACGAGCTCCAGCGGCAAGACCTCGACTCCGAGCCGCTCGCCAATCCACTGGTGGCTCCTGGCGTCGCTGCGGAACCGGTAGCCGGCGAACAGCGTCTCACCGCAGAACAGGGCGTCGCCGGCCCCCTCGAAGAACAAACCCTCCGGTAGCCGCTCGACCCGGAACCCGTGCGACGCGAACCAAGCCTCGAAGTGGGGCGACTCCTTCTGGCGAACGCCATAACGGAACCGGGAGCTGATCACGCGGTCCTCGTAAATCAGGCCGGCATTGGCCGTGAAGACGAGGTCCGGCAAGCCACGGACCGGCTCGATCCGCTCGATCGTGACGCCGAGATCAACCAGCGTGTCGTGAAGCGATCGCCACTGTCGGCGCGATTCGGCCGGATCGCTGGCCACATGCACATTCATCCAAGGATTGATCTCGTACTCGATCCCGTAGTAATCTGGCGGGCACATCAAGATCCGAGGGACTCTGGACATGAGAGGGCCTCCCTCGAGACGAGTCGTACGGAACCGCCCGAAACGGTGGTCTTCCGCAGGGTGGGCCGTGCCCACTCTACCAGAGACAAGCGTCCGAAGCGATTCCGTGTCATGGGGTGGAGCCGTGTTACGCGAAGAGACTTCGGGTCGTTGGTGGTGCGCTGCGCGGCCTCAGCCCTGGCCCAGCTCGTGGGCCAGGCTCCGAAGGAACGGCTCGACGTCGGTCACCAGGCCGATCGTCTGGAACGTGCCACGGTCGGCCAGCTTGGTGACGGTGGCGGGGTTGATGTCGACGCAGACGACCTGGACCCAGGCCGGCAGCAGGTTGCCGGTGGCGATCGAATGCAAGGCCGTGGCGATCATCAGGGCGAATCCGACGTCGTGAATGGCCTGCCGCATCCGGGCCTGCGCCTGGATCGTGTCGGTGATGACCTCGGGCAATGGCCCATCATCACGGATCGAGCCGGCCAGAACGACCTCGATCCCCGACTGGACGGACTCGTACATGATGCCCGACCGGAGGACGCCGGCCTCGACGGCCTTCTTGATGCCGCCGAGGCGTCGGATCGTGTTGATGGCGCGAAGGTGGTGCTCGTGGCCGTGCTCGATCGGCACCCCTCGGAGGAGCGAGACGCCGAGACTCGTGCCGAAAAGGGCCTGCTCGATGTCGTGCGTGGCCAGGGCGTTGCCGGCGAAGAGGGTCTGGACCCAGCCGTCTCGGATCAGGCGAGCGACATGCTCGGCCGAGCCGGTGTGCACGATGGCCGGTCCGCCGACGAGCAGGACCTTCTTGCCGGCCTGTCGGGTCTCGCGGATCGACGACGCCACGCTGGCCAGGTTGACGGCCTTGGGCTTCTCGCTCGAAACGCTGGAGCTCATGAAGCTGAACGGGCTCTCGCCCCTGGGCCGTTCGAGCGGCACGACCCGCACCCCGGCGTGTCCGACAACGATCGGCGTTCCGACCGTCACGTCGATCATCGGAAGGCAACGGGCCGTTCGGGCTTGGAAATCGACGGCGATGCCGCAATCCATCTCCTGGTCGGCCACGTCGATCCAGCGCCCGCCGAGCCGGATCTGGGTGCGCTGGTTGGTCGTGCTGTAAAACCCTTCCGGGAAGGCTCCCGGAATGTCGGCCTCGACCGTTCGAGCGTCTTCGGGATGGACGGGCGACGCGCCATGCTCGACGAGATCGCCGAGAATTTCATCGAGCCGTTCGGGCGAGGCGGCCCGGACCGCGATCCGTGCATGGCTCGGATCGACCCGACGGGGCCCGATCACGCACTCTCGAATCTCGAACTGCCCCCCCATCTGAAGAATCCGGTCGAGAATCTTGGGCAGCAGCAACGAGTCGATGATGTGGCCGTGGACCTCGATCTCCTCGACGACCCCGGAACCCGTGTCTCGCGGCATTCCCGTCGAATCCGGCTGCGACATCGGGGCCTCCTTCCGCTCGAACCCGTGTTGAGAATCGGCGACGTCCGGTCCTCTCTGGTATTCTACGACAGCGACGGGCTCAAGGGTCCACGTGGAGCGTGGCGTTGAGCTCCAGGGCCGGCTCGCCGGGAAGGTCGGTGACGACCCGGAAGGTGCGTCGGAGGTCGCCTCGCGTGGTGCCGAGCTCCGGCTTGTACGACACCGTGACGATGTGCAGCGCCTTCCGGCTCGGGTCGGTCGAGGCGACCTGAAAGCCGTCCCCCTCGCCCTCGATCGACTTGATCGCGAACGGCTTGGTCCCCCGGATCAGGAAACGCCCCTGAACCCCCTGCGCCGAGGAGACGCGACCCATCGCCAGCAGGCTGGGCGAGGCCGTCAGCGCCCCCCGAACCATGGCCGTCACCAGAACCGGCACAACCGGACTTTCCCGGTCGTTGGTCACGATCCGGATTTCCTCCCGAATCGGCCCAGCGGGCGCATCCGGCTTGAGCGAGACCGTCAACTGATAACCGACCGCCTGCGGCGTCCGTAGCGTTTCCACCAGCGACGCGTCGATGTACTGGCTCAAATGGCTCGTCGCGATCATCCGCTCGATCGTCCAGGCGGGCGCTCCGTAACGGTCGATCGTGAGGACCTGCCGGGCGGTCTGGCCCCGAGCCACCGCGCCGAAGTCGATCGAGCCGGGATTGAGCACGATGTCGCTCAGGATGTTCGACGAGACGGCCAGGCGCGCTTCGCCGTGCCGGCCGTTGGCCGTCACCATCGTGACCGTCAGCGTCGTCGCCTTCGGGCCGACGAAGTTGCGGGTATCCATCTCCGCCTCGATCACCGCCGACCCGCCCGGCGGCACGACCGAAGCCGACGCTCGACCCGACGTGCAGCCACACGACGCCCGAACATCGAGAATCGAGATCGTCTCGGCGTAGCGGTTGGTCAACACGAAGCCGTGCCGGACCTTGGCCCCTCGGGGAACCGGGCCGAAATCATGCCCGTGTTCCGTGAACAGGGCCTCCGCCCAGCCTTCCTCGGCGCGGCCGTCCCATCCCTGGCCAAGAACCACGATCCCAACCCACAACGCCCAACCAACGATCCCTCTGGCCTTCATCACCGCCTCCTGAACGAGTGCGACCGGCCCCTCCGAGACCGGCCTTTCCCACGTTGTTCAGGTTTACTATCGACCCTCAACCCCTCGAACGTTCAGAATTGCCACACGACGTGTCTTCCCCGCACGAGCTAGAGCTCCCAGTTTCACTCGGAACCCAAGATCCGGCGGAATCGACCGGCACCGTCGTCGTCGTTGTTCGTCGGTGGGCAACGCCCACCGATCTGCCCGTCCCGCAAGGATTTCGGTGGACGCTGCCCAGCCGAGAGCGCCGGCCGATTGACGCCGTTCGGTGTCAGAGCCGGATGTAGATGTCGTGATCCTCGAAGTACTTGACGAAGCGATAGGTGATGAGGAAGAACAGGGCGAAGCCGCAGAGGCACCACCAAAGGGGGGAGTCCTTGGGCACGATCTGGCGGATGGCCATCTCGATGGCGTGATGGATCACATAGGCCGCCAGGGGGTTACGGCCAAAGGTGCGGAACAGTCCGAGTTGCAGGCCGCCCAGGTCGCAGGCTAGGACGAACAGGGCGTACAGCGCGAAGGCGTAGCCCGTGGAGAACAGGACGAACGACTGGCTGACGATGCGCTTGTCCATTCGCCAGTAGTTGGCCGATCGGACCTCGGGGGGCGGAGGCTCGACGAACGGCGGTTCGGCCAGCAGGGACGAGAGGTCGCGGCCTCGAAACTTCTCGAAGGGCGGCAGCACCGGCGAGGCGGCGAAACCGTCCGCGGGCGGTGTCGTGCCCGGCTCGACGTCATAGAGCCGCGTCAGGCAGGAGAGCGCGTAGCCGGCGAGCATCAAGACCACGCCGAGGGAAAGCATCTGTACCGCGGCGCGGCCTGGCCCTCGACTCGTCATCAGGTCGAAAGCCAGCGAACCGGCGAGCATGGGGATCGACCAGGAGAGCAGGCCAAACGCGCCGCCGTCCCAGGCCCGGGTCCTGGTCGCGCCCCAGTAGGCGTCGAGCCAGTTGGGCCTCGCATGAACGAAGTCATAATTGAACGCATAAGACAGCAGCACGTGCGCGACCATGAACAGCAAAATCGTCGCCAAGCGGACACGGGCCTTCGCCGCGATGACCGGCATGATCAGGATCTGGCAGACGCCGATGATCGCCAGCACTTCCCAGAGGTTCGCCTTGAGCAGCCGGGCGATGAACTCGCGAATCCCTTCGGCGGTCATGTCGTTCCACGACCGAAACTCATCGTCGAATCCATACATCATCAAGGATACAAGAACGAGGCCGAGGCTTCTCGTGAAGAACTTCCGGTAGGTCACCCAGGCGCCGAACTGGGGCAAACGTCTCAGAATGCTGAGCCGATACGAGAAGCCGCACGCGAACATGAAGCTCGGCATGATCGAGTCGGCGTAGCTGAAGTAGGTGTTGTGGTGGCTGAAGACGGCGTGAATCGCGGTCAAGCCCCCGAGGAAGTTCACCACGAACATTCCGGCGACGGTATAGCCCCGGAACTGGTCCATCGACTCGATCCGGCCCGACGCCGGTGTGGAACTGGTCATCATATTCTCGTCAACTTTGGCGTTTGAATCGCTCGATGAACACAGGAAAACACGCGGGAAGAACACGGTCAACGACGCCAACCCGAGAGCGGCCGGACCGCCGGGTCGCCCTCTCGAAGCCGGTATCCGGTATCGGCCTCGAGGTGCTCCCATTGATCGGTCGTTCCGGACGGCCAGCGAACCTCGACGCTTTCGACGCGTGTGGAATTGCCCAGCCCGAAATGAAGCCGGGGGTCGCCCGCCGACTGAAAGCTGCCTCCGCCGAACCGCGAGGCCACCTGGCGGCGGCCGTCATGAACGATCGTCACCTCGGCGCCGACGCCATCGCGATTGGACGAGGTTCCTTCGAGCCGGAGCGTCAGGAAATGCCCGGCCGGCGACGTGTTATGAAGATAGCTCAGTGGCTCTTCCTGCGACAGGATGACCGCGTCGAGCCGGCCGTCATTGTCGAGGTCGCCGACGGCCAGGCCCCGGCCCAAGTGGACGGCCTGGAACGGCGCTCCGGCCTGTCGGGAGACGTCGATCAGGCGGCCCTCCGGCGTGCCGAGCAAGAGCTGAGCGGGCATCTTCCAGGGGAACTCGGGACGGCCGTCCTGGACGTGCCCGTTCACGCTCAACAGGTCGAGCCGTGCGTCATTGTTCGCGTCGAGGAACGCCAGTCCAAAGCCGAGCAGGTCGCGGCTGGGGGCCTTCAGCCCGATGGCCGACGTATGGTCGGCGAACAGGCCGGACCCGAGGTTGTGGAAAAACGACGTCGACTCGTTGAAGTAGTTGGTCACGGCCAGATCGAGGAGGCCATCGCCGTCGAGGTCGCCGCAGGCCACGCCCATGCCCGCCTGGTAGCCCCCTTGCGCGTTCGAGGCGATGCCGGCCTCGTGACCCGTTTCCTCGAACCGGAAGCCCCCGCGGTTGCGGAAGCCGCCCGACATGTCGTTGGCGACGTACAGGTCGACGCGACGGTCGCCGTCGAGGTCGGCGGCGATGACGCCCAGGCCCCGCCCTTCGCGGTCGTTGAGGCCTGCCTCGAGGGTCACGTCAACGAACCGGCCCCCGTCGTTGCGAAAAACGTGGTCGGGAAGGGCCTCGAAATCTCTTGGGTTGCAACTGAAGCGGGTGGGGTCGTTGGGATCGACGCAAGGTTGGGGGTCGTTCTCGTCCCACTTGAGGTAATGGGCGACGTAGAGGTCCAGATCGCCGTCGTTGTCGAGGTCGGCGAACGCGGCGGAGGTGGGCCAGTCGCGATCGCCTCCGAGACCGACCGACTCCGTGGCCTCCTCGAACGTGCCGTCTCCCCGGTTCCGATAGAGGGCGTACTGCCGCCAGCGCGTGACGAACAGGTCGGGATCGCCGTCGTTGTCGAAATCACCCACGGCCACGCCATTGCCGAATCCGCGACGCATCCCGCCAATGCCGGACGACTCGGTGACATCCTCGAACGTGCCGTCTCCCCGGTTCCGGAAGAGGCGGTCGCCGTCGATCGACGGGGTCGACTCCGGAGGAAAACGGCCTCCTTGAACCGCGTAGACGTCCAGCCAGCCGTCGCCGTCGAAGTCGAGCAGGCCGACGCCGCCGGAGGTCGTCACGGGTGGGATCAGCCGGCCTCGGGTGTCGCCGTTGACGTGGATGAACCGAAGCCCCGCCTCTTCCGTGTCGTCCTGGAACGCAACGAGCCTCTCGGCGCGTTCCGAACGCCGTTCTCGCGAGGGGGACGAAGAGGGTTTGTTCAGATCGCGTAAACACTCGGCCAGGGTCCGCCTCGACGGCGAGTTCGCGAGCGGCTTCCACGGTTTCGAGGGTTGGCCGCTTGCCAGCTCCGACCAGCGTTCGGCCTCGAACCGTCGGCCGAGCGACAAGGCCAGCCGGGCGAGTTCGGCCGCGCGCGACTTCGGGTCGTCGGCGCGAATCAACGCCTCGTAAGCCATTCGGTTCCGCTCCCGCTCTTGCTTGCGCCGACGGTAACGCGATGCCTGGTCGGTCCGTCCGTCCTCGATGGCCAGCTCGGCCAGTCGATCGAGGGTTTCGGGCCGGGATGGGTCGCGTTCCAGCAGGGCCTCGAGCGCCTTTTGTTCGGCGGCCCGATCGCCGGCCTTGGCCGCGAACCAGGCTCGGAGCCAGGGGAGCCGAACGTCCGCCTCGGCGTCGGCCGGAATCCTGGTCAGGGCGCGCCAAGCGGCCTCGGGCCGATCCGCCGCGAGGGCCCAGTCGAGCCGGGCTTGCCAGACGGTGGGGTCCTCGGGGCGTTGGTTTTCGCACGCGGTCAGCCAGCGGTCGGCTTCGTCGAAACGGCCGGTCCGGATCTCGAAGCGGGCCCGAGCGAGCCAGACTCGGTCATCGTGGGGAGCCTGTCGCTCGGCCAGCTCCAGGAACTGGCGGGCCCCTTCGACTGGGTAGGGATCCGCGTCGAGGCGGTCGAGATCGCGGAGCGCGCGGATGGGGTTGGGAAAATCGGCGAAGCCTTCCTGAAACAGCCGTCGGGCGTCCTCGAGGCGACCTTCCAGGCGGTAGAGGTGGGCGAGCGACCCAATCGCCTCGGCGCGATGCGAGCCCGGGGTCTCGATCGAGGACGTGAACAGGGCCTCGGCCTCGGAAACCCGGCCGCGCTGGAGCTCGGCCCTGGCCCGATGAATCGCGGCCCAGCCGGCCTGGGGCGAATCCGAGGGAACCTTCGACCAGGCGGCCAGCGCCGCGATGAGGTGCCCCTGAGCCATCTCGCAAACGCCGAGATGAAACTGGACCTCACCCGATCCCGGCCGTCGAGCGGCGAGCTCGGACAGTTGCCGCCTGGCCAGAGCGACGCGCCCTTCGAGCAGGTCGCGCTTCGCCTGATCGAGCGCCCGGTGGAACTCCCGGGCGTCGATCGCCCAGAACGTCGCGCCCGCCCCGGCCGCGATCAGCACCAGACCCATGCCGAACCAGACCCGCCAGGAGCGCATCAACGCCTCCGGAACGTCTCAAGGGCGTCGCTGGATGCCGGGTGGGCCGCGTCCCTGGAAACCGGTTCAAATCCCTGGATTCGGGCCACATCAAGTGAAGGGTCACGCGCACCGATGCACGCAAGGAATCGCGTGGACGATCGCCCGGTTCCTGGAGAGAACCGGCGATCGTCCACGCCGTCGTATCGAAGGCGATTTGCCGCGACTCGGCGACTCAGTACTGGTCGGAGCTGATGACCTCGCCGCCGCTCCGGGTCGAGAGGGCCTGATAAACGCCGAGGACGGGCAGCGGGCCGCCTCCCTTGCCGGTATAGAGGCTGGTTCGCCCGTTGTACTGAACCAGCCAAGGATTCCACGAATTCACCGTGTCCTTGATGAACCGGACCGACCCATCGCAGAAGGCGAAGTTGCAGCCGCCGGGATGGAAGCTCGAGGCCGTGTTCGTGAAGCGGTTTCCGCTGGGGAAGTAGTCTTCCGTGCCGTCGAACCGCTTGAAGAAGTTGGGCGGGAAGAGCGTCGCCATCGTGGTGTCGCCACCGAGGCCCGACGACCACCAGTTGGGCCCGTAGGGGTCACTCGAGCCGAGCGCGATCTTGGTGTACGAGTGATCGCCGTAAAGAATCGTGTTGCTCGTGCCGTCGGTGATCTGAGCCAGCTTCACCGGGGTGACACTCGCGCCCTGGGGATGACCCACATGGTAGAAAACGCCCGGATTCTGCGAGAGATACGGGAAATTCAGGTCGCCACGAGGATAGTAGTAGTACGGCCCGAGGTTCGCGGCGTAGCTGCTGTACACCATGGGAATCGGGCTGTCGTCCCAGCCGTCTCCCGAGGAACCGGGGTATCGCTGTGAGGCGACCTGGCCGTCACTGGGGCACCACAAGGTGCTGATTCCCAGGCCGTTGACCGTGCTGTTCTCGGCCAGGTAGATCATCAGGCTGGTGTTCAGCGCATTGTAGAGCGAGCCTTGCTCGTAGTACTGGGTGATGGCGACGAACGGCCCGAAGTTCTGCCGGATCCAGTTCCCGCCGTTGGCGTTTTGATTTCCCCGCTGGTAAAAGTCGCCCATGGGGAACGTGCCGTTCGAATCGAGATAATTGTGCGTGGCGAGCGCGAGTTGCTTGAGGTTGTTGGTGCACTGGGCGCGGCGAGCCGCTTCACGAGCCGCCTGCACGGCCGGCAGCAACAGCGCGATCAGGACGCCGATAATGGCAATGACGACCAGCAGCTCAATCAACGTGAAACCGCGGGCTTTCCCGCGGTCGGTCCGAATCCGGCGCATCATCTTGGTCCCCGGGAGGAAGAGAATGGAACGCGGTTGAGGCGCGCCCCGACGCGATTCTTTTTTGTTGAGAAGCGTCAGAACTCGATGACGTGAGCGACAAAAACACAGCGATTAGCGGCGCGAATTGCCTTTCGCTTTCTTCGCGCCAGCTTCCCGATCCTCGTCGATCTCCCGGGAGCGGCGCGCGGCGGGCGATTCGGCGGGCCCTGCGGGAGCCGGGGCTTCGGCCTTGGCGCCAGCCTGAGGCTCCCCGGGCTTCTCAAACTTCTGGCCGTACTCCCCCTCCTCGCCACCCGAACCACAGCCCGAGAAGAGGAGGGTCCACGGAACGACCGTGCTGGCGAGCGCGAACGCCCACGAGGATGCGACAAATCGTCTGCGAGTCATGAAACCTCTGAACTCCCATCTCGCGTGGTGGTCAGCGGCGACCGAGCCCCACGAAATCGGCTCGAACGAGACTCGAATCCGGAACCGATCCACGCCGGTCCGCCAGTCCAATCCGCCCGGTCCGAGACTCGACTCGATGGCCAACCATGGCTTGTCGTGCCTTCCCGACGGGCAAGGCCGGTCGTGCCCCCGATCGTTCACCCGCGTTCGAAAAACCCCGATCGACCGCGAAACTGAGGTTAACCGTACTCCTTGACGTCTCCATGTTCGGCCTTGGAAGATCCGGTGAAGGGTCTCGCCGAACAGATCCACGAGGTTTAGAGCAACGGAAAACCGTCATGTGCCGTGATTAGCTCAATGAAAAGAGCAAGTTGGTCTACCATCGAAAGAAGCGCCGCGTCAAGGAAAAAATCCTCACCTTAGTCTGGGCAAGAGGCTATTGAAAATTTTTTGTGAACATAGTGAATATTAAACGTGAATCATGCCATGCTGCCTCGACTGGCGAATCTTGGGGTGACGACTCTACAATAGCACGGCTGGCGTGGCGCGTTCGAGAATGGATGCTTTTGGGAACGACCTTGGACCTTGTCACACAGGCCGGGGGACGCGATGGGGCTGCCTCGGAGGTTTGGAACGCGAGGGGGCCGATGTTTGCTCGCGGCCGGCGGTGTGGCGGCGGCCGCGACGTTCCTGGGGCTCTGGGCTTTGCGTGCGGCCACCCCGCCGAGTCTGGAGGCCATCGAGGCGGCCGCGAAGGCCCAGCGTTGGGATGTGGTGGAGCGCGGGTTGAACCAGTGGCTCCAGGCCCATCCCGACGATGGCAAGGCGCGGGTCATGTTCGGGCTGTTGCTGGTGGCCCAGCAACGCGACCCGGAGGCTCGTCGCGTGCTGGAGCCGGTCGCCGAGTCGGATCCGGAGCGGGGCAGGGCCCGGGCGATGCTCGGCGAGCTCGCGATCCGGCGGCACGACGCGGCGGCGGCGGAACGGGCGTTCCGAGACGCCGCAAGTCGCGATCCGAGCGCGATCGAGCCTCGACAGCGGCTGGTTTACCTGCTCAGTCTCCAGCAGCGGACCGGAGAGGCGCGCGACGTGCTCTGGCAGCTTTACCGGATCACGCGAGACCCGAGGCTGCTGATCGACCTGGTCCTCGAGCTCTGGGCCGTTGAGACCGATATTCGAGGTCTGGGCTCCGACCTGAAGGCGTTTCTCGACCACACGCCGAGCGACCCGTTTCTTCGACGGGCCTGGGGCCTTTCGCTCTTGCTCCGAGGGCAAGCCGCCGAGGCACGGCCCCACCTGGAAGCCGCCGCGACCGCCCTGAGCGGCGACCCGGTCGGCCGGTTCGCCCTGGCGGAGTGCCTCCTGACGCTCGGCCAGTTCGAGGGGGACGCGACGATCCTCGGCGATTGCCCTGAAACTTCGGCGGACGCGTCGCGATGGTGGGTCTTCCGGGGTCGGATCGAGGAGGCGCGGGGACAGGCGGAAGCGGCCTTCGAGAGCTTTCGACACGCGGTGGACGAGAACCCCGACAGCCTCGAGGCGCGCCACCGGCTCGCTCAGGCGTTGATACGACGGGGCGATGGGGCCGAGGCCAGGTCGCAACTCGACCGGGTTGAGACGATCAAGGCGCGCGATGCCGCCATCCGTCGCGAACACGAGACGCTCCGTCGCAACGGCTTCGACGCCGATCCCGAGACGTTCGAGCGCCTCGGTCGCCTCTGTCGCGACGCCGGCCTGACCGCGGAGGCGAGGGCCTGGTTCGAGCAGGCGATCCGAGTCGACCCGACACGGCGCCCCGCTCAGCTCGCGCTGGCGGATCTCGCCGAGACCTCCGACACGTTTCCCTTCGCGCTCTCCAGACCAAGGCTCGCGTCGCAAGAACGTCTGTCCGCGTCCGCCTGGAAGGACCGGAAATCACCGCGGAGAACCCGATCTTCCGTGCGATTCGAGGAGATCACGCAACGCTCGGGTGTCTCGTTCTCCTACGATTCGGGGGCCAGGGGAGACCTGTACCTGGGCGACACGATGGGCGGCGGCGTCGGCCTGATCGACTTCGACGAGGACGGTTGGCTGGACATCTACTTCGTGAACGGGTGCCGACTGCCGTACGATGCGGCGTCCCCGCCTCGGCCGAACCGTCTGTTCCGCAACCGGGGCGATGGCACGTTCGAGGACGTGACCGAACGTGCCGGCGTCGGCGGCCGGGGCTACGGCATGGGGTGCGCCGTTGGTGATTATGACAACGATGGACACGACGATCTGTTCGTGACCGGTCTGGGAAGCACGGTGCTCTATCGCAACCGGGGCGATGGCACGTTCGAGGACGTGACCGAACGTGCCGGCGTCGTTTCGGATCGTTGGACGACCGCCGCCGGATTCGGCGACCTGGACGGTGACGGCGATCTCGATCTCGTCGCCGTCACCTACGTCGAGGCCGATCCTCGAGACGTGCCCACGCGGGGCGGCCGATCCACTGCTCGCCCGGCCAGTTCCCCGCACAGCCGGATCATCTCTGGCGCAACAACGGCGACGGCACGTTCAGCGACGTGAGCCGGGAGGCCGGTTTCGAGGCTCCCAATGGGCGAGGGCTCGGCCTGGCCGTGGCCGATTTTGACGACGACGGCAAGCTCGACCTGTTCGTCGCCAACGACGCGTCGCCCGACTTCCTCTTCCACAACCTGGGCGGCTTCCGCTTCGAGGAGGTCGCGCAAACGGCGGGCGTCGCCTGCAATGGTTCGGGCAAGGCCACGGCCAGCATGGGCGTCGTGGCCGACGACCTCGACGAAGACGGACGGATCGACATCTTCATCACCAACTTTCTTAACGAGGCGAACACGCTTCACCGTTCCCTCGGAGGCGGCCTGTTCGCCGACGTCACGCTGGCCGCCAACCTCTACGCGCCGAGCCACTCCCGGACGGGTTTCGGGACCGCCGCGATCGACGCCGACAACGACGGGCGGCTCGACCTGTTCGTTTCCAACGGCCAGGTCGACGACCAGCCCTGGATCAACAGCCCGATGGCCCAGACGGCGCAGCTGTTTCTCGGGCGGGAACTCGGGCGATTCGAACTGGCCGACGAATCGGTTTCCCCTTATTTCTCGAGACCCGTCGTCGGTCGAGGGCTCGCGGCGGGTGATCTTGACAACGATGGACGTGTCGATGTGATCATTGTCCATCGGGATGGCCCGGCCTCGCTGCTGCGGAACCGTTCGGAGGGAGGCCACTGGATCGGAGTTCGCCTTCGAGGAAACCGATCCGGGAAGACCCCGATCGGCGCGAGGGTGACCTGTCAGTCGGGAGGACGGACCTCCGTCCGCTGGCTGACCAGCGGAACGAGCTACCTTTCGGCCAACGACTCCCGGCTGTTCTTTGGCCTGGGCCCGGTGGAGAAGGTCGAGAGGCTCGAGGTGCGTTGGCCGTCGGGCAAGGTTCAAGAGTGGTGGAACCTGCCCGCCGACCGGTTTCTGGAAGTCGAGGAAGGGGCCTCGCTGAACGACCGGTCTTCGCGTCTCGACTCCAGGACGTCCCATCGTCATTGAGAAGTCGAATCGGGCCTCGGATCGCGAGCGAGGGAAGCAGCGCCGATTGCGATTGTGGGGTGGGCCGATCGTCGAAGCGCGGTGAGCTCGACCCTCCCAAGGGGTCGTGGCGATTGCCTCGAGGCTCGCGACAAGAGGCCCGTCGGGGCCTCGCGAACGCCGGCCGGTTTCCGATCAGGGCAGGGCGGGTTCGGCCGCGCCACAGCCCGTCGCCGCGTGAGCGGGTTCCGCGGGGATCAGTTGTGCGCGAATGGCGAACTCGCCGCGGGCCGGAGTCGCGCCGGAGGGCTCGGTTCGACGGCTCAAGAGCAGACTCAGACCGACCAACCCGACCGAGAGAACAACCAGCCCTCCCAACGCCGAGGCCCGTCGCAATCGGTTGACCTGGCATTCGCGAGCGACCAGGCTCGCGACCCGATCGGGAATCGTCGGCGGGACCGCGCCCTGTTTCGCGACGAGCACGCCCGCATGGAGGGTCTCCTTGACGAGTTCCGCGGGTGCGGCCGACAGCGGTTCCGTCAGCAAGATCAGGAGAAGCATCGCCGAGACGGACAGGCCGCGCCGGGTCAATCGAGAGCGGAGCAGCTCGCGGCCTCGCGAGAGCCGCCCCTTGAGCGTGCCCAGCGGACACTGCAACCGACGCGCCGCGTCTTCGACGGTCAGCCCCTCGAAGTAGCAAAGGAGGATCGGGTCGCGAAGCTTCGACGGCAGGCGGTTCAACTCGGCGTGGACCGCGGGCCGCAAGTCCAGGTCCTCCGCGTCCTCACCCGCACGGCCCGCCAGCATCTCCACACCCTGCCTTTGCTTGGCTTGTCGTCGCGACGTTTGAGACCTGACCCGGACCGCGATGCGGAAGGACGTTTCGTAGAGCCAGCGCCCCAGGGCGTCCTGATTTCGGATCGAGCCGGCGTTGCGGACGAGAACGAGGAAAGTCGCCTGATAGGCGTCCTCGGCATCGTGGGGGTTCTGGAGAACCTCGCGACACACGCGCCAGACCATCGGCCCGTATCGCCTCAACACGGCCTCGAACGCCGCCTCGTCGCGCACCGCGACAAAGTCTTGCAACAGCGATGCATCCGTCATCGACTCGGACTCCCACAGCGATACCTCCCGCCCAGAATCCCGCCGGTCGGTGGCGGAAGACCGACCAGCCTTGTGCCGGCGTCCTCATCCCTGAGCATCGCGACCGTCCAAAACCAAGACGTGCAGCCCGCACCACAACCGGATCACATTTTCTCGTTTTTTTCGAAAACCCGCCCATCGTGAGGAAATCGCACGAGTGCTCGCATGGCGGAACCCGACCCTTGTGGTCGTCGACGAACGGGCCGGCGTGGACGCTCGCGGCCGCTCGAAGGAATGGTCCGGTCGCCCGTTCCGGTTTGGCCGGGTCACTCGGCCTCGCGACGCGAACGGCGGGATGATCGGAACAAATCGACGTTGAAGTAGAGCTTCAAATCTCTACGTAGCGATTCATCCTTGAATTCATAGATGTGATAGGCATGTCCATCGTGCTCGACGAAGATGGGCTTGCCCCCGTTGAGGTCGAGGGATTCCAGGACCATCGCTTCCTCGTCCAGGGTCAGAACCGGCCAGGCCGACGGGAAACTTCGGCCGTCCCCGGCGCCAAGGATCGCATCGGCGATCCCGCGCTGGAACGCCTGGTGCAGTCGCGAGCGCGACGAGTCGTCGAGCCGCTGGCAGACCTCGATCGCGTAGAGGTGGGCCCTCAGATCCATCCAGCGGCCTTCGAGAATGCGGTCGAGGGCGAACAACGCCGCCGCTCGCTCGCCGTTCTGGAGCTCCAGCTCGACGGGGCCGACGTCGAATCCCGGCCGAGCGTGGGGATCATAGGAGGCGGTCTTCGCGAACGCGGCTCGAAGGGCCCGGAAGTCGGCGCGGGAGGGGTCCTCGCGCGCGGCGTTCAGCAAGGTCCGGTAGCGCGTCTCGGCATCCTCCCAGGCCAAGGCCAGTGGCGTGAGGCCGAGCCACAGGAACGCGGCCAGGCCGGTTGCGTTTCGCATCGGCGTCTCCCACGACGGCTTGGCGAACCAGGAACCCTCGTTCTCCATGACAATCATGGTAATCCAGCGGCCCATGGCTCGCGAGTGGGGGCGACCAGCCCTTGGCTCGGGACGCTCGCGGTCGCGACGTCCGCCCACTCCCACTTCGAGGGCCTCGGCAGTAGACTCAGGTGATGGAAGACGCGCCGCAATCGCTCCCCCCGACATTCCACGACCCTCGAATGAGAGGGTTTCGCGCCCGGACGACCGTGGACGAGGTCCAGGCGCTGATTGACGCCAGGGTGCCAACGCTGGAGGGCGAGTCGATTCGACTGGAAGAGGCGGCCGGGCGCGTGCTCGCGGAGACGGTCTTCGCGAACCAGGACGTCCCGCCCTTCGACCGGGCGGCGATGGACGGCTACGCGGTCCGGGGCGAGGAAACCTTCGGAGCCGATCCGTACCATCCGGCCGTCTTCCGACGGGTCGGCCGATCGCGCCCGGGGTGTCCGTTTCCGGGCGTCGTCGAGGCGGGGCAGGCGGTGGAGATCGCCACCGGCGCTCCGATGCCCTCAGGGGCCGACAGCGTCGTGAAGGTCGAGGCCACGCACTGCCAGGGCGAATCGGTTTTTGTTCATGAGTCGACACCACCGGGGCGTCACGCGGGGCGTCGTGGCGAGGACATCACCTCGGGGAGTCTCGTGCTTCCGGCGGGCCGGGTGCTCCGGCCGCAGGACCTCGGGGTCCTGAGTGCCCTGGGACAGGCGACGGTCCGCGTCGTCCGTCGGCCGAGGGCGGTCGTGCTCGTCACCGGGGATGAACTGTTGCCGACCGGCAGCCCGTCGCGAGACTGGAAGATCGCCGACATGAATTCGGTGATGCTCGCCGCTCGGATTGCCTGGGACGGCGGCCTGCCCCGGGTCGTGGGACCGCTGCCCG
>CAZRGV010000064.1:4341-8658 GCA_964599655.1 uncultured Isosphaeraceae bacterium | reverse complement strand
CGATTCGCGAGGCGGTCCGGTCGGCCGACGTCGTCCTGATCTCGGGCGGCAGCTCGACCGGGCCGGAAGACCATGCGCCTGGCCTGGTGTCCGAACTGGGGGAGCTGCCGGTGCATGGCGTGGCGCTTCGGCCGGCGAGTCCGGCGGGGCTGGGGTTCGTCGCGGGCGTTCCGGTCCCGCTGATGCCTGGAAACCCGGTCAGTTGCCTTTGTGCTTATGACTTCTTCGCGGGGCGGATCGTGCGAAGGCTGGGCGGTCGGCGGCCGGATTGGCCGTATCGGGCGTCGACGCGTCGGCTCGGCCGGAAGCTCGTTTCGGCGCTGGGCCGGGTCGATTATGCCCGGGTGCGGATCGTGGACGATCGGGTCGAGCCGCTGGCGATCAGTGGGGCGTCGATCCTGTCGAGCACCACCAGGGCCGATGGATTCGTCGTCGTGCCGGCCAACCTCGAAGGGTATCCCGCGGGGGCCGAAGTCACGGTCTGGCATTACGATCTGGAGCCGAATCCTATCAACATGCCTAAATTCTCATAGGGTCTGTCGTGCCTCACGAACAAGAACAGTTTCTCGACGTGCTGGACCGGGACTCGGCCGAACGCCGCTGGCTCGAGGCGCTACGACCTCGCGTTCTGGAATCGACCTGGATCCCGCTTTCCGAGGCGATGGGCCGCGTGCTGGCCTCCGACGTGGTGGCTGAGGTGGATGTGCCGGGCTTCGATCGCTCGAACCTCGACGGTTACGCGGTCCGCGCCGAGGACACGTTCGGGGCCAGCGAGGAATCCCCTTGCCGGCTCCGGCTCAATGACGAGGAGCTGGCCACGGGAATCGTCCCCCGCGTCGTGGTCGAGCCGGGCCAGGCGACGCCGATCGCCACCGGAGGGATGCTGCCCCGAGGGGCCGACGCCGTGGCGATGTTGGAAATCACGACGATCCTGGATCAGGACGTGCTCATTCACAAGCCGGTGGCTCCCGGCTCGGGCGTCAGCTTCGCGGGGACCGACATGGCCCGCGGCGAGCTGGTCCTGCGACGAGGGACCCGCCTTTCGTCTCGGGAAACGGGCGTGCTCGCCGCCATTGGCCGGGGCGAGGTCGAGGTCGTGCGTCGACCGAGGGTCGCGATCCTTTCAACGGGCGATGAGATCATCGCCCCGACGGGCGCCGACACCATCGCCCCCGGCCAGCCGCAAAGACCGGCAACCGTTTATGATTCCAACCAGACCATGCTGGCCGACGCGGTGCTCGAACTGGGGGGCGAACCGCTGCGTTTGGGCATCGTTCCGGACGACGAATCGGCGCTCGAAGCCGCGCTGAATCGTAGCCTCGCGATGGCGGACCTCGTGCTTCTGAGCGGCGGGACCAGCAAGGGGGCAGGAGACCTGTCGTACCGGGTGCTCTCGAAGCGAGAGCCGGGCATCCTGGTTCACGGCGTGGCCCTGAAGCCGGGCAAGCCGATCTGCCTGGGCGTGGTCGGTTCCACACCGGTGGCGATCTTGCCGGGTTTTCCGACCTCGGCGATCTTCACGTTTCACGAGTTCGTCGCCCCGTTGATCCGCCGCCTGGCGGGGTTGCGGCGCGAGGATCGGGAGACGATTCCGGCGGTCCTCGCGGTGCGCGTCAACAGCGAGCGAGGCCGGACGGAATACCTGCTGGTGAACCTCGTGGACGGCCCTCGAGGATGGACCGCGTACCCGATGGGCAAGGGCTCCGGCTCGGTCACGACCTTCAGCGGGGCCGATGGGTTCGTCGTGATCCCCCGGCAACAGGAATACATCGAGGCGGGTGAGCATGTCTCGGTGACGCCGATGGGACGGGGCGTCAGCCCGGCCGACCTGGTGGTCATCGGGTCGCATTGCGTGGGCCTCGACCTGTTGCTCGGGCGGCTCGGGGACGAGGGGTTCACGTCGAAGACGATCTGGGTGGGGTCGCAAGGCGGCCTGGCGGCGGCGGCCCGGGGGGAGTGCGACCTCGCGGGCATCCATCTGCTCGATCCGGCCACCAACCGTTACAACGAGCCGTTTCTGGAACCAGGACTCCGGTTGCTTCGGGGCTACGGCCGGATGCAAGGCCTGGTTCATCGGCCCGGCGATCCTCGCTTTGAAGGAAAAACCGCGGCCGAGGCGGTTCGCGAGGCGGCGTCGGACCCTCGTTGCGTCATGGTCAATCGCAACCGAGGCAGCGGCACGCGCGTCCTGATCGATGGTCTGCTTGGAGGGAAGAAACCGCCCGGCTTTGCCGTCGAGGCGCGATCGCACAACGCGGTCGCGGCGTCGGTGGCCCAGGGTCGAGCCGACTGGGGTCTGGCGATCGATCCGGTCGCTCGATCGTATGGGCTCGGGTTCCTTCCTCTGCGAAGCGAACGTTACGACTTCGCCGTGCCGGAGGACCGTTGGGATCGCCCGGCGTTGGCGGCCTTTCGGGGCTTGCTGGCTCGCGTTGAGGTCCGACGGCAACTCGCCGAACTCGGGTTTCTCGTGGAGGATGACCCCTCATGACGTTGGGAGCGATCGTCCTCTGTGGCGGCCAGAGCCGTCGCATGGGGCAACCGAAAGCCTGGCTGCCGTTTGGACCCGAACGGATGCTTCAGCGCGTCGTGCGGCTCGTGGGCGAAGCGGTCGGCCCGATCGTGGTCGTCGCGGCCGACGGGCAGGACTTGCCCGATTTGCCGTCCGGCGTGACGATCGTTCGCGACGAGGTTTCCGGACGAGGCCCGCTCCAGGGCCTTTCCACCGGCCTGGCGGGCTTGCCGGATTCGGTGGACCTGGCGTTCGCGTCGGCCACGGACGTGCCGTTTCTTCAACCGGCCTGGATCGTTCGGCTCCGCGACCTGATCGGCGACCACGACCTGGCGATGCCGTTCGTCGATGGTTATCACCACCCGCTGGCCGCGCTTTATCGACGCGAAACCGTTCGTCCGGCCATTGAGTGCTTGCTGCGAGAGAACCGGCTTCGGCCGGTCTTCCTCATGGAATCGGTTCGGACGCGACTCGTCGCACCGGAGGCGATGAAGGACGTGGATCCCGATTTTGGAACGCTCCGAAACCTGAACACGCCTCAGGAGTATCGCCAGGCGCTGGAGCAGGCGGGTTTCGCCCCGTCCGGATTGGCCGATGCGGAGGATCTCGGTAGTCTGAATTGAGAAGGGGCGCGTTGAAGCCGGCTCGATCGAGCCGGTTGGTTCCTTCCGGGACAGGTTCAGTCTACCACACGGAGGACGGCCGGGAGGGGCGGTCGGTCGAAAATGGCGGAACCGTGGACAAGGTCGGGCCCGAACGGGCCAACGTCGATCATCACGGTCGAGCTCTTCGGCGTCCCGAGGCTCCGGGCCGGCCTGGGCCGTTTGACCCTGGAGGCGACCAGCGTGGGGCAGGCCCTGCGCTTGCTGGCCGAGGCGTGCCCGTCGCTGTCGGGAACGATCCTCGAAAACGGCCGGGTGCAACCGGCCTATCGGCTGAGCCTCAACGGCGAGCGCTTCGTGGAGGAACCGTCGACCCCGCTGGCGGACGGCGATTGTCTGCTGCTGCTCGCCGCCGACGTCGGAGGGTAGCCATGCACGGATACCATGGCCGTTACCTCCGGGTGGACCCGAGAGCCGGGCGAACCGGTTGCGTGGCGCTCGAGGAGTCGGTCTTGCGACGGTTCGTCGGCGGTGTGGGACTGGGCACCTGGATCGTCGCGCACGAGACGCCGGCCGGACTCGATCCGCTTGGGCCCGACTCGAGCCTGGTCTTCGCGCTCAGCCCACTGGTCGGTAGTCCGTTGACGACCTCGGCCAAGTTCGCGGTGGTGGGCCTCAGTCCGTTGACCGGGCGGCTTTGCGACGCGCTCTGCTCGTCGCACTTCGCCATCGCGGCCAAGCGAGCCGGCGTGGACGCGATCGCGCTTTCGGGAATCTGGCAGGAGCCGGTGGTCCTCTTCGTGGATGGTCAGGGGCGCGACGAGCCGCGAGTCGCGCGTCGGCCGGCGGGCTCGTTGTGGGGGCTCTCCGCGAGGGAGGCGGAAGCGCGGATCCGGACCGAGCACGGCGCGGATTGGCAGGTCGTGGCCATCGGTCCGGCGGGCGAATCGCTCGTTCCGTTCGCGACGATCAGCCATGACGGCCGACACGCGGGTCGAGGCGGTCTGGGGGCGTTGCTGGGATCGAAGCGGATCAAGGCGATCGCCGTTCGGGGCGATCGACGAACCTCGTTGTCCCGTCCCGATCGGGTCGTGGCGTTGGCGAGAGATCTGTCCGCTCGGTCGTTCGGCCCGGCGACCGAGAAGTATCGCGAGCTGGGAACGGTGGCGAACCTGCTGGTCTTCAACCGGTTCGACGCGTTGC
>CAZRGV010000064.1:0-4331 GCA_964599655.1 uncultured Isosphaeraceae bacterium | reverse complement strand
ATTTCGCGGGGGTTGAGCGGCTGGCCGCCGACGACCTCGGTCCGGCGAGGCGAATCGCCCGGAACTCGTGCGCGGCCTGCGCGATCGGCTGCGAACATGTGTACGCGAACCGTTCGCGAGAGGGAGGACGCGGCGTCCGAATCGAGTACGAGTCGCTGTTCGCCCTCGGTCCGCTTTGTGGAGTGAATGATCCGGAGGCGGTGTTGCGCGCCTCGGCGGCCTGCGACGCGTTGGGAATCGACACGATCACGACGGGCGGGACGATCGCGTTCCTGATGGAGTGCGTCTCGAAGGGCCTGATCGACGGGCGATTGCCCACGGGCCGCCTCCTTCAATTTGGTGACGGCGAGGCGGTGGTCGAGGCGATCGAGACCATCGTACCGCGCACGGGCCTGGGGGCGCTTCTGGCCCTCGGGAGCCGGAAGGCGTCGGAGCGGATCGGGGGAGAGGCCCCGAGGCTGGCGATGCACGTCAAAGGGCTGGAGCTTCCGGGCTACGACCCTCGGTCGCTCCAGACGATGGCGCTGGGGCTGGCGGTGGGAACTCGTGGGGCCGACCATAACCGCTCGGGGGCCTACGAGGCGGACTTCTCCTCGAACGCCGACCGACGGCGCGGCAGCGCTTCGAATGCCCCGCTGGCGATGGCGACCGAAGACCGTGCGGCCTTGATCGACAGCCTGATTCTCTGCAAGTTCCTTCGAGGGGTCTTCCCCGACCCAATCGCCGAATGGTCGGAGATGCTGGCCGCCGTGACCGGCTGGGAGATCAACGCTTCGGAGCTGGCCGCCACGGCAAGGCGGATCGTCAACGCCCGCAAGTGCCTCAACCAGCGCGAGGGTTGGACCAACGCCGAAGACACCTTGCCCGATCGCCTCCTGACCGACCAGCCCGATGCGCCGGAGTCGACGTCGCTGTCTCGGGAACGGCTCACGACGATGATCGCGGCCTATTATCGCGGTCGAGGGTGGGACCACCGCGGCCGGGTTCCCTGGCCGCTTCGGGTCGAGCTGGGACTCGACGATCCGGCCTTCGGCGATCCCGAGGGCGCACCGGCCGATCGGGCAATCTCCCCGAAACCCTTGAATCTCGGCACGATTCCGGTAGAATGTGACCGTCGTGAGGGATTGCAGGCATCGGAATTCTTCTGATCCTTTCCTGCGATCTGGACTTACGGCGCCGAATCGGCCCGGTTTTCACATCGGACGGATTCACGTCGCCCGTCTTTCGGTCTTTCTTGACCTCGGGCTCCCTTGAGTTTGGATCTCAACGACTCGTCTTGTCGATTCCCCGATCGCTTTCCGTCCTGCCGGCGGTTCCAGTGCGTGTGACCTGGGGCGATCGTTATCCCCTTTTGAAGAGGGCGGGGACCCATGGCGGAGAAATCGGCCGACTCCCCGGTCCGGATCATCGGTAGCCGGGAACTTCACCAGAACCTTCCCGGCATCCTCCGCGAACTGGAGCGGCCCGATGTCCGCTACGTTCTGACCGTTCACGGCAAGCCGCGCGCCGTGCTGATCGGGGCCGAGCCGTACTTGCAGCTCGTGCACGACCAGAAGAGTCCGAGCGAAGCCCTGGTCGGGTTGCAACTGAGCGCCTTACTGGGCGGTGACCTGAATTCGGTCCCGCTCGACCTGCTGGAAAAGGCGCTCGATCCCAAGCCGGAATAGACGAAGCGGGCCGGACCTGGCGTCGATGGCTCAGGGCTGGGTGGGATCCTCGCCGATGGTGGTGGCTTCGAGCAGGGCCGATTCGCCTTGCTGGCCCGCGCGGCGGGCGCGGACGAACTCCCAGCAGGCGGGCAAGACCGAGATCACGATGATGGCGCCGATGACAAGGTGGAACCGCTTCTGGACCACCTCCAGGGAGCCGAACTTCCAGCCCGCCAGCAGGAACAGCAGGATCCAGACGGTGCCCCCGACGACGTTGTAAAGCGCGAAGCGGACATAGCTCATCTCGCCGATGCCGGCGACGAAGGGAGCGAAGGTCCGGATGATCGGCACGAAGCGCGCCAGCACGATCGTCTTGCCGCCGTGGTGGTCGTAAAATCGCTGGGCTTTGAGAAGGTGAGACTTGTTCAAGAGTCGCGAATCTTCGCGAGAGAAGACTTTCGGACCGATCCAGTAGCCGGCGAAGTAATTGACCGCGTCTCCCAGCACGGCGGCCGCCACGAGGAGAGCCGCCATCAAGGGCAGGTTGATGGGTGAGTCGGGATGCGCCGCGACGGCCCCGACCGCGAAGAGCAGGGAATCGCCCGGCAGAAACGGCGTGACGACCAGGCCGGTCTCGGCGAAGATGATGGCGAAGAGCACGACATAGAGCCAGGGCCCGACCGCGTGGGCGAGCTGGTTCATCGACTCGGGGCTGAGGTGCAGCAACGTCTGGAACAGTTGATTGAGCAATTCCATCGAGATCTCCGTCGAGGCGCCCGATCGTGGAGGTTGGAGGGGAATCGCGGGGGGCCTCGTCAACGCGTCGGGGCCGGCTCCTCACGGGGTCGAACGGGCAGCCGGACATTCTGGAGTCCGGCCCGCTCGCAAACGGCCAGGACATCGGCGACGTCCTGATAGCTCAGCTTCGCGTCGCCACGGATCAACACACCTTGATCGGCGTATCGCGCGTGGGCGTCGCGAAGCAGGTTCGCCAGCTCATCGAGAGTATAGGTCTTGCCACCCAGCTCGACCCGGCCGGGCGCGACGATCGTCAAGGACAGATCCTCGGGAGCCGCCGTCAGGGGGGCGGCGTCGGACACCTCCGGCACCCGGACCTGAAACTGGCTCTCGTCCCAATCGTACAGTCGGGTCGCCGCCATGAAGAAGACGAGCAGGCAAAGCACGACGTCGACCATGGGCGTCATGTTGATATTGGGCAACTCGTCGGTCTTGAGGCGGTCGGACAGCATCGGCAACTCCGCAATGCGCGTCGGGCCCGTCGATCGAGTGAATTCTCGAACAGGGTTTGGGATCAGGCGGGATCCACCCGCCCGAGCGAGCGGGTTTCGGGCCGGACCAGCTCGGGGGCGTTGTGAATGTGGCCCCGAACGGGGGTCGCCGCCGTCGCGGCCGCCAGGGGCCGAACGGCCTCCGCGGAGATCTGGTCGATGACCTGCCGGGCGTGGTCGTCGAGCTCGCGGGCCAGGACGTCCACCCGTTGCAGGAAGTAGTAGTAAAACGTGACCGAGACCACCGCGATGGCCAGGCCGAGGGCCGTGGTCATCAGCGCCAGGCTGATCCCGTGCGCCAGGGCTTCGCTCTTGGCGACCCCCGCGACACGTCCGCCGCCGATCGCGTCGAACGACTCGATCATCCCGACGACCGTGCCGAGCAGGCCGAGCAGGGGAGAGAGCGTGGCCGTCGCGTTGAGCACCCGAACGTTGCGCCGGAGTTCCAGGACCTCGCCCGCCGCGTCGTGGTCGAGGGCCTGGCGGATCGTCGCCGCGGGCTGGCCCCAGTAGCGGACGGCGTGGCCGAACACGCGAGAAACCGGGCTTTCATGCGCCTTGCAAAGCTCGATGGCCCGCTCGCGATCGAGCTTGCCGTGGGAGAGCCGCTCGAGGAATCGGCTGATGAAGTCTTTCGGCAGCACCCGGTTGCGTCGCAGGGCGATCATCCGATCCAGCACGAACCCGAGCATCACCACCGAGCAGACGATGAGCGGCCAGAGCATCGGGTTGGCCTGTCGGAACAGGGCGATGAGGCTCTCTCGCCCAATCCGGCCGGCCGCGCCTTGGGTCGGGGTCTCGGGTTTTTCCGAGCGCGGGACAGCCGAGGGCCTCGATGCAGCCTCGCCCGATCCGGCTGTCGTGGAAGGAGTTGCGTTCGCGGCGGGTTCCTGGGCCCTGGACGCTGGCAACGTGACGAGCCAGGTCAGCACGAGAACCAGCATCGATACGGTTCGGCCCGTTCGGACCATCGTGCGCGTCCTCCCTGAGTCGGCCGACCATCCCGGACCGTCGGCGCGTCGAGCCATCGCGAAGGGACACAAGGTACTGATTCTATCGCTCAGGGACACTCTGTCAATTGCGCCAGTCTTCACGAACCGGAAACGCGCGATCCAGGACCGGAGCCTCGGCCCGGGTGGACACATCGCGATGAAACTTATTATCCATTCAAGGTTTGCGTTAAAACGAGGGAGAGGGCTCAGAGTGGCGCGGGGCGGGTTGAATGGTCCTCAGGGCGGCCGGGGCGTCTGAAATCTTACAGACTGGATGGGAACGCGCCAGGGTCGAGTCCTCTCGCAACGCCGCGAAGGCCGCCAGGCGGGTCGTCTCGGGGCGCACCGGGAGCGTCGAGGCCCGTTTCGTCTCGTGGTGGCATCCGAGTTCGTTGATCCCA
>CAZRGV010000063.1:27190-34559 GCA_964599655.1 uncultured Isosphaeraceae bacterium | reverse complement strand
CACTCCACGTTCGTTCCCTGTTGCGTGTGGACCCAGAATGGGCTCCCCCAGGCGATTTCGCCGTCCTCCTGGAGGACCCGAACGTAATACCAGCTGAGCCCGGCGGGCCGACGCTCCTCGTCCGTCCATTCGAACTGGACACGTTCGTTGTGTGGCTCGGTCGAGTACATGTACACAAAGTCTTTGATAATATCGACCCGCGCGATCGGCTTGGTTCCGTGAGCGAGAATCTTCAGCCGAACCGGTCCATCGGCGTTGAACTCGTCTCCCATCAGGTGCTCGCCGCAGCGAACGTCGAGCAAGATATTATCCGTGGCTGCGTAGCAGTGACGATTCTTGAATGCGTCAAAGATCGCCGCGCGAGTCGGTTCCTCGGCAATGGCGATCGCGTAGCTAATGTGGGTCGAAATATGGTCGCTCGAAGCCTGGTAGCCCAGTCGATACTGCATGGCCAGGGCGTTCCACACCATCCCGAGCGGCTTCCAGCCGCCGATCGCCTCACTCGCTCGTCTGGCGACCCGAGGAGCCCCCAGATGCTCGTACGAGTTGCGATGGCCCTGGAAGATCTCGACAAACGGCTCCACGTTGCGATCGTTATCTCGCCAGTCGGTGCCCATCCCGGTCCCCGACGAATGCGAGGCGCAGATGCCGTCGAGCTCCCGGAGGTACGCGTAGAGCATCTTCGTGTCGTCGTCACTAACCCCTCGTTCGTCGATGAGCCGAGGCAACGTTCGAACGCCACGGTATGTGAACATGACATTACGATGGCCATGCGGGTAAGATACGCTACGCTCATAAGTGAACATCGGATTGAACGTCGGTGCGGAATGATACAGGTCGGTGGTTTTCTGGATCAGCCACCACGTGTATTCCTTGCCGCCTCCCGCGTCGTGGTCGCCATTTCCGATCCAGTCGAAGTGCGCGGCATCGATCGCGTATCGCCACATATCCTCCAGGGCGCCGTCACTGCCACCGTCCTGAGAAATCTCGGAGTGGCGGTGAAATTCCCCTCGAAGCAACTGATACGTTTTGCCTCCCGCGTGAATGCGGTGAGTTCGCATTCGCTCGACATCCGCGGCCTCATTGGGGTGAACGGGCGGGTTGATCTCCGGGGGCGGTGGAACACTCAAGGCCGGATCAATAGCACCTTTGGTCAGAGGAAGAAGCGCCGCGATTTCGAGATCGTTGTTAACGACGCCCGCGGGTGTACCGGAATGGGTGTAGAATCGCCGACGAAGATCCGGCGTGAATTCAACCTCATGGCGGAGCCGCCTGTCCGAGTTGTAGACCGCGAGCACCTTGCCGTCGGTCATGGGAACCACGGCCGGGCGGTTGTCGAGTAGGCCGTCACTTCGAGGCAACAGGAGGGGTGTCTCCCAAGCCTTCCCTGCCAGCGACGTTGCGTATTCGAGCCAGACGCCGCCGACCACCATCACGGCGTTGTTGCCCCAGATCGCCTCATCGCGATGGCGGAACAGCAGCCAGATCCGTCCCGAGGGGTCGGATGCCAGCCTTGGAAAGCTGTTCAACTGGCGGAGCCCACTTCCCTGTGGCGCACCGGCAACCGGGTCCGGGGCCTCGAGAACGCGTTCGCCCTCGACGCATCGCACCTTCACGGCGCTCTCGCGGTAGAGACTGGAGCCCTCACCGGAGACAAGGTTCTCGGCGTCCTTGCCCCAGTCGTCCGTCCGCTCTTCGTAGGCAACCCACACTCTCCCTCGATTGTCGATCGCGAGGCTCGGCCGGACTTCGAATCGTGAGGAGTTTGCCACGGCGACGGGCTTTCCGAGTCCTCCGTCCACGCCCAGGGTTCGCAACATGACGTCGTAATTCCCTGCCTGATACGAGTCGTACGCGACGTGGATACGGCCCCCCCGATCAATCGCCAGGGCGGGAGCCCACTCATTCGCTGGTGTGTGACTGACGTTGATGGGGGAGGAGGGGTCGTCGACGGGAGCGAGCCAGATGTCGGCCTGGCCGTCCTTCCAACCCTGCCAGGCCATCCAGACCCGACCATCGGGCGCCGAGGCCAGGACGAGATGCGTATCATTCAAGGGGGTGTCGGTCAGTTGCCTTGGTTCCGTCCAGGATTTCGAGCTGGGGTTGTAGGTCCGAGAAAAGAGTTCCCAGTTGCCGTTTCGGTTTTCGGACCAGGCGACCACGACATTCCCCTTGCCATCGATCGCCACGGCTGGCCGCCAAACGTCGAGCCCCTCGCCGGTCACGGCGACCGAATCCTGGGCGATTCCTCCGGAAAACCGCAACAAACGGACCTGATCGCCTCCTCCCTCGGGCACGAGGTACTTGAAGCTCTTTGGCCGTTCGGTCATCCCCTCGGAGACTTCCGATCCGCGGTGTGTATGGGCGACGTAGGCCACCCAGAGAGCCCCGCTTGCGTCGGACGCGGCGGAGGGGAAGTCGTCCTCCGTGGAGTCCTCGACGAGCGGGACGCTGGGCGCGACTCTCTGTGCCGAAACTCGGCCATTGAGATAGCGACGAAGGGAACCATCCTCCAGATCGGAAAGTTTCACCTCGAAACGGCCCTGGTCGGTCTCAATGGTTAACGTCGAGTCCAAGGGGGCCTTCAGCGACGCGATGACACCGTTCGGAGTCACGGAGGGGCCCGAGGTTCCTGGTCCGGTCGCTTTCTTCGCCTCCGCGCGAGCCGCCTGTCCCGTGCGAATCAATCGGCTCTGGGCCTTCCAGGAATCAGGACCCGTCACGAGGTCTCCTTCGCGGAACCGCCAGCCTTCGAGCCCCACGATCTCGCCGTGATCCAGCGCCATCCGACCATTCCACGACTCGGTCTTCGTATCCCCCACGCCGAGAAGGATTCGGACGCTGAGGACATCGGGATCGAGCGGTCTGGCCTTCGTTCCTGGCCGTTGCGCCCAGGCCGCCGAGAGTCCGAGCAACAGGATCACGCTCATCCCGGCGACGATGAATCGGCGAGATCTCATGGCCTTACTCCTTGGGGACGTGGAGATTCAAACCGTCTGTTTCATGCAAGAGATGACGAAGAGAGAGAAACGCCATCACTCGATTGAGCGAGGCGAGGCCGCCGCGCCGGTGTCACCGACGTCGCTTGGCGGTCGCTCCGTCGAAACCGGGATACCCTCCGGCGCCTCGAAACTGGCGGGCGCGCCGTAACGCGCCTTGGGAATCTCGGTTCGCAGTGTGTCGATGGCTGTGACCCGCCAAGCGTCTCCCTCACGCTCGATCCGATAAGTTTGCCGCTCGTTACGATCGGGATAGACGGACTCCATGGTGACGAGGTAGGCGTTCGGGCCAGCCGGTTCGGGAGAAAACAAGGCGTGGCTCTTCCTTGCTTGAGAGGCCTGTCGCAACGATGCGGAGAACGCGGTCCGCCCTCGATCGTTGGCCTCCCGTTCGAGCCGCTCTCGGAGTGGTCCGGAGAACGCGTCGAGATAGGCGTCCACGTTTCCCTCGCGGGCGCTCGAAAGCAATTGTCGAAGATGATCCGTGGCACCTTCGGAAGGATCCGTCGCTTCGGAACCGGCCTCGGAGCCAGACTCACCGGCCGACTTCGGGGACTCGGGTCCGCGTCGCAGGCCGGACCAGAGCAAGAGAGAGAGAATCACGAATGTGAGTGCGCCGGCGCCCAGTCGTTTCATGATCGCGTCATCTCTGTCCAGCGTCCCGCGTTGGATCCTCGTTTGGGCGGGCCGTTTCGGAGGCGGAATCCTCGCTGAAGAGGCTCAGATCGAGATCCTGTCCGGGAGTGACCACCACCGTGCGATGAAAGCGTGGCAAAAGTTCGGAGAGCGTTTCGAGGTAGAGCCGGTTTCGCGAAGCCTTCATGTCCTTGCGAGACTCGGCCAGAACCTTGGCGAATCGCTCCGCCTCTCCCCGCGCCGTCTTGATCAACCGCTCATGTTCCGCGATCGCGCGATCGGAGATCTCGCGAACCTGGCCGTTGGCGTCGGCTAGGGCACGTTGTTGATACTCTTCGGCCGAAGTGATCGCCTGCCTCTTATCGCTTCGAGCCCGAGCGGCATCGGCGAATGCGGGAGCAACGGCCGCCGGTGGGGCGACTCGCCCCAGTCGGACTGCGCGAATCGTGACACCCAGGCCCTGATGCTGGGCTTCCGACTCGATGACGCGACGCATCCGTTCGGCCACCTCGGCCCGACCCACGGTCAGCACATCGTCGATGCCCCGTTCCGACAGGGCGAGGGTCAGGGCGGATTCGGTCGCTAGCCGGAGTGCCTCGTCGACGGATGTCGCCGAGAAGAGAAACGTCGCGGGGTCCGTCACCCCATACTGAAGAATGGCCTGCGCGGTAACCAGGTTTAGATCACCGGTCAAAAAATCGTCATTCGACGGGTTGGGATTCCGGGTGAGGGGAGCCTCGGCCTGGCCCGGAGCGCCGATGGTCAAGGTCCGCGTTTGTCCGGTTTTCACGCGATCGACACGGCCGAGACCCCAGGGCAATCCCCAGTGCAGTCCTGGTCTCCAGGGCTCGGGCAGGACCGCGCCGAAGCGACGCACAACACCGACCTCGTCTTGCTGGACCACGACGAGCCCCGTCGCAAGGTAGGCGAGGACGAGCAGGCTCAGAAGTACGATCCGCCAGCGAATCATCGTCCGCCTCCCGCCGCGGGAAGGGTCGAGGCCGTGGATTTTGGGCTGAGTTCTCGAGAGGGAAGCTCGGGAACCCCTTTGGCGAGGAGCTTCAGGAACGGGCTATCGGCCGAAAGCACGAGAGTCGTGCGCCGGTCGAGGGCCGTTCGGTAGGTCTCGAGCGTCTTGAGGAACTCGTAAAACGCCGGATCGGCCGCATGGGCATCGTTCGCGATGCGAGTTGCCTCCGCTTCCCCTTCGCCGATCCGACGAGCAGCCTCGGCCTCGGCATCGGCAATCCGTCGAGCACGATCCAGGTCGGCGGCGCTTTTGATCACTCGGGCTTGGCTCTCGCCCTCGGCACGAGTGGTCGCGGCCACCTTGCGTCGCTCGCTCCGGATCTGTTCGAAGACCGCCGAGCGCACCTCCTCGGGATAGTTCAGCCGCCGGAGCCGGCAATCCACCACCGTCACGCCGTATTCCCGGGACGCCTGATCTCCGATGCGTTGGCTCACGTCATTCATGATGGCCGCAATCGAGGACGTTTCACCAACCTGGACCAGTTCCGACAGATCGTGTCCGCCCAGTTCGGCGGCGAGAATCGACGCGGCCATGTCTTCGAGCCGGGCCGAAGCCTCGGGGATCGTCCGGACCGACTTGAGGAACTGGTCGACGTTGGCGATCTTCCAGGAGACATACCAGGCCACCTCGAGGTTCTTCTTGTCCTTCGTCAGCATTTCCCGGGGAGGGGGGGAATGAAGCTGAAGCCGTTTATCGAAGCCGCGACGGCTCTGGTGCGGCCACTTGAAGTGCAGCCCTGGCTCGTCGATCTGACGGATCGGGCGGCCGAATTCCGTGATGTAAACGGTCTCGGTCTGATCCACGAGCACGAAGCATCGAAGGACCAGGACGAACAGAAGCGCAGCCAGGGCCACGACGATCCAGGGCCACTTCGAGGGCCGGTGGTGATGCGTGGTGCTTGGCTGATGCATCGAGAGGTACTCTGGTGAAGGCTAGTCGTCAATTTCGCTGCCGGGTGGAGGCGCGGGGGCCACGTTCATCGGACGAACGCCGAAGCGGTCGGGATTGGCGAGCCAGATGTGGCGGCGGCCCGACGCCTTGGGATCGAGAATCAACTTGGGTCGACCTGGCAGTACGTTCGAGAGCGTGTTCCAGAGAAGTCGGAATTCGGTCAGTTCCGGCTGGGAGGCGAAGGCGCGTTGTCGAGCGAAGAACGCCTGACTCTCCCCCTTCGTTCTGGTCCGAAGTTGATGGGCGCGAGTCTCGGCGCGATCGAGAAGTGTCTGAGAATCCGCCTTCGCCGAAAGCGAGCGTTCCGCCGCGTAAGCCTCGGCGTCGTTGCGATAACGCTCGACGTCGGAGACCGCCGCGGAGACGTCGCGGTAGGCGGGCACGACCTCGCGAGGAGGATGGGCATCGACGATGCGAACACGATCGATTTCGAGGTGTTGACCGGAATCCCGCAACCTCGCCTCGACCGCCTGCTCAATCCGCTCCTCGACCTCTCCACGACGAGCGACCAGGATGTCCTCCAGCGGTGTGCGTGCCACAACCTCCCGGAACGACGCCTCCGATGAGGCTTCCACAAGAAAATCGACGTCAATAGTATTGAAAATCCGATCTATTGCGCCCGATTTCGTGTCGTGATATTCCACGACCCCCGCGAGTTCCACGAGGGACTCGTCGCCCGTGAAGTACAGCGCGCCGTCGTTGCGTCGCGATCCGTGACTGACATTCCAGGCGATTGAACGTTCCGTGGCCGGAGCCTGTCCTGACAGGCCGATACGGACGGATCGGACACGCCCGGGTTCGACCTTCGTGACGGTCTCCAACGGAACGGGCCACCGGAAATGGAGCCCAGGACCCAGTAACGGGGCCTGGTAGCGTCCCCAACGGCGAACGACCCCCATCTCGTCGGGCCCGATGCAAGTGATTCCGGAGCCGAGATAAACAAGGCCGGCGAGCGTCAAGGACCCCACTGTGAGTGCCCGACCGTGGTGACTCGCCAGACGCCAGAGGTTCGAGGGGCGACACGCGCGACAAACGAACACGAACCGATTCAGCCACCTGACGAGCGAGAACTCGTTCCATCGCTCAAAGCCGAGCAACCGCATGGCGTTGAGCAAAACGAGCAAGGAGCCGATCTGGTGAAAGATGGCCGCCGCGACCGGTCCGAGGATTCGTAGACCCGCCAGGATCACGGCCACCGTGTTCACGCCGAAGGCGAACAGCAGAATGTTCTGCCGGATGATCCGGACCGTCTGCCGCGCCAGCCGGATGGCACCTGGCAGGGGTTCCAGGGGATCACCCATGAGCACGATCGAACCCGCTTCGGCGGCGATATCCGTTCCGACACCGCCGAGGGCCAGTCCGACGTCCGCGATCGCCAGTGCCGGGGCATCGTTGATGCCGTCACCCACCATGGCGACGATTCGCCCCTCCTGCTGACGGCGCTGGATCCATTCGGCCTTGCCCGCGGGGGTCAGTTCCGCTTCGACTTGCTGGACGTGGACCTTTTTCGCCACCGAGCGCGCCGCGGCTGGGCGATCACCGGTCATCCTGGGATATTTTAAAACTTTATACCTTTTTTCAAACCCAAATGTTTCAGGTCGTGGATCACGTCATGGGCTTCGTGGCGCACTCGGTCGCGAGCACCGACCGTGCCGATGACCTGGCCGTCGACGGCGACGAGCAGGGCTGTCTGACCCGAGTCGTCGAGCCGCTTGAGAGACTCCTCGGCCTCTCAAGCGGCGCGACGACCCGG
>CAZRGV010000063.1:5966-27180 GCA_964599655.1 uncultured Isosphaeraceae bacterium | reverse complement strand
AGGGCGATCATCGATCGGCGCAAGCAGTGACGAAGGATCGTTGGACGGTTCTCGCCGTCGACGAGCCTGGCCGAGATGCCGGCGCCAGGTTGCGCCCGAAATTCTCCAACGGCCGGAAGGGCAAGGCTCTTGCGATTCGCTTCGGCAACGAGCAAACGCGCAATGGGATGTTCACTCGGTTGCTCGGCCGCCGACGCCAGCCGGAGGACCTCCAATTCGCTCCAGGGGGGGAGCGCGAAGACGTCTCCCAGTTCCGGCCGGCCTTCGGTCAAGGTGCCGGTCTTGTCAAAGGCGAGGGCGTTGACGGTTGCCAGGCGTTCGAGAGCGGCTCCCCCCTTGATCAGTACGCCACGGTGCGCGAGCCGAGCCGTCGCCGCGAGAACGGCCGCCGGGGTCGCCAGGACCAGGGCGCACGGACAGGCCACGACGAGGACCGCCAGGGTCGGCAAGATGTCGATGGAAAGCACCTTGCTCGACCGTGCCCAGTTCCAGAGGGGCGAAGCATTCGTGGCGAGAAAGACAACAGTCGCTGCCGTCAACACGGCCGGCAAGAACATCCTGGCGTAACGATCTGCGGTTCGTTCGAGCGGTGCCTTCTGCCTCTGGGCGTCGGAGAGGAGACGGATGACCTGGCCCATCGTCGTTTCGGAGCCGACCCGTTCCGCTCGGATTTCCAGCAGCCCAAACTGATTGATCGTTCCCGTGTAAACGGGGTCGCCTGGCCCCTTGTCGACCGGCAGGCCTTCGCCGGTGAGGATCGCCTGGTCGACGGCCGATCGTCCCTGGAGCACCGAGCCATCCGCGGCGATTCGTTCTCCGGGGCGAACGACAAGAACGTCGCCGACCGCGACGTTCTCGGCCGGGATCTCGACTTCCTGGCCGTCACGGAGGACGCGGGCCGTGCGAGGCCGATACTCGAGCAGTTTCTGAATCGCGCGCTGAGCACGCTCGAACGTGAAGGCTTCTAGACATTCGCCGAAAAGTGCGATGAAGACGACTTCCGCAGCGACGAAATATTCGCCGAGCAACCCGGCCGCCACGCAGGCGATCGCCAACGCGATGTCGGCGCCGATTCTCCCTTCGAACAGGGCCGCCAGAGCCTGATAGACGACACGGCCGCCACCGATGATCGCCGCCATGAGCGAGAGGGAAACGCCGAACGGTCGGCGGTACTCCTCGGCCCCCAGGAACGCCAGTAGCAGGTCCGATCCCAGAAGCAAGCCGACGACGATCGTCGTCAAAATGAGCGTGCGATATTCGGCCTCATGATCGTGAGGATGGTCGTGCCCCGTCTCGTGGGTGTGGCCCAACCCGATCTGTTCCGGATGGTATTCGCGATGCACGGCGGGGGAACTCCCCGGATCTCGGCGATCGATTCAGCAGGTCGAGACCTAGGTTGTCGTTCCCCCAACCGCGCGTCAAGACGCTGCCGTTGAACTACTTCTGGTAAGTGATCCACATGGGCGAGGCCCACGCGAGGTTGCCGTCCTCCTGCGTGACACGAACGTAGTAGTAGTGACTTTCACCCGGCTTCGCATCATCGTCCGTGTACTGGAACTGGATCTGGACCTGTTTCGGTTCGGTTGAGAAGGCGTACTTGTTGTCCCGGATGATGTCCAGCTTGGCGATGGGCGTGGTTCCTTGAGCTACGATCCGCAAGGTCGGGGCCTTGTCCGTCGTGAAGACGTCTCCCATGAGATGTTCACCCGAGCGGACGTCGAGAATGATGTTGTCCGTCGCGGCGTAGCTATGCCGTTTCTTGAACGCGTCGATGATTCCTTGACGAGAGACATCCTCGGCCAGAACCACGGCGTAACTCCAGTGCGTGCTCACGTGGTCGCTGGAACTCTGGAAGCCGAGCCGATACCCCTTTTGCAACGCGTTCCAGACGAACCCGGCCGGCTGATAGCCGCCAATCTGCGTGGCCTCCGTCGGCGATCGCGGAGCGCCGAAGTGTTCGTAATTGTGGCGGTGACCCTGGTAGATCTCGACCACCGGCTCGACTTCGGGGTCGTTGTCCCTCCAGTCGGTGCCCATGTTGGTCGCGCTGGTGTGAGACGCGCAAATGCCGCCAAAATGCTTGAGGTACACGTAAAGATTCTTGGTATCGGGCGTACCCTCTTCCGGCGTTCCACTCAAATCCCCGAAAGGAAGGGGACGGATGCCCCTCTTCGGGAGGATCACATTGCGATGGCCGTTCGGATACACCGCGCTTCGCTCGTAAGTGACGGCGGAGACGAACCTGGGCGCGTTGAGATGCAAGTCGGTCATCTTTTGGATAAACCACCACATGTACTCATATCCGTACCCGTTGTGGTGGTCGCCATTGCCCATCCAGTCGTGATCCGCCGCGTCGAGCGCGTAGCGCCACGTGTCCTCGAGCAAACCGTCCTGATCCCGGTGCGAGCTGACTTCCGTGTGGCGGTGGAATTCCCCTCGAAGGAGCCGGAGCGTCTTGCCACCCGATTCGATTCGGTATGCCCTCATCCGGGCGATATCCTCAGCCTCGTTGGGATGGACCGTGGAGAGCTTCGGCTCGGGTGCTGGTGTGTCGGCGACGAGTTTCGGTGCCTGAACCTCGCGGGAGTCGGGCTTGAGAAACGACGCGAACAGGTCGAACTGTCCCCGGTTGTTGGCGTTTAACCGTTGATCCGTGCTGTGAACAATCAATAGGCCCTGCTCCAGGGGAACCAGGGCGGGCCGATTGTCGATCAGGCCCGCGGAATCAATCAGGTGTCGGGGAATCGACCAGGCTTTGCCGTCGTGGTGCGTGGCATAACCGTGCCAGACCTCGCCCGCTCCGTTGGGCTGGGGGTGATGTCGGAACAGGAGCCAGATGCCACCCGACGGGTCGGACGCGATTCGAGGAACGCTCTTGCCCTGGCTGAGGCGGTTTCCAAACGCGTCTTCGAGCGATCCCTCCGGCTGCATCAAACGGCCGTTTTCCAGGCACTTCACGCGCAAGGTTCGATTGACATAGAGCGCGAAGCCCTTGTTCTCCACCGGCACCCGTTCGGGAGTCGTGCTGGAGTAGTCCTTGCCCCACTGCTCGTCCCCTTCTTCATAGGCGATCCAGATCCGGTCCTGGGGGTCGCAGGCCAGCGAGCATCTCGCCTCGAAGCGAGCGGATCCGGCGATCGCAATCGGATCGGCTTCCTTGCCGACCAGCCGGAGCCGGACGTCGTAGTTGCCTTTGTCGTAGGTATCCCAGGCCGCGAACACATTTCCCTTGGCGTCGGCCACGATGGCCGGGCTCCAGTCGTTGGCCGGAGAGTCGGAGATCACGCGAGCCTTGCTCCAGTCGTGCCCCTCCGCGAGGACGACGGAGAGGATTTCGTAATTTCCATCACGCCAGGCTTGCCACGCTAGCCAAACGTTGCCCTTGGCATCAGTGGCGGAGACCGCGTGGAAATCGGAGCCAGGGTCGTCCGTGAGTCGAACGGTCTGTGACCAACTTCCCGCGCCGCCGTCCTTGCCGGGGCTTAACGTTCGGTAGTAAAGATCCCAGTTGCCATCGATCTGTTGGGCCCAGGCCACGACGACCTCGCCCTTGCCGTTGACCGCGACGGTTGGACGCCAGACGTCGAGCCCCTTGCCGGTCACTTCGATGGGAGGATGCCAGGCTTTGCCGTCGAACCGTCGCAGGAGAATCTGGTCGCCATTGCCCTTCGGAACCAGAACCGTGTCGAAGTCCTCGGGATCGACCGCCTGGGTCAGCCTCGCCCGTTCGGGTTGATAGGCCACGTACGCCATCCAGACCGTGCCGTCGGGTCCTTTGGCCGCGACCGGATAATCATCCTCGGTTGGTGGGCCACTGAGCCGGATCGAGCCATCTTGCCGCGCGATCGAGACCTGCCCACCGAGGAACGTCTTCGGGGTGTAAAGGTCAAGATCCGAGAGCGCCGTAGTGATTCGACCATGATTGGTTTTGATGACCACATTCGCGGTTAATGGCGCATCGAGATTCATACGAAGGACCGTGGCGACGACCGGTCCCTGCTGCTCGGCATTCGCGGCCTGCTTCTTCTTGGCGGCTGGCTTCTTCTTGGCAACCTGTTTCTTCTGGGCGGCTTGCTTCTTCTTGGTGGTCACGCGCTGGGTATCCACCCGGAAGTGCGAATTCTCCACGACCGCCCCAGGTGCCGCCGCGACAACCTCGAGGTCGAAAACTCGCCCTTCGGAGACCTCAATGTCTCCCTCCCACTCCGTGGGCTCCTCGTCCCTCAACCCCAGAGCCACAACGAGCCCGCTCAGCCGGGGCGGCATCGCGATCGGCCGATCGGTTTTCGGCCCCTCCCCTTCCGGAATCTGAACCGCCAGCGCGAGTTCCTCGTCGTGCGGAGGGCTCGAAAGCACGACCATCGAGGCCGTGGTGAGACTCGCCGCCACCACCAGTACGATCATCGCCGCTCGGGATCGGGACATCGTGGTTTCCCCCCAGAAACGACTTGGGCGCGCGGATTGGCTCGCCCCGATCAGAGTCTCGTTCTTTGAGGGATTATGTCGCATTCCAGGCCGCATGCAAGACTCTAAATCCCCGGGCTGTTCGATTCTTCAAAGCGTACAAACCCACGGACCAATCACCGACTCGGACCGTGAAGTATTCCTCGAACAATTTCATGGTATCACGCCGATGTTATCGACGAGACGCCGGTCCTTCGACCCACCAGCCGAATCCCCACCCCCGCCAGTTGAGAAGGAATCTTGCCGCGACGGCGACGGTGGATCGCCCGATTGACCTTGGCGACCACGAAATCCTCCCTGGGATTCCGCGTGGTTCGATGGCAAGACTCGGCACGTCGTTACCGCATGACGCGAGGGCGATCGGGTACCGCGACGACATCCGAGTCGCATCCCGAATTCGGGGCCAACCGCCCTTCGCAACGGGTCGAACGAATCGACACGGGTCCGCGAGAATCCGCACCCTTGCTGTTGCCGATGCTCCCTGGTACGCTGAGCAAATCCTCGCACGGTCGAGAGTCCCCGATTTCGCATTCATCGTTTCCCCGTGACTGGGTCGCGGGGTGCGTTCGAAAGCCTCGTTTCTGGGGTGGGATGAAACGCTCGCATCGCGATTTTCCGCTGCGGGTCTGGCGAAGATCGCTCCCGGCGATCCTGGCCCTGAGTCTTGTCTCGCCCTCGCTGGTTCGGGCCGGTTGTGCGAGCCGACATCTCAGCTTCCGCTCGCCGTCCGCCCCGGCAATCGTTCACCTCGAGCTCCTGAGTCGTGTCGGCGCGCTGCCGACCCCGCACCAGGAATCTCCTCGCGAGCAACCGGCCCCCTGTTCCGGGGCCTTGTGCTCCGGGAACCCGGCCCCACCCCCCTCAACGTTGCCGACCCTCCCGCCCCCGGTCGGTGGACAGTGGGCGATTCCGGTCGCTCTCAATAACCGGTTCATACCTCGATGGTTCGTGGGCCTTCCTATTCGCGGGTCTCTATGCCCAATTGAGCACTCGTGCTCGATTTTCCATCCTCCGCGAGCCTCAGTACCCACTCTCGCCTCTTGACGACTGGGTTCGGCCATCGGAGATCCCTCGGTGGCGCAGCCTGCCGCATGCGCGACGGCTGTGCAGGGACGATCACGATCGGTCGTG
This sequence comes from uncultured Isosphaeraceae bacterium, assembly GCA_964599655.1. Taxonomy (GTDB): domain Bacteria; phylum Planctomycetota; class Planctomycetia; order Isosphaerales; family Isosphaeraceae; genus CAZRGV01. The sequence goes on along the minus strand of CAZRGV010000063.1, from coordinate 21,585 downwards.
CAACGCAAGTCCGGTTGGCACTGGACGGTGAGTCGCATTCACACGCGACGTTTCGGGGTCGCACCGACCTCCGTCGACGCCGGGACGCGCCGAGCCTTGGCCACGAAATCGCCCCCATCGGTTGAGCCGGTTCTCTCTCACGAACGGGACGAGACCGATCGACGAGCTCGTGCCAAGTTGAGGCGCTCACATGCCAACGAAACGCTCGGGTTGATGATCCAAAACACTCTCAGGGTGCCCGACCCCGAGCGAACGTTGTCTCGCCAGCGTGCCGACGACGAGGCAGAGATGGCCCCGATCTTCGTCCTCCGACAACCCCTCGTTCCAGGGGCGGAATTGCCTCAAACGTTGTTCAACGTCCGACACGCCACGGCCGTGTCGGGGGGATACTCCGAAGTTAGTCACAATGAGAACCAATCATGTCTATTGAAAAACAGATCATTGTGCCACTCGTGATCGGAGTCGGATTGCTCTGGGCTTCACATCCAGCGCTGGCCGGCATCCTCGGCGAACCCTTAAGCGTCGAGGAATGCTGGCGGCGATTGCCAAGCCCGACGACCGGTGGTGGTCAACCCGTGCCCAACTGGGCTCGACTCACGGCGCGAGCGCTTCCTCGCACAACCGCGGCCATGCTCGAACTCGACTGGCTTCACCGGACCCAGAATGAGATTGGTCCAGTGCTCCGTGGTGAGATGCGATGGGTGGCGGCTCAGGCCAATCGTTCCGATTACGCGATGGCCACCGCGTTGGCCGACCTGCGTCGCGCCGGGCTGAGCGATCGTCGGATCGCGAATCTCAAAGCGGGACCTGACCGCTGGCCCCCCGACGAGCGCGCCGCCCTGGAGTTCGCTCGTCAGATGACGCTCGACGCCGGTTCCGTGACCGACGATCAGGTTGCCGAACTTCGAAACCTCTACGGCGAGAAGAAGCTCGTCGCGATGGTTCTCTTGCTGGCCTACGCCAACTTCCAGGACCGCCTTCTGCTGACACTCAACGTCCCGCTGGAAGACGGAGGTCCCTTGCCCCCCGTCGAGGTCCACTTCGACCGAAACGCGGAGCCTCCCTCCGTGCCACCGAGGGCCCGCCCCGAGGACCTGCACGGACCGGCCGTACCGTCGCTCGTGGACGACCCCGAATGGCTGGAGCTGGGATTCGACGTGCTCCAGACGAATCTCGACGCGCAACGGGCCAACAACGGTCGGATTCGTGTACCGAGTTTCGAGGAGGTCCTCGAGACGCTCCCACCCGAGGCGCCCAGGCCGAAAGCCCCGGTTCGCATCCGTTGGAGCCTCGTTTGCATGGGGTATCAGCCGCGATTGGCATCGGCGTGGTCGGCCTGCACTCGAAACTTCGGCGAGGAAGCGCAACAGGATCGGGTCTTCGAGGAGAGTCTTTTCTGGATCGTGACGCGAACGATCCACTGCTTCTACTGAATGGGCCACTGCGAAATGCTGCTCGCGGTCGCGGGCCTCGACAAGAATGCGCTGGAAGAACGAACCCGGCTGCTTGCCTCGGGTGACTGGTCCTCCTTGCCCCCGTGGGATCGGGCGGCCTTTTTCTTCGCGAGGAAGCTCTCGAAAGCCCCCTGGGAGATCAACGACGCCGACCGAAAGAACCTTGTGGCTCATTTTGGATTGGAACGCGCGCTCGACGTCATCTGGTGGGCTTGCCGCTGCCACTACATGACGCGCGTTGCCGACGCCTTCCAACTCCCACTGGAGCGTGAAAACGTTTTCCAGGATCAAAACAAGAAAGACTCCACGTCCTCCGAGTCCGGTCCAGTCCGATCCAAGTGACGCTGGGACTCAACGGCCCAACGGCACCAGAGGACGTCGCCCGACTTCAAGCACTACCCCTACGATGAAGGAGCCAGGTCTCCCATGATCCACCGTCGACGCTCAACGTGGAATTCCCGTCGGCCGCTTGCCGGTTTGATGCTCGCGGCGATGCTGGCCGCCGCACCGTATTCGCCCGCATTCGCCGTTGAGCCGGATGCCCCGACGAACGCCGAGGAAACCAGGCAGGCAATCGCTCGCGCCCTCGAGGAGTCGTATCCCGACCGTCCCGAATGGCTCGACATGTACACGGACATTCTCCAGGGGAGCCAGCTTGGTCCCCACGATGGCTGGTTCCGTCGCGCCCTGGCACAGACCCGCTTCGACTGGAACACAACGCGGACGCGTTACGACCTCGATGGCGACGGCAAGCTGACTCGATCCGAGTTCCCTGGGACCGATGACGACTTCTCCCGTCTCGATCGCGACCGCGACCACGTTCTGACCGAGTCGGACTTCGATTTTTCCGCCCATGCGTTGACACCGTCGCCGGGGATGAGCCTCTTTTATCTCGCCGATCGCGACAGCAATGGCAAGGTGACCCGCGAAGAGTTCTCCGCCTTTTTCGATGAGTGCGATCGTGGCGGACAGGGCTTTCTTTCGCTCTCCGACCTCCAGGAAGCGCTCCCTGCGCCCCGTTCGAGTCGATCCTCCCAGGCGAGCAGTGAGGGCCCATCGAAGGAAACCTTGATTCGCGGCCTGTTCCGTCAGGAGATTGGCTCGCTTCAGCCTGGTCCTGCGCTCGGAGACCGTGTTTCGGACTTCACTCTGAAGACCAACGACGGCACGCAAGAGGTGACACTTTCCAAGCTCATCGGACCCAAACCCCTCGTCCTTGTCTTCGGCAACTTCACCTGCGGACCGTTCCGCAGCCAGGCCGGCAACGTCGAAAAGCTCTACCAGAACTACAAAGATCGCGCGACCTTCGTCATGGTTTATGTCCGGGAGGCGCACCCGATCGACGGCTGGTCGATGGCCAGCAACGAGCACGCCGGCGTCTCCATCCCTCAGCCTCGAACCTATCAGGAACGGGTCGCGGTCTCGCAGGCGTGCGGCAAGCGTCTCGGCCTGGGATTTCCCATGGTCGTCGACACGATCGATGACGCCGTCGGCTCTCGTTACAGCGGGATGCCCAGCCGACTCTATCTGATCGATTCGGAAGGGAAGGTCGCTTACAAGAGTGGTCGCGGGCCGTTCGGGTTCAAGCCGGCCGAACTGGAACACTCGCTCATTCTGCTCCTCCAGCAAGCCGGACCGCACGAATCGCCAGGATCGAAAGAACCAGGCAAGCCCAAAGAAATCCGCGCCGAAAAGGCCGACGAAGCCGGTCGTTGAACGGGACCAAACGGTCCATCGGCTTGCGGTCGATCGATTTGGCGACCATTGCCCGCACGGGCTCGACTTCGGATATGTGCAAGACAGACGTCTTTCACAAGTTTCGTTGCGACGGAGATGATCGAACACCAACCAGTCTCGAAAGGACAAGACCCATGAGAAACCTGATTCCGACACTGATCCTCGCTGTGGCCGCGCTGGGCTATCAAGCCGCGAGGCCCGTCGCGCAAGAGGCTCCGAAAGCCGCGGACACGGCCGAGCAAGTCGCGGCATCCACGTATGAGCATCTTGCCACAGCAATCATCGAGATCGAAACGACCGAGGACGAACTGGTCAAAAGCATTTTGATCGGTTACCACACCGCGGCCCAGATGCACCTGAAGGCCGCCGAGCGCGACGCTCAAGGAAGGGTTGGCCACCTCGAGGCCGCCGCGGCCGAGGTCACGAACATCGCCAACGAGGGCGACAAACGTATCCAGGCCGTCCGCCAGCGGCTCGCCAAGGCCGGCCACACCCACAACACTGACGTCGAGACCAAGGCCGATTACATGTTCGTGACGAATCGCGAGAAGAAGGGATTGCTCGACGTGGCCTCCCGCATCGGACGCGCCGGCGCCAATGCAAGCGCGGCCGACCTGCAAAAGCTCGGAACCGAACTCTCTCGCCTCTTCCACGCGGCCATCGCCCCCGAGTGATTCGGCGGCGGCAACGCCTATGAGATCCTCGCGCCGACCGTGGTCAACCGGCGGCCATTCGGCGCGAGGGTTGAGGAAACTTACATGGATTTCCCGAGAAGGCTGCTGGCGGTCGGGTTGCTCATCGGCTTCGCCTCGTGCGGAAATCCCGAGGTTGAGACCCAGCCCCAACCCTCGTCGCCTCCCAACCAGACACCAACCTCGACCACAACCAGACGGACCGAGCCGCCCGATCCCCGGTTCGTCGACGTGGCCGCGGAGACAGGATTGACGACGGTTCTTTACTGTGGTGGATCGGATAAAGATCATATTCTTGAATCGGTCGGTGGCGGAGCGGCCTTCGTGGACTACGACGGCGATGGCCGGCTCGACATCTACCTTGTCAACGGCTGGGCGCTCGATGAGCAGCCGTCTCGCGTCCGGCTCAAGGGCCGGAACGCCCTCTACCGCAACAAAGGAGACGGCACGTTTGAAGATGTGACGACTCGGGCTGGCGTCGCCGACGAGAGCTGGGGGTGCGGCGTCTGCGCCGGCGATTACGACAACGATGGTCGGGTCGACCTCTACGTGACCAACTTCGGCCCGAACCGTTTGTACCGCAACAAGGGGGATGGAACCTTCGAGCAGCTTGCCGAGCGCGCCGGCGTGGCCGATCCGGGTTGGGGGTCGGGAGCGGCCTTTTTTGATGCCGATCGCGACGGCGACCTCGATCTCTACGTCGCCAACTATATCGACGCCACGATGGATGACGTCCTCGCCGCGAAGCGAACCACACTCTGGCGTGAGAAGGTGAAAGTTCTTGCCGGTCCCTTCGGAATGCGAGGCGGACGCGACCGGTTTTATCGCAACAACGGCGACGGCACCTTCCTGGATGCCACCGATCAGGCCGGAATGTCCGACACCGCGGAATCCTACGGGCTTGGGGTCCTGGCCTCCGACCTCGACCTGGACGGCGACATCGATCTCTTCGTCGCCAACGACTCCAACCCAAACTTTCTCTACCGCAACAATGGTGACGGCACGTTCAACGAGATCGGAGCCTGGAGCGGCGTCGGTCTGAGCGGCAACGGCGTGGCGCAGGCCGGCATGGGCGTCGACTCGGCCGATTTCGACGGCGACGGCTTGCCGGACATCGTTCTCACGACGTTCGCCAAAGATTCGGCGACCCTCTACCACAACCAGGGCGAACTGCTCTTTCTCGACGTGAGCGCCAGTATCGGCCTGAAGGCGATCTCCTACGAAGCGTTGAACTGGGGCTGCGCGTTCTTCGACTTCGACCACGATGCGGACGTCGATCTCGCCATCGCCAACGGACACATCTATCCGCAAGTGGACGATGAACCCGAGCTGAACGAGTCGTACCGTCAGAAACCGTTTCTCCTGCGAAACGATCAAGGGTTGCTCACGAACGTCTCAGACCGTGCCGGACCCGGATGGCAACAGGCCGTTTCAGGCCGCGGCCTCGCCGTGGGCGACTACGACGACGACGGCGACCTCGACCTGCTTTTCACGGCGATCGACGCACCGCCCCTCCTTTTGAGAAACGACACCCCTCGAACGGGCCACTGGATCAAGCTCCGTCTACTCAATCGCCACGGAAGCCCGGCAATCGGGGCCCGCGTCGCATTGACCGCCGGTGGAAAAACCCAGACCCGAGAACTCCGGAGCGGCGGCTCACATCAATCGCAGAATGCGATGGAGCTTCACTGGGGCCTGGGGTCCGCCTCGAAGGTCGATCGGATCGAAGTCTTCTGGCCTGACGGATCCAGGACCCCGAATCACGACGTGGCCGCGGACCGCACGTTGACGCTCCACGAACCCAATTGACGGGCGAAAGCCACGCTCGCGTTCCAGATCGGCCGTCATCCGGCAACCGTTGAGACCCGTCAGAGCACGACGGCGTGCCCGATGCTCACCCCTCCGAGGGTTCGTTGATCGACCCGATCCGTGCCTTCAGGAAGCCTGCGAGGTTCTTCGCGTCGTCCGTGCCGACCCAGAGAATGCCTCGACGGTGGTGATGGATGATCACGCAATCACGACCCCAGATGTTCCACACCCAGCCGCCACGGAGGCTCATGTGGATGCCCCAGCCGTCTAGCGGCGACGTTCGACCGACCTCAACCTCGCGGATATCCTCGTAGCGAATCCGCTTCGTGAACAAGGGCAGGGGACCGAACACGATCGCAAGCCGATCCCCTTCATCCTCCACCATCAGGTGCTGGAACGAAAATCCAAGCACCAGGAACATCATTCCCATTCCCGCGAATAGCCCCCGAACGAAGACGGGTTCCCCAGTCACCACCGCGGCGGCAAGCAGCGCGACGCCAAACGGTGTCAAGAATCCAATGCCAGGGGCCGCCCTGAATGTGCTGATACGTCGCTCCATACGAGTCGGACATGCGTGTTCCCTCCAACGCCTTGCTTCCGTGCGATGGTGTAGGCATCGGATCTTGGGATTCGTCGTGCCCTGCCGCGAGACGCGTCTCACACCTCATCCCGTTTTTCCGAGATGCCGCCCACATATGACGGCATGGGCTTTGCGAGAATGGTTCCAACGCGTCACGTGATCGCGTCGAATTCGTGTGACCAGAACCGACACTCCCAAGGAGGCAACCATGAACTGGGATCAGATTCAAGGGAACTGGACGCAATTCAAGGGCAAGATCAAGCAGCAATGGGGCAAGCTGACCGACGACGAGCTCGAGCAACTGGCCGGACGCAAGGACCAGATCGTCGGGAAGATCCAGGAAAAGTACGGCATCGCTCGCGAACAGGCCGAGCAGGAGCTCGACGACGCGATCCGGTCCTGGTAAACCTTCATACCCTGGAGGCGTCGGGTTCTCGCGCCGACGGCCTCCCGACTACGCGTCGTTGCCGGCACCGGCCAGGTAGCGCCCCGTCAGGCTTGTGGGCGACCTGGCCACCTCCCCAGGTGTGCCCATTGCCACCACCTGGCCTCCGTTTACGCCGCCTTCCGGGCCGAGGTCGATAATCCAGTCCGCGTTTCGGATCACGTCGAGGTTATGTTCGATGACCACGATCGTTTGACCCAGATCAACCAGGCGGTTGAGCACGCGAAGCAGGTTCTCGACGTCGGCGAAGTGGAGCCCGGTTGTCGGTTCGTCGAGAATGTAGAGCGTGCGCCCGGCGGCCGAGCGCCCCAGTTCGGCCGCCAGCTTTACGCGCTGGGCCTCGCCGCCGGAGAGCGTGGTGCTCGATTGACCCAACGTGACGTAGCCCAGCCCGGCCTCATGCAGCGCAACCAGTCCGTGGCGGACCTTCGGAATCGCATCGAAGAAGTCCACGGCTTCGTCGACGCGGAGTTCCAGCACCTCACCGATCGACTTCCCCTTGTATCGCGCCTCGAGCGTCTGCCGATTGAACCGCATTCCGCCGCAATCGTCGCATCGGACAAAAAGATCAGGAAGAAATTGCATTTCAATCTTACGAACGCCCTGTCCCTGGCAGGTTTCGCACCGGCCTCCTTTGACGTTGAAACTGAAGCGGTTGACCTTGTATCCGCGAACCTTCGCTTCTCGCGTTCGGGCAAACACCTTCCGAATCTCGTCGAAAACCCCCGTGTAGGTCGCCGGTGTCGAGCGGGGTGTGCGCCCGATGGGTGTCTGGTCGACGTCGATCAGCTTCTCAACCGCGTCCAGGCCGTCGATCCGAGCCAACGATCCGGCTCTCCGTCCAGCACCCTCGAGTTGCCGGAGAACACCGCGTGCCAGGACATCCCGAACGAGCGTGCTCTTTCCCGACCCGCTGACACCCGTCACACAAGTCAACGCTCCAACAGGAATTCGAACGCTCACATTCTTTAGATTATGCTCTGAAGCTCCAGTCACCGTAATCCACCCAGGACTTCGACCGAGACGATCGCTCGGAAAACAGCCCACATGCGCCTCGTGTCGCAGGTAGCGGGCGGTCAGCGACTCGCCGCCGTCGAGCGCCACGGCTGGTCCCGACGCGACGATCCGGCCACCGTCGGGCCCGGCGCCCGGACCCAGGTCGATCACCCAGTCCGAGGCGCGGATCACGGCCTCATCGTGCTCGACGACGAGCACGCTGTTGCCCGCGTCGCGAAGGTCCCGAAGACTGGACAAGAGCCGGTCGGTATCGTGCGGATGCAGGCCCGTCGTCGGCTCGTCCAGCACGTAGCAAACGCCGATCAGTCCCGAGCCAATCTGCGACGCCAGTCGGACCCGCTGCAACTCGCCGCCCGAGAGCGTATCCGCCGAACGGTCGAGTGTCAGATAGCTCAGGCCAACACGTTCGAGAAACCTCAGCCGGTTCACGATTTCACGAGCCAACGGCGGTCCGACCCGATCATGCTCGGGCTCGAACCGCCGACTCTCGAAAAATCGAATCGCGTCCGAGATGCTCATCGCCGCGATCTGATGAATCGCTTGTCCGTCGATCGTGACGGCCCGGGCTTCGGGCTTCAATCGGGTCCCCTGGCAGGCCGGGCAGGGAAACTCGCTCCGGTAGATCTCGAGCTCCGCGCGACGACGATTCGACTTGGCCGAGGAATACTCCCTCTCAAGTCTCTTGAGAATCCCTTCAAAGCCCGATGCGTCGTCCCCTTCAAGCAACTCGCGTACCGCTTCCGCGGGCCAGGCCTTCAACGGCGTCTTGCGGCTCAGGCCGTGGCGCTTGAGCAAGGCCGTGAGCCTCGGGTCGGCCGAAGGGGACGTCGAACGGACCTTGCCCGTTCGCGAGACATCATGCCACGGCGCGAGCGCACCCTGGGCGATCGATCGCGAGCGATCGGGCAACAGGAGGTCCGTGTCGAAGGACCAGAGCGCGCCGAGTCCGTGGCACGTCGGGCACGCGCCATAGGGGCTGTTGAAGCTGAACGTCCGAGGCTCCAGCTCCTCGAACCCGAGCCCGCAGTCGGGACAGGCGAAGCGCACGCTCACGATCCGATCTTCCCAGCCATTGTCCTGCGACTGTGCCGACAGGATCACGCATCCCTCACCGAGCTTCAAGGCCCGGTCGATGCTCTCGGCCAGCCGGGGACGAATGCCCTCGCGCACCACCAGGCGGTCGATCACCGCCTCGATGTCGTGGGCTTTCGTCTTGGCCAGCTTCGGTGGCGCGTCCTGAACATCGAGGATCTCGCCATCGACCCGGGCCCGAATCAGGCCTTCGCGGCGGATCGTCGCGAAGACCTCGGCGTGCTGCCCCTTGCGGCCACGAACCAGAGGCGCGAGCACGATGACCTTGCGCCCTTCTTGCATCGCCAGCACCGAGGCCACCATCTGCTCGGGCGTCTGCCGCCCGATCGCTCGACCGCAGCTCGGGCAGTGCGGTTTGCCGACCCGGGCGAAGAGCAACCGGAGGTAGTCGTGAATCTCGGTGACGGTCGCGACCGTGCTTCGAGGGTTCGCCGTGCTGGCCTTCTGGTCGATCGAGACCGTCGGCGGAAGGCCGTCGATCAGGTCGACGTCCGGCGGCTCGAGCTGGTCAACGAACTGGCGGGCGTAGCCCGAAAGGCTCTCGACATACCGGCGCTGACCTTCCGCGAAGAGTGTGTCGAACGCGAGCGAGCTCTTCCCCGAGCCCGAAACCCCGGTCAACACCACGAGTCGGTCGCGGGGGATGTCGACGTCGATGTCTCGGAGGTTGTGCACCCGCGCGCCCCGGACCCGGATGCACGCTTCGGGCGGATTGGACGGCGCTCCCTCGCGTTCCCGCTCCGTCATGATCCGACAACTCTCGATCTCAGATTGAACTCGGTCGGCAAACCGTTCAGACTAACGGGTCGAGGCGATCGCTCGCAAGGCGATCGGGCGTTTCCGAACGACGTTCCAATGACACGACCAGCGGCCGTTTTCCGCCCGAGCGAGAGGGGAATCCCGTGCAGGTGACGCTCCAACTGTTTGCGGTCGCCCGGCAACGCGCGGGCTGTTCGTCGGTCTCCATCGAGCTGCCCGAACCGGCCACGGTCGCCGACCTCAAGCGCGTGCTGGCCGAATCCTTCCCCGAACTCGCCTCCTTGATTCCGAGCTGTCGGATCGCGGTCGATTCCGAGTACGCCTCCGACGATCACCCGGTCGCCCCGAGTTCGGATCTGGCGGCGATTCCGCCGGTCAGCGGCGGCTGAATTCCCATCAAAACCGGTCCGAGTTGCCATGATCGAAATCACGGAATCGCCGATCGATTACCAAGCCCTCACCGAGCGCGTGCGTTCCAACCTCGCCGGCGCGGTCTGCCTGTTCCTGGGAACGGTCCGGGAGATCACCGGCGGGCGTCGGACCTCCTCGCTCCATTACGAAGCCTATCCCGTCATGGCCCGGAAGACGCTGGCCGACCTGGAGGCCCAGGCCCGCGCGCGCTGGCCGGTTCTTGAGCTGGGAATCATTCACCGCGTCGGACACCTCGACCTCGGCGAGATCAGCGTGGCGGTCGCCGTCAGTTGCCCGCACCGGGAACAGGCGTTCGAGGCGTGCAAGTGGCTGATCGACACGCTCAAGGACGTGGTCCCCATCTGGAAAAAGGAGGTCTGGGCCGACGGCACCGAAGAATGGGTTCATCCGGGACTCGAGACTCCACCGTCCTGAGAGTCGTCCTGTGCCGGGCGGCGTCATCGGGTACACTGGAGGTACGCTCTCGAATTCGGACACTCCCGGACCGCGACGAAGACGCGCTATGACTTCTCCCCAAGACCGCCTGATCGACGCGTTCGGGCGAGTGCACAACAACCTGCGAATCAGCGTGACCGACCGCTGCAATATCCGTTGCGTCTATTGCATGCCGGAATCAGTCACGTTCTTGCCGCGTCAGGAGTTGTTGACGTTTGAGGAAATTGAACGCTTCGTGCGCATCGCGGTCTCCCTGGGAATCGACAAGATTCGCCTCACCGGCGGCGAACCCCTGGTCCGCAAGGACCTGCCCCGGCTGGTGGGAATGCTCTCGGCCATCGAGGGCATCGTGGACGTGGGTCTGACCACCAACGGGATTCTCCTCGCCCCGCTGGCGAAAACGCTCTGGGACGCCGGCCTCCGACGGATCAACGTCAGTCTCGACACGATGGACCCGAAGAAGTTTGAGGCGCTCACGCGACGCCCCGGATTCGAACAGGTGATCGAGGGAATCCTCGCCGCCCGAGACGCGGGTTTCGACCCCGTGAAAGTCAACGCGGTCGCCATCAAGGGAGTCACCGAGGACGACGTGGTCCCGCTGGGCCGGTTCGCGAGAGAACACGGGCTCGAGCTTCGATTCATCGAGTACATGCCACTCGACGCGAACAACCAGTGGGAGCGAGACAAGGTCCTCTTCGCGGCCGACATTCTCGATCGTCTGACCGAAGGCATCGGTCCGCTCGTTCCCGCCCCCGACCAGGACCCCCGAGCCCCCGCCGTCGATTACGACTTCGTCGATGGCCAGGGCCGCGTTGGCCTGATCGCTTCGGTCAGCCGTCCCTTCTGCTTGAGCTGCAACCGCGTCCGACTAACGGCCGAAGGGAAGCTCCGCAACTGCCTCTTCACCCTTCAGGAGACCGACATCCGGGCCCTCATTCGAGGCGGAGCCAGCGACGCCGAGATCGCCCAGGTTGTCCGAGAGAACGTCGCCGGCAAGTGGGAAGGGCACGAGATCAACACGTCCAGGTTTATCAAACCCGAGCGACTGATGCACTCGATCGGCGGCTGACCCGTCCTGGCGTCGAAGCGCTCAGGACTCGACCAGAGGCCACGCGGCTTCCTCCGAACTCGAATGCGGTCGCTTCCCGACCCGATCCGGGGTGATGCCCCCTCGAAGCAGCCAGGACTCGCGAAACGCCAGCCCGAGAACCAGCACCAGCCCGACCGCCGCGCCCACGATCCCGCCTGCCACGCCAACGTTCAGCGTGCCGCTCAACTCCGCCGCGAGGGCCTGAATCCAACGGATCTTCGCGGAACCCGCTCCTGACCCCGACGTGTCCCAGCGGCTCAAGCCCCCGGACGGGCCGTCCACTCCTGTTGCCGGATCTGGTACCGTCGCACCTTGACCGGATCGACCAGATGCCCAAGTCCCGGGCGGGTCGGCACGCTGAAGATTCCGGGCGCGTCGTGCTCAATCGGTGGAACCACGACGTCGTCGACAAACCATCGCGTGCTCGGCGCGACCTCGGCAGGATACTTGCAGTTCGACAAGGTCGCCAGGTGAATCGCCTGCGCCTGGCCGACGCCCAGCTCCGGTGTGGTCGAAACCCAGCAGGAAACGCCGTTCTCCTGCGCTTCGTGTGTGAGCTTCAACGCCGGTCCCAGTCCACCGGCGCGTTGAATCTCCAACTTCACGATCCGGCAAGCCCCTCGTCGCATCGCCTCGACCGACGTCGCCTCCAGACAGATCGGCGTGATCAGGCTCTTCTGCAACTCGACCATCCCCTCCAGGTCCTCGGCGGGGAACGGATTCTCAATCATCAACATCAAGAATTCGTCGAGCCGTCGAAACACCTCGGCATCGTCGCGGCCATAGGAGCCCCGAGCATCCACCTGGAGCGGCAAGTCGGGATAATGCGCGCGGATCGCCTTGACGAACTCGACGTCTCGTCCCGGAGCGATCCGGATCTTGAGCCGCTTGTAGCCCTCCGCCAGATGCGGCTCGATCGCGCGAAGCAGATCCACGATCGTCGACGAGTTCCCCATCCAGAGGCCCGATTCCACCCCAAGCTCGATCCGGATCTCCGACGCGCCCAACAGCTCGGCCAGGCTCTCGTGGGTCTGCTGTCCAAGCAGATCCCAGCACGCCGTCTCGGCCCCCGCCACCGCCGATGCGTGACAGCCATTCCAGGCGGTACAGGCCGAGGCGATCTCGTCGATTTCCGCGAATTGCCGCCCGAGCAGGTCGGGCACGATCCGCGACGCGAGATCGTCCCAGCACCGCGAAAGGACTGAATCGGCCAACCCATCGGCCCGCAGCGGCGGCGAGCATTCGCCCAGCCCGACCAGACCGTCACCCGACTCCACCACGACAAGAATGGCGTCCTTGACGTGCAAATCGCCGGTGGTTGTCGGAAACGGTTCTTTGAAGGGAATACGGAGATGGGCCAGGCTGACCCGTTCGATCGCTCGGGACATGAAAGTCAACTCCCTGCGGCGACGTTCCTGGCTATCCTTTTCATCATTGACCCGAACCGGCCAAGGAGCAAGCCGCTTTTTGGCCAATCTTGCCGCCTCATCTCGCGTCCCTCTCCCGTCGTCCAGTCGAAGACACCCGAAAACCTACCCGCAACCCATTGGCCAGAATCGACTTCAGTGAACCGGGGTTGCTCCCGAATGAGTGGGTGGCTAGACTGAACCCAGCGCGTTCGAGTCGCGGCCAGCTCGTCGACGAGACCCCCCTCATCCCACGCGAAACCCCAGATCCGGCCCAGCGATGAGCGTTCCAGACGATACCCCTTGGTTTCGGGACGGTTTGTCGTTCGAATGCACCCGTTGCGGCGCCTGCTGTACGGGCGCGCCAGGCTACGTCTGGGTCAACGTCGATGAGATGCAACGTCTGGCCGAACATCTTGGCTTATCCATCGAAATATTCTCACGAAAGTATGTTCGTCGAGTGGGGAACCGTTACAGCCTGATCGAACGCCCTAACGGCGACTGCGTTTTCTGGGACCGCCAGCACGGTTGCACGGTCTATGCGTCGCGGCCCGTCCAGTGTCAAACCTGGCCGTTCTGGCCGGAGAACCTCGAATCGCCCGAGGACTGGCGACGGACGACCGAGGCTTGCCCCGGCTCGGGACGCGGCCCGCACTTCAGTCTTGAAGAGATTCAAGCCGCCGCCAGGCGGATGTTGACGGCGATGCCATGAATTTGCCCGACGTCTCCGAGATTCCCGATCCCGATCGGTTCCGAGCCGCGCTTCGCGAACTCTACGCCGACCTGGAGGCCGACGTCGCCCGCGCCGGTCCTACCTGTGCTCTCAGCGGCCGTTGCTGTCGCTTCGAGGAGTACGGGCATACGTTATTCCTCTCGGCCCCGGAAGCCGCCTTGCTCCTGGCCGATGCCCCTCCCCCCTCGCGACCGCTCGACGGAGGAGCCACCTGCCCCTGGCAGAACGACCAGGGGCATTGCACGGCGCGCGAGGCCCGCCCTCTCGGCTGCCGGATCTATTACTGTGATCCGGCCTATCAAGACCGGGCCACCGAACTCAGCGAAACCTACCTGGCTCGACTGAAACGGTTGACCGAGGCCTTGCAACTTCCCTGGGATTATCGACCCCTTCATCACCACCTCCGTCAGGGCCTCGTCGATCGATCGTTCCCGCCGCGTTGACGCTCGATGAGTTCCGGCGCCGCCGATCTTTGTGCGTCGAGCGCCGATCATGTCCCCGCACCGCACAGGGGGGATCCGGGCCACCCTCTTGGTTTTTCGGTGAATGCCGGTACGATGTCAAAAATGTCGAGGACGCGTACGGAACGGAACCGAACCGACCGCTCGGGAGGTGAAGAATGCCGAAGATCAAGACAAGCCTGGCGCTGGCCTCCGTGGGAGTGATCAGCCTCGCGATGTGGTCCGCCGCGCAGATCAATCGAACGGGGAGCGCGATGGCGATCGCCGCCGACCGGCTCCTCGACGCCCTGGATGACACGCAAAAGGCCCAGGCCACCTTCGCGTTCGACGACTCCGAACGGCTCAACTGGCACTTCATCCCCAGGGAACGCAAGGGGCTGCCGATCAAGGCGATGAACTCGGAACAACGGGCCCTGGCGTTTGGCTTGCTCCAGGCGGGCACCAGCCACTCGGGTGGCTTGAAGGCCACGACGATCATGAGCCTGGAGGCCATCTTGCGAGACATGGAGAAAGGGAGCGGTCCGGTCCGCGATCCGGAACGCTACTTCTTCTCGATCTTCGGCACACCGTCGGACAAGGGCAAATGGGGCTGGCGCGTCGAAGGGCACCATATTTCGCTGAACTTCACGCTGGAAGACGGCAAGATCGTCTCGGCAACGCCCGCGTTCTTCGGCGCCAATCCCGCCGAAGTGCGACAAGGGCCGCGCGCCGGCTTGCGAACGCTGGCGGAGATCGAAGATCGGGCGTTGCGGCTGCTGCAGGCTCTGGACGAGTCGCAGCAAAAGGCGGCAATCGCGGCGGCTGAGGCTCCCAAGGACATTCAGAGCAACTCGGGCGGCCAGGGCCCCGGCGGCGGCTTGCCGACCAACCCCTCCCCAGCCAATGACGAGGGGATCGAGGCGACCAAGTTGAGCAACAACCAGCGCGAGATGCTCACCACCCTGATCGAGTCGTACGCCGCGAACATGCCGAACGAGGTGGCGATGGCCTGGCTCAACGACGTGAACAAGTCGGGCGACGACATCCGGTTCGCCTGGTACGGCGCGACCGACCGCAACCAGCCGCACGCGTACAAGGTGCAGGGCTCGACCTTCGTGATCGAGTTCAACAACACGCAGAACGGCGCCAATCACATTCACAGCGTCTGGCGAAGCATGGTCGGCGACTTCGGCTCGCCGAAGTCGAACTAAGGCGACCACGATTGCCGGACGAACGTGCATCAGGCGGCGGGTGGCCCTGGTGGCTTGTCCACCAGTGCTCCGGGCCGTCGAACCTTTGTTGGGTGGCACTGGTGGCTTGTCCACCAGTGCTCCGAGTCGGGTGGGCGATGCCCTCCCAACAGGGCTGGGGTCGACACGACCCCAGCCACCCCGGCCGGGTGGTCCTGGTGGCTTGTCCACCAGTGCTCCGGGTGGTCGAACCTTGTTGGGTGGCACTGGTGGCTTGTCCACCAGTGCTCCGAGTCGGGTGGGCGATG